>NZ_CP007139.1:3269851-3923821 GCF_000724625.1 Fimbriimonas ginsengisoli Gsoil 348 | reverse complement strand
ACGGAGCGAAGTCGACCTTCGGTGATACGAGCGTAGGGTGCACGGTGCCCAATCCCGACAACCTGTCTGCCTTCGCCGCCGAGAAGACCGCCGACGGCTCGGTTCGGGTGATGGTGATCAACAAGCTCGCTTCGGCCGCCTCGATTCGCATCGACCTTTCAAACTTCTCCTCGGCCGACGTCGCCTCGTCGTGGCAGATTTCGTCGGCGACGCAGACCTCCATCAACCATTTGGCCGACGTCTCCGTTAAGTCCAATTCGCTCGCAACGACGGTGCCCGCCCAGAGCATCACCCTCTACGTCTTCGCCAAGGCGACCACCGGCCCGCAGTACGATTTCGAAGCGAATACCCAGAGTTGGGGAGGTTCGGGGGCTCCAATCTCATCGGTGGCGTGGTCGACCGCTCAGCACTCCAGCGGAACCCACTCCTTGGCCGTGAACCTAAACGGTGCCGCGGGCGCTGCTTCGGTCGTGGTGGCGAACCCCACGACTCCCGCCGGAAAGACGGTTATCTACCATGTGTGGATACCCACCGGAAGCAAGATCAAATCGGTGCAGGCATGGGTGATGCAGCCGGCATCGGGGAATAACACCTTCACGGGCACGATCAAGACGCTCGCCCAACTCACCGCCGGGGCTTGGAATACGATCACGGTCACGGTTCCCGCGAACGCGAAGACTCCTCTCGCCAAGTTGGGAGTTCAGTTCGTCACCAGCGCCACTTGGACCGGAACCTGCTACGTCGACGCCATAAGTTGGTAACCCGAATCCCCCAGTCAACGTGGCATGGGCTTCCAGCCCATGTGTATCACGACCATCCTGGTCGTGTAAACGTAGCATCGGCTCCCAGCCGATGACCCCCACAACCATCCCGCCCGTGTGAAAGTCTTCTGTTTCCCGGGTCGGGAAAGCCACAACCGCCCCCGTCGCTTCCAAGCTTTCACGTTCAACTTAACCGCCGCCCCAAAAATGTCCGGACCACTGCATCTAATCGATTAGATTTAGCAAGAATCGCGATATGATGGTTTTGTTCGTCGTCTCGACGCAGGGGAGAGCGCCCTCCCTAACGTCGCATGCCTTTGCAATGTCGGCTCGATGGCCGACCGTATCGATGGAGATATGTTGTGATGACAGGTACGTCTAGTCCTTTACTTCGCCTTGCCCTCGCCTCCCTGGCGACCGCAGTTCCCTTCGCCGCAATTGCTCAAACCGTAATCACGGTAAACGTCACGGGGAACCGCAAAGCGATCAATCCGAACATCTACGGCACCGCCTACGCGACGGCCGCCCAACTTCCCGATCTGAACTGTCCGGTCAACCGGTATGGAGGAAATAACTCCAGCCGCTACAACTGGAATCTGAACGCGGACAATCGCGGGAGCGACTGGTTCTTCCAAAGCATCGCCGACACAAGCGCGGTGGCGGGCGAGCGAGGAGACACCTTCTTCTCCACCGCCAAAACCGCCGGCGCGCAAGCGTTGATTACGATTCCTATGGTTCCCTACATCGCCAATCTAGCATCGGGAAGGAATAAGCTCTGGTCGTTCTCAAAGGCGAAGTACGGCAATCAAACCGCCTACGACTCCTTCAATCCAGACTCGGGAAACGGCATCAGCACCGCCTCCGGCAATCCTTACATCACCGGGAATAATCCTCTCGACGCGAATGTGGCGAACAGCGTAGCCACCCAGACCGCGTGGGTAAACCACCTGATCGCCACCTGGGGCTCCTCGAGTGCCGGCGGAGTCAAGTACTACATCATGGACAACGAGCCGGCGCTCTGGAACAGCACCCACCGCGACGTCCATCCGGCCGGCGAGACGTACGACGAAATCCTCAACCTCTACAAGACCTACGCCCTCGCAATCCGCAACGCGGATGCCAACGCCCAGATCGTTGGACCGGAGGAGTGGGGTTGGACCGGCTACTTCTATAGCGGAAGCGACGCCGCCTGGGCGAACACGCACGGCTGGGGCGGCCCCTTCCCCGATAAAAGCGCCCACGGCAACATGGACCATATTCCCTGGCTGCTGCAGCAGTTGAAGGCGTACCAGACCAGCTCGGGCAAGCAGCTTCTAAACGTCTTCAGCCTCCACTACTACCCGCAGCAGGGCGAATTCAGCAACGACGACTCTGCCGCTATGCGAACGATTCGAAACCGGTCGACTCGCTCCCTATGGGATCCTAGCTACGTCGACACTTCTTGGATCAACTCCAATGTGCAGCTCATCCCGCGCATGAAGTCCTGGGTTAGCACCTACTACCCGGGTCTCCAAACGGCGATTACCGAATACAACTGGGGCGACGAAGCCCAGCTAAACGGCGCCACCGCCCAAGCCGACATCTTCGGCATCTTCGGCCGCGAAGGACTCGACATGGCGACCCGGTGGACGACGCCGGCGACCAACTGTCCGACGTACCTTGCGATGAAGATCTATCGAAACTACGATGGATCGAAGTCGACCTTTGGCGAAACGAGCGTCTCGTGCACCGTCCCGAACCCGGATAACCTGTCCGCGTTTGCCTCCCAGCGAACTTCGGACGGCGCAACCACGGTGATGGTCGTCAACAAGCTCGGCTCGAGCGCGCCGATTAGGATCGACCTGTCGAACTTCACACCCAGCGGTACGGCCACGGTGTGGCAGATTTCATCGGCGACCCAAACCTCGATTAACCATCTGGCGAATGCCACGTTGAGCGGCAACTCCCTCTCCGCGACAGTGCCCGCGCAGAGCGTCACTCTTTACGTCATCGCCAAATCGACGGCGAGCGGCCCCCAGTACGACTTCGAGTCGAATACTCAGGGCTGGACATCGAGCGGAGTCCCGGTCGCGTCCGTCTCTTGGTCCACAACCCAACACTTCGCCGGAACCCACTCTCTCGCCGTAAATATCAATGGGGCGGCGGGCACCGGCAACGCGTTCGTTGGCGGCCCAACGGTTGCCGCCGGCAGCACGGTCACCTTCCACGTGTGGATCCCGGCCACCAGCTCGATCACTTCCATTCAACCGTACGTCCAACAAGGCGCGAGCGGTGGTTGGACTTGGTCCGGTACCTGGAAGGACATCTCGACCCTTACCAAGGGGGGCTGGAACACGATCACCGTCGCTGTCCCCGCCAACGCGGTAAACCCAATGTACCAATTGGGTTGCCAGTTCACCACCAACGCCACCTCCACTACCACCTGCTACATCGACGCAGTCAGTTGGTAATGCGCCCGGCGCCTCCTGTCTTCGGGAGAGGAGGCGCCCCATAAACCGTGGTTAGACGGAGTCTAATCCCCCGAGCCTAACTCCCGGGCGAGGATCCTTTGCGTCTTCGCGCCTTTGCGTGATCCTCCTCCGGCAAATTGGGACTTGGAAGAGCCGAAACGTCCCCGCTGTCCGCTACAAAACTAGCAAGACTTCATCCGATCCCGCGACGAAGCTTGGTGCGACGTCAACGTGCCGGGTCGGATCAGCTCGAACATCGTCCCGAACGTGCTCGGCTCGACCGTGACCACCGCCGCCTTGAACGCAGGGGTTCGGGACCGGGGATCCGTCTTGCGCGGGACCAAGACATTCGCCTCTGGGTAGTACATCAGCGCGCAGCCCTCCGCGATATCGAACGGTCGGACCACGATGTTTCGCATCGTGCCGACCTCGTTCCGCACCGTCACCGGTTGATCGGCATGGAGGTCTAACCGCTCGATATCTCGCGCGTTCATCAGGATCACGTCGCGCCGCTCCTGACCCCGATAGATGTCCTGTTCCTCGTACACCACCGAGTTGAACTGCCCTTCGGAGCGCACCGTCATCAGCCGAAGCTGCCGCTCTCCTAGCGGAGCATTCTTCGGGATTGGATGAGCCCGGAACAGTGCCCGACCGCTCGGGGTCGGGAACTTCGGCTCGTGCAAAATGCGGCCGGGGATGTGAAATTCGCGCTTCGTCTCGCCGATCGACTCGAGCTCCTCAAATCCCGGGACCAAGCGGGCAATGAGCTTCCGGATCTCGTCGTGGTCATGGAGCTTCGACCAGTCCAGCGGACCGCCCTCGCCGAGCGCTCGGAAGGCGATATCGGCCAGAACGGCAACTTCGCTCCTTGGCCCCTCATGCCGCGCCGGGCCTCCGTCGCTTAATCGCACGTAGTTGAACATCGACTCCTGGGTCGTGCTCTGCGGCTCTTCGTCGCGCGCCAACACCGGAAGGATGACGGTCGTCTTCCCTAACCCGTGCGCGTGGCCCGTGTTAAGGGTCGTGTTCATGTAGACCAACACTTCGAGCTGACCCAGCGATTTCGCCGCGAAGTTGGAGTCGGGATTAGCGCCGTAGAGATTGCCGCCTAGGCACAGGCCGAAGTCCATTTCGCCTCGCTCACCCGCTTCCATGGCCGCGAGCGTATCGTGGCCGCTGAAATCCGGCGACTTAAGACCGATCGTCTCCAGTCGCTCCAACGCCGCCTTCTTCAGAATGGGGCTGACTCCGACCGAGCCGAGACCCTGAACGTTGCTATGGCCGCGTATCGGCATAACTCCGGCTCCGTCCTTGCCGATCATCCCACGCAAGAGGGCGAGGTTGACGATCCACTGGACATTTTCGACCCCGTGCTCGTGGTGAGTGATCCCCATCGTCCAACTGAAGATCGCCCGTTTGGACTTCGCATACTGATCGGCAACGTCTTGAACCTGCGCGCGGCTGAGGCCGCTTGCCGCCTCTACCTCCTCCCACGTGAGCGAGGCGACGTATTGCCGCACCTCTTCGTAGCGCAAGGTGTGTTCGGAGATGTACTCCTTGGATACCGCGTCGCGCTCGATAAGCCGCTTAGCCATCCCGGCGAATAGCGCGATGTCGCCGCCGATCGTCGGCTGCAAGTACCCCGAGGCGATCTCCGTTCCGAACAACATGCTGACGACGTTGGACGGTACTTTGAAGTTGACGAGCCCCGTCTCCTTGACCGGATTGACGACGATGACCTTGCCGCCCCGGCTTCTCAGCTTCATCAGAAGCGTCATCAGTCTCGGGTGGTTCGATGCCGGATTGCCACCGATGAGGAACAGCATGTCGCAGTGCTCGACGTCCTCTAAAGCAACGGTGCTCGTTCCGGTGCCTAATGAATCGGTGAGCCCGACACCGCTCGCTTGGTGGCAGTAGTACGAGCAGTTGCTGATATGGTTCGTACCGTAGGCGCGAGCCAGCAGATTCAGCAGGAAGCCCGCTTCGTTGGAGCTGCGCCCGCTGCAATAGAAGAAGCTCCGCTCCGGCGGCGCGTCCTTGAGTCTGCCTCCGATCAGGTCGAGAGCCTCGTCCCAGGTCGCCACCCGGTAGTGAGTATCGCCCGGGCCGGCGATGAGCGGATCGACGATCCGTCCGCACATTTCCAACTCCCGGGAAGAAAGCCCCTTGAGCTGATCGATAGAGTAGGTCTCAAAAAAGCGCGGCTCGATGCGGCCCTGCATGTCCGCCGCCATCGCCTGGAACGACTTCTTGCAGACCTCGGGAAAGCGTCCGGCTTCGTTTCGCATCCCACCAAGCTGCCCGCCCATGCCGAGCGCGCAGGTTTTGCAAGCGTTCCGCGAGCTTAACGCCCGATAGAATCGCAGAGGCCCCAGTTCCTGAGCCTTCCGCAGCCCATACCGCACCGCCTGCCAACCCCCGCCGCTCTTAACCTTTCTCATCGTTCCCTTACAGGATACGCCCGGCAGCCTCGCCGCCTCTCCAATCCTCCCGATTCACAAACCAACCACCACTCAAAAAACTCTACCGACATTTGTCGTTTCTGCTGTAAGATCATGCAACGACAATTGTCGGTAAGCAAATGAAGAAGAAACCGAGCATTGGCAGGTCGGAAAGCGACGTTCTGAGATTCATCGCCGAAAGCGGTGGAGCATCCGTCACCGAGGTTGGCGACTACCTCGCTGCGACGAAGGGGCAGACCCGGAATACCGCCCTCAACATGATGGAGCGACTACGTCAGAAGGGATTTGTCGCGCGGAAAAAGGTGGACGGCGTCTACCACTATTTCCCTTCGCAGGAGAAAGAACGGCTCCTCCAATCGTTCGTAGAGGACTTCGTGGATGGCGTGCTGGGGGGCTCGGTTGCCCCGCTGGTGGCCTACCTGGGCAGTCGCACCGAGGTCGACGAACGGCAATTCGAAGAGCTCCGAAAACTGGTTCAAGCCTTGGAGAAAACACGCGATGACACGTGACCTGTTTGTTGCCTTGGTGCTTCAAAGCAGCCTCCTCTTCCTCATGGTGTGGGCGATCTTTCAACTGGCTCCGGCCATTCCCGCCAACGCAAAGGCATGGATCTGGCGATTGGCTTTCCTTAAGCCGATCGTGAGCTTGCTTCCCTTCGCCGCGATCACCCTCCACCTATTGCCGGCAGGAATACCGGAAGTCATCCTTGCGAAAGCTCCGGTGGTCGAAAGCATGCCGTTGATCAGCGGCCCACCCATTCCCATCACTCAAAAGGCGGAGAACCTAACTTTCGATCCGCTCTCTCTCCTCTGGCTCCTGGGAGCCGCCGGCATGTTGGGCGCGGGCATTGTGGGCCGGCTCCGCGCCGGCCATATCGTCCTCCATGCGAGACCCGTGACGGACGCATATCTGCTTGACTTGCTCCAAGAGTTCGGAGGCGCCTCCGGAACCGCCGACCAACTGGCGCTTGTCTGCAGCCGCTCGATTCAGAGCCCAATGGTCGTCGGTGGTCGCAAGGCTACGATCGTGCTGCCTGCCTCGACCCTTGAAAGCGGCTCTCCTTCCGACGCAAAGCTCATGCTGCTGCACGAGCTGGCCCACGTTCGTCGGCGGGATCTCAGTTGGCTCGGTCTCATTTGGCTGGTCCAGTCACTATTCTTTTTCAACCCCATCGTTTGGCTCGCGGCTCGATGCGCGAGGCAGGACCACGAATCTGCTACGGATCGGCACACGGCCCAATGGTCCGGCGTGCCGATCCAAACCTACGCCGACATGTTATTGCGCGCTTCGGTGGTGGCGCGCCCGTCGCTCGTTCCCGGAGCCCTTCCGATGTCCGAGTCGTACCGAACGATCCGCCGAAGATTGAATGCCATGAAACACTTCGACTCGAAACCCTCCCTCGCCCGGAAATCGGCAATTGGCGCACTCGCCCTTGTGACCCTGTGCGCCCTCCCCATGTACAACCTCGCGGAAGCTTCTTCTCCTCAACAGGGTCCTCCTTTGGAAGTCCGCGGGCGAGTTGAAGCAGGGGACGCGGGCCGCCCCGATGTGATCTCTGCCGAGTTCCAATCGTACGACGCCCGTACTGCTCTCCAAATGCTTTGTGAGTACTCGCACAAGAGCTACAGCATAGATCCGGTCTTAAAAGGAACGGTAACGGTCGACCTGAGAAACGTGACGTTCGAAACCGCCTTGCAAATGCTTCTCCGACAGATCGACGGAACGTTTAGAAATAAGAAGGGCGTGTACGTAATGACCTACCAAGGCCCTTCGGTCACGGCTCCTCCCTTCTCCGGCCCAACCTTCTCCGGCCATGTCGCGCCCTCGAAACCGGTGACCTTCAAGTGCGACCGCATGGATTTGCGCGCCGCTCTACGCATGCTGTTCCAGCTAAGGCCAACGAACTACACGATCGACCCCGCGGTTCAAGGCGTCGTGACGGTCTCTGTTCGGGAGGTGACCCTAGACGTTGCCCTGACGACCCTTCTCAAGAACAGCAATGCGACCTACCGGCTCGACAAAGGGGTCTACCTGGTCGTTCCAAGATCTACCCCCAAAAAGAAGTAAGACTCTGAGCCCCGAGTTGTAAGATGGGATGATGATTCCCAGTCTCTTCGAGGGGCGCCCCAAGGCTTCCGAGATTTACGGGAGTCTCGTTCCGGTCTTGAATGCCTTGGGAGCCCACTCGGTCGAAGAGAAGAAGAGCTCCTTGCACGTTGTGGCCGGACGAGCCGCTTTCCTCGGAGTCCATCCGCGAAAGGACGGACTTCGGTTGAACCTCGTCCTCGCGCGCCAACTCGCGGGACCGCGGGTAGCGAAAGCGGAGCAGGTTTCCGCGAAGCGCTACCACAACGAAGTCGATATCAAAGACGTCGGAGAGATCGACGAGGAGCTTCGCGCTTGGATCTCTGAAGCCTACTCCCGGGTTACAAGCGGCTGATGGACTTCACCACGCTCGGCCGAACCGGCTTACGAGTCTCCCGGCTCGGTTTGGGAGCCGGTGGCCATAGCCGCCTCGGACTCTCTTACGGCCGCAGCGAGGTGGATGCCGAAGCCGTCGTTCGAGCCGCTCTCGACTTGGGAGTCAACTTCTTCGACACCGCCGAAGGATATCGGACCGAGGAAGTCGTCGGACGGGGGCTAAGGGACGTGCCCCGCCACCAGATCGTAATCTCCACCAAAGCCGGCGTTGGCTGGCAGGAGCGGCGATCGACGCCGGACGAATACCGTAATCGAATCGACGCCTGCCTCGAGAGACTGCAAACCGACTATATCGATATCTTTCACATTCACGGCGCCCGAGTCGAGGATTACGACTACGCCCGAGACGCCCTCGTACCGGTCCTCAAAGACTCTCAACGCCAAGGCAAGATCCGCTTCGTCGGGGTCACTGAGGCGTTTGGCCCGGATCCAACCCATGAGATGCTCAAACTGGCCGTGCGCGACGACTGCTGGGACGTGGTCATGGTCGGGTTCAACATTCTCAATCAATCGGCCCGTGAAATCGCCTTGAAGCCGTATTTGGAACGGAGCGTTGGTATGTTATGCATGTTCGCCGTTCGGCGCGCCCTAAGCCATCCGGCAGCGCTTAGCGACCTAATGTCAAAGCTCGCCGCCGAAGGACTCATCGATCCGAAGAGCTTCAACCCCGAAGACCCGCTCGGCTTCTTAGTGAAAGAAGGTGGCGCCTCCAGCGTCACCGAAGCTGCTTACCGGTTCTGTCGCTGGGAACCCGGCCTCGACGTGATCTTGACCGGCACCGGAAGCATCGACCATTTACGGGAGAATGCGCGCGCAATCAACCTCCCACCCCTGCCAACCGAGATCGTCGACCGGCTACGGGCCATGTTTCGTGGAATCGACTCTGTTTCGGGCAACTAACACCAAAAGAGAGAGGGAGCGAAACCGCGTTTCGCTCCCTCTCTCTTTTGGTCGTTTAGCTTCGCTTAGAAGCGATAGCCGGCGTAAACGCCGAATCCGTTCAGGTCGCTCTTGGAGCTGAAGAAGTACTTCGCCTGGACGAAGAACGGGTTGTAGCTCGTGGAGCCGCTGTTCGCGAACTCGTACGTCGCACCCAATTGGCCACTAAGACCGGTCGAGCTCGTGCCGATGCGCACGAAATCCACGCCTAGACCTGCCGAGAACACGAGTTGGTTCACGCGGATGTTATAGTTCAGCGCGATCGGAATCGCCCGGACGCCATCCTTCTCATAGTAGTCGCCCGTGATGCTTATGTAAGAAACGTGGCCGTTCGCTTCCGGGGCCGGAATCTCCTTCAACTTATAGTCCGCGCCGAAGGCAAACCAGGTCTTGCCGATGTCTCTCGCCAAATCGTTCGTCGGAAAGAAAACGCCGATGCGAGCCGAAATGCCCGAAGGGCCGTTCGTCTGCGCATTCGCAACTCCGACACATGCCAAAACCGATGCGGCCACTGCCGCCTTCGCGATCCAAGACTTCCTCATCCAATTACCTCCATGGTCTCTAACGATAGAGTGCACCAACAGATTCTCTGTTCCGAAGGAAAAAATGCAATAGGCAACGGCGTACCATCAATAGAATCGCGCAGCGAATGCCGGATCGGCCGTGCAAACTCGGTTTCGGCCCGACTCTTTGGCGGTATAGAGTGCCGCGTCAGCTCGCCCCACAAGGTCGTCGATACTCGTCTCCGAGGCGAAAGCGGTTGCGACCCCAACGCTGGTGGTCACTCCCAGACCGGCCAAATCTTCCTTTTCCACCGACCTTCGATATCGCTCCCCCGCCAGCTCGGCCGACTCTTGGTCGGCGCCAACGATGAGAACCGCGAACTCTTCCCCGCCGTATCGAACCAGCAGTTCACCCTCGTTCGCATTGCGGCGCAAAACCTGCGCGAATTGTCGAAGCACCTGGTCACCCGCGAGGTGCCCTCGCGCATCGTTGACCCGCTTAAAATGGTCCAAGTCGAGCAGCAGCAGCGAGATCGGAACCTCCTTATGCCCGGCGATGATGCTGATCAGCATCTCGCGGAAGTGCCGCCGGTTGGCGAGGCCCGTGAGTTCGTCTGTGATAACCAAATGGTTGAGTTGGTGATTCATCGCCTCCAACTCCACCTTCTGCGCATTTACTTGGCGGGCAAAATCGGCGATTTGCGCCTCCGCCCGCTTCCGCGCCGTAATATCGACATTTGCGCAGACCACTCCGATCGGCCGGCCCGCGTCGTCTCGGACGCAAATGATATTCGCCGCAAAGTTCTTTTCCTGACCATCCGAGCTACGTAGCGACCAGTCGAGGGCGTCTCCTCCCGAGCCGAGCATAAGAAGCCGCGCTCGCTCCTCCGACCAAGCGTCTTCGTCCGCTCCTCCCAGAACATTCCAAACCGGCGCGCCCGCGGCAACGTCCGCCCGAATGCCAAAAGCCACTTCCGCCTCCCGATTCCACTCCCGGACGAGCCCTTCGGAATCGAAGGTAAAACACGCGACCGGCAATCCGTCGAATAGCCCCGCATACTTTCTTGAAAGAGCCCGAAGCTCCACGTTTCCTTCTGCCAACCGGCGAGCCGTTTCTTCAAGCTGCTTGCGTTGGCGTCGAAGAACGTCTTCCGAAGAGAGGATCCTTCGCGCGACGATCAGCCGCGACGCGAGTTCTCCCCGGTCGATTGGCTTGGTGAGAAAGTCGTCCACTCCCGCCTCGAACGCCTCTGTCCGATCCGACCGGTCCGTACGAGCCGAGCACAAGACGAAATAAACGTACGAGCCCCCAAGGCTGCGAAATTCTCGACACAACGAGACGCCGTCCATGCTCGGCATCATCCAGTCGGAAACCACGATGCGGTAAGGCTTCTTCCGGTGCATCTCCAAGGCGAGGATTCCGTCGGTCGCCTCGTCTACGGCGTACCCCTGCGCCTCCAGATGCCTTCGCAATAGAATTGCGGTTACAGGATCATCCTCTACCACCAGAACAGGGGGTAGCGCGTCGGCAGGCAATGAAACCATATCGAATTCGTTTCAGGAAAACTGAATGTCTCCCTTACAACTTGGCGTATCTTCCTAGATTCATGAGGCCAATGATTGGGGTATTCGAGTTATCGCGCAAAAAATGCTTCCAAACACTTTCTGCTGGCGGCGAAATTGCGGTAAGGTTTCTTTCCCAAGGGCACGCGCTTTCGCCGGAGCTATAAAAACGTGTTCTGCCTGGACGATCTTTAGGGTTCCTCGTTTCCGCGAGTTGAGCTCCACGACAAGGAAAGGGAAGCGAAGCGGCCGAACGGCCGACGATATCCCGTCATAGTTCAGACCCTCCGCACCTCGGGCCCTTTCGGTTCGAGCGGCCCGCTGCCCGTGCGAAGCGCGAAAGTGTACGCGCTCGCCCCCAGCCTTCGCCGCTTGCCGCTCGGGTTTCCGCGGCGCCCATACCGCTTGGAGTTCCCCCAAGGAGGAACCCACATGGAAACCGTTACCCTGGCGAGCGAGCCCGAGAAGCTCCCTTCGCCCCAAGACGAGGTACTTATACGTTTGGTGGCCGACTTTGCCGGCGACGGCGTTTTCGGCCACCGAACCCTGGAAGTAAGCCGCGAGGCCGCCCAAGTGGTGGAGCCGAACGGCGCCATATCGTGTCGCGTGCCGATCGCAGAAATCAAATCTGCCCGGAACGAACCGCTTGTCGGCGGTGGACGCCTCGAGGTCGTCACCAAGTCGGGCGAGCTCATCGTTCTGCTTTCCTACTCTTTAACCATCGCCGCCAAGTTCAGCGAGGCCGCCCGCGGAATCGAGCAGCTCGCGAAAGGCGAGCCCCTTCTCATCACTCTGAAGGAGGAGCGGCTTCGATGCGCCAAGTGCAACCGGCTGTTACCGGAGAAAGACGGCGTCTGCCCCGCCTGTGTAAACCGCGGAAAAACGATGCTGCGCATCAGCGGCTTCATGAAGCCGTACCGAAAGCAGGCATGGAGCCTGGCGGCCCTGTCGCTTGCCACCACCCTGCTGAACCTCTTGCCTCCGCTTATCCAAGGCAAGCTGATCGATAGTGTTCTCACCGCTCACCGCGACCTGGGTCTCCTCTGGACCCTCATGGCGTGCTGGCTGGGAGTGCTCATTGTGAACTCGACCATTCAAATCGTGAATGGCCGCACCATCGCCTATCTAGCCGGTAACATCGCCGCCGATCTCCGCTCCGCGGTCTACCGCGCGATCGAATTCCTGCAGCTCACATTCTTCGACAAGAAACAGGTCGGCGCCATCGCGTCGCGAGTTACCAGCGATACCGACCGGGTGTGGGGCTTCCTCGTCGAAGGGGTGCCGTACCTGCTTTTGAACGGACTTACCCTTATCGGTATCGTTGGTTTCCTCTTCTGGACCAACGCCTTCCTGGCCGCCTGCATCCTGGCTCCGGTCCCCGTAGTCATCGGCATCGGTGCTTTCTTCTGGAAGCCGATGTCCCAGATGTTCCACCGCGTGGGTCAGAAGTGGGCTCGCTTCCACACTCACCTCAACGAGTCGCTGCAAGGGATTCGCGTCGTCAAAGCGTTCGCCAAGGAAGACACCGAGTACGACAAGTTCCGAACCCGGAACCAAGAGCTAAGAGACGCGGGCATCCGCGTAGACGCTCGCTGGTACACGATCTTCGGCGCAATGACGTTCTTCACCGCCCTCGGGAACCTGATTCTTTGGACGGTCGGCGGCTACATGGTCTACCAAAGCAAGCTCACGTTGGGCGAGTTCTGGCGGATCAACGCCTACATGGCTCTCGTATACGGACCGCTTCAATGGTTTTCCGCCGTCAACCAATGGTTCAGTCGAGCCATGGCCGGCGCCGAGCGGATCTTCGAGGTGATGGACACCGACACCGAGAAGTACGGCGACCAGGGATCCCACCACGCGATCGAAGGCGAGGTGGCGTTCGAGAACGTCCGGTTCGGTTACGACAAGTCGAATCCGGTCCTAAAAGGGATCACCTTCACCGCCGCGCCAGGCGAGATGATCGGCCTCGTCGGCAAGAGCGGAGCCGGAAAATCGACCACGATCAATCTGATCTGCCGTTTCTACGAGCCGGACGCCGGCACCCTCAAGATCGACGGCGTCGATTACCGCGACATCGCGCTCCAGGACATGCGCCAGCAGATCGGAATCGTGCTCCAGGAGCCTTTCCTGTTCAACGGCACCGTGGGTGAGAACATCGCCTACGGCAAACCCGGGGCGTCGTTCGAAGAGGTCGTAGAAGCCGCCAAGGCGGCCAACGCGCATCACTTCATCCTCGCGAAGCCGGACGGCTACGACTCCATGGTCGGCGAGCGAGGGTCGAAGCTCTCGGGCGGCGAGCGCCAGCGCGTGTCGATCGCCCGCGCGATCCTGCACAACCCCCGCATCCTCATCCTCGACGAAGCAACCTCGTCCGTGGATGTCGAAACGGAAAAGCAGATCCAAGAAGCGATTGGACGGCTCATCAAGGGCAGGACGACGTTTGCGATCGCTCACCGGCTGTCGACCCTTCGCAACGCTTCGCGCCTCGTGGTGCTCGAAAAAGGCGAGATCGCCGAGATCGGCACCCATGAGGAGCTAATGGAGAAGCAAGGGGTCTTCTTCAAACTCGTCGAGTCGCAAACCGCTCTCAACGAGATTCTCGGAATCGGAGCCGGCGCATGATCGCCCCTCCAAAAAACTCCGAATGGGCGAAGGCGTACTACACGACCGGTGGCTCGTTCTGGAGCGGCGAAGAAAACGCCGAATCGGGCCGCAAGCGAGCGCAGACCATCGCCCGCTTGGCCGGCCCGGACCGGCGCGCCGTCCTGGAGATCCAGAGCGGCCACGGAGGCGCCGCCTTGGCAACCGCCCAAGCCGGTTACGACGTGACCGCGCTGGACTTCGCGCCCATCCAGTCCGAGAACGCCCGCCGTCTCGTCAATCAGGCGGCTCCCGGCCGCCTGACGGTAGTGGCGGAAGATCAACACACCGTCGACCTCGGGCAACGGTTTGACGTCGTCGCCTGCTGGGACGGATTCGGCATCGGAGACGACGAAGACAATCTACGCCTTCTTCACCGAATCGCCAACGACTGGCTCGCGCCCGGCGGAATCGCGATTCTCGACATTTTCTGCCCCCTACCCTGGGCGGCCGCGCACGGCCGCGACCAAACGCTGGATCGAAATCACTCGACCCATGCCTACCGGCAGAATCGGCGCATGTGGTTCGATCCAATTACGGCCGTGGCCCAAGACGAGTGGTGCCCTCTCAGCGATGAGGACGGCCGCCGGCTGGAGGATCTAAGGATCACCCAGTTCATCCGCTGCTACTTCCCCGCCGACTTTGTGCGTCTGGCCAGTAGCGCCGGCCTGCAGACGTCGCTGATGGAGATCGACGGCGCTCCATTGTCATCGGATCGATTGCGGGAAGCCTGGCATTACTTGGTTGTGCTGGAGAGGGGCAAGTGATTCCGGAGTTCAGAACCGAGCGTATGGTCCTCTGCAGCGCCGTTGCCGAGGATGCATCGGCTATTGCCGAGTTCTACGCTCGCAACGACGAGCACTTCAAGGCGTACCTCCCTCCCCTCCCCGACAACTCGCACACGCTAGAGTTTTGGGCCGAGCGAATCGAAAAGGAACGCCAGCTCGCCCAAGAGGGGAGCGTGTATCGCTTCTGGGCGTACCTGCTGGACGGCGTCGGGCCGGTCGGTATGGTCGTCGTACGCAGCGTCAACAAATATCCGAACTCATCCTGCGAGATCGGCTACGGGTTCGACCAACGATACTGCGGCGCCGGTCTCGCCTCCGAGGCGACCGCGGCTCTGGTCGAGTTCTGTTTCGATTCCTTACACATGCATCGCGTCGAAGCATGCTACATGCCCCGTAACACCGTCTCTGCCCGAGTTCTCGCCAAGCTCGGCTTCGAAGTAGAGGGGGTTCTCCGCGGTCTCATGCACCTCAACGGAGTCTGGGAAGACCACGCCATCGCCTCCAAAATCAACCCGAACTGGAAGGAGCTGCCCAGTGCCTAACGCAATACAACCCGAAACCATTTCCCTATTTCATCACCCAAAGGACACTCTCCGAATGACCGTGGGCGAGGACCGCTCCTACGTGGCCGTAAAGCCGGTGTGGGCTTCCCCGCTCACCTATCCGAACCGATACCTCGCCTTCCTTAACGGCAAGGGTGAGGAGATCGTCATGATCGAAGATCCGACGAGCCTCCCTGCGGCCTCGCTTGAAGCGGCCAAGGAAGAGCTTGCGCGTCGCTACCTCACCGCAACCGTAACCTCCATCCTTCACGCCAAAGGCGAGTTCGGGTCAACCTACTGGCACGTCGAAACTGACCGCGGCCCTCGCGACTTCGTGACTCAGAGCCTGCAGGAGAACGCCCAGTGGCTCTCCCCCACCCACCTCATGCTGATCGACGTCGACGGCAACCGCTTCGAAATCGTCGACGTCACTGCCCTCGACGAGCGGTCGCGAAGATATATCGAGCAAACCGTCTAACCTTTGGGAATGCGCGAAGCTCTTCGCGCTTTGTATCCGCCGCGGAGCGGCCTTATGCGCTCCGCGCACTTAAAAAGCGCGAAGAGCTTCGCGCACTCCCAAAGTCACTTCAAAACGACGTGACGATACAACTCGTCTAGGTCGACATCGACGTTCACGGATGGAATCCTCATCGAGCCGGATTCGTATGACCGAACGAGCCACTCACCGTCCTCAAGGCTGAAAACCTCGACCACCCGACGCTCGCTGTCGATCAGCACATAGTCTCTCAAGGAGGACAGCGATCGATAATCCGCAAACTTCGCGCTCCGATCGAAAGTCGCGGTTCCAGTCGAAAGCACTTCGAAAATAACCGTCGGATTGTCGATGACGCCGTTCGCGTCGTCGACAAAATTAGGCGGGCAGGCTATCGTGGCGTCGGGATAGAAGTAAACGTTTGTTTTATCGATCCAGACTTTTGTGTCCTGGCCAAGGAGGCGGCAAGGACGGCCCTTTAAGGCCGCTCCGATTTCGGTAGCCAGTGCAGACTGAAGCTCCAGTTGGTTACGGCTAGCTCCCGCCATCTGGCAAACAATTCCGGAGACGTATTCGTGCCGGACCTGGGCAGCTCTTTCAAGCTGCAAATAATCCCGCGGAGAAACTAGAGCACGTTGGGCAGCCATAGATCTCTTTTACGGGTGGGTCATGTCGAGTGGAACGACCCACTTAGCGTACTCCTCTTCGTTCACGTCGCCCGATGCTAGGGCCGACTCCCGGAGCGTCAGTCCCTTCTTATGAGCGTTCTTCGCGATCGCCGCCGCCTTGTCATAACCGATGTGCCGGTTGAGCGCCGTCACCTGCATTAAGTTGGAATCGAGGTTCTCCCCGATCTTCGCCAAGTCCGGCTCGATACCGGCCGCACAATTATCGTTAAACGCCTCCGACGCGTCGCCAAGCAATTGGATCGAGGTCAGCACGTTGTGCACCATCACCGGCTTGAACACGTTGAGCTGAAAGTTCCCCTGTGACCCCGCGAACGCCACTGCCGCGTCGCACCCGAAGACCTGTACCGCGACCATCGTCAGCGCCTCACTCTGAGTCGGATTCACCTTCCCCGGCATGATCGAGCTGCCGGGTTCGTTCTCAGGAATCGTGATCTCGCCGATACCGTTGCGCGGCCCGGAAGCGAGCCATCGCACGTCGTTCGCCATCTTCATCAAAGTCCCGGCCAAAGTACGTAGCGAAGCCGAGGTCGTCACCAGCGCATCGTGCGCGGCGAGCGCGGCAAACTTATTCTCGGCCGAAACGAACGGATACCCCGTTTCCTTTGCGAAATAGCTTGCCGCCAAATCACCGAATTTCGGATGCGCGTTAAGCCCAGTGCCTACTGCCGTTCCGCCGATCGCCAGCTCGTATAACCCCTGTTCCGCATGCCTTACCTGACCCAGGCAGTAGTCGATCTGCGCGACCCATGCCCCGATTTCCTGACCCAGTGTTATCGGCGTCGCGTCCTGAAGGTGCGTGCGCCCAACCTTCACGATCGACTTGAACTCTTCCGACTTCTGAGCCAGCGTGTCCCGCAGCTTCTGCACCTTCGGATAGAGCTGCCGGTGCAGTTCCTCGACGACCGCGATGTGCATCGCCGTTGGGAACGTATCGTTGCTGCTCTGCCCCCGGTTTACATGGTCGTTCGGATGGACCGGACTCTTACTGCCCATTGTCCCCCCGGCCATCTCGATCGCGCGGTTCGACATCACCTCGTTGGCGTTCATATTGCTCTGAGTCCCCGACCCCGTCTGGAACACGACGAGCGGAAAATGATCGTCCAGCTTCCCCTCGATCACCTCTTGGGCCGCCTTCACGATCAATTCGGCGATATCGGCCGGCAACTCCCCCAGATCCGCATTCGCCTGGGCCGCCCCTTTCTTGAGAATCCCCATCGCACGAACGATGGAAGGAAGCATCTTAAACCGGTCCTGCCCGATTGGAAAATTTTGAATGGACCGCTGAGTCTGCGCTCCCCAATATCGCGAGTCGTCCACCGCGACATCACCCATCGTATCCTTCTCAATCCGAGTGCTCATACCTTCCCCAAAGGTTACTCCGAAGGACCTCTCTAGAATCCGACCGGAGCCCCCTCTCCCTCCTTCGGATGTATGTGCCGAACGAGGGAGAGGGGGTTGGGGGTGAGGGTGAGGGAGTCCCGTCCGGCGGACCGCCGCTCTCCGGAGCGGCCTCCCCTCCGAATCCCTACGGCAAAGCCGTGTAGCCGGCACCCACGTGTGCCGCCCGCCGTACGAAGTACGGCAGACCGACCCCGTAAAACAAAAACGCCGCCAGATCGGCGGCGTCGAAAACGGACGAAGACGGAATCTTAGATGCCGTAGGTGGCTTTCTTGAGCCAAGCCTTCGGGATCGGCTTGAGGCCGCAGGCAACCATGTTGAACTCGGCCGACTTAATGACGGAGGTCGCCACCGTAAGCCGGTAAGTGCCGGTCGGGGTCTTCAGACGCACCGTCTGGAGGTTCGCCTGCTGGATGCGGTTCTTGTGGGGCGCCTTGTACTTCCAGCCCTGGGAGTGCTGGTTCCTGATGTACTTCGCAGACGTGTTGCCTTTCTTCCCGCTAACCTGACAGATCTTCGCCATTTTCTCTCTCCACCGCTCCGTTAAGGTCGGCGGCAAGAGGAGAAGATACCCCATCGGATTGCTGGATTGCTGGATTGCTGGATTGCTGGATTGCTGGAGGAAAGGCTACTCGACCTCAACACCGTAACACCCCAACACCGTGACACCGCAACACCCCCTTCCCAAGGTAACCTGCCGTTCCCCAATGGACGACTTTAGCCTCGACCGGCAGGAGCTAACCGGGTCGCTCATCTCAATGGAGTTTGGCCCCGGCGGAAGAATACAACAGCTCTGGGCTAGCGACCCGAACGCGCCGGACGAGAGCGAGGAATTCCAGTTCGTGGCTCCCCCCATGAACATGGGCGAGGAGCTAACCGACGACTACTTCCCCGGCACCATCCTCCTGGGAGCGCGCACCCACCCGGAAGATCCGTGGATCGTGAGCCGCAACACCCGCGCCGAGCCGCTCGAAGACGACGAAGACGGCCGGATCGTCGCCTTCAGCTATGAATTCGCTTTCCTGGAGGAGCTCAGCGCCACGGGCCGCTTTTACGAGATTCCGGGGGCCATTCCGCAGATTGCCTGGGATGTACGCATCCTGAACCGAAGCCGCCGAAGCGTCGAGATTGGCGAGCTCGGCTTCCCCCTCGCCCTGAACAACGTGCTCGAAGGGTTCGCCCGCACCGACAAAGGGACGCGGGACATGTTCTCCGACCGTCTCCACGTCCACAAATTCATCGGCGGCGCCGCCAGCTACGTCTTCGCCCAGCGGCTCAACGCTCGCCCACCCGGCCTCCTCATCTTCCCCGGTGGCGACACCACCTGGGAGTTTTTCAATCACGTCCCCGGCTCTCTCCACACCCCCTTCCGTTGGGAAGGGATTCCCGTCGTCTACGCCCACAGCCGCGCCGCGATCGAGCGCGAAGGTTGGGGCGAGTGGTTCGGCGGTCACACCTCGGTCGTACTAGAGCCCGGCGAAGAACGCATCTTCCAGATGCGTTTCGTCCCGGTCGACCGCGACCGAACCGACAACCTGAGCGCCACCCTCGCCGCCTGCGGTCGCCCCGCGATGCGGCTCTTCCCAAGCGCGGTCGCCCCCTTCGAGGTCGGTATCGCGGTTGAAGTTGCCGGCGCCACTCCGACTCGCTTTCTCAGCAGCACCGAGATGGAGCTCGAGACCGACTCCGACGACGAAGGCGGCTTCTGCTTCGTCAAACCAGCCGAGCCAGGCCCCATTACCGTGGCTTTCGAGGACACCTTGGGCCGGGTCAGCGAGTGTCAGCTCCTCTTCACCCCGGCTATCGTCGACCTAATCCACGCCCGAGCCGACTGGATCGTCAAGCATCAGGTCTTTAAAGAAACTGGGGCCCTGGAAAACGCGATCCTGCCCGCCGACAACGTCTCGACCCTCCCGATCAACGAGCCCGACGCCTACGTTTCTCCCTTCGGAATCGAATCGAGCCTCGCCGATGCGCTCTTTCTCGCCGAAAAGAACACGATCTACCCGGCCGAAGAACAGATCGCCGTCCTCGACCGGTACCTGACCGACTTCGTAGAGGACGACCTCCAGAATCCTGGCGACGGAAGTGTCGGAAGCAGCTTCCCCGATCCGAGATCCGTTGCGACCAACTTCGGTCGTCCCCAGGTCTATCCGCTTGTCTTCTGCCTCTATCAGTCGATGGCCCGGATCGCCACCGGCCACGGAGGCGCCGAACGAGACGCGAAGCACTATCTCGAACGAGCCGCCAAGTGTGCGATCGCTATGTTCAGGCACGTCGAGCCAACCGTCCTGAGCTCCTCCGCGGTTCCGCTCATGGCCTATCTTCCGTCGCTGGTCGATGATCTCCACGCGGTCGGCCTCGAAGACGAAGCCCACGTAGTAGCCGCGCTCGCCCGTCGCCGGGAGATGGATCTACAGCGGCGGCGCTACCCCTACGGCGCCGAGGTCGCCTGGACTGCCGCCGGTTTCGAGGAGGCGTATTCCGCTGCCCGCCACCGAGGCAACGAAGAGCTCCAGGAGCGCACCCTACGCTGCGCCTACGCCGCGCGCTCCCTCGCCCCGAGTTGGTGGTGGTACGGCAGCGACAAGCGCTGGCTGGACGATGGCGACGGCAACCCCGCCGGCACCGACCGCGGCGAGCTCTGCCTTGGCCCCACGACCACCGCGAATTCGATGATGTTCCTGCGGACCCTCGACCGCGACTACACCAACCTCCCGGAGGCAACCTTGCGCCTTGCCTTCGGCGGCATGCTCGGAGTCTGGGCGCTGGTCCGACCAGACGGCGCGGCCGGAATGGCGTTCTGCCCCGACGCGGCTTCTAAGCATTTCGGAATGTCCGCGGTAACCGGCGACGTCGGTATCGGCCTCTTCCACTATCTGCGGGGAGTCGCCTCGTTCGTCCTTCCCACCCGCTATGCCGGAGTGACGACCTTCGGTTGCCACTTCGAGGTCGAGTCCGAAGACGAACGAGAGATTTTCGTGGTCCGCCCCTGGGACGGCGTGGGGCGCCGTATCGTCGTTCGACAGGTAGGACTCGAAGTCGAGGCGTCACTCGGTTTCTTGCGGGAACTTAGGTTCGACGCGCGCAAGCGCAACGCTCGCCTAAAGGTGGAGCATTTTGGGAACACGGAACGCCCTTCGCAAGTCCGCGTGAAAGGTTTGTGGGGCAGTCGCTTCACGGTTGATGGTAAAGAGTTGCAGGGGATTGAAGGCGAGCTTGTGCTCGATTTGATCCTCCCGCCCCACGGTACGGTTACGACAATGATCTCGGTGATTGGATGAACGAAATTCCTGGCTGGTGGCTCGCCATTTCGGCGATTTTCTTCGTCGTCAATATCCTCCTGTTTCTCGGGCTGATCTTCGCGATTCTAAAGCTCGTGAAATTCATGGAGGAGGCTCAGCCAAAGATCAACGAGATCTCAAACAAGGTCGGAGCCCTCGTCGTCAGGGTCGAACAGGTTGCGATTCGAGTCGAGGAGGTCGCCACTTCGGTCAAGGACACCGTGGATGGAGTCGGAGGTCGCGCAAAAGGGGTCGTCGGCTCCGTCGAGCTGGTAGCCCAGAGCGCCTCCCGCCAATTCGAGCGATTCTCACCTTTCGTAGTCGGAGCCATGACCGCGATGCGGCTCATCAAATCCCTCAACGACATGCGCCACGGCATGAGCGCCGCCCGAGCCACCTCCAAAAAAGCCCAAAAAGACCCCGTAAAGCTGTTCGGCAAGAAGAAGTAGGCGGAGCCCAGGCTGTTGAAGTTTAACAGTGTTGCGGAACGCAATCGCGTCCACCGTGGCCCCAACACCTCAAGACCCAACACCTTAACACCCCAACACCCTCTCCTCACCCCATCAACTTGTTCAACAGATTCGCCAGCCTCTGCCCCGCCAGGGCCAGCCGTTCGGAACAGATAACTCTCGCCTTGGCGATGTACTCGGCCGAAGGCTGCGATCCCTCCGGGGTGGTGTAGGCGAACGTAGCGGCGATGTCGTGGCTTTCCTTGGCCCAAGCCTCGGGATCGGTCGACGTTGCGTCTCCCAACGTCTTCCCCGCCACATCCTTCAGAACGTTCGCCGCGAGCGTATCCACTTCCGCCAGGTCGGCGGTTCGGCTGTCGGCAAGGTCCTTATAGATCCCGAACGCGGTGTCCCATTCCGCATGCAGCCGGTCTTTCTTCCCTTCGCCAAGCTTGTAACCTCGGCCGTTGTCGTCCCCCTCGGGATGCTGTTTGTCGTAAAGCGTCGCGGCGTGGAGCGGTTGATGAAGGTCTCCCACGATGTGGATGAGAAACCGCAGCATCCGCGCCTTCTCGTACGGAATCGTCTTCTCGTCCACCAGCGCCTTAGCGCACTGATCGACCGCCCAAATCGCGTTATCCGCTCGCGCCGGACCTGGGATGATTCCGTCCCTCACAAACGGAATCGAGATCGCGTGCCATTGGCTGTAAGCCTTAATCCCGTACCGTTTGAGCTGGTCGGGGTAGGTCGCGCTTCGGACGAAGTCGGAGAAATCGGGGGCCGGATTGCTTGCCAGAAGCGCGTCGACCTTCGCGCGAACCGCCGGCGTGAGACGGTCGTAAGCGATCTTGGCGACCGTCATGTGGCCGGTATCGTCCCAGGCGAAAGCGGCGGAGGAAGTTGCGAAAACAAGGCAGAGGGAGGCAAGTCGACGCATCGGGATTGGTTGTGACTTACCGCAGCCGCTGTGTTAAGGAATTTTCAAAAGCTTCGCACTCCCTTAACTATCGCTTAAGGGTCCCTTAACACTCCCTTTTTGCAGTGGAGTTTACTTACTTTCCGATATGAGCCCCCGCAATACATCCCGTGCCTTTACCCTGATCGAGCTTCTCGTCGTGATTGCGATCATCGCGATCTTGGCCGCCATCCTCTTCCCTGTCTTCGCGCAGGCCAAGGAAGCCGCCAAGAAGACCTCCTGCCTTAGCAACGACAAGCAGATGGCGACCGCCCTCTTCCTGTACGCGGGCGACAACGACGATACTCTCAGCCAGACGAGCTGGGAAAGCGACGCGGCTCACCCGTACCAGGTCCACTGGACGTTCCTCCTTCAGCCGTACATCAAGAACTGGGACATGTTCCGCTGCCCGTCGGACTCCACCCCGATCAAGCCGAAGGTCGCTTGTGTGAACGGCGACGCCGACCTCGGCAAGATGCCGATGACCTGCGACTGGATGGCCACCAAGGGTTACTCGTACATCCCGAACTACAATGCCCTCCCGGCCCACGACTGGCTTCCCCATTCGCTGACCGACTTCGCCAGCCCCGCCGACACCATCCTCGTGACCGAGAAGCGCGACACCAAGGACGCGGGAGATGCCCACAAGGGTCTCAGCGGCTTCCTCCCTTCGCAACCCTGTCCGAACTGGACCCTAGTCCAGGCGACGATGGGAACCCCGGGCGCCGGTCAATACAGCTACACGCTGCCCGAGCTGGTCAAGCCCCTGGCCGCCACCGCCGGCAAGACCGAGTTCAAGAAGTACGACGTCCTCCGAGTGAAGTGGGATCGCCACACCGGCGGCGCCAACTACTCCTATGCCGATGGCCACGCGAAGTACCAGAAGCTGGAGCAGACGCTAAACCCGAGCAAGTATCAGTACGGCGAGAAGTGGTATCCGAACTCCGCTCCGTGGAACTCCAGCCCCTGCAACTAAAAAGCTAGAGGCGTAAAGCGCGAGGCGCGAAGAGTTGGCTTAGGCCGACTCTTCGCGCTTCGTACTTTGTGCCTTACACCTGGCCGCGCCCTTGACTTTCACCCTGTGGAACGGGATAATACTCTCTTGTACCGCGGGGTGGAGCAGTCTGGTAGCTCGTCGGGCTCATAACCCGGAGGTCACAGGTTCAAATCCTGTCCCCGCACCCATATTCGGCAGGTTTCTCTCTGAGAACCTGCCTTTTTCTTTGTTCCTGGGTTCCGGAGCCCCCTCCTCTTGCCGCCGCGGGTGTCGCCTTCCTTCAGCCGACAAAGAAAACCGCGAGCGGGAGGAGGAGGGGGTTTGGGGGTGGCGGTCTCCGGAACGTCATAAGACCGCCTCACCCATCCTTTTTCTTTGAATCGACCTCTTCCTCGATCGAGGCTGACTCCAAGGCGCTGTCCTCCTTCTTGAACCGGTACCGGATCGTCGGTCCGTTCGGATAGGTCTCCGACTTCACCGCATCGAGGGATTTCGGCAGGAGGACCACGTACCGGGTCTTCCGGTCCTCCTCATACGAAACGTCGTAGTTACCCAGGTCGGCCTGCGCTTCGTTGATCTTGAGCGGAAGCTTCTTCAGCTCGTCCGCCACCTTCTGCTTTAGCTTCAGCTCCTCGTCGCTTGGAGCGGCGATCGCCTCATCCGACTCGAAGTACATCTCGACCGTCAGGTTCCCGTCTTCGGAATGCTTCCCACCGGAGGGATCTTCGACCGTGCCCTTGGAGTGCACCTCGGCCCTGACCATCGCGCCGTCGTCCACGCGAAACCAGTAGGTCGACTCGGAGCTCGAATCCTTGCTCGTCATCGTGGCGGTGACTTTCAGC
The DNA here is from genome assembly GCF_000724625.1 of Fimbriimonas ginsengisoli Gsoil 348. Taxonomy (GTDB): domain Bacteria; phylum Armatimonadota; class Fimbriimonadia; order Fimbriimonadales; family Fimbriimonadaceae; genus Fimbriimonas; species Fimbriimonas ginsengisoli. The sequence continues at coordinate 3,899,581 of NZ_CP007139.1, read as the reverse complement.
GTTTTTTTTCCGTTTAAGGTCTCCAACGCCACAGCCTTGTAGTGCTCGTCGTCGTCCTCTTCGGACTTCATCTCCCATTCCTGGCCGATCTTTACCGGTTTCTCGGCGAACTTGGTGGCAAGGAACTCGACGGCGTAACTAAGGCCGCCCAACTCCTCTACGTCGGGGTCCGCCTCCGATTCCGACTCTAGCCAGATATCCTTCGCGTCCGGAACGGTGATGTCGCCTCCCTCTCCGCTCACGCTATGCTCTCGAAGCTCCGTTTTCAGGGCGTATCCGGTAACGACCGAAGAAGATCGCACCAGCCCGTGCAGCTTCGCGCTCTCCTGAATCAAATGTCCTTCGATGTCCACCTTCGACCGGATCTGGTATTCCACGACGTGCCCAACCTTGGGACGCCAGGCAATGCTGTACGTCGGAGGTGGAGACTCCTGGACCTGACCAAGCAAAAGCACCAAACCACAGAGCGGAATCGTCACGGCGTTGATTCTACGACGGAACAATCGCGCGATAGTTCTCGCGGTCCCGCTTAACTTTGAGCATCTAGAATAGTTACGTGAGGGGATCGATCCGAAGTGCCGAGCGAACGACGCCGCGGCGCAGCGTCATGGACTTGCTGCGAGACCGCGCGTTTCGACGCCACATGAGCATCGTCCGCGACAAATGGTGGATGTACGCCCTGGTGATCGGGAGCCAGATCGGCCAAACCGGGCTCTCGATTCTTGGCGCCGAAGCGCTGCGGCGGCTTTTCGATCACCTCCCAAATCTGCCGCCCGGCCTTCTCAACGGCGTCCTCATCGCCCTCGTCGCCGTCATCGCCCTTCGCCTCACCTTTTCTTACTTGGAAGCCTGGTTCGGTTCGCTGCTGAACGAGTCGGTTGTCTACGCCCTGCGTCGGGATCTTCTGAACCACCTTCAGCATCTGCCGCTCGGCTACCACGAGTCCAAACACAGCTCGGAGGCGATGAACGTCTTCTGGAACGACCTCGAGACTGCGAAAGACTTTGTCGTCGCCGATGTTCAACGACTCATCGCCCTCCCGATCTCGTTTATCTTCGCCGGGTTCTACATGCTCTCGGTCAATCCTGCTCTCGGCGCCGTCGCCCTGTTGATCGGCCCGCTTCAGCTCCTCAGCAACTTCGTGCTCAAAGACCGCTTTCAAGAGGCGGTACGGCTGCAGCGTCAGGTCTCCCGAGACGTCTTCCACACGATCGGCGAGACGATGCACGGCGTTCGCGAGGTGAAAGCGAACCGGATGGAGCAGCAGGTCGACGAACAGATGGCTGAGATCCAAGGCCGCGGCGTCGCCTATAACGTGTTAAGGAGCAAGACCACCGCGCTCCGCGCCATCGCCCGCCAGGTTCCTCGCGAGCTCGGCCAAGTCGTCGGCATCAGCCTCGGCGTCGGCCTCGTCGCCTCGGGAAAGATCGGCCCGGGAAGCCTTGTCGCGTTCATCTCCCTGCTCGACCGAGTGGCCGCCCCTTTCACCACCATGGTCGAGGTCATTTCGAACCTCCAACAAGCGGTGGAGGGCACTGCCCGGCTCTACGAAACCCTAGATTTGCCTCCCGAGCGAAAGGATGTCGGCGACCCGCTGCCGGTTACTCCGCCTACGATCGCATTCGAACACGTCGACTTTGCGTATAACGTCGACCGACCCATCATCCGCGACGTTAGCTTCGAAATCCCCGCCGGCTCTTCCCTCGCCCTGGTCGGTCCGAGCGGCTCGGGCAAAAGCACGCTGGTAAAGCTCCTTTACCGTTTCTATGAGCCGACCTCGGGCACGGTGCGCATCGACGGACGGCCACTCACCGATTACCGCATCGACTCGTTGCGCGATCGGCTCGCGCTCGTCTCTCAAGACATCTTCCTCTTCGACGCGACGGTCGCCAAAAACATCGCCGCGGGTCTTCCTCACGCTACTCCCGAAGAGATCCAAAGGGCGGCCGAGCTCGCCCAAGCCGACGAATTCATTCAGAACCTCCCAAACGGCTACGACTCGGACATCGGAGAGCGCGGTATCAAGCTGAGTCACGGACAGAAACAACGCCTCAGCATCGCCCGCGCGATCCTGCGCGACGCCTCCGTCCTCGTTCTAGACGAACCCACTTCAGCCCTCGACGTCGAAACCGAAGCCTCCTTCCAGCGCGACCTCGGCCGCTGGGCCGAGCACTGCACCAAGATCATCATCGCCCACCGCCTTACCACCATTCGCGACTGCGATCTCGTCCTCTTCCTCGAAGACGGCGCCGCCGTCGAATTCGGCACCCCCTCCCAACTCCTCAACCGTCAAGGAAGGTTCGCCACCTACTGGCGCCGCCAAACCGAAATCACCGTGACGTTGTAGTAGCACCTCCCTCTCCCTTCATCGGATGTTTGTGCCGATGAAGGGAGAGGGCCGGGGTGAGGGATGCAAAACCTACCTCGACCAGAGGCTTCCTAAATCGCCCAGAAAGCTACGCTCGGGCCCCCCTCTCCCTTCGTCGGATGCATGTGCCGATGAAGGGAGAGGGCCGGGGTGAGGGATGCAAAAACCCTGCTTTGACGACCAGCAAAGGTAGCCTGGACGAACGCCCTCAGCCTTCTCTCTGACGGCAAGCCTCCAAGATTAGCCATCGGATGTGCCCGATGTCCAATCCCACTGAGTCGGAAGCGCAATTCGTATCGTCACGATCCCGTGATCCAAAAGTGCTTGGTCCCTGAAAGCGTCCCGAGCTTCCCGTCCGATGTGGCTATCGCCGTCCACCTCTATACAGATGCCCGCCTCCGGACAAAAGAAGTCGAGAGTGTAAGGGCCGATCGGATATTGTCGTCGAAACTTAAACTCCAGCCGCCGATCGCGGAGACTCTTCCACAACCGCTTTTCGCTAGAAGTCATCTCTTGGCGAAGCTGGCGCGCGCGTTCAGTCGCGCCTTCGGAGCAGCTTCGCCGGTGTTTTCGCATTCTTGCATCCCTCACCCCAGCCCTCTCCCTTCGTTGCACATGCATCAACGAAGGGAGAGGGAGCCCGGAGCCGGAGGATCAGTATCGGTAGATGTCCGGCTTGTACGGGCCCGCCGGATCGACGCCGATGTACGACGCTTGCTCCGGACGAAGCTCCGTGAGTTGGGCGTCCAGTTTTTGAAGCTGCAGACGCGCCACCTTCTCGTCGAGGATCTTCGGAAGAACGTACACGCCCGGCGCGTACTCGCCCGGCTTGGTCCATAGCTCGATCTGCGCCATGACCTGGTTGGCGAAGCTGGAGCTCATCACGTACGACGGATGCCCGGTCCCGCAACCGAGATTCACAAGCCGTCCCCCCGCGAGGAGGATGATCCGCTTTCCGTCCGGGAAGATGATGTGGTCGACCTGCGGCTTGATCTCTTCCCACTGGTACTGCTTCAACGAGGCGACGTCGATCTCGCTGTCGAAGTGGCCGATGTTGCAAACGATGGAGTTGTTCTTCATCGCCGCCATGTGATCGTGGTTGATGACATGGAGATTTCCGGTCGCGGTGACGAAGATGTCGGCCTTGTCCGCCGCCCAATCCATCGTTACGACCTTGTACCCTTCCATCGCCGCCTGAAGGGCGCAGATCGGGTCGATCTCGGTGATCCAAACCTGAGCGCGAAGGGCGCTCAAGGCTTGAGCGCATCCCTTCCCAACGTCGCCGTACCCGCAAACCACGGCGATCTTGCCCGCGATCATGACGTCCGTCGCCCGCTTGATCCCGTCGACCAGCGATTCGCGACACCCGTACAGATTGTCGAACTTGCTCTTGGTCACGCTGTCGTTCACGTTGAACGCCGGGAACGGCAGCCGCCCTTCCTTCTGGAGTTGGTACAGCCGCTTGACCCCGGTAGTGGTCTCCTCGCTAACCCCCTTGATCGCTTCCTTCAGGCGGGCATAGTAACCCGGCTTTTCGGCCAGGCGCTTCTTGATCGAAGCGTAGAGGGCTACCTCTTCCTCGTTCGTCGGATTCGAGATGACGCTCGCGTCTTCTTCGGCGCGGCTGCCAAGCAGTACGAGCAGGGTGGCGTCGCCGCCATCGTCGAGAATGAGGTTCGGAGTGCCGCCGTCCGCCCATTCCATGATCCGGTGGGTGTACTCCCAGTAGTCGTCCAGGCTCTCCCCTTTGTAGGCAAAGACCGGAACCGACGTCGCCGCGATCGCCGCCGCCGCGTGATCCTGCGTGCTGTAGATGTTGCAGCTCGCCCAGCGCACTTCTGCGCCAAGCGCGGTCAGCGTCTCGATCAGGACCGCCGTCTGGATCGTCATGTGCAGCGAGCCCGCGATGCGTGCTCCCGTCAACGGCTTGCTCGCCGCGAACTCCTCGCGAATCGCCATGAGCCCCGGCATCTCCGTCTCGGCGATCCGCATCTCCTTCCGGCCCCAATCCGCGAGGCTCAGGTCCGCGACATAGAAGTCTTGCCGCAGGCTTCCCGCCTGGGCGTCGTTCGAACTAATAGTTGCGCTACTCATCGTCGTTCTCCTTGTCGACTCCGAACGCAAAAAGCGCCCGTGAGCCGAGATGCTCACGAGCGCCGTTGCCAACCCTTCCGGGCTATGTCGAGCCTAGTCTCCACAGAGATCGCAACGCTCCTCGACCACCCAATATTACCTTCTCGCCCGTTCCAAGAGAGCCCTCAGTTTTCACTATTTGGTGAAAACTGACGATTTGAAAGGTACACTTGGATCGAAATGGCCACTTTGGCTCCTGAGCGGATTTCGATCGATACGATTGCCGATAAGGTTTACGCCGGGCAGCGGATCACGGCAGAAGAGGCGCTTTTCCTCTACCGCCATCCCAATCCGCTCGACTTGGCCGCGTTGGCCGACGCTAGGCGGCAGCAAAAAGTGCCCGGACGCACCGTCACTTACGTGATCGGACGGATTCTCAACTACACCAACGTGTGCTGGGTCCGGTGCAAGTTCTGCGCCTTCTACCGCGTGCCGAACAGCCCCGAGGGGTACCTGCTGAGCGACGAGGAGATCCTGAGCAAAGTCCAGGACACCGTCGACAAGGGCGGAGTCGAGATTCTGTTCCAAGGTGGGCTCAACCCAAAACTGAAGATCGAATACTACGAGGGGATCTTCAGCTCGATCAAGGCGCGGTTCCCAAACGTCATCCTCCATGCCCTCTCCCCCGCGGAGATTATCTACATTGCCCACATCTCCCGGCTTTCGCTACACGACACGCTGAGCCGGTTGAAGGCATCGGGGCTTCACTCGATCCCCGGCGCCGGCGGCGAGATCCTGGTGGACCGCGTACGCAAGATCATCGCTCCCTACAAAGACACCACCGACGAGTGGCTCGCCTGCATGCGAACGGCCGCGGCCCTTGGAATTCGAAGCACCGCGAGCATGATGTTTGGCCACGTGGAGACTCTGGAAGATCGGGTGGAGCACCTGGGCCGCATCCGCGACCTACAGGACGAGTGCAACCCGTTCCGGGCCTTTATCTCGTGGAACTTCCAGCCCGAGGATACGGCGCTGCCTGTCTCCCACAAGGCGAGCGGACTCGACTACCTGCGAACCGTCGCGGTATCGCGGATCTTCCTGGATAACGTCGACAATTTCCAGGTGTCGATCCTCACCCAGGGCCCCAAGATCGCACAGACGGCTCTGGGGTACGGAGCGAACGACTTCGGGTCGGTGATGATCGAGGAGAACGTCGTCTCCGCCGCGGGCAACAAATTCATTCTCGATGCGGCCTCATTCGAACGAGTTATCGAAGAAGGCGGATACGAGCCGCGACGGCGGAATACCCGGTATGAGCTGATCTGAGTCGCGCAAACTCGCTACCCTCCAGACGCGACTTGTGGGTGACGGACGGCTGCTCTAGAATTCTAATTGCAAGCGGTCGCCTTCTCCAAAAGACACCAATAAGACCGTTTGAGAAACCACTCCTAACTTTGCCCACGGACCGACTTGGACCGTGGGCACTTTTTTGTCGGAGCCGGGCTCTTACTTACCCGCGGGCTTCTCTTTATCCTTTCGGTGGCTCGCGAGGTACGCGGCCAAGGCGGCGCGAGATCGGCCGTTGGAACCGCTCCAGTAGGCTCCCGGAAGGATCTGAGGATCTTGCTTCACCGGCACCTTGCCCTGGTTGACCCCGGCGACGGAGTTCCGGAAGAGTCCCTTCTTGGCGAAGTCGGAGGAGTCTGCGACGTAAGCGACCATGTCGCCAGCCTGGTTGTAGGTGGGTGAATCCTCGCTTACGTCGGCGGTGTCCGTGATCTGCTGCAGTCCGGTTCCGTTAGCCGCCATCGACCACACATCGTAGATCGCGCCGTCCGTGGATCGGCCGAATACGATGCGGGTTCCCTGCTTGTTCCACTGCGGCGCATCCTCGAAGGTGGCCCCTGTAGTGAGCTGAGTCGGAGTCGCTCCGTCGGCGAGTCCTCTAACGAAGATCTTCGTGGGTCCCGCGTCGGCGACCTGCTTGGTGTAGACCGCGAAGGTTCCGCTTGGGCTGATATGCGCGGTCCAAGCGCTATCGAGCTTGACGGGCGCGGCGCCGGGCGTCAGCGCCAGTTTGTATAGCGCGGGCTGAATATCGCCCGATTTCGCGGCGACGTAGTACAGCACCGTGCCGTCCAGCGACACCTGCATGGAGGAGACGAAGGCGTAGGTCGGAGCCACGAGCTCGCTCGCACCGGTCATGTTGACGGTGGCGTTGCGGTAAATGCCGAGGTTGGCCAAATCGCTGGTTCGCTGGGCGAAGTAGCGCTGGTTATCCTTGGAATTTACGGCGAGCGCTTCGAAGCCGGTCGGCAGGAGATCGAACTGCGCATCCGAAGCGGCGGAGCCGTTCGGATCGATCGAGCGAACCGAGATACCGGTGTCAGCCTGCTCGCTGTAGTAGATCTTGTTCGGGGCGAGCACCCCCGCGCCGGCCCCGGCGTTCGTTCCGGCCGAAGCGGTGGCGGTAGTCCCGGCGCTTGCCGTAGCGCTCGCGCTGGCGCTGGCACTAGCACTCGCCGTGGAGGTGGTGATGCCGCCGCCGGTCATTCCACCGTCGCCTCCTCCTCCTCCGCAGCCGATAACGATTGCGGCAAGGGCGGTCAGCGTCGCCGCGCAAAGTGCGCCGGTGGACGCGCGGAACCGGTGGAAAAGGCTTGAAACCATGGTTTTTGATCTACCTCAACGTCAAATCATACGACGCAGTGACATGCCAGATTACCAGGCATGACTAAAGGTGGACGTCTAGAAAGGGAATCCGGTTCACGAAGCTCTTTTAGACGTCCTTGATAAGCTCCCCATAAAGCTCCGGACGACGGCTCTCGAAGACGTCCACCTCGTATTTGCCGGGGATGTTGACCGTCCGCTTTTGGCGCGCCTCGGCCAGATCGACGTCCACGATCAGAGTCGCCTCTGCATCGCCGGCCGAGGCAAGGACGCGTCCGGTGGGATGAATAATCTTGCTCCGGCCGATAAACCGAAAGCCGTTCTCTTCGCCGACTCGGTTGCAGGTCGCGACGAAGATCCGGTTTTCCGCCGCTCGAGCGATGGAGATATGGTCGGCCGAGGTTTCTGCTCCTTCCGGCCAGTTCGTCGGGAGTAATAGGATCTCGGCCCCTTGCATCGCCAAAACGCGCGTCGCCTCCGGGGCGCGAAGGTCGAAACAGATCAAGATTCCAATGCGCCCAAGCCGGGTGTCGAAAACCGGCAGCTCGCTTCCGGCGCGAACATACTTATCGAGTCCGAGGTCGGGCAGGTGGCTCTTCCGGTAAATCCGGGGCTCCTTTCCCGGTTCGAAGAGAACGGCGGAGTTGTGGAGATGTCCCTCGGCCTGTTCGGCGAAACCGACCACGGCGAGAATATCGTTCGCGTCGCAAGCATCGCGAAAGACGGTAAGGGCCGCGTGGGGCGCCTCGCCGGCCGCGATGGCCAGTGCGTCGGCGTCGGCTTGGCACTCGACGCAGTAGCCGGTGAGGAACGCTTCGGGAAACACGGCAAGGTCGACCCCTTCCCCCTTCAACCCCTTGAGTCGAGCCGCGCCGGCGGTGGCGTTGGCGATCGGGTCGCCGAAAACGACGTTGCACTGGACGCACGCGATGCGCATGCCTGATTATAGGCGGGCGGGTGAGGCCGGGCTGGAGGGGATAGACTTATCCGTAATGAGCAACGCCTCCCTTTTGATGGTGATCGCCATCGGGACGTTCGTGATCGTCGGGGTCGCCGTCACCGGGTTCATCATCTTTTCCCGCTTCCTTCGAAGCGATAAGGAAAAGGCAGACCGATTAGAAGCAATCCGGCTAGATAAGCCCGACGAACCTAACCGATAAGGCCGTTCAATACGTGGAGGAGAGAAGGGGATTCGAACCCCTGAGGACTTGCGCCCTAGCGGTTTTCAAGACCGCCTCGATAGACCACTCCGACATCTCTCCGTCGTAGTCGCCCAACTATTTTACCCCGCGCATCTTCGCCGTCATCGGGGCTCATTTGAATCTGAATTTACGTTTACTCCGGGCACCTTCAACGCCAGTCTGGAGCCCTTTGGACGACCACCTGGTCAGTGGTGCGGAGCGTCGTTTTCCGGCATCTTGGGCATTTCAAAGCAACGAAATCCCAACCTTTTTTAAACCGGTTCCATCTGGTTGGGATCGTGCACCCAAAGAGGTCCCGGCACCGCGCCACAGCGCATCAAGTTCCGATCCTCGGTGCCCCTTCAACCTTCCCGGCCGCCGCTTCCTCGGCAAGCCGCTCGTGTAGCCGCTTGCCGACGATCATCATCACTATAGGGACCACGTGTCGTGATGATCGTCGGGAAGGGGCTTAGCCTCCCGACGACGCGTTGTTCCAACGCTTCGGGAGGCATCTACGCTGACCTGAGATTGACGAGACACTACACTAAGAAAGCTCGAAGGCGCGCCTACGCCAGGGCCGCGAGCGCAGCCGACTCGTCGGGGTAGATGTCGAAGACTCGGTCCATGAGGACCATTTCGAAGAGTTGGCGGACTTCGGGGGTGAGGCTGGAGAGCTTCATTGTGTCGCCGTTCGACTTAACGGTCCTCAGGCAGGAGAGGAGCGAGCCGAGGCCGGTGCTGTCCATAAAGCCGACCGACGAAAGGTCGAGGACGATGTTGCGCGACCGCTCCAGAATGGGGGCCATCGCGGCTCGAAAGGCGGCCACGTTATCCGTTTCAAGGCTGTCGCTGGCCACTTTGGCCACGATTGCGCCTGAAGTGTCCTTCGTCTCGATCGTCAAACCCATCTCGCTCGTTCTACCTCGGATATCGTTTTTCTAGCACAACGTGGTTAAGGTCCTTATCCACGCCAAAAGTGACCAGATCCATGCACTTACGAATGATCGCCACTCCAAAGCCGCTGTCTTGCGAGCCGTCCAGCACCGGCGGAGGGACCTCGGTGGCGTCGAAAGGAACTCCGGGATAGCGAAGGTCGATCCGCAACGAATCGGCCGAAGTCTTCGCCTGAACGTGAAGAGGGAGGGCGTGGTGTCCCTTGCGGGCATGGTTAATGGCGTTGCTGGCCGCTTCCTGCACGGCCAAGAGGATCTCGGCACGGTCTCGATCCTGGAATGGAGTTGCGCGAATCAGGTCGTCCAAGTAGGATCGGACCTTGCGAAGCGCGCTGCTATCGGCCCAGAGCGAAAGGCCGTCTTCGTTGGCAACTTCGGAGCCGACGAAACGGACGGCGACGCAGGTGAAATCGTCGCGCATCAACCCCTCCCCCAACGAGGCGTCCCGGAGGCATACCAGCTCGGCGATCAGATCCTCCAGCGGTAAGTGGGCTCGAGGAGCCACCCATTCGGCAAATCCGGCGATGCCGAGGCGGCCACCCTCTGGCTGGTGAAGATCGGTGATTCCGTCCGAATAGAACAGGATGAGGTCGCCCGGCTCCAAATCGACTTCGCGCTCCTCGTATTCCGCCTCGTCCGAGAATCCCAGAGGCACCGCGGTCGTTTCCAGCAGTTCGATCGCTCCAGCCCGAGCTCGCCAGTGGATGATCTTCGGATGACCGCAGTTTACGTAAGCGAGCTTGTTTCGGCGGGCGTCGAACCTGGCGTAGCAAAGGGTGAGGAACGTATTAAGCTCGATAAGCTCGGCGGAAACTGACCCGGCCAAATCCCGGATCAAATCCGCCGGTCGAGGAAGCGAATCGGGATCCTTCACTAACAGCCGAAGAAGCGACCTCTGAAGATTCGTTTTGACCCCGGCCCCCACCATCGCCGCGGGGACCCCCTTCCCCATCACGTCGCCGACGACGACGTCGACCGCTCCATCGCTCAGCTCGAAGAAATCGCAGAAGTCGCCGTCGACGCTTTGCGACGGAATGCTGAGGCTGGCGGTACGGATCGCCTGCACCGAGGTCGGGGGGGGCGAGTAAAGCAGGCGCTGCTGGATATGCGCGCCGATCTCGAGCTCTTTCAGTCGGGCGAGCTGAAGCTCGTGGTTGGAGAGACGCAGCGCCTCGTCCGAGGAAAGCACCCGGGCGGCGGCCTTTAACCGGGCCAGGAATTCCGCTTGGTCGAGCGGCTTCGTCAAGAAGTCGTCGGCTCCTCCTTCCAGGGCTTCCAAGCGGTCCCGGCGATCGGTGCGCCCGGTAAGGAGGATGATGTAGGTATACGAATCGCTTTGCTGCTGGCGAACCCTCCGGCACAGCTCCATGCCGTCCATGATCGGCATCATCCAGTCGAGGATGAGCAGGCGGTAGTCGGCTTGCTGCATGTGCGACCACGCCTCGGCGCCGTCGCGGGCGACCGAAACTTGGTAACCAAGATCTTCCAAACGCTCGCTTAATACAAGCGCTGACACTTCGTCGTCATCGGCGACGAGGATTCTCATACGGTAGGGAGCAACTCCTTGGCAAGCTTTTCCAACGCTCCGTACAGGCGAAGTAGGCTTGGCCTCACCATTGTGGCGGCTTGCGCGTCGATCCTGCCTTCACGGGCGCTGTGCTCGATGCGTTCGCAGAGCGCGCTCAGCAAGGGGCTGCCGACGGTAAGGCTGCTTCCCTTTAAGCCATGGGCAGCGGAGGCGAGGGCGACCGCATCCCCTTCCGCCGCCGCCGCTTCGATCGCATCGGCTCCCGCCTTGGAGGTCGCGATGTAGCGTTCGATGACCCGCAGCTTAAGAGAGGCCTTACCGGCACATGTCTCATCCAGACGCTGCGCTTCGAACAGCGGCACATCTTCGTGTAGTTCTTCGTTCGTACTCATCGATTCTTCCTTTACTTCCGTCGCAACCTCCAGCAATCGTTCCCTCAGCTTGCTCGGCTGCAGCGGCTTGGACAGGTAACCGTCCATTCCGGCCTTCAGGCACCGCTCGCGGTCGCCGCTCATCGCGTTGGCCGTCATGGCAAAAATCGGTATGTGACGGCCGGTTCCTTCCTCCATCCTCCTGATTTCGGAGGTTGCCTCGTAGCCATCCATCACCGGCATTTGGACGTCCATAAGAATGACATCGAACCGTTGGTGGCCATACAGGGCCACGGCCGCGGCGCCGTTATCCGCCGTCTCGCTTTGGCAACCCCAGCTCTCTAGTAGCTCCGTGGCCACCATCTGGTTGACCACGTTATCCTCTACCACAAGCACCCGAAGCGTCCCCATGTGCGCCTCTTCGCCGCTTAAGCTTAGGAACGGGGCCGTCGGTTCGGCCGGCGGCGCGCCGCCGGTAACGTGGGAGATGGTGCTGTAGAGGGGCGAGCTCCGAATCGGCTTGAAGATGACCGCGTCGAAAAGCGACTCCGACTCGGCCTCGGTCTGACTAATGCCGCTCGACGAGAGAAGCACGAGTGGGATGGCCGACGTCCGGCTGTCCTTTCGGAGCGCTTGAGCGACCTCCACCCCATCCATCCCCGGCATGTGCATGTCGAGCACCACGCAGTCGAACAGGGGGTCCCGGAGGGCGATGTCCACCGCATCCTCACCGGTGGCGCTCTCGACCACCTGACAGTTCCAGTGGGTCAAGAGCTCGCGCAGGACGATGCGATTGGTGGCGTTGTCGTCGGCGATGAGAATCCGTCTACCGCCGAGATCATGGCGGTCGTTCCCCTCTTGGAGGGGAGATTCCTGACGGTGGAGCGGGATTTCCAGCCAAAACTCGCTTCCCTTGCCTGGTTCGCTCATCACGCCGATGGCGCCGCCCATGAGCTCGACGAGCTGCCGGCAGATCGTCAGTCCCAAGCCGGTCCCCCCGTATTTGCGCGTGGTGCTCCCGTCGGCTTGGGTGAAGCTCTCGAAGATACGCTCCTGACGGTCCGGAGGGATCCCGATCCCGGTGTCTCGTACGGAAATCCGGTAGGTGATCCGGTTCGCACCGTGCCGAACCACGCTGGCGCTCAACGTGACCTCCCCTTCGGACGTAAACTTGACGGCATTCGAAACGAGGTTCGTCAAGATCTGGCGGAGCCTTCCCGGATCGCCCAAGACGAATTCCGGCACCGATGGCGGCATCACGCAGCCGAGCTCCAACCCCTTCGCATGCGCGGCGGGAGCCTGCGATTCGCAGATATCCTCCAGCAGGATCCGCAGATCGAACGGGAAGTGTTCTAGCGTCATCTTCCCGGCTTCCATCTTCGATAGATCGAGGATGTCGTTGAGAATCGTCAAGAGGCTCTCCGCGCTCTGGAGAATGGTGCGCACGAACCCCTTCTGGCGCTCCGTGAGGGGGGTGCTCTGCAGCAGGTGCGCCATCCCCATCACCCCGTTCATCGGCGTCCGGATCTCGTGGCTCATGTTCGCCAGGAATTCCGATTTCGTGCGGGTCGCAGCCAGCGCAACGTCGCGAGACTCCTGGAGCTCCTTGGCGGAGGCTTCCAGCCGGTGGACGTATCCGTCCAACTCCGCGCGGGCCGCCTTCTCCTGGGTCAGGTCGACCGCGATTCCGACGAGGCCTTGAGTCTCGCCGGTCGCGTTCCGTATCGCGGAGATGGACAACAGGACCGGAAAACGGGTCCCGTCCTTTCGCACGAAGGTCCACTCCCGAACGAAGCGCGAGCCACGCCGAGGCTTGAATCCAAACACGTTATCGGGCGAGACCGGCTCTCCGTATTCCGCCTCGAGCTCGCGGGCGGCTTGTTCCACTTCCGATTGATCGTGGATCAGATCTAAGATGGCCGGGTTTGAGAAGACTTCCTCGGCCGAGTACCCCAGCCACCTTTGGGCCACGGCGTTGAACAGAGTTACCCTGCCGCTTCCATCCGTAGCAATGATTGCGGCCGACACGGAGTCGAAGATCAGGCCTTGCAGGGCAAGGTTGGCTTCGAGCCTGGATTCTGCCAATGTCCGCTTTCGGAGGTCGCGGAGAACCGCCAATAACGAAGCGACGACGATCAGCCCGGTAAAGATCAGGCCAGCGAACGTCGAGCGCTCGACCCTGGTCCGGTTTAGCCGGTTCTCCGCCGCGGCGGTCGCGAGGGCTTTGCGTTGCCGGGCCTCCACCGCGATCATGGTCTCCCGGAAACGAGTCATCAGGTTCAGGCCCAGATTCGTCCCGATCAAGGCGCGGGCTGCCTCAGGACCCTTCGTTTTGTAAATGCGGATGCAATCCTGCATCTCATCCAGCTTTGCCCGGCCAAGATGCTCGGCAAGATCCAAGTCCGGGTCGGCGGCGCCAAGCATTCGACGCAAGTCATCCATACTCGCCTCAAAGGTCGCCGGAGCCGTGTCGTAATTCTGTAGATACTGCGAAGAGCCGGTCAGTAGAAATCCGCGCTGCTCGGCCTCGGCCCGGTTGAGCGCCTTGCGGGAGTCGGCGATCAAATCGAGAACGTGCTGGCGTTGCGTTACCTGATCGGCAGTTCGGACGAATTCGTTGGCGCTATTGCGGGCCACCGACCCCACGAAGATCAGCGCCACAACTCCCAGGGCAAAGCCCATGAGCAGGAGATTCCTTGTTCGGCGGTACGTTGAGGGCATCGGGAGAAGACGTGGTCGTCTGTTTCTAGTTATCGGTGAAATACAAAGATTCCATCACTCATTCTGGACGCATAGAGTTTGCCGAACTCGAGAACGTTTTGGCGGCGCGTTTGGAGATAATGAGCCATGGATTTCGGTCTTCAAGGAAAAGTCGCCATGGTAGCGGCGGCAAGCAAGGGAATCGGGTTCGCGATTGCCCAATTGTTGACCCAAGAAGGGTGCCGGGTTTCGATCTGCGGACGGAACGAGGAAACCCTCGAGCAGGCGACGTCGCAGCTTGGAGACGAAGCCCGATCCTACGTGGTGGACGTATCGGACGCCGAGGACCTGGCATGGTGGGTCGAGCAGACGCAGCAGGATCTCGGCCCGGTCGATATCCTGGTGACCAACACCGGCGGCCCGCCCGCAGGCCCGCTCGACGCGATCTCGGACGAGCAGTGGCAGTCGGGGTTCGATAGCACCCTCATGAATATCGTGCGTCTGGTACGGGCGGTCTCGCCGGGGATGCAGGACGCGGGTTGGGGCCGGATCGTGCATATCACGTCCTACGTCGCGAAAGAGCCAAGCCGCATCCTCCCGATCTCGTCCACCCTACGTTCGGGCTTGATGGCCTTGACCCGGTTGCAAGCCTTGGAGCTGGCACCTCACGGAATCACCGTGAACGGCGTTCTGCCGGGGAGCACGCTGACCGACCGCCAGCGTCATCTGGCGGATATCCGAGCCGAGCGCGAGGGGATTTCGCCGGAAGAGGCGTTGGCGAAGCAAGGCGCAGACGTCCCGATCGGCCGCCTCGCCGCCCCGGAGGAGATCGCCGCCGCCGTGGCGTTCCTGTGCTCGAAGCCGGCAAGCTACGTCACGGGAACGAGCCTCTTGGTAGACGGCGGGCTAACCCGCGGGCTGGGTTAAGTACGGCGGGCGGCACACGTAGGCGCCGGCTACACGCCTTCGGCGTAGCGCCGGCTACACGCCTTCGGCGTAGGGGAGCTCGTGCGGCCTTTTTAGGCTTATTGGCCGCCGAGCTGGGTTAGCATTTGCTGGATGACGCCCCGGGCGGATGAGGTGGGGGGGGCGGCGTCTCGGGCTCGGTAGAGCATGTCGCGGAGATCGACGGAAGAGACGGAGCCGGCTTGCTGCATTCGTTGGGCGGCCGAGACCAAAGCCGCCGCCCCGGCTTCGCCGTATTGGTCGCGCATTTGCGGATCGGTCTCCATTTCCTGGGCGTGGATCCAGTTATCGCCCGATTGCACGAGCAGGTTCGCCTGCGTGGTGAGGTCGGAGGCGTCCTTGAATGCAATCGTCTCGTACAGCTTTCCGAGGTTCGAGTAGAGCTTGGGATTGCTTTTATCGAGGTCGATCCCTTTCTTGAAGTATCCCTCGGCGCTCGCCGTGTCGTTTTCGGCCAGCGCCCGTTTCCCCACCTGTTCGTAAATGGCGGCCACCGCGCGCGCAGATTCGGGCCGGCTTCTCACCGGAAGCTGGCTCAGAAGTTGATTCGCCTTGTCGATCCGATCCTCGAGCGTGAGATGCGGATCCAGGCTGGAGATCTGGCTCGCGATCGTGCGGTCCTTCTGCAGCGAAGCGGTGTGCTGGAACGAGTTGACGAGCGCGAAGAAGCCAACAAAGACCAGGGCGAACAAAGCTCCCAAGATCAAAGCCGCAATCGCCATTTTGCGCAGGAAGACGATGGTTTCCGGCTTCAGGAGCGGCGGGCGGGGAGGGGGCGGGTAGTAGATCGGCAGCGGCCCGGGGGGCGGCATCGTGTGTCCGAGGCCGTAGGGGCTCTGCTGCACCGGATAACCGGTCGTGTTGTATCCGTAAGGGGTCTGGTGTACCGGCGGCTGAGGCTGGTACGGGTTGTACGCCGTGGGATACGGGCTGGGCGGCTGGGAATACGGCACCGGCGGCGGAGCCGCCACGGCTGGAGTGTAAGTGCCGTACGGCGCGTAAGAGCCGGTCTGCGCCGGCTGGTTCCCCATCGTGCCGCTCACCGCCTGCCGTTCGGCATCTCGAAGCGCCTCAATCATGTCGGCCGCGCTGGCGTATCGAAGCTGCGGGCTCTTGTCGAGCGCTCGCGACAGCACCTGCCACAGCGACCAAGTCGCCTGCGTCGGCTGCTGCGGCTCCTTGTTCATGATCGCGTAGGTGATGCTCACGACGCTGTCGCCAGGGAACGGCTTGCTCCCCGAGATCATCTCGTACAGCACCACCGCAAGGCTGAACAGGTCGCTCCGGGCGTCGATGTCGCGGCCTACCACCTGCTCCGGCGACATGTAGCTGGGGGTGCCGAACACCTGGCCGTCCATCGTGAGGTTCGGCTGGAAGGTGAGGCGCGCGATTCCAAAGTCGGTAATCTTCACCTCGGAGTTCGAGAGGATCTGGATATTGTCCGGCTTGATGTCGCGGTGGATGACGCCCTTGCTGTGGGCATGCCCCAGACCTTCCAACACCGCCAAGGCGATCTGAATCGCCCGATCGATCGGGACGAACCCTTTGGTGTCGATCTCGTTCCGGAGGGTGTGGCCGTCCAGATACTCCATCGCCATGAAGATCCGGCCCGCCTCCTCGGCGAACGAATAGACCGTCATGATGTTGGTGTGATTGAGGGTCCCCGCCGCCTGAGCCTCCCGCTTGAAGCGGCTGATGCGGTCGGCCTTTTGAGCGTCGGTCATCCCGGTCGGCATCGCCAGCTCTTTCACGGCGACGCGACGATTCATCAGGGGATCGTACGCTTCGTAAACGATGTCGTTCGAGCGCGCGATCTCCCGGATGATTTGGTATTGACCAAGCGTGGTTGGGGGACTGCTCATTCCGGAGTGTCTAACTTCCTATTGTAGAGGACGTACGAACAAAGCAAGACGTGCGATTCCCCGTTTGTCGATTTATCGACGCCAGCTTCTCGTCGAAGACGCTCGCCCTTAGCCCTGGGTCCTTCGGCCCATTGGCTTTGCATGGCGCGTGCGAGCGGCGGATGGTGGCGGATACGACCAGAATCGCCGCGCCAACACCCAAGGGCGCCGAGATCTAACTAGACACTGCCCAAGGGTCGTAATTAGACGCTTTCCAATCGTTGCCAAATGGCCGACAGCGGGCCTCATGTCTTCACGGCATACCAGCCGGTACAATAACCGGCGACCAATGTCGCTCGCGCGCACGTTTGTGCTTAAGACGTCTTCCCTGCCGCTCGTCGAGCGAATGGTTCGCCGCTCCTTCCTCTTTCGTCCCCTCGTCCGGCGATTCATCGCCGGTGACACCCTCGAGGAAGCGATTAAAGCCAGCGAAGCGCTGTTGGCCAAAGGGCTTCGAATCTCCCTCGACTACCTTGGCGAAAACACCCGATCCGAGCAGGAAGCGTTGGACGCGAAAGCGACCTACATCCAGATGCTGGAACGGATTGCACAGGTCCCCGTGGTGAGAGATTACAACGCCAACCCGGTCGGTCCGGAGCCGCTGAATATCTCGATCAAGCTGACCCAGTGCGGTCTCGATCAGGGAGAAGCGTTCGCGGAGAAGAACTACCGCGACGTGCTGGAAGTGG
This sequence comes from Fimbriimonas ginsengisoli Gsoil 348, assembly GCF_000724625.1. Lineage (GTDB taxonomy): Bacteria > Armatimonadota > Fimbriimonadia > Fimbriimonadales > Fimbriimonadaceae > Fimbriimonas > Fimbriimonas ginsengisoli. Next base: position 3,882,181 of record NZ_CP007139.1, on the reverse strand, counting down.
CGAAAGGGTTCCACAACTTCGTGCGGATCGACATGGAGTCGTCGGACTACACCGACCGCACTATGGCGATGATCGGGCGAGTACGGCCCGACTACCCGAACACCGGCACCGTCCTTCAGAGCTACCTGTATCGAACGCCGAAAGACGTCGAGCAGGTGATCGAGTGGCAAGCTCGGACGCGCATCGTAAAAGGCGCCTACCTGGAACCGCCGAGCGTCGCCTACCCAGAGAAAGAGAAGGTCGACGAGGCTTACGTTCAGCAGGCGAAGGAACTGCTTTTGCGAGGGTACTACCCGGCGATCGCCACCCAGGACGAGAAGATCATTCGTGAGCTCAACGCCTTTGTGGCGGAAAACAAGATCGATAAGTCGCGGTTCGAATACCAGATGCTCTACGGCATCCGGCGAGACCTTCAGGACAGCCTGGTAGCGGAAGGGTACAACGTGCGCATCTACGTCCCGTTTGGCGACTCCTGGTACCCCTACTTCACTCGCCGCCTAGCCGAGCGGCCGGCAAACGCGTTCTTCATTTTGAAGGCGATGTTCAAGGGTTAACCGCCTTGGTGCCAAGCTCGGATGCCGACCTCAACACCGTCGCCCGCTTCTTGGCCCGTCGCGACGAGCTAGAACCGGTCGATTTGATCGTGCTCCTGGGGAGTAGCTTGCTGGTGACGGCAAAAGCGGCGGCGGAGGCACTGGACCAAGGTTTGGCAGACGAAATCCTGGTGTCGGGCGGTATCGGCCATTCGACGCCATGGCTGTATGAATCCGTTCGTGGTTGCCCCGACTTGAACTCGATACCGGTCGATGGCCGCCCGGAAGCGGAGATCATCGCGGACGTCCTGACCGTCCGCCACGGAGTCCCGGCCGAGAAAATACTGATCGAGAACCGCTCCACGAATTGCGGTTCGAATGCCCTCGAATGCAAACGGCTCCTCGCCGATTTAGGGCGTTCGCCTCGTTCGCTTCTGCTGATCCAAGACCCCACCATGCAGCGGCGAACCCACGCCTCGTTCGAGCGCTCATGGCGGGGCGAGGCCGCCCCTCAGTTCATCAGTCACGCGCCGTTCGTTCCCGAGATGGTCGACGGAGTCTTGCATCCCGAAGATCAGTGGCCGTTCGAGCGCTTTCTATCCCTGCTCCTGGGAGAGATCCCGCGCCTCCAAGACGCTCCCGCCGGTTACGGCCCCAAGGGCCGGGATTTTATCGAACATGTCGATATTCCACGGGAAGTGATGGACGCCCATGCGCGGGTTTCAACCACGTAACGGGCTGAACGTGGCACCAGCTTCCAGCCCGTGTGTATCACGACCATCCTGGTCGTGTGAAAAGGGCAAAGGGCAGGATGCCCTTGGGACCCACTGGCTGGAAGCCAGTGCCACATGGCATGGGCTTCCAACCCATGTGTCCCACGACCATCGTGGTCGAGGGACACATGAGCCAAGGGCAGGATGCCCCTGGGACACACTGGCTGGAAGCCAGTGCCACGTTACGGGACGATCTGGCCGGACTGGAAGACCAGGACTCCCGCCTTGTCGGTCATGAAGTGGGTACCCGGCGTGATCGTGAAGGTCTTTCCTCCGGCCACGGTCGCCACCGTAATGTCGTAGGTCATATTCGGACTTAGACCGGCGATGTAGTGGGTGGCGATTTGCACTGGAACGGTGTACGACATCGCAGCGAACGGGTTGGCCGCCGTGATAAGGTCATGCGGGAAAAGCACGGCGTTCGTTCCGATCGTGGCCCCTTCCAACGGCGTTCCCGCGCTACTCGAGAGGAGTTGGGCCGCCGCTTGAGAGACGCCGGTATCGGCGCCCTGGATGACGTGAAGGAAGCGCACGTCGAGCGGATTGGAAGGATCTTCGATGGTTAAGTGCGCCTTCATCGTCTCACCCACCGCCTGCCCGTCGGCCACGTCGACGGCGGGAACGAGCATCCCGTTCGCGGGCAGCAGCGAGGTCACGTAGAGCCGCTCCGCGTTCGGAGCTAATGCCATCGCCTTGTTCCCTTGCACCGTCGGCATCGCCGGAAGATGCAGGTTGAATCGCTTGAAGCGGTTCGCCTTGCCGGTCTTGGCGCGGTCGTAAACCACCACGTAGTCGGGCTGAAGCCAAATCAGGGTCCGGGTAGCAAGCTTCACGTCGGTAACGGACGACTTGTTCGTGACTCGGTTGTAGAGCTTAGTGAGGTTCGTATCGGCGGCAAGATAGCCCGGACCGTTACTCGTGAGCATGGTGGGGTCGCCGGTCGCCTGGCCAAAGATCCACTGGCCGCCACGGGCGGAGATCTCGGGCTCGAACCAAGCGAGGTCGCTCGGGACGTCGTTTTGAATGGTCAGAGTATTCGCGTAGGCGCTGGTGTTAAGGATGTCCTGCCCCGTGTATCCGCGAACGTTGCTGGTGAGCATCGCCCCTTTCCGATAGAACCAGAAGTTTCCGGCGTCGCCGGTCGTATGGTTCTCGGTGATGTACGACGACTTGAAGGCGAGGAGACTGGCCGCCGGATCCCAGCCGGTTCGTCCGATCACCATCTTGATTCCGTTCGACTCGAACACCTTCGCCATTGCTGGGCGAGGGTCGGTGGGAGGGGCGGCAAACGGGTCTCGAGCGGTGAATTGCTGGGGCGCTTCGTTGCCGGTGGGATTGCCGAACCACCCGTGACCGGGAACCCGGTTGAGCCAGAACTGGCCCCCTTCGAGGCTATTTCGAAGCGCCCAATACTCGGCGTCGGCCCGCGCGTTATTACCCATCGACCGGTCGAGCAGGATCGCCGAGGCGAGCATCGGGGCGTTCTCCGGAATCGACCAGATTCGAAGTAAGTCGCAGTATCCGAACTGCTCGAAGACGTTGCCGAGATACGCCGCGCCGGCGGGAGGCGCGGGGGTGTTCACCATCAGGTGGAAATACCCGGCAAGCCAGTCGTTCCAGAAGGAACTGGTCACCATCCCCATCTGCGGAGTGGCAAGGCTCGGGTCGTCCAGGCCCGTGTTATGCATCGTCAGCAAAGCGTCGTGGAACCAACCGTAACTGAGGCCGTAAAGCGTTCCTTCCATCGGCAGCCCGTTCTGGCATTGGCCATGGTCGAAAAGGGTCCAAAGGTCGCTCAGCCAGCGTCCCGTGGCGTACGCGGTGTAGCTGTGCAGCGTATTACCGAGGGTAGTGGCCGGTTGAGCGGGATCGACCTTGGGGTCGTCGGCCGGATCCATGATCTCCGACCACATGGTGACGTTCCTAAAGTGGGCGAGCTGGTAGTTGTTCGCCGAGAACTTCATCCCCATCGTATTGTTTCCGTTGCCGCCGTAGGCGGCCTTCGACTCGCCGATCCAACGGAGGAATACTTTGCGGATCGTGGCTTTTTCGACCGGCGAGAAGATCGGATAGAGATAGTCGACGATCAGCGGATAGGTTTGGCCGAAGAATCGAGCCCGATCCTTGATGGAGAAGTGCGGATCGCGGAACGGGATTCCCGGAGCGGCGCCGAGCGCCGCTTTGTTCAGGACGTACATCAACATCGTCTTCGCCCGTACCGCGTAAGCGGACCGCTTCACCGGGTCGGTCTCGAGCTGGTACATGAAGGCGAGGAGGAGGGCGTAATCCTCGGTCGTCTCGGGAGAGAACGTGAAGGTGCCGTTATCCTTCCAATTTACGGTGCCGAACCGGGTGTCGTACGCGGCCACGGCTTGGCCGACCACGTCCATCAGAATCGGGTAAGTCGGGTTTTGCGGTACCGCCCACTTCTGGAATTTGGCGATGTCGCCAGGGGTGTACCAAAGCCTAGGGTGAACCTGGAAAGATTGGCCGTCTTGGTAGATCGCGCACTGCTGGCCGGCAACGATCACCTTCCCCACTCGCGTTCCTTGGGAGAGGTTGGAGCCCACGTTGATGGTGAACATCCCGTTTCCGTTACCACTCGCCGGTCCGGAAACCGTGATCCAGGGAACTTGCGGAAGGGCCGTCCAAGCGCCTTTCGAAGTCACATGGATCTGCCGGGTTCCGCCTCCCGGTCGGACGATTGTGGAGTCGGGCGCGAGCATGGCGGCCGGGGCGGGACTGACTGCGATGCTCAGGCTCGCGCTCACCGTTCCCGATGCGTTCTTAGCCGTGAGGGTGTAGCTCGTGGTGGCTAGGGGCGAGACGACGATGGAGGAACCGGAAACCGCTCCGATGCCGCTGAGCGAAAGAGTGGGAGAACCGGTGACGGTCCAGGAAAGGGTGATCGGGCTTCCCGCGTACGACATGCCCTGAGATGCCGTGTACGAAGTGATCTTGGGAGCTTGGGCCGACGCGCTTTGAAGCGCGAGCACACCCAGCACGCAGGTTAGGAGAGTTCTTGGTCGGTTTGAAGAGGTCATGGTCGTTGCGCCGCGCCTTTGCGGCTCTCTGCGACAAGGTTCGGGCCATGCCATGCACAAGACCGTGCACAGAACGGAGGCAGTCCTCGGAAGGGGTCCATAGTCCCGAGGAGTCTGATCCGGAACGACCGCCGGTCTCCAGTCCGGCTTCCGAAAAAACGTCTCAGGGCCCTGACCCTGAGACGTTACGCGGCAGCGAACTCAGGCAAATCCTTCCGGAGGTAAGATTGTCTTACTATGATTACCCGGGTTTCGACCAAAGGGCAGGTCGTCCTTCCTAACAGCATTAGGAAGCGGTTGCACATCCGCCCTGGAGACGAACTGGAAGTTGAATTGGAGGGAGGCAGAGTTATCATGACCCCTGCCTCAGTGAGACGTGGTTCGGTGGAAATCGTACGCGACCCGATAACCGGCCTTCCCGTGCTCACGGTAGGAGCCGACATGCCGACCTTAACCAGTGACATCGTCGCCGATATCCTTTCCGAAGCTCCGTGAAGTACCTACTGGACGTCAATGCCCTTATTGCCCTTGGTTTCCGAGAGCATGAATTTCACGTGCGAATTTCGTCCTGGCTGAGCACCCCCGAATCACCCCAGCTCGCGACGTGCAGCATCACTGAGCTCGGCTTCATACGCGTACTTGCGAATGCTGCACCGTACGCGATTGGTGTCGCTGACGCGAGAGCCATCCTCGCAGCGCTGAAAACCTCGAATCCTTCAAGATTCGAATTCTTGTCCGACACCTTGGACGCTCTTGCGCTACCCGCGTGGGTTTTAGGTCCGAGACAAGTCACGGAAGGTCACCTAGTCAACCTTGCAACCGTCAACGAGATGCGACTCGCAACCTTCGACGTCAAAATCCCGGGCGCTTTCGTCATCCCGTAGTTCACGAGAGGCGCGCTCGCACGGGCGAAGAAAGACCCCTTACGATCTGCTACTTGACGCGGCCGATGCGCTGGAAGGGGAACCAGATGAATTCGGCGCGGCCGATGATCGAGTCTCGGGGGACCAAGCCCCATCCTCGGGAGTCGAACGATCCGTTCCGGTTGTCGCCCATCATCAGGTAGTAACCCTTGGGAAGCGGCTCCGCGGGAAGATCCTGAAGCTTCTTCGCCTCGGTTTGATCGTCGATCACGAATTCTTTCGCGACTGAATACGGCTGCGTCTCGGGCGGATCGCTGAGCGAAGTGCCGCCGGGCCGGGACGAATTCGTATCGTAATCGGACCAGTTGAGCGGAATGAGACGCCCGTGGTACTTGACGAGCTTAAAGCTCTGCTTGGTGATGGCCGCGGCCTCCGCGTCCGTTAACAGGCGGAAATTCGCCGTCTCGGAGCTGGGCGGCTGGTCCGGATCACGCAGGGGCCAGCTATAGTGCCGGTGCAGCTCGTCTTCCGGCGCGATCCGGCCGTTCCGATAGAGGATTCCCTTTCGAAGCTCAATCACGTCGCCGGGGACTCCGATCAGGCGCTTGATGAAGTCGACCTTCACTTCCCCTTTTTCGTCGAGCTGCTCCGGATGGTTCTCGGTGGCCGGCTTCGGCGGGCGGAAGACGACGACGTCGTTCGCCTTGGGATCGGTGTAGCGATAGATCGCCTTGTTAGCGACGATGAAGTCGTTCACGTAAAGCGTGGGCCACATGGATCCGGAGGGGATCAGGAACGCCTGAACGCCGAACGGACGGATGAGCATGAAGACGAAGACGCCCGCGTAAACGAATGCGTCCAGCAGCTCATTGAGCACTTTCGCCGCCCCGTACGCGCCGGTCCGTTTGTGCGGCAGCGTCTTCCGAAGATACGGATAGACGGAGAGCCGAAGGATCGTGAGGACCAACACGAAAATAACAACCTGGCTCAGCGGGGTGCGAGCCAGGTTGTCGACTACCTCGCGCATGCTTGTGCCCTGTTGGGCAACCTGCGCGAGCGGAAGTGGCAGCGAAGGAAAGGGCACTTAGCGGCGCTCTCGGATTCGGGCTTCCTTACCGACCTTGGTTCGGAGGTAGTAAAGCTTGGCTCGGCGTACCCGGCCGCGACGCGTGACCTCGAACTTGGCCACGTTCGGCGAGTGGAGCGGGAACGTTCGTTCCACTCCGACTCCGTTGGAAATCTTTCGTAGGGTGATGGTCTCGGCGATACCGCCGTTCTTGCAGGCGATGCAAACGCCCTCGAACAACTGGATTCGCTCTTTGCCCGCTTCGCGGACCTTCACCGATGCACGGACGGTATCGCCCGGCCAAATCTTAGGCAGATCCGTCTTTTTATACGGCTGCGCAACGCTCTCGAGGATCGCGGCTTTGGACATGTTTCTCTTTCTTCCGTTGTGCCCAGAGAGGACGCTTAGTCCGCCTCTGGCGATCAATAACCGGCTATCCGCCCGTTAGGTTCCCGGTTCAGAGGCGCGACGGAAGGCCACGCATGAACGCAAGTCAAGAGGATAGCACATCGAGGTCCCCCTTCTCCAGCTTTGCCCGGGCGAGGAGGTCGGGTCGGTTCTCGATGGTGGCGCGTAGCGCCTGTTCGCGCCGCCAAGCCGCGATCGCTCGGTGGTTGCCACGGGTAAGCACCTCCGGCACGACTTCTCCGCGCCAGGTTTCCGGCCGTGTGAAGTTGGGGGCGCTCAGGAGTCCGTCCGAGTGGCTGTCGGCGGCAAGGCTCCCTTCGTTACCAAGCACACCGGGCAGGAGGCGGACGACGGCATCCGCCATCACGAGGGCGGGGAGCTCTCCGTTGGTGAGAACGTAATCCCCGATGCTGAAGGCATGGGTGGCAAGCTGAGTCTTCACCCGGTGATCGAACCCTTCGTAGTGCCCGCAGAGGAAGACGAGGTGTTTGCGCCCGGCAAGCTCGCTTGCGGCCATTTGGGTGAACGGCTCGCCCGCGGGGTCGGTGAGGATGATCGCGGCTTCGTAGTCGGGCTGCAGAGCTTCTAAGGCGAGTGCCACCGGCTCGGCCTTGATCAGCATCCCGGGTTCTCCCCCGAAGGGAGTGTCGTCCACCTTCCGGTGTCGGTCATAGGCAAAGTCGCGCGGATTGCTCCACCCAAAGCCGACGGCGCCACTCGCGGCGGCACGGCCAAGGATGCTATGCCCCAACGCCCCAGCCAGCATCTCAGGAAATAACGTTACAAAGTCGATCCGCACCGACTAGATTATGTGGCACCCAGCGCCTTCCTCCTTAGGAAGCGCCGCCGCCACGTTCGTGGCGTTGGCCACCGTCTTGGTAATAGCGAGGGGCGTCGTAGAGGGCGTGGTTTTCGGCGTGATGGCGCTCGGCGATGGACTCTACCGCGCCTTCGTCGACCGAACCGGGGTTGACGGCGACCGCGACGACCGCACCGCCTTGGCTGAACGCGTCCCGATACACGCGAGCCCGGGTCTCGGGCACCCCTTCGTCGCGCAGGTGGCGCACGATCGCCTCAGTATCCGCGCCGCCGTCCGGCTTGATAAAGTCGAGGGCAGCCGTAGCGAGCGCGCCTCCCCCCATTACCATGCCGAAGCCCGGGACCACGATCGTCTCCAGGGCCTCATCGACGGACACGGTCGCGCCGGTGGCGCCATCCTTCAGACCGTCAACCACCGGAACCGGGGTCGGAAAGCCGGTGAGCAACGTTAAGTTCAGGTCGTCCCGCTCATGTTCGCTCTGGCTGATATCGGCCCGGGGATAGGTCATCTCTTCGAACTCTTCCTGAGAGTCGTCGGCTTGATCGACGCTATCCACATCGGTGGCGGGGTCGGAGGTGTCGATGCCGCCGATCCGAGAACCTTCGAGCGTGGTGAATTCCTCTAGACCGTCACGAGGGGGAGCCGACGGATCGAACTCAGGATCGTCGTCTCGGCCCACGAAGTAAGAAGCGTCTCCGGCTACGCCGATAACCTCCCGCATTCCGCCTCGCGAGTCGCCCGTCGATTCGGGGAGATCGACCTCCGTGTGGTGCGCGACAAGGCTGATGTCATCCGGCCTAACCCCTCCCACAACCAGCTCGTCGACCATAGCTCGGGCAGCGCGGACATCGCGAAAAGTGGCGTAATACGTTGACATAGAACAACCCTCGTTCCGGCGTCTGGAAAGCTATTCCACGACTCCGAATCGGCTATTCGACGGAAGGGGCATTTACCGAGTTCCGAGGCTTGGAACTCTCAAAAGTTGACGAAGGTCAACTCAGCCAACACACCGAAGCGTGTGAAACGTTTAGGAGAATCGATGCAAAAACCTTCGTCTATTCTAATTGCGGCGGTCTGCACCGTTGCGCTCGTAGGTTGCGGTGGCTCTTCGGGCTCAACCGCGCTCGGATCGAGGAACCCCCAGGTCCGCGTCGTGAACGCCATTTCGAATCCTGCGAGCGTCAGCCTGGCGATTAACTCGCAGACGATCAACGGCGCCGCGCCGTACGGCTACGCGAGCGACTACACCGTCTTCAACAATGGCAATCGATCCATTGTGGTGTCCGACTCTACGACCGGCGGGGCGCTCCTGAACACGAACGAGCTCTTCGAGCTCGACCACTACTACACGGTGATCGCTTACCGAAACGGGGGCGGAACGTACAGCGAGATGAAGCTCTCCGACGTTCCGGCCCTTTCAGGGTCCGATGGCCAGGTCCGCATTGTAAACGTGAGCAACCAGACGGTTGATGTGTACCTAACGGCGGTGGGCGCGGATATTACAGGCACCGTCCCAACGATCAACGATCTCACGACCGGAGACACCGCTCAGCAATATCTGATCCGAACTCCGGGAGCCTATACGGTTACCGTTACGAATTCGGATAACCAGACCATTCTTTACACCAAGAACATTTCGGTTACCGGACGCGAAGCCCAGACCGTGGTCGTCACCGGCAACGCGGGCACTCCGATCCTCGCATTGCCCGGCCGGCACTTCTAATCGCCGAGTCGCTTCGACAAACAAAGACGGCCCGGATCTCTCGATCCGGACCGTCTTTGTTACGTGACCAAGGATGGCTAGTTGCCGCGGATAGTGATCTCGTCGTCGTTGATCTTGTAGCGGATCTCGAAGCGGCCGTCCGGGCGGCCACCGAGCATCTCTTTCTGCTCGCGGGTGAGATCGTCCCACCAGATGTATCCGCGCTTTCGCTGCCGGTCTCGCTGGTCTGGGGTGAGGTTCTTTAGGAACTTCTTGATGTCGAGCGCGGAGCCGCTGTCGCTGCGGAAAACGTGGAAGTTACCATCCCCCTTGGATCGGAGGAACGTGTACGGACTGTCGCCGGAACGGAGAACCTTCCAACCTTCGCCTTGGCGTACGCGCCCGGCTTCCGCGCGTGCTCGGGCGCCTTCTCTACGAGCGCCTGCTCCCTCGGCTCGGGCACGGGCGCCTTCCGAGCGGGCTCGCGCAGCCTCCGCTTTGAGCTCTTCGAGCTGCTTCTTGTCTAGCTTGTAGACGCCGTCGCCATTCAACCGATAGACGCGGCCACTCTTGGCGTTCTCTTCCGCCAATTGCTTCATCTGCTTTTCGAAGTCGGAGCCGGGGCCGAATCGCTTCTGCATCTCCTGGCCCATCTTCTCCATCTTCTTCTGGAATTCGGGACCGAATTCCTTCTGCATCTTCATGTGGAATTCCGGACCGAACTCCTTCTGCATCTTCTGCTGGAACTCGGGACCGAACTCCTTCTGCATCCTCTGTTGGAACTCGGGACCGAACTCCTTCTGCATCCTCTGTTGGAACTCTGGGCCGAACTCTTTCTGCATCCTCTGCTGGAATTCAGGACCGAATTCTTTCTGCATCTTGAATTGGAAGCCGGGCCCGAATTCACCTTTGTGCTGCTTGGCGAATTCCTCCGCCCACTTCTTCTGCGCCTTTTCCTGCTCCGGGCCGAACTTCTTGGCGAATTCTTGGCCCCATTCCTCCATTCGCTTCTGGTAATCCTTGCCAAAGAGCTTCTCGGCTTCTTTGTCGGAAAGCGGGTGACCTTGCGGGAAGGCGGGCATCGCAGGCATGGCGTTAAAGCTCTGGCGGTTTCGCGGTAGAGCCTGGAACGGCGACTTTGCACCGTTTCGCGCGCCCGCAGTCACCTCTGGACCCGAGAAAAAGCGGAACGGCGCCTCGCCGCGCTTGAACACGCGGATTCCATTCTCCTTCTCCCAGTGACCGCCGAGGGCTCGGGCGATCGCATCGACCGCGCCGTCGAGGGAAACGTCCTGCAGGTTTAAAGTAACGTTCGTGCCGGCCGGGATCTCCCCATCGGAAACGACAAAATTGACGCCTCGGTTCTCCAGCCACGAGAAGACCTCGGAGGCTTTGACGCCGCGAAACTGGACGGTAACCTTCGGGGAGGACGTGGCGGCCTGGCTCCCTTGGGTGTTTTGAGAAGTGCCGATCACCGGCGTGACGATCTGCTGATCCAAGCTGGGATCTTGCGCGGTTCCAATAAAGCCGAACCCGGCTGCGAGCACGAGCACCGTATTGAGTGCCATATCCTTATGTTTCTCCTCTGTGTGGTTCCCCACCGTTATGATTCAGCGACGGCCCAGGGCGCGTGGGCAGCATCGCCAAAATCTCTGAGGGTTACGGGCAGCCTCCTTCAATCGTTCCCTATTTGTTTGGTTACCGCAAAAATACTGGGAAGGTTGGATGCGAACATTGCGGGCGGTGGCGATGTCGAACATGCACAATGGTTCCCGTTAGAGAGAATGCCAAGGAAGTCAACGCCGCCGACATCGAGCACATCGGCGCCCTCGCCTCCGGTACGTTGTTGTTGTTGAACGGTTTTCGCCGGGGCGGCATTGCCGGCGCGGTCTACAAAATCGCCGGATTAGGGCTGATTTATCGCGGTCAACAAGGGTATCGCCGGCTGTACCAACTGCTGGGAATCGAGATGCCAGCTCGCCCGACCGGGGTCGGCAAACAGAATGTCCGGGTCGACTCCGAGATCCTGGTGAACCGCCCGCGACAGGAGCTCTACCGTATTTGGCGTAACCTCGAGAACCTTCCCGTCTTCATGGACCACCTTCTATCCGTCCACGAGGTGGACGACCGACGCTCCCTTTGGGTGGCCCGAGCTCCCGCCGGTATGGTGGTCAAGTGGGACGCCGAAATTGTGAACGACGTCGAAAACGAGCTGATCGCGTGGCAGAGTCTCGAAGGGAGCGGCGTGGATAACGCCGGCTCGGTCCGGTTCGAAGATGCCGGCAACGGCACAACCCGAGTCAAGATCGTTCTCCGCTACGATCCGCCGGCCGATATGGCGGGATTTTGGATCGCCAAACTGTTCCGCAACGACGCCCAAGCCCAGATCGACCACGACCTCGAGCGTTTCAAGGCGATCATGGAACTCGGCAGCAAGAAAAGCGACTCTGGGTCAACCGGAGCCAAGCGGTCGCGCAAGGGGGCGGAGACGCCGCAGGCGGAAGTTCTTTAACGAAAGGGCCAGCGGTCTACCGGAAGTGCACCGGATCATCGGCGAGGGCGCCGACGCTACGGAGGGCCACGTCGCTACACCTTTTCACACACCACAGTCATCAGGTCAAAGCCGAAACCGGTGGCTAGCGGGTTCTTGCCCACTAGCTTGAACATCAGGTTGTTTCTGCCTTCGACCGCGTTGATCTCACCCACCAGGACGTGGCTCGCTACCGCCGGCTTCTCCGCGAACAGATCGACCGGGTCGCCTACCGGCGACTCGTCCTGGAACAGTTGCGCCTTCGCTTGCTCCGGCCCCTTCACCGCATCGATGTAGATCCGGTACCGGCCCGCCGACGGCAGGTCGCAGCCGAGGGAGATGAACGCGGGGCCAAACCAATCCTCGCCCAACGTGCGAAGGGAGAGGCAGCGAACCGATCCGTTACCCGCCGGCACCGAACGGCGGCTGACGGTCGCGTCGCGGAAGCTGAACGAGTTGATCGGCAATGTCCAGTCCGCAGGAAAGATGACTTTCGACGGATCGACCACCTGGCGCATCGCGAGACTTGGAATCCCGAAGTCCACTGTCGGGCGGTTCTCCGCGTATAGGTACGTGACCGAGCAGTAGTCGGCCGGAAGTTGATTGCGCTCGGGAGCGTGCTCGATCGTTTGCAGGATGCTCTTCTCAAAGCTGTAAGCGTCGCCGAGGAAGAAGCGGTACCCGCCGGTCCGCCCAAGCGGCCGTTGGTACGTGATGCACCCGCTGAGTGCCCGGGCGAACGAGGCGTCCCATCGTCCCGGAACGTCGTACCACCCGCCGTTGAAGAAATCCTCGGAGCCGGTGCCGTGAACGACCAGCTCGCCGTCGACCGTAGTCTGGTCGTCCCCCTCGAAGAACGGCGTGCCGCCCGGCTCCATTCCCTGGGCTTGAAGCGCGAGTCCTACGATGTGCCCGCGCCCCTTCGTGTCGAGAAATGTGAACGGCTTCCCTTCGGTGGTCGGATTCTCCCGGCGCCAAACCGCATAGAACTTCCCTTCGTTGCGCCCCCTGGGCGTGTCGCCCACGACGACTTCCCCCCGAACCGAGATCGACCGGTCGCCGAGCGAGACGAGCTCGACTTTCGCCGAGCGATCGAACGGCATCGGTAGATTGCAGTAGTTGACCCCCTGATACGTTCCCACCAGCGCCGACCCGGCGGCTGGCTTGCCCCATCCGTAACCGAAGAAATCGCCGGCCGGACACAGCACCGCCGGTTGCTTTTCGCCATCCCAGGTGATCCGGAGAAGAACGTCGCGGTTCTTACCGGCAAAGGCGTCGGAAGGGCCGATTCTCAGACTGGCGATCCGTCCCGGCCTCCGGCTCTCGAAGAGGGTGACGCTCTTCCCTGGCCTAAGAACTCGGTCGAAAGTCTGGCGCTGAAGCCTTGTCCCTTGCGGGACGTTGACGTCGGTCAAGTCGCGCTCTCTGCTACGGCTAAACACCTCCGCCACCCGAGCTAAATCCCGCCGCCCGGCGGCGGGATCGTACGACGCCACCGGGGCGCTTTCCGGGTAGGTCGCATAGTTAAGGTCGTAGAACTGCATCTGCTTTGCCCGCAGCACGACCTTGCATGACTTCCGATACGGGATCGGAACGTAACAGTAATAACCGCCGCCGGCGCTATCCACCAGCGGCCGGACGAAGGGCGGAAACTTGCCGCTGAAAAGCTCCCGGAACGGCAGCGATATCCGCGGCGTCGCCTCGCCGTCGAAGTAGAACTCCAGCGGATCGTCCGTCGGCGTGGGAGTGTGGATTCGATAGATGCAGCCCGGCCCCTTCAGATCGGCCAGAACCAGACTGTCCCCTTCTTTACGGACGAACGAGTACTTTCCCGAGAAACCGTCGTCGTTCCCCTCCGTCCGGTCGTAACTGGTTACCGCCCCGATCTTAACCGTCCGTTTGAACGCCGGAAGCAGGTCTAGCCGCAACTGATCCGAACCGACCGCCCACGAGGCGTCCGTCTGAGAAGCCGAGGCAAAGCTTAGAAGAAGTGAAATTAGCGGGCTCATGGGCGGCGTTCCAAAAAGCCGAGCCTACACCTTTTCCTATCCTGCGGTCGAAGGGGCGGCCCGATACCGACCCGTTTTCCCGACCAGCCGCCATTCGCGGGCGTTTCCGCAAAGGGAGCTATCGAGTACAGAGTGGGATTGTCACGGTGGCCGGACCGCGTGGTGGTAGCATCGCGGAAGTCATGATCCTCCTCCTTGCCGCTGTCGCCATTGGAAGATATACCGATAATTCATCATTTTGGTACGGGCCGGTCACCGTCACCGAGGCTGTTCCGTTCACCGGAAATCCGTTCGATCCCGACGAGAACGAGGTCGATGCCGAGTTCACCGGTCCCGGTGGCGTCAAAGAGCGACGACTCGCCTATTTCGTAGGCGACGGGAAATTCTCGTCGACGCTGGTCGCCCACCGGCCCGGTAGCTACGCCGTTCGTTTCTTCCGAAACGGAAAGTTCGCCGTGAAGTCCAGCCGCCCCATCGACCTCTCCAAGAAAGTGCGGCACGGCTTCATCGGCCTGAAAGGAAAGCGATTCCAGTGGAGCGACGGAACCCCATACTTCCCGATCGGCTACGACTACGGATGGCGGCAAGGCCCAAATCTCAGCGTCGCGCAAAGGATGCTGGCGCTCGGTCGCTCCGGTGGGAACTGGTCGCGAATCTGGACCTGCCACTGGGACAACAAGAACCCGTTTTTCCCGGCGGAGCGAGGCGCCCCGGTTCCATCGCGGCAGCTCAGGCAGGAGCCGCTGCGGATCTGGGACGACATCGTCAACGCCTCCGAGCGTGCGGGAGTCGACTTCCAATTCGTCTTATTCCACCACGGTCCTTACAGCACCACGACCGATTCGAACTGGAAGGAACACCCATGGAACACCGCCAACGGCGGATTCCTCGCCGACCCCACCGACTTCTTCAGCGACCCGGAGGCGAAGAAGCGGTCCAAGATTTGGCTCCGCTACGCGGTCGCGCGGTATGCGCACTCCCCGGCCGTCATGTCGTGGGAGCTCTTTAACGAAGTCCAATGGGTCGACGCGGTCAAGCTCCACCCGGAGCGGGTGAAAGACGTCGCCGCCTGGCATGCCGAGATGGCCCGGTACATCCGGTCGCTCGACCCGTACCACCACTTGGTAACGAGCAGCAGCTCGGAGTCGCTCGATTCTCACGTGTTCGACGACATGGACTACATGCAGCCGCACACCTACCCGGCAAACGTCCTCGCCTCCATCGGGGGATACCGTTTCAAGGGGAAGCCCGGCTTTTTCGGCGAGTTCGGGCCTCCCGGCGGCTCGGCGGCATCCTATGCCAAGCAGGTGCGGGACGGCATCTACGGAGGCATCCTCGCCGGGCACGCCGGAGCGGGAATGTATTGGTATTGGGACCAGGTCGACCGCCGTGGCCTCGGCCCGATGTTCGGCGCGGCCCGAAAGGTGATCGACGAATCCGGCCTGCTGAATCACTCCGACGCGAAGCCAGTCGACGTCTGGTGCGAAACCCCCAGGCAAAGCGAAGCGGTCTTGGCGGCGGGGCTCGGATGGGGCAAATCGAGCACGTCCGAGCTGAACCTCCCGAAGGTCGGCATGCGTGACCTCGGTGGCTGGTCGCAATATTTCCAAAGCCTTGACGGCTCGAACAAAGGCTGGGCAAAGCCGCTCGTTATCCACTTCGACGCGAAGGAGCCCGGCAAGATGGTGCTTAACGTCGGCGGCGTTTCGTCGAAAGGGGGAACGCTGCAGGTTTGGATCAACGATCACGAGGTGCTCGACCAGAAATTCGACCCTCCAGTTGCGGGGGCCCGCCCATCGCAACGGACGCCGATCTCCCTGGACTACCCTTCCGGCCGCGTCACCGTCCGAATCGAGAACCATGGCGGCGACTGGGTTCGTCTAGACTCCACCACCATCCCCGCCCAAGCGCCAACCGCGTCTGCCCACGGTATGAGCGACGGAAGCTGGGCGCTCATCCGAGTCTTCGGAACCGACACCTCTAAAGTCCGTTTAAGCGGCACCGGCCTGCGCAACGGCCACTACGCCGTCGTCGTCTTCGACACCGTCACCGGCCGCACGACCCGGACGACCGCCGATGTGAGCCGGGGAACCTTCGAAGCGGAAAACCTCCCCTCCGACTCGGTCCTTGCTGTCTCTAAATAATCGGAAGCTCCGAAGCCCCTTCTCCCTCCTGGGAAGTTCGTACCCCGGGGAGGGAGAAGGGCTTGACGTTACAACTTCTTTGGCGCAGGTAAATCCAATCGAACCCAGCCCGAAGGTGGCGTAATACCAGGGCCAAGGGTAAGTAAAGCGTAACCCTGGTAGGTGTGATGCCATCCATTTTTTCGAACGAACCTTCCGTCCGGAGTTAACACAAAGGCTCCAAGGCACAGGGACACAAAGATCCGGTAGCCAGGAACTCCGTGCCTTGGTGTCTTTTGTGTCTCCGTGTTTGTATTCTCCGAGGGTTTGCCAGGGCAAAAACTGGATGGCATTACCCTGGTAGGTGGCCCATAGACCCTTCCGAACCTAGCCCCGAAGGTGGCGTAATACCAAAGCGAAGGGTGAGCGAAGCGTAACCCTGGTAAGGGGCCAACCCAGCCCCTTCGAGCCCTGTAGGGGCGATATCACCAAAGCCGAGAGGAGGTTGATCGTGGACAGTTGATATCGCCGCTTTCAGGGCTCGGAGGGTTCATCGGCTCGTTACCAGGGTTACGCGAACTCCGTGCCTTGGTGTCTTTTGTGTCTCCGTGTTTGTATTCTCCGAGGGTTTGCCAGGGCAAAAACTGGATGGCATTACCCTGGTAGGTGGCCCATAGACCCTTCCGAACCTAGCCCCGAAGGTGGCGTAATACCAAAGCGAAGGGTGAGCGAAGCGTAACCCTGGTAAGGGGCCAACCCAGCCCCTTCGAGCCCTGTAGGGGCGATATCACCAAAGCCGAGAGGAGGTTGATCGTGGACAGTTGATATCGCCGCTTTCAGGGCTCGGAGGGTTCATCGGCTCGTTACCAGGGTTACGCTTCGCTCACCCTTCGCTTTGAGACACCGCGCCTTCAGCGCTGATTCGGGGACGTGCGCTGAGACGCACGTTCGAACGGTTCGCCATGCAACGCCTTCCCCGCTAGGGTAGTGGAGGCGACTCCGGAACTCACCGAGAGTCGTCCTCACGTGCCATGGGTCACGAAGGGAGGTATGAGGGAGCCACAGCGAGGCCGTGTGCTCGCACGACAACCCTACGCCTTCATGAAGCTTGCCAAATCGGCTTCGCTGACTACCGGCTCACCCGGGGCGACGTTGTCGAGTTTGCCGGCTTTCATCCATGTTTCGAGCTCGTCGACGAGCTCGAACAGATGGTCGAAGCTTTCCACGTAAAACAGGAGCGGTTGGTAATGGTCGATCTCGAACCCTTGATTGATCACCCACTTGAGCTGGATCGGATAGCGCTGTACTTTCGGCGACTCGATGCAATGCTCGATCTCGCCATAAGAGCTCAACAGGCCGCTTCCGTACACCTTCAAACCATCCTTGGAGTTCATCAGACCGAATTCGATGGTGAACCAGAAGAAGCGGGCCATCGCCCTGATGATGCTGGCGAGTACGTGGGCTTGATCGGATTCCGGGACGGATTTGACAAGCTCCGCGGCCGTCCGGGCGCAGTCGCCGAATCGAACGAGCGCGTCGGCGAATGCCTTGTCGGTGTGCATCGGCACATGACCGGCAATGTCGTGAAAGATGTCCGGCTCGGGAAGGTAATCGAGGCGATCCGATCGGCGAATCGTAATGGTCGTCGGGAATTCCCGGTTTCTCAGACAGTCGAAGAAGAGGTAAGCGGGGACATATCCGCTGACCGGCTTCGCCTTAAATCCGGTGAGCGGACAGAGGAATTCGTTGACATCGGACAGGCGCGGGACGCGGTCGGGGTTGAAGCAGAGCGACTCGATTCCTTTCAAGAAATACTCGTTCGCGTACCTGTGCCAACGATCCTGCATCCGCGCGAAAAGCCGTTGCCAGGCGAGGTGGTTCTCCTCCGAGTACAGCTCGTAAGGTTGGTGGATGTAGAGCTCGCCGTTGCGCTGCGCCTGCTCGATGAATGGGGCCTGCGTCGTCGTCAGGCCGGCCGGGATAGCGTCGGTTTTAAAATCGGTTGTTTGAGCCACGTTGCTCCTCCGAGTTCGGATTCAATAGCTCCATTATGACGCCCCCGTTCCGAACCCTCACCCGCCTATTCCAAGGCTCTTCGCCGAGGCGGTGAATTGGATCTCCTTTAGCTTCCACTTTCCGCCTTGCCGGACCCAGGTGTCGCGAGAAGTTCGGACGGTGGGGGGTTTGCCGGCCGCTTCGCTTCGGATCGTGACGGTCGCCGTGTTTCCATTTTCTTTTACCGAGACGATTCGGAATCGCTTCGTTCCCTTCCCGTTCGGCAACGCCATCTCGACCAAGAGACCGCTGTAAGCGACCAAGTTGTGGCGCAACTTGAACGGATCCACGAAGACAAAATCTTTGGTCGCAAAGGCGCTCATCGACTTCTGAATCGCGGCCATGTCGTGCTGCTCCACCCCATGGGCGATCTTGTCGTACTCGGGCTGAAGCTTGGCGCGAAGGTCGGCGGCCGGGCTGGCAACCGCCAACGCGAAGAAAAGGGTTAGGGCGAGGAATCGCATGGCTGAATCGTATTCCAACTATCCTTGCCGCTCCATAAAATGCGACATAGGCAAATTTACGGGTCAGGCAACCGCGGATTCCAGCAATCGGAAGCGCCGTCTTTCGCAGTCAAGTTCGGCCATTGCGCCGAGGGGAAGGATCCACTGAGGATCGGTGTGTCCGAAATCCATGTTCGCCACGATCGGCAAGTCGTGTCGGCCGAACTCGCCGGCCACAACCTTGACGATCGTCTCGAAATACTCCTCGTTCTGAGCCGGGGAGTAGTTTCGCGCCCGACCGAATAGCAAGGCTTCGACTTTGTCGAAAACGCCCATCGACCCGTAGTTTCGGAGCATGTACTTAACCGGGGCGACGGCTTGGATTTCCTCGGAAGTCTCAAAGAAGAGGATCTTGCCCGGCCAAAATTCGGCCGGGGGCCAAAACCGGGTCCCTTTCAGAAATTCCAGAACGTCGATGCATCCGCCGAAGAGGCGGCCTTGCGCCAACTCGGCGCCTTGGAGCCACCGCCAACCTTCATTCGGCTCCAGCGGAGCCGTTTCTCCCGCGTAACCGGGGGTCTCCCAAGGGAGGTATCGGTTGGTCCACCCGTCGTACGGGTGGTATTCCAGCGCCGGAGGCCCGACCATCAGCATTTGTCGAATGTGCTCGCCAAAGGAGGCCGGGAGGTGCCGCAACTGCGCGAAGCCGGCCATCACCGACGGACCGTTAAAGGTGACCAAACCGTGCCAACTGAGATACGAAGTAAGCGTCGTCGTATCGGAGAAACCCATCAGGATCTTGGGGTTGGCCAAAATCGTATGGAGATCGAGAAACGGCAGGATACGCACCGAGTCGTCCCCGCCGATACTCGTGACGATCCCCTTCACTTCCGGGTCGGCGAAGGCTCGGTTGAGATCTTCCGCCCGCATTTTCGGGTTTTGGTAGATCAGATTGTCGGCGGCTCTGGCGGTCGGAAATTCCTTGATTCGCAAGCCGAAGACGCTTTCCAGGTTACGCAGGCCGAGGTCGAAAACGTGGGGAAAGACGCTCGGCCCGCCCCACGACGGGGAGAGGACGGCGATCGCGTCGCCTTCGCGGAGTCGAGCGGGCTTTAACATGCTCTAACCTTACTGCCAAGTTCATCAATCGGCGGGGAGCCGATGCTACGGGTAACCTCGCGCCATGTCCGACCCGATCGTCGCTAAGATCCAAGATTGGCTTCGTGCCCATGAGCAAGAGCTGCTCGACGACACTCGCGAGATGCTCCAAATCCCGTCTCTGGAAAGTGAACCGCTTCCGAATGCCCCTTACGGGGCGGAGAACCGTCGCGCGCTCGACCTGGCGCTCTCCCTCGCGAAGAAGTACGGGTTCAAGACGACCGACCTGGAAGGGCACATCGGCTACGGCGAATTTGGCCAAGGCGACAAGCTGATCGTGTCGCTTGGACACCTCGACGTGGTCCCGGTCGGCCCTGGTTGGAAGCACGCTCCCTTCGGCGCGGAGATCGACGGAGGGTACATCTACGGGCGGGGCACGACCGACGATAAGGGGCCAACGATGGCTTCTTTCTACGCCATGCGGGCGATCAAGGAGTGCGTGCCGGAGATCGGAGCGCGGATGCGACAAGTCTTCGGTTGCAACGAGGAATCGGGGTTCGGGTGCGTCGCCCGGTACGTTCAGACCGAGGAACCGCCGACCTACGGCGTCGCTCCCGATTCCGGCTGGCCGCTCTACCACGCTGAAAAGGGAATCGCCAATCTTGAGATCTCCGTTCCGCTCAACAAGGGTGGCGAGATGGAGCTGCTCGAGATCGAAGGGGGACAGCGGCCGAATATCGTGATCGACTCGTGCTCCGGCAAGGTTCGCGTCGCCGCCGGCGCACTGGCCCATGTGGACGGCAAACTGGCCGATGCATGGGACCGAAACGTTACGTTCGCCTGGGAAGGGGACGTCCTCGGGATTTTTGCGATCGGTAAAGCCGCGCACGGCTCGACGCCGTTTGAAGGGGATAGCGCGGCGATCCGGCTTCTTCGGTTCCTTAAGGAGATTTCGCCCCTGAGCAGCGAGCCGTTTTTCCACGAGATGTTCGAGCTGACGCATATCGGGGGCGCCGGCCTCGGCATTGCGGGCTCCGATGAGCCGAGCAAGGACCTCACCTCCAACCTCGGGATCGTCAACACGGCGGACGGAAACGTCGAACTGCTGTTCAACATCCGCTATCCGGTTACCTGGAGCGGGGAAAAACTCCAGTCGCTTTGCAATGCCCAACTGGCCACGTTGAAGAGTGGGTTCGAGCTCAAAGTCACCCGCGACTCCCCTCCTCTCTACTTCCCTCTCGACCATCCGCTGGTGAAGACGATCGTGGAGGTTTACGAGGAGGAGACCGGCGAACATAAGGCGCCGGGAACGATGGGGGGCGGCACTTATGCGCGGGCGATCCCGAATACGGTCAGCATCGGCACCTGCTGGGAAGGGGACGGTAACGCGCACGAGACGGACGAGCGGCTAAAGATCGAGAACCTATTCCGGGCGAGCCGCATCTATGCACATATCCTCTACCGAATGTCGCAAATGCCATGACCTACCGCCCTTTGCTCCCTCTGCTCTTCGCCGGGCTCCTGAGCGGGTGCTCGGCTCTCGAAGACAAGAAGCCGACCGCGCAGGATCTAAGCAAAGGGCTCCCGGGTAAGTGGACCGTTCAGGCCGACTCGTACACCGCCGACTGGACTTTCTATGCCGACGGTAAATTCGCATACGAGCGCAAGCAAAACGTCTCTGAGGCAAAGGTCGACGGGACGTATGAGCAAACGGGAAACACCGTCAAATTGATGCCGAACGCGGTGAAAGCTACGGGACCGCACTACGAGGCCGACCTTCTGAAATCTCAGGTCATCAACCCCTCCACCATCACACTCACTTGGAAAGGGAAAGATGACTTTGACGCATCCTTAACCACCGCCGATCAAACCCTTCACTTCCGCCGACGGTAAGGAACTGAGTGACGTACACTTAGTTATCATGCGTACTCTTTCCATTCTTCTTGCACTGGTCGGATGTCAGACTCTAGCGATGAGCGCTCCTCACGCCGGCCCGAAAGCCAAATCCATCTACGATTTCACCGTGACCGACATCGATGGCAAAAAGGTGTCCTTGAAGAAGTTCAAGGGACACGTTATGCTGGTGGTGAACGTGGCCAGCAAGTGCGGCCTTACCCCGCAGTACAAGGGGTTACAGGCGCTGTACGAAGAGAAGAAGAAGCAGGGAGTCGTGCTGCTTGGCTTCCCCGCCAACAACTTCAACGGTCAGGAGCCAGGCACCGAGGCTGAGATCAAGCAGTTCTGCACCGCCAACTACGGCGTGACCTTCCCGATGTTCAGCAAAATCTCCGTCAAGGGAGACGACCAAGCCGACTTGTATAAGTGGCTCATCGCGCAGAGCGACCGGCCGACGGATGACATCGAGTGGAACTTCGCGAAGTTCGTCATCGGCAAAGACGGCAAAGTGTTCAAGCGCCTCACCCCCCGCGACACCCCGGACAGCGAAGCCGTCCGCAAAGCAATCGACGAAGCGCTCGCCGCCAAGTAACATGTCGTCGCCAAAATAGTAAACGGGGTTCTGGATGCAATCCAGAACCCCGTTTTGAACGTAAAACTTGGAGCGGGCAACCAGATTCGAACTGGCGACCTATTCCTTGGCAAGGAATCGCTCTACCACTGAGCTATGCCCGCGCTCCGGGGAATGTTATACCACTCCAGGGGCTTGCTGTCGCAAGGGGGACGACATAATGGAAGTCGATGCCGATATCGACCCGCCTTGCCGACCTTGGATCGATCGTGGAACGCGCGGGAGCCCTGGCGCAGGAGATGCGTGGAACGAGCATTGCTCGCGAGCTCAAGGGAGACGGCACCATCGTCACCGCCGCCGACCGCGCGGTCGAGCAGCTTCTACGCCAAGAGCTGACGCGACTCATCCCCAACACCACGGTATGGGGGGAAGAATTCGGCTTCGATCAACCCGGAACTGCCGGGCTCTGGGTGGTCGACCCGATCGACGGCACCTCCAACTTCGGCTTTGGCTCACCGCTTTGGGGGGTCAGCGTCGCCCTCGTACGGGGCGACGAGATCCTGATTGGCGCAGTAACGCTGCCCGATTTGCGGGAAACGTACCTGGCCGAGCAGGGCCAAGGCGCCTACCGGAGCGGCGTCAGGCTTCCCGACATCGAGCCTGGACCCGTTCGCCCCGAAGAGCTGGTCAGCTACTCAGACGGATTTATTCGGAAGGCGCCTGACGCGAAGCTACCCGGGAAGATGCGGCTGGCGGGGGCGTTTGTGATCGACGGCACGTTTACCGCTTGCCAGCGCTATCGAGGACTCCTGGGCTACAAGGAGCGGCTGTACGATATCGGCGCCTGCGTGCTCATGGGACAGGAACTCGGCGCCGAAGTTCGTTACGCCGACGGCTCACCCTTGCTGATCGAGGAGCTCACGCACCCCGATCAGATCGGACGCCCCTGGATCATCTTTCCAAAGGATTCGGGCTTCTACCTGTAGTGCCGGCAGGGATGCCGGCGCTACTTAGGCGATTAGCTCGCGGAGCACGGTGGCGCGCGAAGGATGCTTCAGCTTCTTCAGGGCCTTCTGCTCGATCTGCCGGATTCGCTCGCGAGTCACTTGGAAGCAACGCGCGACCTCTTCCAGCGTATGCGGCTGGCCGTCGGTCAGGCCGTAGCGGAGGGCGATAACCTCCCGCTCCCGGTCGGCGAGCGTGTCGAGCACGTCCTCGATCCGGCTGCGCATCAATGCCCGCGCCGCCGCTTCCGAGGGCGACTCCCCTGTGCGGTCGACGATGAACTCGCCGAGCGCCGAATCCTCGCTATCTCCGACCGGAGAATCGAGTGAGAGCGGCTCCGCGATCGCCCGCTGAAAGTCTTCCACCTTCTCCGGGCTCATATTGATCGAGTGTCCGACCTCGGCGGAAGTGACCTCGCGTCCCAGCCGCTGCTGTAGATGGCTCGTCGCCTTCATCATCCGGTTCACCGCCTCTAACGTGTGAACGGGAATCCGAATGGTGCGACCGTGGTCGCTGATTGACCGTGATATCGCCTGGCGAACCCACCACGTGGCATAAGTGCTGAATCGGAATCCGCGATCCGGATCGAATTTCTCTACCGCGCGGATCAGGCCCATGTTCCCCTCTTGGATCAGGTCCTGCATGGAGAGCCCTCTCCCCATAAAGCGTTTAGCGATGCTGACGACCAGCCGGAGGTTCGCTTCGATAAGTGCCCGCTTGCAGTCGACGCAACCTAGCCGGCTATGCCGGGCGAGTGCGACTTCTTGGTCGGGAGTGAGAAGTGGTATTTGCCCGATGCGCCGCAACCACATGCGCACGGAATCTTCGAGATGTAGCGAATCTGTTTCGACAAGCGGGGACGCTTCATCGAGACCAAGTTCGCCCGCTTCAACCTCGCGGACGATTGAACGAGCGACTTTGCCGTTCCCTTTCGACGACGAGTATAGGTGCTGAGCCGGGCAAGACGTTAATACCGTCCGCGCGCTATCCCCAAGCGCGTGTCCCGACGTCAGCTCCAGGAAATCCTGACGCGATCCTACAACCATGTTGTGTAACGGGGGACCCTCTCCCCGTACCCTAAGGCGTTTTCACTATAGCCGAGGTTTTCCACGATGCCAAAGAGTTAGGAAATCTTGCGAAAGAACCCGGTAATCACGTGTAATTCCAGCCTCTAGAACAGGTCGTCGCCGTCTTTTGGCTTGTCGGTCGGGTCCGGATTAAGCTCGCGGATCCGCTCGCTGACCTCTTCCCAGCTCAGGCCCGCCGCGCGTAAACGGCGAAACTCTCGTTGAGCCATTGCTTTTTGCAACTTAATAATCGAGTCCTCGAATACCTGGCCGTTCAACGCATCGCCACGCCACTCATACAGCAGGTCGGCCAGAGCTGACCTAATCCCCTCATCCTCCAATTTGGCCAACCATTCGGCCGGCTTCCCCGTCGGCGGTTCCAAAGGAAAAGCTGCGAGGATCGCCTCACTAAGACGTTGGGCAATGCCGCTCTCGAAGAGGTTGGTGGCGCGGGCAAACATCCACCCGTTCTTTCGAAGCTCCTCGCTGAGGAATGCTCGGAAAACCACGATCTCGGCCGCCTTCAGCTCGCCTAGAATCACCCGGTTTTCCCTTTGCACCGTAGGGCGCTCCGGCCCCTGGTTCCCGCCGCCCTTCGCCTTGCGGCGGGTGCGGGTGATCATCCTCAGTAGCGTTTGCTTCGCCAGGTTCGAGTCGCGGGTGCCTGGCAGTAAGGGGGAGAGACGGTCGATGTGGGCCGTCATCTCGATCTCACTCGTAGTCTCGGACAAGATCGTCACCGCTTCCGACCAGAATTCGTCCTTGTCGGGCGTCAGTCGGCGCTCCAGCGCCTGCATCCGATAGTCGGTAGGACTCAGACCCCTCGTTACGGCGGTCTGGACGGCCGCAGGGCCTGCGTTTCTCAGCAGGGTGTCCGGATCCTCGCCCAGGGGCATCAGGGCTACCCTAACGCGTAATTTCTCCGCTTCCAGTATCTCCACCGCGCGAGCTGCCGCCTTCTGCCCCGCCTCGTCGCTGTCGTAAAGGATCACCACCTCGTCGCACCAACGCTTCAGAAGCTTCGCCTGGTCCTCCGCGAGCGCCGTGCCCAGAGAGGCGACGGCGGTCGCCACGCCCGCTCGGTGGCAGGCGATGACGTCCAAATATCCTTCGACGAGAACCGCTCGCCGCTCCCGGCCCATCTGCTCCCGGGCTCGGTGCATCCCGTATAAAACCCGGCTCTTACGGTAGAGGGGGGTGTCGCTGCTGTTGATGTACTTCGGGTGCCCGTCACCAAGGATCCGGCCGCCGAATGCCACCAGCGTCCCTTTTTCGTCACGGATCGGAAACATGAGCCGGGAGCGGAACTTGCCGTAGTAGCCGGTGTCTTGATCCCCATCGACTAGGAACAGCGTCTTTGCCTCCGCAAGGGAGACCCCTGCCTTCTTGAGGTGGTTGGGAAGGGCTACGCCGACATCCGGCGCGTAGCCGATCTCCCAAAGGTCGAGGGTAGCCGCGTCGAGGCCGCGGCCGGCGCAGTACTCCTGCGCGGTGGTCGACTTAACGAAATTCTCGCGGAAGAACGCGAGCCCGGCGTCCATGGCCGTCTCGTACTGCTGACGCGTCGACGCCGGCATCCCGCCCCCGCGCTTCAGCGTAATCCCGGCCTCTTTGGCCAAGATTTGGATCGCCTCCGCGAAGTCGACGTTCTGACGCCGCATCACCCAGTCGAAAATATCGCCCGTCGCCTGACACGACCAGCATTTGAACCGGCCGGTCTCCGGGCTGACGTTAAAAGACGGGTTCTTGTCCGCGTGAAACGGACAAAGACCCGTCCAGTGCCGGCCCCGCTGCTTAAGCGGAACCTCCCGGCTGACGAGATCGACGATATCGACCCGTGACCGGATCTCGTCGCGCTCGTCCGCCAAGCTCTTTTAGCCCTTCGCAGCCGCGACGACGATGCCCGTCACAACCTGAGGCTTCTTTTCACCCAACCGGGTAAGGCGGAACGCGACGCGGTTCTTGGTCAAGAACTTCACCAGCACGTTGTCGCCGCTGATCTCGTACCCATCCGGAGTGCTGTACTTCTTGATGAGCTGGGCGAACGTGGCTCCAAAGCCGACTCCCCGTCGCGTTCGGACCTTATTGTTCTGCAGCCCGATCGCTTCGATCTGCACTACTCGGCCGAATTTGTCGATGATGAAGCCGTACTTGCTGCCGCTTCGGTTGTAGATCCAGCGGGTGTACGTCGCGTACTCCGCCGCTCCACCGCCGCCACGGGGGGTGCCGTTGCTACCGCCGCCAAAACCGGAACTTCCCGGAGGGCCTGGAACACCGCCAGGACCCGCTCCGCCCGGTCCCGGTCCAGGCATTCCCTGGCCGCCCGGCATTCCGCCCGGCATGCCTCCCGGTCGGCCCTGGCCGCCAGGGCCTTTACTGCCGAACTGCAAAATGTTGTTGCCAAAATCGAACGGACCGTGCACGTCGGCGCCGGTGCCGCTCGCTCCGGGCATTCCGCCGCCGCCCTTTGGACCGGGCATTCCGCCTGGCGCCCCGCCAAACGGCGAGCCGCCGCCGCCGAACGGGCTGCCGCCGCCGGATGCCGAGCCCGTGCCGACGCTAACCGGCTGGATCTGGTCCGGCGTGCCATAGAGGCTCACGACTCGAGCACCTGAATCGTACAGCTTGATTCCGATCAGCCCGTTCTCCGAACCTTTTTGCGCCTGGGCGCCCGTCGCCATCAGCATGGTCCCGCCGATCGCGAGCGCTACTCCTGCAAACCTCTTTATCACCGGTGTCAGTCTCCTCCAAAACAGTGGCCTTTAAATGGCCTTCTCGTAATAGTAGACGTTCACAACGCGGGATGAGTCACACCTCCCGGGAAGCTTTTTCCCGGCGTCGTCGTCCAACTGATCGGGTATACCGACCTAGGTTACGCTAAGGAGATTACACGGCAGATGGCTTCCCACCTTTCCATGACGACCGCGGAGTTCGACCAGCAGGTCCTCCAGTCAGACGTTCCAGTTCTTGTAGATTTTTGGGCCGAGTGGTGTGGCCCTTGCAAGGCGATCGGTCCGTCGATCGAACAACTGGCCGTCGACTATGCCGGCCGCGCCAAGGTTGTCAAGATCGATGTAGACAGCGAAGGCGATCTGGCTCAGCGCTACGGCATTATGAGCATCCCAGCCCTCGTCGTCTTTAAGGGTGGCAAGGAAGTCGACCGGATGGTCGGCGCCGCTCCGAAGCCGCAGATCGCCGCCCTCATCGACCGAGCTCTCTAAGGTCCCGAGAATTGACGGTTGACAATTGTCAATCGTCAATTCGTTTTTGCCGCGGTTGCGAACAACCTTCCGTCGACTCGGGTTTACTTTTCCGCTGTGACCGACGTACCGCTGCCGCCCGTTGACGAGTCGGCGGACCGTACCGTCGCCCGCGCCAGCGGGATCATGTCTTTCAGCCTCGGGTTGAGTCGCGTGCTCGGCATGCTGCGCGACACCGCGATGACCGCGATGTTCGCGGTGAGCATCCAAACCGACGCCTACGGCATCGCGATCACCATCCCCGACCTCCTTTTTATGCTGGTCGCCGGCGGCGGCTTGAGCTCCGCGTTCATGCCGGTCTTCAGCCAGCTCCTGCATACCAAGAAGGAACGCGAAGCCTGGAAGCTTTTCAGCGTCGTCGTCACCGTCTGTTCTCTCGCCGTCGCGGTTTTGATCGCCGTCGCATGGGCTCTCGCGCCATGGGTCGCTCACTTCATTGCCAAAGATAAGACGGATAAGGCAGGACACAACATCTCCGCACTCTTGGAGCCGCACATCGTGGAGATGGGTCGCATTCTGCTACCCGCGCAGTTCGCATTCCTCATCGGATCGATCCTCCTTGCAACCCTCTACGCGCGGCGCCAATTCTTAGCCCCGAGCCTCGCCCCCAACGTCTACAACGTCGGCATCATCGTCGGCGCAATCGTCGGCGGCCTTAGCCCACTGGGGATTGCCGGGATGCCGTGGGGCGGGCTGACCGGGGCCATGATCGGCAACCTCTTGCTGCCCGCCTATTTCATGGCGAAAACCGGCTCGCACTTCAAGCCGAGTCTCGACCTGAAAGCGGAGGGGGTTGGCAAGTTCTTCCGACTCCTTGCGCCCGTCATTTTCGGATTCTCGCTTCCGAGCGTCGTTCAGTTGATCACCACCTACTTCGCGGCCCACTATTCGGAAGGGATCAATACGGTTTTCCGTCTCAGCAACAACCTGATGCAGGCTCCGAGCGGAATCTTCGGCCAGTCGATGGCGCTCGCCGCCTTTCCCGTTCTCGCCCAGTTTTACGCCCAGAAGCGGATGGATCTGTACGCTTCGCAGATGACACGGAGCCTGCGCACGGTCATTTACCTCGGCGTTCCGTCGGCGGCCCTGATGCTGGCGCTCGCTCCCCAGATCTCCCACCTTATTTACGGATATGGGAAGGCGGCGAAGGACGGACACCTCGAAGATATCGCTCTTACGCTCCGGATCTATGCTCCGAGCATCATCGCCTGGTGCATTCAACCGGTTTTGATGCGGGGTTTCTTCTCCGTCCACAAGACGATGCTGCCGGTCGCCCTCAGCACCGGCATGACGGCCATCTTCATTGCGATGTGCACCTTCTGCACGTCGCAGGGGCTTCCGTTCACTTCGTTGGCCTGGTCGACCGACATCGCGGCGTTGCTCCTCGTCGTGATCCTGTTCGTGGCGCTCGAAAAGTCCGTCGCACAGATCGATCGGAAGGGGGTCTTCAAGACGTTTGGGAAGGCGTTGGTGGCGGCGACGGCCATGGGCGCCGTCGCCTTCGTGGCCGCGTACGCTACGGAATCGGTCGGTCTCGGCCGGCATCGCTTGGTCGAATTCCTCTGCTTCCTCCTCACTGCTACCTGCGCGGCCTGGGCTTACTATTTCCTCACCAAACGGCTAAAAATGCCCGAAGTCGAATACTTCGACCGCGCTTTGGCGAAGCTGAATCGAAAGCGATAAAGCAGACGTGTGGACTGTGGCTTGTGGCGTGTGGACTGATTGAGCCATTCGGCATTCAACTGGGTCAGGCCTCAATCTCATACTCAAGCAACGCCGTGGCAGCCCAACTGCCCGGTATCCTTTCCTGTAGGACAACGAGGTTCTTAACCCAATGGAAGACGTAGTAATTCTCGCGGGCGCGCGTACGCCGATCGGCGCTTTTATGGGCGCGCTCTCCACCTTCACCGGTCCTCAGCTAGGTTCGTTTGCCATCAAGGCCGCGCTCGAGCGCGCCGGAGTGAGTCCGGAAGAAGTGGACGAGGTCATCATGGGCGAAGTCCTTACCGGAGCCGTTGGGCAGGCTCCGGCCCGGCAGGCCGCGATTGCCGCCGGCCTCCCCACTTCGGTTCCCGCGCTCACGGTCAACAAGGTCTGCGGCTCGGGGATGAAAGCCGCGATGCTGGCCGCCCAAGCGGTCAAGCTCGGCGACAGCAAAATCGTCGTCGCCGGTGGAATGGAGTCGATGACCAACGCTCCTTACGCTCTGGATAAGGCGCGAACCGGTTACCGCATGGGTAACGGCAAGCTGATCGACACGATGATCCACGACGGTCTTTGGGATCCATATGGCGACTGCCACATGGGAACCTGCGGAGACGCCACCGCCGCTTCGCTCGACTTCTCGCGTGAGCAGCTCGACGAGTTCGCCGCCGAAAGCTACCGGCGAGCGCTCGATGCTCAGGCTGCGGGGCGCTTTACCGACGAGATCGTTCCCGTATCGATCCCGCAACGAAAAGGGGATCCTGTGATCGTGGACAAGGACGAAGAGCCGGCCAAAGGAGATATTTCGAAGCTGCCCTCGCTCCGACCGGCGTTCGGTAAAGAGGGGGTGACCACGGCCGGTAACGCCAGCTCGCTCGACGACGGCGGCTGCGCTCTGATCGTGGCGAGCATGACGGAGGCAGAGCGACGGGGCGCCAAACCGCTTGGCCGCATCGTCGGGTACTCGACCCACGCTCAAGACCCGCAATGGTTCACCACGGCGCCTGCGTTCGCGGTTCAGAAACTTTTGGAGCAGCACAACCTCAAGGTGAGCGACATCGACCTGTTCGAGGTTAACGAGGCGTTCGCCGTCGTCGCGATGGCGGTCGGCCAGAAGGTCGAGATTCCGCGGGATCGGCTGAACGTCAACGGCGGCGCCGTCGCGCTGGGCCATCCGATCGGTATGACCGGCGCGCGCTTGATCCTGACTGCTCTCCTCGAGCTCCGCCGACGTGGCGGCCGATATGCGATTGCCACCCCCTGTATCGGTGGGGGCGAAGCAACCGCAGTTCTCCTGGAAGCGATGTGAGGCGCCTCCAAAGCATCTACCCGCACGTTTACCAGGTATATCGACGTCAATAAAGAGGTGCAATATACGTTCCGCACAGGGAGAGTGACGGAACCCAGGCATTGAGACCCAGTCCTATGGCACTCGGGCCGACTAATGCCGATCAATAAGATTGGATGAAGGTTTTGTTCGTTTCCGCCGAGGCCGCTCCGTTCGCTAAAGTGGGTGGCCTCGCCGACGTTGCGGGAGCTCTCCCTAAAGCTCTGCGAAGGCTCGGGCACGATGCTCGCCTCGTCATGCCTCTCTACCGAATGATCGAGGACGATCCTCGATGGAGGCTTCAAACCACGGTCGAGCATTTCGATGTCGAGATGAATCCGCGGTGGACTAAAGGCGCGACCTTTAAAGAAACGGAGCACGACGGTCTGCCGGTAGGCTTCATCGGTACCGACGAGTGGTACACGGAAGCGGTTTCCAGCGAGACTCTTTACTATCCAGGCGGAATGCAGCACCTCTTCTTCTGCGCCGCCGTCATCAAGGCGATGGAGGAGCTCGATTGGATTCCCGACGTCATCCACGTTAACGACTGGCACACCGGTTTCCTCCCCGTCCTGCTCAAGGAAAAGGCCGGGCCGCGCTGGGCGAACGTTCCGAGCGTCTTCACCATCCACAACCTCGCCTACCAGGGCGAGTTCGGCTTGGATGCGCTTGAGGCCCTCGGTCTTCCCCATAGCCTCTTCCACTACGAGCGGACGGAGGCATACGGGTACGTGAACTTTCTCAAAGCCGGCTGCGCCTACGCGGATCGGGTCAATACGGTCAGCGAGAATTACGCCTGCGAGATCCAGACGGCTGAATTCGGCGCCCGCCTCGAAGGGCTCATGCGCCACCTGGCGGAAGATGGCAGGCTTTCCGGAATATTGAACGGGATCGACACCGACGTTTTTAACCCCGCCACCGACCTCGATATCCCGTTCCACTTCTCCGCGGACGAGCCGGCGAACAAAGCCAGGAATCGGGCTGCTCTGCTGAAGGAGCTTGATCTACCGGTCGATCCGGCCACTCCCCTGTTCGGCGTCGTGAGCCGGCTGAGCAGCCAAAAAGGGCTCGACCTGATCGTCGAAGCGGCCGAAACTCTCTTCGACCTGCCGATTCGGCTGGTAATCCAAGGGCTTGGCGATCCAAAGATCTCCAAGGCGCTGAGAGATCTGGAAAAGCGCTTCCCCCAAAACTTTCGATTCGTGGAGGCGTTTGACGCCCCGCTCGCCCAGCGCGTGTATGCCGGATGCGACGGCTTCCTGATGCCGAGCGCATTCGAACCGTGTGGGCTAGGGCAGATGATCGCCATGCGTTACGGAACCGTCCCGGTCGTCCGGCGCACCGGCGGCCTCGCCGACACCGTCTTCGAGGGTGTCAACGGCTTCGTCTTCGACCGCTTGGAGCCGATGGCTCTCGTTGCGGCCGTTACCCGCGCCGCCGACGCTTATTCCGACCCGGGCCGCTGGCAAAAAATCATGCTCGAAGGAATGACATCCGACTTCGGCTGGGATGCCAGCGCCAAGAAGTACGCCCGCCTGTACCGAGATGCGCACGCGGATCTTACCGAGGAAGAAGCGAAGACGGCCTAGCGCAAGAGACGTCCGGGGAGCATAATCGGGCCATGCTTCCCTACTTGCTTTACAAAACGTCCGGGCTCAATCAGCTCCAATTCCAGCAAAGCCAAAACACGGCTCGCGCGGCCGTGGACGACGCGGTGACTCCGCTAGAGCACCGGGTCGAGCACCTGGAGCTCGCCTGCGCCGGACTGTGGGAGCTGCTCAAGAACAAGCTGGGTTGCACCGAAGAGGAACTTGTCGCCGCGATCCAATCAGTCGACGCCCGAGACGGCGTCATGGACGGCCGCGCAGGCCCGGAAAACGGTGTCTGCCCCACTTGCAACCGAAGACTCCTGACGCGCCGGAGCCCCAACTGCACATGGTGCGGCTCTCGGCTGCAACAGAATCCGTTCGCGGGTTAGGCGGGATGGCTGCGGGTTCATCGCATGCCGCTAGGAAGCGTCCGAGTTTTTTAGGTTTGCGCCGGCGTTTCTTCGCAGACCTTCGATGCCGGTTCGCCGGACGGCGGAGCCGCGCGTGAGGTGGTCCCACCTTTCGTAAGAGAGCTCGGCCAGTTCGACAAGAGAGGGCCATTCCCGTTGCGCGAGGAAATCCGGCTCTTCCGTTACCTGGGCTCGCAACGGGGCTCGGGGTCGCGGATGATTGAACGGGCAGACCTCTTGGCACACATCGCATCCGAACGTCCATTCTCCGGTCGGCCGGGGTAGCTCTCCCGGGTGTTCGATGGTGAGGTAGCTGATGCAGTGCCGCGCGTCGACCTGCCAGCGGCCTTCCTCAAATACGATCGCCCCGGTCGGGCAAGCGTCGATGCACCGGCGGCAAGTCCCGCAGGCGCCGACGGCCGCTTCGTCGGGATGGAATTCGACGGTGGTGAGCAACAGGCCGATGAAGAACCAGCTTCCGCGCTGGGAGTTGATCAACATCGTGTTCTTTCCGAACCAGCCAAGTCCCGCCAGCCGCGCGTAATCCCGCTCGAACACCGGCGCCGAGTCGACGCAAGCGCGGCACTCCGAGCCCGGATGGTTCGCCTCGATCCAGGCGGCCAGCTTCTTCAGCTTTCCTCGGAGCACTCGGTGATAGTCACGCCCCAAGGCATAGCGCGCGATCCGGGGGCGCCCCGGGCGCGGCGGATTGGGCTGATTGTAATTGAGCCCGACCGCAATCACCGACCGCACTCCGGGAAGAAGGGCTCGGGGATGGGCTTTTATTGGCAGATGCTCCCGGAGGTAACCCATTTCTCCGTGGTAGCCCTTGTCCAGCCAAGCCGCATACTCCCTCAAATGCGGCGCCTCCACCGCCTCGGCTACCCCGCACAGCTCAAAGCCGAGCCGCCGCGCCTCGATCTTCAGCAACAAAGAGCTAAACAATTCAGAGGTCCGAGGGTAATGGAGCAAGCCGGTCGGCGAGCGCTCGCCACGACGCCTCGTCCAGCTCTTGTGCACGAGTCTTCTCCCACATCCCCAGCTCCTCCAGGATCGGGATCGATTCGCCGCGAGATAGCTTCAGACCGGCGGCTAGATTGTTCGCCAACGTCTTCCGAGGCTGGGCGAACCCGAGGCGAATGAGCTTGAAGTAAAAGTCGGAAACGTCGACCTGGCGAGGGACGAAGAGGAGAACAGAGCTATCTACCTTTGGCGGCGGGAGAAACACCGTCGACGGGGCCTCCGCCAATGGACGGATCTCGAACAGCGTCTGAAGGTAGACGGAAAGCGATCCTCGCTCACCGCTGGCGGGGGGCGCCACCACGCGTTGCGCGACCTCCCGCTGCATCATCAGGATCGCGCGATCAAAATGGCCTCGCACGTCGGCGACCCGCTGCAGAAGCGGACCGGTGATGTAGTACGGCATGTTCGAGACGATCGCACGTGGGCCGGGCAGTTCGTCCAGCAACGCCGCGAGATCGATTTTGAGAGCGTCGGCCTGCCGAACTTCGGCACGAGGGGACGACTCGGCGAGCAGGACCGCCATTCGGGGGTCCAATTCTAACGCAATCAACCGCTCAGCTTGTTCGCTGAGCGGTTGAGTTAGGACCCCGGGACCGGGGCCGATTTCACAGACGCCGCTACAGCCATGCGCGGCGTTCACAATTTTGTCGACCACCCGAGAAGAGACCAGAAAATTCTGGCCCAAACTCTTGGTGGCGTCGAGGCCGTGACGAGCGAGGAACGCCTTGAGCGTCCCCGGATCGTACAGCCTCAACTTCTACTTAACACGTGCACTTTCAGGTGCTTATGCCCGTACCGTGCCGCCGTGCCGTAATCGGGAAAGCAGAGATCGATCCGGTGTCCCTTGATCGCGCTCCCTGTATCGGACGCAATCGCGAACCCATAGCTCTCCACGTAGACGAGCGAGCCAAGTGGAATAACCCTTGGATCAACCGCCACATGGCCGTAATCCGCGCGATATCCCAATCTCGTCCGACCGGTTCCGCAGACCATGGCGTAATAACCCGTAGCTACCATGTCCAAAACCTTGCCCCGACCGAACGATCCGCGGCTGGTTTGCCAACCGCTTCGACTCATTAACATCAACGTCGGCTGTGGTTGCCGGCGCTCTTCTTTTACTAGTTCTTTATCGACGGGTTTACCGTCCTTGTAGGTGATGCGGAAGGTCTTCTTTATCACTCCTTCCCGCCCGTCCTGGGCCTTCACCAACCGTCCTGGCCGGACGGTTCGACTAAACTCATACCGAACACCCGCCGGAATCCTATCCGTATGGGTCTCCAGTTGAGTTTCGATCTTGTGACCTTTACTTCCCGCCATTGCCATCGTGGCGACGGTCAGTAGGGCCAAGACTGTACTCACCTTCTGTGAGCAGTTGCGCATTTGGAGCCTCCTCTTGCCTGGCTGCAGACGACGTGTTATACCGGTTGCAGAAAGCGTTGAGCAAGCAAATTTGCTTGCCGCCCCAGAAGTCACTACACATACGTGCAAGTTTGCGCCCGAAACGTGAACGCAACTTTTTTCATTTTTTACGCCAAAAGGGTTGACAAGGAACTCGACGGAACGTCATGATAGCGGGTTTGATAGCTATGGCCTATTCGGGAGGCCGAGGCGTCAGGAGCGCCGGCTTCAGTCGGCTTGCGGCGTTGACTTTAGTCAACGACCCGGCGGCCGCCGGCTGAAGTTCTTGAGGTTCCGGGGAGGGCGCAAACCAGGCTATTTTCGGGTTCGCCAGTTGACGACGTTCTCGTAAAAGAGCGCCTGCTGCGCCCAACCGGCGAGGCGCCCGAACCGGTTTCGTATGAAAGCGCTCGCCTCTTCATACTTCCGATCGGTAAGTGCGGTCCCCTGCCAATGGGGGAAGTACAGGCGGGTCGCGGCCTGCCAAATGTGCGTGTCGATCGGAACCGCCTCGGTGTGGTCCAGCCCGAAGAGGGCGATGCAATCGGCTAACTTCCGTCCGATCCCTTTAAATCCGAGAAGCTCGATTTGGGCTCGCTCGTACGGCATCGCGCCAAGCGATCGGAGGTAAGCCTCGCCACCCCTGGACTCCAATTCCCGCGCGATTTGGGTGATCGTAGCGGCTCGATAGCCAAACCCCTTTTCCCTTAATTCCGCCTCTTCGACCTTCGCCAGAGTGGCAACCCTGGGGAATCGGTGCAAGTCGATGACATCGACAACTTCTAGGCGCGGACCGTAAGCCGCCAAGTGGTTCACCATCCCGGTGATCCGGGAGATGTGGTTGTTGGCCGAGCAGAGAAACGAAAAGAATGTTTCGACCGCATCGCCCGACCTGGTGAGGCGAAGGCCGGGCATCGCTTGCAGGTACGGCTCAAGCTCCGGTCCCAACCTCGTTAAAGTCTCGGTGACGTCGGCCGCGTCCCAGTCCAGTCGAAATAGGCTCTGGAAAACGGTCGGCGGGCCGCTGGATTCCACCCGGTAAGCCTCTCGTCCGTCGAGTACGCGGACGCGAAACCAGTGTTTGCCGTTTGCCCCGACCCATTCGGAATTTGCCGTTTGCTTCCACCGAAACATCTGGCCGCTCGACGCGCTCAGGCCGACATCGAAGTACCGCCGCGGAATCTCGATCTCAAAGGAATAAGGCGCGCCTCCCATTTCCCTTAGTGAACCCACAATGAAGGGAACGGTCCTCATTTCCTCCTCCTCTCCTTGCCTCCAACAGGCAAAGAGCGCAACCTGTGGCAACGGCATGGACGATCAGGCATTAGAAGCGGTACTGAAACGGTTGGACGCAATCGAGGCCAGGCTGAGTCGGCTGGAGGGGGCGCCGACCCCGGCGCCAATTCCAGCGACGCCGATAGTAGCGCCGCCCGTCGTGTTCAGAGACTGGAGTCCTCCCGCGTCTCCGCCCGTGATCGATGAAGCAACCGAGAACTTCATCGGAACGAAGATCCTCCCCCGGGCCGGCGCCGCGGTGCTCGTCTTGATGTTCGCCTACCTCGTCAGCATTGCTTACGAGAAGGGGTTTATCGGACCGGGAACGATTTTCGGCGGCGCGGCCGCCCTGTGCCTAGCCCTTATCGGCATCGGTCAATGGAAACGAAACGAGCGCGCGGAGTTTGGCCACATCCTGACCGGTATCGGCTCGTGCGGTCTGTACTTCGATTTTGCGGGCGGACACTTCTTCCAACACCTCTACAGCGGAGAATCCGTCGTCGCTCTGTTCGTGGCGCTCAGCCTCGTAAACCTTGCTTACTCGCTTTGGAAGGCGACACGTGCCTTCCTGGCCATCGGAATGACCGGCGGCCTCGTCGCCGCCCTGCTACCGCTGCAAGGCAACCAGCCTGAGATGGCGGCGGGCCTGTTCTTTCTTATTCTCGTTTCCGCCGCGTTCGTTGCCGCACGCAACAAGTGGGCCGACGCTTCGCTCGGTCTTTGGCTCGCGGCCGCCCTCAGCGCGATCCCGATCGCCCTTAACCGCGCTTCGACTTGGCCGCTCGGCGTCGGAACGCTGGAAATCGCCGGACTTATCGGTCTGGCCGCGTTCTGCTGGTCTTCGCGCCGTCCCCAGGCGACCCCTGCCATCGCCGCCGCCGCTGCCACGCTCCTCACTGGGATTGGGGCATTCGCCCTCCATCCGGGCCTGCAGGGCGCCGGCCATATCGTCGCCTTTTCGCTCGCCGCCGCCGCCGTTTCTCTCCTCGCGCCGGACCAGGCGTTCCGTTCCACCCTCATCGCCGGGGCGGCGGCGACTGCTCTCTGGGTCGCCCCTTTCGGGTTGGAACGGACGACCACTCTCTTGCTGCTTCCGAGCCTGGGCGCCCTCTGTTGTGTCGCTGCACTCAAAGTAAGGATGGCGCCGTGCCTCGTCCTTGCCGGTGCGGAGATGGTCTTGTCGCTCGTTCCGTACACGATCCTTATTCAAGATCGCGGCATAGAGCCAAGAATCGACGCTCTCTATCTCCTTATCGTGGTGGTCACCTGCTTCGCGGCCAGTAGCTTGGCAAGAAAGATTGGCGAAGAGGCGGAAACGATATTTCTTTTCGGCCTCGGCGTAGCCCTGGGCCGGGGCGCCTATCTAGCGTTAACCACGTTCGGGCTGCTCGGGCCGACGTTCGCCTTTACCGCCGCCGCCTTGCTGGGAAGCTTTGTCGCCCTCGCCTTTGGGTTCGTCCGAAATTTCCGTAGTCTTCGAATGGGGAGCATCGCGGCCCTCGCCCTCACCATGATCAAGGTCGTCCTTTACGACCTTGCCCAAGCCAGCCAGCTCGTCCGCGTCGCGATCCTCCTTATCCTAGGAATCGGCCTTCTCGGCGCCGGCTACTGGTACATCCGCCGAGACGCCAGCCGCAGTTCATAGGGTTCCCATTCGGGTCGACGACCGAAGTCAAGGGAATGCCACCCTTCCCGAATGAGTTAAGGGTGAGCGCGAGTTTTCCCAGGGGCAGGCTGCCCCTGATACCCACGGACGAGCCGCCCGTGCCACGTCGCCTGTGCCACGTCGAAGGCGCCGCTTACTTTGCCAACTCTTGCAACCTCTTTCGAAGCTCCTTCTGGTATTCGCCGTACTTCGCGAAATCGCCCTTTCTTAAGGCTGCGTCGGCCTGCTCGAACATCTCTAGAGCCTTCTGAACCGCCTTTCGGTCGACCGAAGTTGTCCCCTTCGAAGGGGGGACGCCGGGTCCAGTGGCGACGGGGGGTTCTTCCGCGGTGCCGAACAGCTTCGTCAGCGCATCCGCGTAGCTGTCTCCCACGACGATTCGATCGGGCAGGGCAAGAATCACGCGAAACAGGCGGGGGGCGGCCATGATGCCGGTTGCCTTACTCCGCAGGTAGAGCGGTTCCGCATACATCACGCTGTGCCCGATCGGAACTACGAGCAGGTTCCCCACGACGATCTCACTCTGCTCGTTGTTGAATTGACGGTTGATGTTCGAAATCTCGGGCGTGGAGGTGAAATTCCCTTCCATCAACTCCGGTCCCGGAATCGGAATCCCGGTCGCGAAGCGATAAAGGGTCAGTCGTCCATACTGCCCAGGATCGCAGTGAGCCGCAATCCATCCGCTCATCGTCGGGCGCCCGCGCGGGGTGAACGGGAGGATCTGTAAGAAGCCGGATTGCGGCTCGTCCGGCAGCCGCATCTGCACGTAGTAGGGCGGAATGGGAGCTTTGATCCCTCTCAAATCTCGCTCCGCCGCGATATCCCAGCCGTCCGCGTTGCTGAGGAACGAGGTCGGGTCGACGACGTGGTAGTTCGTCAGTTGCGCGCACTGAAGGGCGAACATATCTTCCGGGTACCGGAAGTGAGCCGGCAGGCCGGGAGGCGCTTCCGCGATATCGCGGACCAAACCGGGGTAGATCTTGCGGTACGCCCGCAAGACCGGCTCATCCGGCTCGATCGCGTAGGCCCGAACTTCGCCGGTATAGGCATCGATCGTGACCTTCACCGAGTTCCGGATGTAGTTGAGTCCGCCGTTCGACGCGTTCACCATCTCGGCATACGGCAGCATGTCGGTGGTCGTGTACCCATCCAAAACCCAGACCGACTTCCCTCCCAGCAAAACGAGGTACGGATCGCGGTCGAACCGGAGGAACGGCATCAGGGTCGACGCCCGGTCGATGACATTGCGGCGCACGAGAAGTCGAGAATCGGCGCCGATGTTTCCGGAGACCAAGAGATTGCCGTCGCCGAGCGCGATGGCGAAGGCAAGCCGGGAGAGAAACCCGCCGATCGGAACGCCACGTCCGCCCTGCCACCGATGCGTCTCGGAGGCGGTCGGAGTCTGGTAGTCGAGCTCCGGCTCTCCGGTGTTCACGATGGCGTATTCGTCGACCGGGTTGAGCGAGGCGTCGCGCAGGTCGCTAAAGTAGAGCCGGGGCTGAGTGATCGGCAGATTAGGATTGGTCCGTTGCGGAATATCTTGGGCGAGCAGCGCGGGCTGCCCATCCGCGGTGGCCGCGTTGACCTGCGAAACATCCACCCCGTACCCGTGGGTGAACCGGAGCCGTTCGTTCGTCCAGTTCCGAGCGCCGGCATCGAGACCGTCGAGATCGATATCGCGCGGACTCAGCATCAGCATCGTCTGCTTCCCGTCGATCTGGTACCGATCTATGTCGACATCCGAGAAGGAGTAGTACGGCCGAATCGCCTGGAGCCTCTGGAGCGACTGCTTGAGAACCTCGGGATCCCAAAGCCGCATGTTCGCCAGCGTATCGCCGGAAGCCTTGATCTCCTCCGCCGATGGCGACTTCTGGACATCGAAATCGCGAGTCTCGATCTTGTCGAGACCGTAAGCGTACCGGCTCATCTTGATGGCACGAGCCGCATAAGGAGCCTCTTTGGCCAAGCGGTTCGGGTCGACGGCCAGGCGCTGCACGAGCCACGGATAGATGACCACTCCACCGGCGTAGAAGATCACCACTCCGATTCCGCCACCCATCGGAATGCCGTAAGGCTTGCCAACTCGAGCGAAGACGATGGTCGCCACCCCCAGGAGCGCGACCAAAACCGCAAAGATCCGGGCCGCTACCACCGCTTGCGCAGCCGCGTACCCGGCGCCCGTGAATTGTCCAGAGTCGATCAGACCGGCTTCGTAAGTTTTAAGCCAAGTTTGAGCCGCGAACACGAGCAGCGTGGCGCCGAGGAGTCCGCTCACATGCCACCGAAAGCCGGGGCGGCTTAGCTCGATCTTCGCCAACGAAGAGAGCGCCTGCAACCCGACGTAAACTCCGATGCAAAGCACCGTGGTAAGCAAGAAAAGGGAGAAAACCCCGTTTACGACGGCTCGATACCAGGGCAGCGTGAAGACATAAAAGCCGATATCGAGGCCGTACATCGGGTCTTTGACGCCGAACGAACCGCCGTTTCTCCAAAGCAGGAGCGTGTTCCACTCGTTGGAGAACCCAACGGCGGTGAAGAACGCGAAGGCGGGCGCTCCGTACCAAAGAATCGATCGCCCCCGCTGCTGGATCCATTGAACGGTGTTGGCGATCAGCACCTGCCCGGACGTTTCCGGAGCTCGCAGAAAAACGAGCGTCACTCCCAAAGCACGATGGAGATTCGCGTAAAGAACGACCCAGGCGATGCCGAAGCTGGCCAGGAAAAGCCAACCGCGGGCGCTGTATCCGATCGAGAATATCTGGGGCTGCCGCACATCGTGGGCGAACCAGAGGTACGTCGTGTACGGCTTAACGGTCGAGAAGAGAATCCCGGCCACCACCAGGATCCCCAACAGGATGCTCCCAACTCGAACCGCCTTCCGTACTTGAGCAATGTCTAACTCGGGATGCACGTTTGCATTGTGGCGCTATGGGGAGCTTTCGGAGCCCGCTTCGCGGGGAGCATGCGGAGCAACGCTTCGCTTCGGAGCGGCCGGAGCGGCCGGAGCGGCCGGAGTCGAAAGGCTCGGAAGGCTCATAATCAAGCGATGGCGAGTTCGTTCGGCACCTTGTTTCGGATTTCGACTTGGGGCGAGTCGCACGGGCCATCGGTTGGAGTCGTGATCGACGGGTGTCCGCCACGGATTCCGATCACGGCGGAGGAGATTCAGACGGAGCTCGACCGGCGCCGCCCCGGCCAGTCGAAAATCACCACCCAGCGCAAAGAGGCGGACCAGGTTGAGATCCTCAGCGGAGTGCTGGACGGCGTTACCCTTGGCACCCCGATCGCCTTGCTGGTTCGAAACGAAGACCAGCGTTCGCGCGACTACGACGAGATGCGGACGAAGTACCGTCCCTCGCACGCCGACTTTGCCTACGATCAGAAGTACGGGATTCGCGCCTGGTCCGGCGGAGGCCGAGCCTCCGCGCGGGAAACGATCGGACGGGTCGCCGCCGGGGCACTCGCCCAAAAGGTGCTCGCGTCGTCCGGCGTGGAGGTCGTCGCCTGGGTCGAGAAAGTCCACCGCTTAACCGCCTCCGTCGATCCCCTTTCGGTCAGCCGCGAAGCCGTCGAGTCGAACATCGTCCGATGCCCCGACGCAGCCATGGCCGACCAGATGATCGAGCTGATCGAGTCGGTTCGCAAGGACGGAGATTCGATCGGAGGGACGATTGCTTGCGTAGCCCGCGGTGTTCCCGCCGGTTGGGGCGAGCCGGTGTTCGATAAGCTCGAGGCGGACCTCGCCAAGGCCGTAATGTCGCTCCCCGCCTGCAAAGGGTTCGAGATCGGCGGGGGTTTTGGGATGACCGACTTCCGCGGCACGGAGGTCAACGACGAATACGAGGCGGACAACGAGCGGCGCGTCACGACCCGGTCCAACAATTCGGGCGGAATTCAGGGCGGCATCTCCAACGGCATGCCGATCCTTCTCCGTGCCGCGTTCAAACCGACCGCAACCGTTATGCGCGAGCAACACACGGTAACCGTCGAGCACGAGAACACCACGCTCCAAGGCCGCGGCCGTCACGATCCGTGCGTCTTGCCGAGAGCGGTGCCGATGGTGGAGGCAATGGTCGCCCTCGTCCTCGTCGACCACATGCTGAGGCAACGGGCGATCTCTTAATAGGGAGCGCCGGCTTATGGTCACCAACAAAATAGATTGACAATCCAGGTTCACCCGTAGCCCGGGGATTTATCCCCGGAGGAGCCTAGAACCGCGGCTAAAGCCACGGGCTACGGGCAAGATGAATGTCAACCCAATTTGTGAATGACCATAAGTCGACCTCGCATGCGAGCTAAAGCTCGCGCTTTCGGGTGATCGGGGTCACGATTTCGCGACGCGGCCGAACATTCGAAGGATGGAAATTATGTCGCCGAAATTGGATATCTTCGCCATGAGTTGGGACAGGTGCTCGGTATCCCGAACGTCGATCGTCAGGTCGATCTCGGCGGTGTGATTCTGGAGCGTTTTCACCTTGAGCGCCGACACGTTGGTCTTCGACTCCCCAAGTACGGTCGAGATGTCCATCAGCAATCCGGTTCGATTGATCGAGACGATCTTGAGGCCGACAGTGTAGACGTTGCCGTCGGGCGGCCAACTGTACGGGATCAGCCGCTCCGGCTCGCTCGATTGGTACGCCATCGCGTTCGGGCAGACCTTTCGGTGAATCACGATTCCCCGCCCGCGGGTGACGTAGCCGACTACCTCGTCTCCCGGAATAGGATTGCAACATTTCCCGCGGGAAACGAGGACGTTTTCCATCCCGCCCGCGGTCAGCGCGACCTTGCCCTCTTTGGTCTTGGTGAGCTGGATCGTATCCGCGGTCGGCTGTTCCACGACCGTCCCGCGCAGTTTTGCAACCACGCTTTGCACCGAGATCTGACCGGTGGCGACCCGGGCGAAGACGTCTGCCGGGCCTTCGCAGGAATCCATTTGGTCCGCGACCCGCTGCACTTCTTTGTCGCCGAGGTACTGGCGAGGATCCAGCCCGAGCGACTTCAGCTCTTTATCAAGGGCTTCTTTGCCCCGCTGGGCGTCGTCGGTCTTCGTGATCTTTCGGAAGAAGGCCCGAATCCGGCTCCGAGCATGCGCCGACTTGGTGAATTCCAGCCAATCGAGGCTCGGCTGTGCGTTGGAGCGGGTAATCAGCTCCACGACATCGCCGTTTTGAAGCTTCGTCGGCAACGGCACGATCGACCCGTTGATCTTCGCCCCAACCAATGTCAGCCCAAGCTGCGTGTGGACCCGGAACGCGAAGTCGACCGGAGTGGAGTCCTTGGGAAGGTCGATGACATCCCCTTTGGGCGTGAACACGAAAACCTGCTCCGCGAAGAGGTCGGTCGAAACGGATCGGAGGAAATCGGACGAGGACCGGGAATCCGAAGACCAGTCGAAAAGCTGCTCGCGAAGGCGTGAGAGACGCTTCGTCTCGTCGATCGAAGTCTTCCCTTCCTTGTATGTCCAGTGGGCGGCCACGCCGTGTTCGGCGATCTCGTGCATCTGCAAGGTGCGGATCTGGATCTCCAACGGCTGGCTGCTCGGGCCAAGCACCTTGGTGTGCAGCGACTGGTACCCGTTCGGCTTGGGTCTGGCGATGTAATCGTAAAACAGCGACGGGATCGGCCCGTAAGCCTCGTGGACGATGCCCAATGCGACGTAGCAGTCCGGAATCGACTCGACGATGATGCGGAGCGCAAGCAGGTCGTAGATCTCCTCGAACTTCACCCCTTGCTTCACCATCTTGTTGAAGATCGAGTAAAGGTGCTTCGGGCGTCCGCGGATCTCTACGATTTTGACCCCGCGCTCCTCGAACCGTCGCTTGAGGACCAAGATAGCCTCTTGCAGTTCGTCTTCGCGCTGCTTTCGAGTCTTCGAGACCCGTTCCCGAACCTCCGCGTACTCGTGCGGGTGGAGCGCCTGGAACGACAGATCCTCGAGCTGCCACTTGATCTGCCAGATTCCGAGTCGGGCCGCGAGAGGCGCGTAGATGTCCAAGGTCTCGGAGGCGATCCTTGTCCGTTTTTCGGGAGGCAGCGCCCCGAGGGTCTGCATGTTATGCAGCCGGTCCGCCAACTTGATGACCATGACCCGGAAGTCTTGGGCCATCGCCAACAGCATCTTGCGGAGCGTCTCCGCGGTCCGCGTCGTCTCCGCCGCCGCCCGCTGGCGGTCGGTAAGCATCTCCTGGTGGGTGAATTTGAGCTTGGTCACCCCTTCCACCAGGTGCAGAACGTCCTCGCCGAAAATCCGTAGAAGCTGCTCCGCGGTGACCTCGGGGCAATCTTCTAGGACGTCGTGAAGCAGCGCGGCGCAGATCGAGTCGTCGTCCATCCGAAGGTCGACGAGGATGCGCGCAACCGCCAACGGGTGGATGATGTACGGCTCGCCGGAGGAGCGGGTCTGCCCTTTATGGGCTTGCTCGGCCAGGAAGTAGGCGTACCGAATTCGCCGGACGTTGGCATCATGCCGCTGCTCACGGATTGACTGAAGCAAACCGTGCAGCTCTTCGGGATCTTCCCAATCGTGGCTGATGTCGTAGGCCGTGACCATAGACGGCAAACACCCCGCTCAAGCCACGCTGCTCAAGGGGAGAAAAATGTTTCTCGCAGTATAACTTACGATGAGCTAATCGGCGGTGTGGCAGGGGGCGGAAGGCGTTGGGCGTTAACCCGGATCTAACTCTGTCCTGCTAACGAGGCTCTGTCCCAACGCCCAACGCCCAACGCCCAACGCCCAACGCCCTAAGGCCCAGCGCCCCGAACCCCCATTTCCAGCCATTCCCCCCGCAA
This sequence comes from Fimbriimonas ginsengisoli Gsoil 348, assembly GCF_000724625.1. Classification (GTDB taxonomy): domain Bacteria; phylum Armatimonadota; class Fimbriimonadia; order Fimbriimonadales; family Fimbriimonadaceae; genus Fimbriimonas; species Fimbriimonas ginsengisoli. The sequence goes on along the minus strand of NZ_CP007139.1, from coordinate 3,837,734 downwards.
TCCGTATCTGATCGAACGGAGTGGCACGTATAGTAACGTCTAGGATTGGGAAACGTGGGAAGGATTGCGTCCAAGGGAGTCTTGGATGGAAAACCGCGAGTTCCGTAAGCAAAACAGCGACATGGCCGGAATCGAAGTATCACAGACCAACTACGGAGCCGCCAAGCGGTTCCGCCTCGTTCTCCGCGAGCAGGGAAATATCCGCGAAATGGGCGGCGAAGAGATGTCGATCGCGGTCGGCATCACCGACTCGATCTTTATGAACGCGCTGGATACCGGCACCTCGGACATCCACCTTCAGCCCGAGCGAGATCAGCTCAAGATCCGCTACCGCCAAGACGGCGTGTTGCACGATACCGGCCAGCTCCCCACCGAGCAGGCGCAGAACGTGCTTGCCCGTCTGAAGTTGGCCGCGGGGATGCGGATCGACGAGAACCGGGAACCTCAAGATGGCCGCATCGACATGGAGTATCTGGGACGGCGGCTCTCCGCTCGTGTCTCTTGTATCCCGTGTTTGAACGGCGAGAAGATCGTTATGCGTCTTCTCGACCCGATGGCGATGAAGGTCGACATGACCAAGCTGGGGATGCCGCCGGAAGTGCTGCACAAGTGGCGGCGGGCGGTCCAGATGCCGTACGGTCTGATCCTCGTTACCGGCCCTACCGGTTCCGGTAAGACGTCCACCCTTTACGCTTCCCTCCACACCCTCGACTCCAAGCAGCGAAACATCGTCACGGTCGAGGACCCGATCGAATACGAGTACGACAAATACATCGCCCAGGTGCAGGTCACGGAGCGAATGACGTTTCCCAAGGTCATGCGCACCTTCTTGCGGCAAGACCCGGACGTGATGCTCGTCGGTGAAATGCGCGACGCCGAGTCGCTCGGTATCGGCATCCAGGCCGGCCTTACCGGCCACCTCGTCATGAGCACGCTCCACACGAACAACGCCGTGGAAACGATCGGCCGTATGGTCGACATGAACGCCGAGCCGTACCTGATCGCGGGCGTTTTGGTCGGAATCCTTGCCCAGCGTCTGGTTCGTCTGAACTGTCCCAAGTGCCGCCAGCCTTACAAGCCGACCGAAGACGAGATCGACACGCTCAAGTTCACCGCGGAAGAGCTCTCCACTGGACGGTTCGGAAAGGGGGCGGGTTGCCAGGATTGCCGTGGTACCGGCTTTAAAGGCCGAATCGGAGTATTCGAGCTGGTGCTGGGCACCCCCGAGTTCCGCGCCGCGATCGCGCGAGGCGAAAACTTCGCCGAGCTCACGGCCGCCGCGCGAAAGCAGGGGTATCGCACGATGCTCGAGGATGGCCGCGACAAAGTGATGAGCGGCTGGACCACCCCCGACGAAGTCATCAAGGCCGTCTTTACGCAGTCGGTGGACTAGTCAACCTTTCGATCGACAATTGGCGATTGACGATTCCCCGAATTCCGGTTCGTCAATCGTCAACCGCCAACCGGGATAAGATGAACTCCATGGTTCGACTCGGTGTTGTCGGTTTGGGAAATATGGGATCGGGGCATGTGGCCCAAATGTCGAAGGTTCAGCGGTGCGAACTCACCGCTGTCTGCGATATCGATGAGGCGAAGCTCGCGAAATATCCGCAGTTCAAGCAATTCGGCGACAGCCGGGAAATGATCCGGAGCGGCGATATCGATGCCGTCCTGATCGCGGTGCCTCACTACGACCACACGACCATCGCGATCGATGCGTTTGAGAACGGCGTCCATGTCCTTACCGAGAAACCGGTCGCCGTTCACAAAGCGGATGCCCAGCGGATGATCGACGCCCACGCGAAGACCAACTTGGTTTTCGGAGCAATGTTCAACCAGCGAACCGACCCCCACTACCAAGAGATCCGGCGCGTCGTGCGAAGCGGCGAACTTGGGGAGATCCAGCGCACCAACTGGATCATCACCAACTGGTTCCGGACCGCCACCTACTACGCCAGCGGCGGCTGGCGGGCCACGTGGCGGGGTGAGGGGGGTGGCGTGCTACTCAACCAGTGCCCGCACAACCTCGACCTGTTCCAGTGGATCTGCGGCATGCCAAGCCGCGTCCGCGCCTACTGTGGGTGGGGCAAATACCACGATATCGAAGTCGAAGACGAGGTTACGGCATACCTCGAGTATCCGAACGGCGCAACCGGCGTCTTCGTGACCACGACCGGCGAAGCGCCCGGCACCAACCGCCTCGAGATCGTCGGGGACCGCGGAAAGTTGGTCTACGAAGACGGGAAGATCCTGTTCACCCGGACGAATCAGTCCGTCCGAGAGGTTCTCGAGACGTCGCCGGAGTCTTTCGCGTCGGTTCCAACGAGCGTCACTGAGATTGAGGTCGACGGGTACGGCGGCCAGCACGTCGAAATGGTTCAAAACTTCGTCGACGCCATCCTCGATGGCAAACCGCTCCTAGCCCCCGCTCCCGAGGGGATCCACTCGGTAGAGCTAGCCAACGCCATGCTCTTCTCCGCCTGGACCGACCGAACCATCGACATCCCACTCGATGCCGCTGCATACGAAGCCGCCCTCAAAGAGCACATCGCCACCTCGAGATACGAGAAAAAAGCGGTGGTTGCCGCGGAAGTCGACCTGTCGAAGAGCTGGGCGTAGCGGGGAGCCATCGGAGCCCGCTTCGCGGGGAGCGTTCGGAGCAGCGCTTCGCTTCGGAGCTATCGGAGCGTGGGAGATTTAGGGTAATGCAAAATACTTCCGAAGGCTCCGAAGGCTCCGAAGGCTCCGAAGGCTCCGAAGGCTCCGAAGGCTCCGAAGGCTCCGAAGGCTCCGAAGGCTCCGAAGGCTCCGAAGGCTCCGAAGGCTCCGAAGGCTCCGAAGGCTCCGAAGGCTCCGAAGGCTCCGAAGGCTCCGAAGGCTCCGAAGGCTCCGAAGGCTCCGAAGGCATCAAAAAAAGGGATGAGCGAAAATCCGCTCATCCCTTTTTATCGATGCCGGTGGCTCTCTACAGGTCGTAGCGCTTGCCGCCGCCCGCCGGGTCGGAGCTGCCGGCGGCGATGCGTTTCACGAAGGTGACTAGCTCCATCGGGTTGAACGGTTTGGTGAGGTACATGTCGGCGCCGTAGTGATAGCCCTCGAACACGTCCTTGTCCTGGGCCTTGGCGGTAAGCATGATCACCGGCAGGTTTTCCGTCTCCGGATCCTTACGGATGTTCTTCAGGACCTCGAAACCGTCCATGTACGGCATCATGACGTCCAGAACGCACAGGTCGGGCTTCTCGGATCGAACCTTTTCAAGGCCCTCCTTACCGTCAAACGCGGTGATCACCACGTACCCCTGGCGCTCCAGGTTCACCTGGATCAGGCGCACAATGTGGCGCTCGTCGTCGCAGACCAAAATCTTGAGGGGCATGGGTTCTCCTAAGCTTTCTCCTTGCTCGTGGTAATGGGCATCCTACCTGAACTTACGGTGCATGTCAAACGGGTAGATACCAGCTTCGTGGAGCAAACAAAAAGCGGCAAGAAATTAGGGGCGCGTTAGGCGGTGGGCGTTGGGCGTTGTTAGCTTTTGGACATTTCCACCGCCAACCGCCTAACGCTCAGCGCCTAACGCCCCAACGCCCTCCCCCCAGGTATTCTCTCGAAGTGAAATTGTGCCGCTTTGAGCTAAAGAGCTCTCCGGGCCAAGCCCGGTCCGGGATGGTGTACAGCGGCAAGATCTACGAGACGGATGGCGCTCAGGCCGTGGCCGTGCACGAGGCGGAAGCCGTTCGCCCCCTTTCACCGATTCCGCACGCCCCCAGCCTACGTATCTTCCGCACAGATCTAAACGAATTCGTCGACGCTTCGGAGCCTCGATTCTTCTATGGCAATCCCGGTTCGCTCGTCGGCGCAAGCCAGTTGATCAACCCGCCCGAGTCGACGGTGGAGATGGGCATCCTGCCGATGATCGCCGCCGTGATCGTCGCCGACGCGTACCGGGTAGACCTTGCGGACGCCGATGACCTGATCCTCGGCTTCACCCTCCTATCGATGCTCGTCGACCGGACCGAAGAGCGGGCCGACCTCGCCGCGAGCGCGATCGGCCGGTCCCACGATCTCGGCGCCGCGATCGGCCCCGTCCTCACTACTCCGGACGAGCTCGAAGATGAGGTGGAAACCGCCCAGTTCGGACGGCGCCACGCCCTAAGCTCGGTACTTCGAGTTAACGGCGTCGAACGCCAGCGAGGCAGCACCGGGGACATTCCATTCACTTTCGCCCAGGCGATCAGCTTCGCCAGCCAGACTTGCACCTTGCGGACCGGCGACATCTTCGCGTTTGGGCCTATAACGGAAACGGATGGCGAGCCAGTCGTACTAGAACCGGGCGACGAGGTGCACATCGCGGTCGACAGATTGGGAGCCCTCTCCCTTAAACTCAGCAACCCCTTATGAGCGATATACAGAAATTCGTCCTCGACAACGGCGTCCGCGTCTTGGTCGAGCCAGTCGGGCATGTGAAGTCGGCCGCCATCGGCCTTTGGTGCCGCACCGGCAGCCGCCATGAGCACGAATCCGAGGCAGGCATTACCCACTTGATCGAACACATGCTCTTCAAGGGGACGGAGCGCCGCACCGCTAAAGAGATCGCCGAATCGATCGAAGGTCGTGGCGGCTCGCTGAACGCCTTTACCGACAAGGAAGCGACCTGCTACTACTGCCGCGTCCTCGCCGACGACGTGGCGAACGGAGTGGATGTCCTAAGCGACATGATGCTCCACTCTCTGATCGATCCCGACGAGCTGAAGCGGGAACAGGGAGTGGTCCTCGAAGAGATCAAGCGAAGCGAGGACGAGCCGGGCGACCACGTCCACGACCTCCATCTGCACAACCGGTGGGGCGACCATCCCCTCGGCCGGCCGATCATCGGCACTCCCGAATCGGTGAGCTCGTTCACCCGCGAGAATATCAAGGCTTATATGGACCGCCGGTACCGCGCAGAGAACGTTCTTCTATCTGTGGCGGGAAATATCGACCCCCAGGTCGTCTTGGATGCCGCCCGCGAAACACTGGGAAAGATCCCGCACACCTCCCAGGACGCTCAGCCGACCCGGCCCTCCGGAACGAAACGGATCTCCCTCGAGAGCAAGGATGTCGAGCAGGTCCATTTCTGCATCGGCACCGATGGCACCTCCATTTACGACGACGACCTGTACACCATGGTGGTCCTCGACGCCGCCCTCGGGGGGAGCATGTCGAGCCGCATTTTCCAGGAAATTCGGGAGAAGCGCGGCCTCGTCTACTCGGTCGGCAGCTACACCCTTAACTACGGCGCCGGCGGCGCCTATGCCGTCTACGGCGGCACCAGCCTCGAGCAGTGGCCGCTGGTCCAGGAGCTCGTCCGGATCGAGTTCGACAAGGTCATGGCTTCCGGCCTGGACGACGATGAGCTCGGACGCACGAAACGGAACCTAAGCGGCAATATGGTGCTCGCGCTGGAAGGGATGAGCGGACGAATGATGCGGATGAGCCGCAATGAGCTCAACCATGGCCGAGATATTCCGATCGATGAAACCCTAACGAAGATCAACGCGGTTACCAACGATGCGATCGTCGCGCTTGCCAACAAGATCCTTAAGGAAGAACTGGTAAGCACGACCGCGATCGGACCGTTCGACGAGGAGTAAAGACGTGGACGCCATCGTTGGAGAGCTGGTGGCCGCACTGGCGCAAGTCGGGTCAAAGGACGAGCTGTTAAACGAGGTCGCCGCGACTTGGCGCCGCGGAACCGGCGCCGATTCCTGCGATATCCTGTTTCGCGAGCCCGGGGACGGGCTCGTCCTCAAGGCAAGCACCCAGTTTCCCGAACAGACGAACCGCCTAAAGCTGGGCAAAGGGATCGGTCTTACGGGCCAAGCGCTGGTCACCAACGAGCCGATCTTCGTCCACCGCGACGCCACTCAGGACCCTCGCTACGCCCGGCACCCGGGCGCGGACGAGGCTGGCTGCGTGTCGATCGCCGTCTTGCCGCTCCCTCCCCGAAGCGGCCAGGCGCTAGGGGTTCTGATGCTCCGTAAGTCGTGCCCGTGGAAGCCGACCGCCAGCCAGAAAGCACGGATGGAGGAGCTCGCGGAAACCACCGCCAACGTGCTCAAGGGCTTTAACAACGTATATCAAATGGGGGCCCAAATGAACCGTCTCGGGGCCCTTAGCGAAGTCTCCAAGACGATTGCCACCAGCCCCTACGTGGAGGAGATCCTCCAACTACTGGTCAACGTCACCGCGCAGCAATTCAACTACCGCGTCTGCACGGTCCGGCTGCTGGATGAGAATCGGGGCGAGCTCGTGTTGCGCGCCACTCAAGCCCCCGCCAAGGCATACCAGAGAAAACGGGCGATCAAGCTCGGCGAGTCGATCGCCGGACGGGCGATCGACGAACGCCGTCCAGTGATCGTACGCGACGTACAGGTGGAAGAAGACTACATCGGGCACGACCTCGCGGTGGAGCAGGGGCTGCGCTCGATGATCTGCGTCCCGATGGAGCTGCAAGAGCGGCCGATCGGCGTCCTAAGCTGCTACACCAGCGAAGTTCGAGAGTTCCCCACCGACGAGATCAAGGCGCTCGAAACTCTCGCCAAACAAGCCGCGGTGTCGATCGAACACTCGAAACTCCAGGTGCGAAACACGCTGATGCAGGAGATGCATCACCGGGTGAAGAACAACCTCCAGCAGGTCGCTTCCCTTCTCCGCCTGCAGATGCGCCACAGCGGCTACCGAACCCTGGAAGAGGCGCTGAACGACTGTCTCTCCCGCATCCTGGCAATCGCCGCTGTCCACGACCTTCTAAGCCGGGAAGACTTGGACCACGTCGGCATTCGATCGATCGCCGAGAACCTCGTGCACCATCACCAGAGCTCGTTGATGCTGCCCGACAAGCACATCTCCTTCGAGGTCCGCGGCGTCGACGTCAAGCTTCCGATCGCTCAGGCGACGCAGATGGCCCTGGTTCTCAACGAACTCGTTCAAAACGCCCTCGAGCACGGATTCAACACGACCCCCAACGGCGAGATCCACGTGAACGTGGAGGAGAAGAACGACGAACTCTCCGTCTGGGTCTCGAACAGCGGCGACCCGCTGCCCGAAGGGTTCGATCCCACCGTCGCAAGCCACCTCGGCCTCAAAATCGTCGATAACCTCGCGCGCGCCCTCGGGGGCCGCTTTAAGATGTCAAACGTCCTCGGCTGGACCGTCTGCGAAGTCAAATTCCCCCGTGCGACAGGGGAGTGAGCGTTTTCGCCTTAAAAATCCTCTTGCCCGAGAACCACGATCTCTCCAAAAACAACAGATGGGAGTATCCCAGCGAGCAGATTCAAGCGGCTGTCTCTAGATCTTCGTGGATTCGAAGCAGTCCCCAATTCATTACCGCTTCCGCTTGCTCCCGTGACACTCCTTCGAAACCTTCGAGGAATGTGTCGAGCGTTTCCCCGTGAGGAGGTAGTCGAAAAGCTGGTGGGCAAACACTCGTGTACCTTCGAAGCGAACCGCTCCATGCAATGTATCCGGAGTGCTTACCAAGATTCCCGCGAGTTCAGTTGAAATGTGCTTCAACGCCTTCGTCCCTCTCAAACATACTTCACCCAATCGGATGCTTCATAAAGAACCCTCTAGGGCTAGGTGGAGTTTCCGTCTCTCAGTTCCAAGCGACCGAACGCTTATCGAAATCTGACTACCGTTGTACGATGATGGGGATGCCGATCTTTATCGTTTTGACCGTTGCCGCCGCAATTTCGTTGGCACAAGGGCAAGCGCGAAATACCGCGACGCCGACGGTGGAAGGGCTACCCCCCACCTTTACGGGTAAGGGTCTGAAATTAACAAATGGATGGTTCCAACGGCAAGGGCATGAGGTGCTGAGAACCCACTTGGAAGCGACGATTACGCAGCGCCCCCACGACCTCTGGGACCTATCCGTGGACAATCTGCTCCTATCCAGCATTCCAAGCGTTCGGTCGTCGTCAGGAGTCATCGCAGAGTTTAAGAACGGGAGGGCGACCTTAGACGACACGTCTCGCGTGCCGCTTCTATCCGGCCAGCGCGCCGCTTCGATAGTAGGGACGGTTCAACGCTATCGGGAGGCCGACGAGTCGATTGTGTTGAAGGATGTCAGGCTCGTTCCCAACCCTGGCCGTCGGTCACGGCTTTGGCTAGCAGCGGTTCCGACCGGAACGCAAACATATCGAACCCCGTCCGGCGTTCGGATTACATTTTTGCCTCCGCCCAAAGAACACCTGGACGCGAATGCCATCGTGGATACCGATGGCCCGGCGGAACGATTCTCGCTTTACTACCGGACGGAACCCAACGAGTTTGAATCGGTTCATCTCTCCGGCTCACCGGCCCACCCGGTTGACGGGAAGGTGGATCTTTGGCTCATGAATCCGACCGCCATGTTCAGCGATCCGGGCATGAAGAGCGATGTCGAACGGAGAAATCGGAACGTTTCGGACAATCGGCAGGTGAGTCGGCCTGCGGTCAACATCCCCTCTTCCATCACCTTCCATCGGGTTGGAAACTCGATGGTCGTCCCAGAGATCCGCCTGACGCTACGCCACCACGCGATCCTTGAGAGCCACCGGTGGCGATTCACCGGTCCGATTCGGGAGATTAAGCGATGAAGCGTGAGTCTAGGTAACGATTCGTTTGCACTCCGAGCGCAAGAGGTTCAACGACCTTGGAAGAGGTTTCCAGATTTTCCGGTCTCGTAACCACGAAGAACTCCGTTCGCTCGCAGATTACGAACCGCATGGGCAGCCCAGTGATCCGCCGGCACGTCGGGGAACTGCTGCGTTGCCTCCCCAACCTTTGCCAACCGAAGTGATCGCAACATACCGAGGTCGCGATCGACTTGGGCGGACAATTGTGCCGGGTCAGCCCCAATTCCTTCCAGCTCAACTTTGAAGAAGGGAATGAGCTCGTGGAGTTCCTTGTAATTCCTTGCCGCTCCCTTTCTAAGGTATCTCACGTCAGAAGCGAGAGTAACCACCGATTCTTTCATTGGTGCAAGTGCGTTCGGTGGCCCAGCAAACGCCGCCACTAATTCGTTGGTGCGGATTATATGTGCAATGAAATAGTGAACGGTAAGGTAAGCGGCGTTGACGGCTACCGCTTTGTCATATCGGCTGTCCGCTCGGACCTTGAGTCCCAGCCCGTCGGGATAGCCCATTACCAGTCCTTGGCTCTTGAGATCCGAAATCGCCTCATATACCCAGTGATTGGCGGGCGTATCTGGGAGCAGATCTGACTTGGACTGCCCTACAGCCCCGGCGGAAAGCGCGAATGGTAACCCACAAACGAACCAGGCCAACATGACCTCACCATACGGGGTTGTCCCGGATTACCCACTGCTTAGCGAACAAGCCCTCAGTCCGTAATCGATCGCCACGTCGGTCGACCAGGCCTTTGTTTGCTCGGCGATTTGGGCTAACTTTGCTGGGCCCAGTTCGGTCGCGATTAGCTCGGCCTCGGCCAGCAAGCGCTCCTCGGCGTTATACGAGACCTCGAAGCCGAGTGAGGCTTCCAGTTGTCGCACGATCTGTTTACATATGGCAGCGTCCGGGTAGCGACGCTCGACCGTGCATATCGACCCCAGCGATATGAACACCCAGGAGAGCAGGTACGCGTCGTCCAGCCCTCTCAACCGGTGCAGCGCCTCGGCGAGGAGCGGCTTCGCGGCTTCGGGCGAGCCACGAACGATTTTGGCCCAGGCGTAGCCCTGGAGAGCGAACAAGTAGTCCCGAGGGCTGTCCGCCGCGGGGCACATGCTGAACGAGCGGCGAAAATGCTCTTCGGCGGCGTCGTAGCGGCCGGCGTCCGTTGCCGTACGGCCGAGATTCGCGTACGCCCGCGCTACGATGATCGGAGGCTCGGTGCCGTCGCACTGCTCGATCGACTCCGCAAGCGCTCGGTAAGCCGACTCATAGTCGCCGACCGCTCGATAAGCCATGCCGATATTGCCGAGTGCCGCCGTCAGCACATCGCGCTCGCCAAGCTCCTTGGCCCGCCGGATTGCCTCCTTCGCGAGTTCAATCCCCTCCCGCGATTCGTCCCTCGCGTTGGCGATCGCGCACGCGTGGGAGTAAATCCAGGCCATCAGTTTTGCATCCGCTCCCTCTGAGCGGAGGAAGGTCGCGTCCAACCACCGTTTCGCCTCCCGTAACGAAGCGGTATACAGCCAGAAGCGGACGAGCAGGTGAACGAGCCGCACGAACCGGTCGTTGTCGGGACAGTGCTTGAGCGCCGAGCTCCAATTCCCGCGCTCTGACCGCAACCGCTCAACGGCATGCTCCTGCTCCGCAGTCACCAGCCGGTCGCGCATCTCCGTGGTCAAGCGGATCATTTCGTCGGCGTGCCGCCGGCGCGTGCTCTCCAATTCGCCGCTTTCGGTAAGGCGCCCGAGGCCGAACTCGCGAAGGGTCGAGTACATCGAGTACCGCACCGGCGAAAAATGGTCCTCCTGAACATAGACCAACGATGTGTCGATCAGCCTCGAGACGACCGCCAGGGGATCCTTTCCCTCCAAAACCGCCCCGGCCGATTCGAGCGTAAAGCCGCCCTCAAAAACGCTCAACTGTCGGAACGCCTGCTTTTCTTCCTCGTTCAGAAGTTGGTAGCTGGCATCGATCGCCGCCTCCATCGTCTTGTGCCGCGGATGCCGGCTCCGTTCGGAACTCTGGAGCAAGCTCAGGCGATTCTCCATCCGCTGGCTCACCTCGGCGATCGGCAGAATGTTGAGCCGGGCCGCGGCGAGCTCGATGGCAAGGGGGATGCCGTCGAGCGCCCGGCAAATCTTGGCCGCCCATCGGACATTCTCGTCGTCGGACCTCAGCCCCGGCTGGACCAAGCGGGCGCGCTGAAAGAATAGATCCGTGGCCGGCGAGGTGCGGATCTCCTGGATCGGGGCCCCGTCCCCGGAAAACCGCAGAGGAGATATCGGAAATACCTGTTCCCCGTTGAGCGAAAGAGGCTCGCGAGACGCGGCAAGGATCTTGAGGCCATGACAGTCGCGGAGAAGCCCTTCCACGATCTTGTTGGCCGAGGCAAGCACGTGCTCGCAGTTATCCAGCACGAGAAGCGCGCGTTTGTTGCCCAGGTGCCGACGCAGGGCGAGCGAGGCCGACGGCATGTTTTTGTCGGCAACCCCAAGGTTGCGAACGAGGTGGTCGGCGACGAGGTCCGGATTCACCACGTCCTCGAGCGACACGACTTGGACGCCATCCGGAAACGCGGACGATTCGGCGGCGAGACGCGCCACCTCCGCCGAGGTTCGGCTCTTGCCCACCCCGCCGGGGCCGGTGATCGTTACGAGCGGTCGCTCCGCGAGCAGATTCAGGATCTGCGTAACCTCCTCTTCCCGGCCAACCAGTGGCGTAAGCGGTCGTGGAATTCGGTCTTGTCGCTCCGTCCGAACCGTCACAGCGGGCGAAGGCGGCATCGACTGCAAGAGTGCTTGGTAAAGCGCTACTGTCTGTGGATCCGGCTCCAAACCGAGCCGCTCCCTCAAGTTTGCCTTCGCGCGGATGAAAACCTGGACCGCCTCGCTCACATTGCCGGAATCGGCCAGAGCCGTCATCAACTTTCGGTGCAGCGATTCCTGCAGGGGAGCCGCCGCGGAGGCGTCGCGCAAACAGCGGATCGCGGTCTCGTAGTCGGCGGCCTCTAGCGATCGCTTGGCGTAGCGGGAGAGATACTTGACGTAGGCGGCCTGAAAGGCGTCTCGTTCGTTCAGCAACGACGGCTCGAACCAGTCGGCGATCAACGGGCCGCGGTAAATCGCCTCGAGCTCATTCAGCTCACTCGGCCCAGGCTCGCCGGAGGCGATGAGCTCCTCGAATCTCTTGACATCTACGTAAGTGTCGTCGGAGCAAAATCGAAGGGATCGCCCCGACGGCGACTCGATCCGCTCCGCCTGGTCTGCCAGCGCTTTGCGCAAGTCGACCAAGCTCTGACGGAGGCTAAGTCTTCCCTGCTCGGGTGGACTGTCGGGCCAAAGCGCCTCGCAAAGCCAGTCCCGGGAAACCTCGGCGGGTGACTTCAAGGCCAGATGCGCCAGCAGAGAGATTCCCTTGCGGCTACGCAAGCGCCGCATCGGCTTCCCATTCAAAAGCACCTCGGGCGAGCCGAACAGGCGCACGATGAAAAGTTCCTGCATCTGTTCCCAGAAAGGATTTTAGCAGTGTTCGACGGGGCCGTAAATTCTGAAACTTTTCGGAAGGCTTGAGCGTTATATACTCATGTCATTGAGCGGTTAGGTGTCATGGCGAAGAACTATTACGACGTATTGGGAGTGTCCAAAGGGGCCGAGGAAAAGGACATCAAGTCCGCCTACCGCAAGCTCGCTCGGAAGTATCACCCGGATGTGAATCCGAACGATAAGTCGGCGGAAGCCAAGTTTAAGGAGATCAGCGAGGCGTACGACGTCGTCGGCGATCCCGAGAAGCGGAAGCTTTACGATCAGTACGGCAGCAACTGGGAGCATGCCCAGAATTTCGGCGGCGCTCCGGGCGCGGGTGGCGATTTCGAAGACGCGGGCGGCTTCCACATCGGCGGAGGAGGCGGATTCGAAACGATCTTCGAACAGTTCTTCGGCGGCCGGCGCGGGGGCGGCATCGATTTCCAGGACCTCGAATCGTCCCAACCACGCGACGTCGAGAAGGTTGTGGAGATCCCCTTGGAGGAGATCGACCAAGGATCGAAACGGACGCTGACTTACCAGACGATGGATGCCAAGCGAACGCCAAACGGCATCTCAACGGTTCCGACCACCAAGAAGGTGGAGGTGAAGATTCCGGCGGGGATTTCGGACGGCAAGAAGTTGCGAGTTCCGGGGAAAGGGGCGGCAGGGGCCAACGGTAAGGCAGGGGATCTGTACGTCGTCATCAAGTGGGCCGAGCATCCGCAGTTCGCTCCCAAGGGAGAGCAGCTCGAGGTCGAGGTGCCGGTGAACTATGCCACGGCGGCCCTGGGCGGCGAGATCAGGGTGCCCACTCTACGTTCGTCGGTCACCATGAAAATCCCGGAAGGGACGCAGAGCGGCCAAGTCTTCCGACTTGGCGGGCAGGGGATCGCGCGCCTCAACGGAGGACGAGGAGACCTCATGGCGAAGGTCAAGATTTCCGTCCCCAAGCATCCGTCCCTGAAGGAGCGGGAGCTGCTCAAGCAGATCGCGGAGCTCGATAAGGTGAGTGCGTGAGAACGGACAATCAACCGGTGTACATGATCGGGGTGGCGGCGTCGCTCTGCAACGTGCACCCTCAAACGTTGCGGCAGTACGAGCGGCTTGGGCTGGTGATTCCCTCTCGCGCCGGCGCAAAGAACCGGCTTTACAGTGAAAACGACATCCGCCGGGTGCGTCGAATCCAGCGTCTGACGCAGGAGATGGGGGTCAACCTGGCGGGGGTCGAGCTCATCCTGCGCCTGCTCGACGACATGGAAGAGATGCGCCGGGACATGGACCGGCAACTCGAGGAATATGTAAATGAAGCGGAGCGGCGGATCGCCCAGCTTCTTTCCAATCCGGCGACGCCGATGCGGCGCGACGAGCGGCTGCTGCCGGTTCCCAACATCCAGCCTCGGGTTCGGGTCGACCTTTAGGCCGCTGTACAGGGGCGGGCCGCCCCTGCTACCCATGGGCGAGCCGCCCGTGCCACGATGGAGGTTACGGCCTTGATTGCACTCGGGCGAAGTGGGCTTTTAGACGCAGGAACGGCATCTCATAGAATCGATAGAGCGCCGCCGCCAGAGCGATGGTAAGCGCCAGCGAAAGGCCGGTAGCCCCGAATAGACCCAGATGGAGCCGATCGGAAACCCATACGGCTAACGGCATAACCAAAAGGTGGATCAGGTACATGCCGTAGCTGATCTTTCCAAGGCCAACCCAGAGACGCCCTTCTAGCACATGAACCTCGGGGGGCTTCGTGACGAGGATCCACACCATTAGGGCGGCAAAGCCGGTGCCGAAGAGGCGAGTGGTCCACGAGAGCCAGCTTGGGTCAACGCCGAGGGGCGGGCAGAGGCTGGAGGCGGCGATCAGGCCGCACAGGCAAGCGATGAGCCAGCCCCATATTTGCAAACGGGTGGCAGCGAGTCGTGGCAATCGATCTCGGTAGAGGGCGAGCAACGCTCCGAGGCCGACGCAGTCCACCTGGGCGGGGGTGGAGTACCAGGCGGTTTCCCAAGTGGCTCCATCCACAAAAATCAGCGCGGCGCGAAATGCGAGACCCACAAATACGAGCCCGATGGCAATCCAGCAAAGACCCTGCTGAGCAAGTCGCTTGGCGGCGAGCGGCCAGAGCGCGTAGAACTGCTCTTCCACGCTGATGCTCCAGAGCACGGAGATGCCCCAGTAGGGGGCCACGTAGTTGCCGAGAAGAAGAGCGTATCGGAGGCCGGCATCTAGCGGAAGGCCGTCGCCGGCGGCCCAACGCATCCAAAGGAACAGGATGAGAGCGAGATAGTAAGCCGGCCAGATCCGCAGGATGCGGCGAATATAGAAGGCCCGCACGTCGACGGTTCCGGTGCGCTCCCGCTCGATGAGGAGCAACGACGTGATGAGGAAGCCACTGAGCGCGAAGAAGAGCGGAACGCCGAAGGCGCCGGCGTGGCGCACCGCGAGCAACATCCGAAGACCAAAGCCGCCTCCCTTCTCCACCGCGTCGAGGGCAACAATGGGAGCATGGTGCAGAAACACCATGAGGAAGCCGATCCACCGAAGGCCGTCAAGCGCCGGTAAGTAGAAACGCTCCGGGCGGGTTTCGGCGATGGAGCTGGAATCCCGTCGCCCCGGGGCGCCGCTAGCTTTCAAGCAACCGCTTCAGCTCGTAGTTGTAGCGGTAGAGGAATTCGAGCACTTGGTCTTGCCGACGTCCGAAATGTACTTTCGCGATGCTGGAAACGAGAATCGTCGAGGTCCCGTCCGGCTCTCCGTTGTTTCCGATCCGCTCGATCTCTACGTAATCGTCCCCGACCTCTCGAACGAAGCCACTAGGACCGTAGTCGTTCGAGTCGACCAGGTGGACCATCGTGTTGTTAGCTTTCGCGTGCTCCAACTGCCCACGCAAATCGGTTTGGCCCGCGCCCGACTTCCGGAAATCCTTGTCGAAGACCGAGTCGCGATACTGGTAGAGAAGCTCCAGCTTGCGGATATAGGCGTTATCCGCGTCTACTCGCAGGACATCGTCGGTGTGAAGCGCGCGCCGGCCGTCGGGCTCACCCTTCGGGGTTAAGCACTGAAGGATTACTTCCGAAGAGTCGGCATACTCGACGAAACCGACTTCATACGCCTGATAGTCGTCTGCCTCCGCGTAGACGGCGACCGCCCGTCCCTGCTCCTGGGCCTCTCGAAGCGCATTTAGGAATCTAGTCTTCCCATCGATGCCAGCCATATGGGAATGGTGGCAGTGGGTCTCATCGAACCGAGGGGCGCTGCGACAAAACGCGCAATGTTACGAGGACAAACCAGTCCATATCGGCCTCCAATAGCTTCGACTATACAAAGCCGAGAGGAAGCTCTACCGGGCGCTCCTCCTCGCTAGACTCGCACGTTTGCGGGGAGTCGCCGAGCTCGCCGATCGCCACGGCGAACCACTGGGGAGGGAGCTCGGAAGCTATAGATTGAAACTCGGTCCTGTATTCCATGGTCGTGAAAATTCGTTACGCAATTCGACTACTGGAAAGTTGCTCAAAAGAATTTCTCTGGATTCTTTCCACTAGCGATTACCAGTAATTAGACTGGTGCGCTGCAGTGAAAAGTTGGGAGTGACAAGTCGAAGTGGACGCGACGGGACCAATTCGTTTCCGTCCCTCTTTATTTGAACCGCAGGCCCGGAAAAGGCGGGACGATAGCGACCTCGCCGACCCTCTGGCACTAGGTCCAAAGTCCCAATCACATCCCGGTGCGGGAACACCGAGGCGGATTTGGCTACGCACCAAAAATCAAAAGGTCCGCAAAACAAAAAAAGGAGCCGGCTTTCGCCGGCTCCTTTTTTTGTTCCCTGTCGAGAGGCTACTTGACTTCTTCTTCGAAGTCGTCCTCATCGGCGGCCATGTCGGCCAGCGACGGGAAGTTGAGAGCGCCGAGGGCGTCTTCCATTCCCCGCTCGTCGGCTTCGACGAGAGCGGTGAGCGATTGCTCGGCCCAGCTCGGACCACGCTGCACGTCGATCCCGATGTCGCGGTACTGCTTGACGCCGGTACCGGACGGGATGAGACGGCCGATGATGACGTTCTCCTTGAGACCAATGAGGTGATCCTTCTTTCCGCGGACGGCGGCCTCGGTGAGGACGCGGGTCGTCTTTTGGAACGACGCGGCCGACAGGAACGACTCGGTGGCAAGCGACGCCTCGGTGATACCTAGCAGGATCCAGGTCGCAGTGGCTTCCTTAGGATCTCGCTCAATATTCTCGCCCGTGATCGGGTCGACGTACTTGATCTTCTTCCCTTCCTGGATCAGCCGGCGAACCTGGTCGTTCGCTCGCTGATAGGCGAAGCGGTCGACCATCTGGCCCGGGAGGTACGGGGTGTCGCCCGGCTCCTTGATCTGCCGCTTTCGCAGCATCTGCCGGATGATAACCTCGATGTGCTTGTCGTTGATGTCGACGCCCTGGCTCTTATAGACGCTCTGCAGGTTCTCGACGAAGTAGTCGTAAACCGCGGAAGCGCCAGCCAGCTCGAGAACCTCGTGCGGATCGCGCGGACCTTCGGTAAGGGGGTCTCCCTTGATAACCTTGGTCCCCTTGCTGACCGGAAGCTTACCGAGCGGCGGGACGAGGATCGGATAATAGACGTTGACGGAGGTGACTTCCGCCTTGCGGAGGAGGGCCAGAGTCGCGGTAGTGAGCTTCTGCCCGATCGCCTTCTGCAGACCGCCTTCGTACTCGCCGTTGCTGTTCGTCGCCCAGTTCTGCTGGTCGCCGATGTAAGCGTCCTTGAGGGTCGAAGTCGTCTTGACGGTCGCCTCGACGATGACCCACCGGCCGAACGAGGACTCGCGAATATCGCGAACCACGCCGGTCACCGGACAGATGATCGCCTTACCACGCGGCTGACGTCGAGCTTCGAAGATTTCTTCGACGCGGACGATACCGCTGGATTCTCCCGACCAAGAGTAGAAGAACGTCTTTCGAGCGCGCTCCCACTGCTTGCGGCTGTCGCTGTCCAGCTTGTCCGCCGCCTTCTGGGCCGCTTTGCTGGCGCGCTCCGTCTTCCGCTTCACCTTAGGATCGGCGGTATCGACTTCGACCGGCTGGATCGTGAGAGGCACGGAATCCTTATTGCTGAAGAACGACTTGACGACCGACTCCTGGCTCTCCAGAAGCTTCGTCGGGTCGAACGCCTTCATGTCAGTATCCGTCGCGGTGGCGAAGTCCTCCATGAACTGTCGGATGAACCGACCCGTCTTGTACTGGTTGGTACGGGCGATCGTGGCCGATCCGGCAACGCCACCCGTGTGGAACGTTCGCATCGTCAGCTGCGTTCCGGGCTCTCCGATCGACTGGGCGGCGATGATGCCGACGGAGAGTCCAACCTCGACGAGCTTGCTCGTCGAGAGGTCGGTTCCGTAGCACTTGGAACAGATTCCCTGCTCCAGCTCGCACGTCAGCGGCGACCGGATCATGACGCTCAGGTAGCCATGCTCGTCGGCCTCGAACCCGTAACCCCGGTACTTGTCCGCGATCGCGTTCTTTTCCTCTTCAGTCTCAGCGGCTGCCGATTCGGCGACGAACTTGTTCTCAATCGCGGTGATCCGCTTTGCATTGTCGCGGGTCATCGGCTCTTGGAACTCGGTGAGCGCCTCGCCGGTGTCTGGGTCGACGATAACCGAGAGAGCGACGCGTCCGACCAGTCGGTCGGCGATCGGCTCGATCGCTTCGCCCTGGTCGACGATTCGGTGGGCCAGGATGCCGTCGGTGGTTCCGCAGTCGCGGGCCTTGACGATGACGTCCTGAGCGACGTCGCAAAGGCGTCGCGTAAGGTAGCCGGCGTCTGCCGTTCGGAGAGCGGTGTCGGCAAGTCCCTTACGGGCTCCGTGGGTCGTCACGAAGTACTCCAGCATCGAGAGGCCCTTGTGGAACGAGCTCTTAACCGGGAGCTCGTAGATAACCTCGTTGAACTGGTTGAACATGAGGCCGCGCATGCCGGCAAGCTGCGCAAGCTGCTTGACCGAACCACGAGCGCCGGAGACGGTGACGATGCTGAGCGGGTTCATCTGGTGCAGACCCGCGACGATCGCCTTACCGATTTCGTCGTACGTGTCCGTCCAGAGCTTGACCAGACTCTGCGTCATCTCGTTATAGGTGAGCATTCCGCGGCGGAACTGGTTGGTGATCTTGGTGGAACGGTCGTCCGCGTCCTTGATCATCTCCTCGCGCCGGGCAGGCGGGTCCATGTCCGTGATGGCGACCGAAAGACCGTATCGGGTGGCCCACTTGAAGCCCATGTCCTTCATGTCGTCGAGCAGCTTGATCGTAGCGCCCACGCCGGCTCGGCGGTGGACGGTAAGGATCATCTCGGACAGCGCCTTCTTGTTCAGCTCGACCTTCAAGAACTCGTCGGAGTGCTTGATCGGGTACGGCAGGATCGTGTTGAGCACGAGCTGGCCGGGGGTGCAGGTCGCGATGAACGTCTCGAACTCTTGCTCGTACGGCTGAAGCTCCTGGAACTCGTCTCCTTCCTCGGTCTGCGTCGTGACCTTGCGGTACTCGGCGCCGGTGACCGGATCGCGGAAATCGACCTCGGAATCGGGGCGGAAGATCGGCCGCTTGATCCGGACCTTGATCGGATCGTTCGTCGCGATCCGCTGCTCCTTGATGGGAGTGTCGAGATACATGATGACCTCTTCCGGATTGGCGTAGGTCCGCGCGGGAGGATTCTTCTCAGGATCCTCGGCGTGCAGACGCTCGATCTCGGCAAGGTTTTCGCGGGCTTCGTTTCGCACGAAGGTCAGCGCGTAGTTACCAAGAATGATGTCCTGAACCGGGGCGCAGGTCGGACGGCCGTCCGCCGGCGAGAAGAGGTTCTGCGTCGACAGCATCAGGACGCGGGCTTCCGCCTGCGCCTGGGTGCTCAGCGGAATGTGGACGGCCATCTGGTCGCCGTCGAAGTCCGCGTTGTACATGTTACAGACGAGCGGGTGAACCTGGATCGCCTTGCCGTCGACGAGGATCGGCTCGAACGCCTGGATACCGAGCCGGTGAAGCGTGGGAGCGCGGTTCAGGAGGATCGGGTGCTCCTTGATGACCTCTTCGAGGCCGTCCCACACCGCCGGGTGCATCCGGTCGATCATCCGCTTAGCGGTCTTGATGTTCTGCGTGATCTTCTTCTCGACCAGCGTCTTCATCACGAACGGCTTGAACAGTTCGAGCGCCATCTCCTTGGGGAGACCGGCTTGGTGAAGCTTGAGGTGCGGGCCGACGACGATAACGGATCGTCCCGAGTAGTCGACGCGCTTACCAAGAAGGTTCTTTCGGAAGCGGCCTTCCTTACCCTTGAGCATGTCGCTGAGCGACTTGAGCGGCCGGGAGTTGGAGCCGACGACCGGGCGAGCACGGCGGCCGTTATCGATCAACGCGTCGACGGCTTCCTGGAGAAGTCGCTTCTCGTGGTTGATGATCGATTCCGGGGCGTGGATCTCGATGATCTTCTTCAACCGGTTGTTTCGGTTGATGATGCGCCGGTAGAGGTCGTTCAGGTCGGAGGTCGCAAACCGGCCGCCGTCGAGCTGAACCATCGGGCGAAGCTCGGGGGAGATGACGGGGGTGACGTCCAGGATCATCCACTCGGGGCGAGAGCGGCTGCTAACGAGCGCCTCGACCACTTCCAGCCGCTTAATGGCGCGGGCGCGCCGCTGGCTGGTGGTCATGATGATTTCCTGGCGAAGCTCGCGGGCGAGCCGCTCCAGGTCGACGCGGTGCAGGAGTTCCTTGATCGCCTCGGCGCCGATGTTGGCGCGAACGAGGGAGCGGAGGTCCTTGCCGAGACGGCTGCCGACGCTGTCGAGCAGCTTGCTGACGGCGCGGTACTTGTCTTCGTCGATGAGCTGGTTTCGCTCGAGCTTGCCGAGGATTTCGACGGCGAGGTCGAGGTCCTTCAGGCGATCGTCGGCGTCGCGGTACTCGGCCTTGATTCGGTCGTTAACCGCTTTGGCGCGCTCGCGGGCGAACAGCTCGTCGTACTCTTCCCGGTTGTTGTTGAGGTCGTCGGCGAATCGCTTGAACGACTCCTCTTCCAACTCGCGCATCTGCATCTGCAGGTTCGCTTTTTCGACTTCGACGGCGACGCGGATGTCCGGGAGGATATCGGCGATCTTCTCGTTGTCGATGTCGATGATGATGAAGCTGGCGAAATAGATGACCTTTTCGAGCAGCCGCGGCGAGATGTCGAGGATCAGCGACAGCGGAGAGGGGACGCCCTTGAGGTACCAAATGTGGCAAACCGGGGCGGCCAGCTCTACGTGGCCCATCCGTTCGCGCCGCACCTTGCTTCGGGTGACCTCGACGCCGCATCGTTCGCAAACGATGCCCTTGTATTTAATCTTCTTGTAGCGGCCGCAAGCGCACTCCCAGTCCTTTACGGGACCGAAGATGCGCTCGCAGAACAAGCCGTCACGCTCAGGTTTGAACGTTCGGTAGTTAATCGTCTCCGGCTTCTTTACTTCGCCGTGAGACCAGCCGAGGATATCCTCGCTGGACGCGATACCAATACGGATCTTGTCGAAAAGGCTGACGTCTGCCATAATTTCAAAGCGCACGGATCAGTCCCACAGCGACCAGAGGGACGTTGCGTTAAGGCTGGAGGGGGTCGGAGGGCGTACCGCGCGTCCCTTTACTTTACCCTAGGGCTTTGTGCCGATTTCTACGGGATGGTTGACGCAATTCTCCCTACCTCCCTTAGAATGGCTGTCCGCAACCCATCTGTGGCGGCGAGCTCGCTCACGCCGGAGGGAAAATCGCTCCCGTATCCAACGCTTCCCCGATCACGGGAATCTCCAGAACCGCGCCCGCTGGGAAAAACTCCTCGTGTTTGTATAGGCCCTGCTCAGGAGCCGCGAAAACCCAGATGCCGCGCTTGATCGCGTCGACTACCCAATAAAAAGGAATCTCTGATTCCGCGTAAGCCGCCTTCTTTGAGCCGAGATCGAAGTTACGGC
Source organism: Fimbriimonas ginsengisoli Gsoil 348 (assembly GCF_000724625.1). GTDB lineage: Bacteria > Armatimonadota > Fimbriimonadia > Fimbriimonadales > Fimbriimonadaceae > Fimbriimonas > Fimbriimonas ginsengisoli. The sequence goes on along the minus strand of NZ_CP007139.1, from coordinate 3,816,592 downwards.
TGCTAACCGAAACTTCGGCCACCCAAAGGACATCCTTTTCCGTGGGCAATTCCCGCAGGTCGTACCCCGGCCGCAAACCCTTCCGGCTCAGCAGGTTTCTTGCAGAAGATCGACACATCCGGTCGCTTCACCGTACCATCCGGAAATCGGATGTTGAGATCGAACTCGCGATAGCCTTCGCATCCGGCTTGATGGCCATCGCCTGCTCGAACCGAGTTCACTACGGCAAGTGTCACATCCTGGTGCTCTCGTCCGGCCAAGGCTCCCAAGTAATTCCTCCGTCCGTCAATTCCAAGAGCAAACCGATCTCTTCGGCCCGGGCGAAGAGATCTAGGAGTTGCTTATCCGAGACGGGTGGGAGATGAAGCGCGGCGGCCTCCATCGGTATATATTACGCCGCTCCTTCAGATCCCCTGCGGTAGGCTCCGGCAAGAGATGCCAGCCGTAGACCTCGACCTCGCCAAAGCCGCTGCCACCTTTGCCAGGGACGGTTTCTGTCTTGTTGAAGGGCTTTTCGACCCCGACGAGTGCGACCGGTACACCCAGCACTTCATGGATCTAAGGAGCGAAGAACGGCCCGGAGATTTCGCGGGAGTCGACCTTTCTAGCGAAGACCCTTTGAAGCGGTATCCGCGAATGATCCATATGCATCGGTGGGACTCGGTGTCGATGACGTGGGCAACGGACCCGCGCCTTGCAATAGTGATGACCGCAATCCTCGGGCGGCGGCCGTATATGGTGCAGACGATGCTGTACTTCAAGCCGGCCGGCGGCCGAGGGCAGGCGCTGCACCAGGACAACTCTTACCTTCGAGCCCAACCCGGCACCTGCTTGGCGGCTTGGCTTGCCCTCGACGATTGCGATGAGGAGAACGGGTGCCTGCAGGTGGTGCCGGGCACACATGACCTACCGCTTTTGTGCACGGTCAAGGCGGACACAAGCCAAAGCTTCACGGACGTCACCGTGCCGCTACCCGAAGGTATGGCTCCGCTGCCCGTCATCATGAAACGCGGCGACGTTCTCTTCTTCAACGGCTCCGTCGTGCACGGAAGCTTCCCCAACACCAGCCGCGACCGCTTTCGCCGAGCTCTCATCGGCCACTATTTGACCGGCGACGCCGAGCGAGTTGGCGAGTTCTACCACCCGATCTACACGATGGATGGCGAGCAGGTCGAGCTCGGCGTCAGCCCCGCTTCCACCCGTTGTGGTCACTGGGTAGACGTAGATGGCACCCCCGTCGTCGAGGAGATCGACGCCGCCGAACACGACCGCCAAGTGCGCCACGAATAACGTAGCATCGGCTCCCAGCCGATGAACCCTCCTTTCGGAACGACTTCGAGGCCCGTCGTTATCTGGCCTCCTCCATCCCGCTCTTGCACGAGGCGGCAAGACCTCCTATGCTATTGCCTTAGATGGATCATTGGAACGAGGTCAGGGCGGCGTTAGCGGGTCAATACTATGCGGGGTTCAAGATGCTGCGGCAGTGCATCGAAGTCTGTCCCGACGACTTGTGGAACGAAGCGCCGTGGCCACGTTCCTTTTGGCGGATCGCTTACCATGCGCTCTTTTATGCCCACTTCTACATGCAACCAAGCCATAACAACGTGAACCTCTGGGATAAGCAAGACTTAGAGGCGGTTGCGCTGTGGGAGGATGACGACGAAAATCGCCCGCGCAAGACGGAGCCTTATACGAAAGAGGAGCTACTTGCCTATGTAGACCACATCATTGGAGTCACCGAGGAGACTTTGGCCAAGGTCGACCTAGGTTCTCAAGACTCCGGCTTCCCCTGGTACCCGATCCCGAAGATCGACCACGAGATGCTCAGCGTCCGTCACCTTCAAGGCCACGTCGGTCAGCTCTCCGAACTGCTTATGATGCGCGGCATCGACATCGACTGGGTCTCCACCCATCCTTCGCGGCGACTGCCGGAGAAACCGGAAGCCTAGTTCCTTCCGTCGAAGCTGGATAACCGCAGGGGTAGTGTGCCCGTCTCGGCGTTCTTAGTTCATGGAGAATGCAGCGACTTAAGAGAGGTGCGCCAACTTTCTAATCGCGACAATGGCTACATTTGAAGCCTAACTTCGCAACTACGAGAATGGGCTCAGGACCTTCACAGCGCCGTAACGCTCACCGGCTGAGAGATCTTCCGAATAGAGAATATCACACCCCGCAGACTCCGCAGATGAGAGAATGGCGGCATCCCAATACGAAAGTGAGCAAGTCTCCATTAGCTCTAAGGCACGATCAGATGTCGCAACGGTGACGGGCACAACGGTGAAATCTTGGAAGCCAACCAGGAGTAATCGAACCTGTTTCGGACTGAGCCCGAACTTACGAACCATGTTCGATGCAAACTCCATCACAACCTGTGAGGAGACACATGCCCGTCCCTGTTGCGCAAGAGACGAGAGAAGGGCAGAACAAGTCCTTTGCTTGGAGAGATCTCTGGAATCTACGGCGTAGACGAACAGGTTCGTGTCGACGAATGCCATAGCCGCGCTCATGCGCCTCTTCACGTGACAACGGACCGCTCTCGGAACGCAACCCCATTGAGCAAGCCACTTCCATCATGGCGGCAAACGCGGAACCGCGCTTACCCGCGACCTCCTTTGCCAGAAGGTCGATGACAAGCTTGTCGAGGGTGACGCCAAGCTGTCGTGCACGCTTCTCACCCTCGTCGAGTAGCCGGTCGTCTAGCTGCAAAGTCAGTGTCCGCACCATTTGATTCTACGCCACCCAAAAACAAACGGTCCGACAGGGCATGCCTGCCGGACCGCGGGAGCCGCTCGGAGAGCGGCGGTCCAGTGTCAAGTATCGGCGTTAGCTGAAGAACCCGACCGAGCGGGCGAGGCGCATGTCGTCGCCGCCGGTGAGTTCGTCCAGGTCCTTGAGCGGGAGCTCCTTGTTCTGGGCGTCTTCCACCGCCACCTTGAGACAGAGCGATCGAAGCTCGTTGACGAGGATCTTGAACGACTCGGGGATGCCCGGTTCGGCCAAGGTCTCGCCCTTGACGATGCTCTCGTACGCCTTTACGCGTCCGTTTACGTCGTCCGACTTGATCGTCAGAAGCTCTTGCAGCGTGTAGGCGGCGCCATACGCTTCAAGGGCCCAGACTTCCATCTCACCGAATCGCTGGCCGCCGAACTGCGCCTTACCTCCCAGCGGCTGCTGGGTGACGAGGGAGTACGGGCCGATGGAGCGCGCGTGGATCTTTTCATCCGCAAGGTGCTCCAGCTTCAGCATGTAGATAATGCCGACCGTGATCGGGTTCGGAACCGGCTCTCCGGTGAGGCCGTCGCGAATCCACGACTTGGCGCTTCGAGGATCGATACCGGCGCGGGAGAACACGTTCACCCGAATCCGCTCGAGGATCGCGGCGTAATGCTCGTCGGGAGCCTTGAACGGTGGCTCGCCTTCCTCGTCTTCCATCTCCTCCGGGTAGAAGTCGTCGAACTTGAGTTCGAGTCGCTCTCCGGTGGTCATGGCCGACGGGGCGGAGACGATCCGGCTGATTCGCTCCAATCCATTCTCACCGAGAGAGCGGAGCTTGGTCTCTACCTTGGCCATCATTTCGGCCAGGGTGTCGTCCTTCACGAGCGGAACGTCGAGGTGGAGCTCGCTGCGGACATAAGCCGTCAGCGCGTGGGTTCGCAGGTGCTCTGCCAACCGATCCATCTCGCCGAGGATCTCACCCTCGGTCGCGCCTTCGAACGCCGGGCACTTGTACTCGACGTTGAGGTGCTTGCCCACATAGCCGAGGTGCGTCTCGAGGATCTGGCCGATGTTCATTCGGCTCGGAACGCCGAGCGGGTTCAGAACGATGTCGACCGGCGTTCCGTCGGCGAGGAACGGCATGTCCTCGACCGGCAGAACCTTGGAAATGACTCCCTTGTTGCCGTGGCGTCCGGCCATCTTGTCGCCGACCATCAGCTTTCGCTTCTGGGCGACGTAGACCTGGACCGTCATGTTGGTACCGGCCGGCAGCTCGTCTCCAGGGATCTGAAGCAGAGCTTCTTCGGTGCGGTCGCACACGAGCCGCTCGCGCTTCTTGGACTCCTTGTAGATGTAGTTGATGCTCGGCGAGAGGTACTTGTACCGGCTGAAGACCTTGACGTCTACGATCACGCCCTTTTCGCCGTGCGGCAATCGGAGCGATACGTCGCGGGTCTCTTCCGCCTTCTTACCGAAGATGGCGATGATGAGCCGCTCTTCGGCGGTCATCTCGACCTGGCCCTTAGGAGCGACCTTACCGACGAGGATGTCTTCCGGCCGGACTTCGGCGCCGATGCGGATGATGCCGTTCTCGTCCAGATCCTTCAGCGCGTCCTCACCCACATTCGGGATGTCTCGCGTGATCTCTTCCGGTCCGAGCTTGGTGTCGACCGCTTCCGACTCGTGGCGCTCGATGTGGATGGACGTATAGACGTCGTCCTTCACGAGCCGCTCCGAGATGAGGATGGCGTCTTCGTAGTTGTAGCCGTTCCAGGGCATGAACGCGACGAGCACGTTCTTACCGAGGGCGAGCTCCGCGTTGTCGCAGCAAGCGCCGTCAGCGAGGGGGTCGCCCTTGAGCACTCGCTGGTTAAGATCAACCACCGGCCGGTGCGTAAAGCAGGTCGATTTGTTGCTCTGCACCAGGTGCATCAGCTCGTACTTGTCGACCTCGCCGGAATCGCGCCGGACACGGATCTCGGTTGCCGAGACGAACTCGACGATGCCCGAGTGGAAGGCGATGACGGCGGCGCCGGAGTCGACGGCCGCGACTCGCTCGTAGCCAGTGCCGACGAGCGGCCGCTCCGAGCGAAGGCACGGAACCGCCTGGCGCTGCATGTTCGCGCCCATGAGGGCGCGGTTCGCGTCGTCGTTCTCTAGGAACGGGATAAGCGCGGTGGCAACCGAGATGATCTGCACGGGCGACACGTCCATGAAGTCGACTCGCTCACGGGTGACCGTCGGGTAGCTTGCGCCTCCCAGGTCTCCGCCGGCGCATCGCGCTTGGACGCGGTCGTTCACGATCAATCCGCTCGGATCGGTCTCGACGTCCGCAGGGGCGACGAGCTGGCCCGTCTCTTCCTGCGCGGTCATGTAGACGATGTCGTCCGACACCACGCCCGCGGTGACCTTTCGGTACGGCGTCATGATGAACCCGAACTCGTCAACGCGAGCGTGCGACGTAAGCTGCGAGATCAGACCGATGTTCGGTCCTTCCGGCGTTTCGATCGGACAGATGCGGCCGTAGTGCGAACGGTGGACGTCGCGAACTTCCAGCTTGGCGCTGGTTCGCTGAAGGCCACCCGGTCCGAGGGAGGAGAGACGCCGCTTGTTGGTGATCTCCGACAGCGGGTTCGTCTGGTCCATGAACGTCGAGAGCTGGTTACTGCTGAAGAAGCTCTTGATCGACGCGGAGACCGGCTTGACCGAAAGGATGATGCCCGGCAGGAGGTTCTCCTGGTCCGTGCTGGTCATTCGCTCTCGGGCGACCTTCTCCATTCGCACGAAGCCGAGGCGGAGCTGGCTTTGCAGCAGCTCGCCGACGCTTCGTACGCGCTTGTTCTTCAGGTCGTCGATGTCGTCCCGCTCGGCTTCGCGGTTCACGTAAGGAACCATCTTGTCGAGGATCGTGGCGAGGTCGACGCTGGTGAGATTGCGCGTATCGAGCGGAATATCGATGCCAAGCTTCTGATTAAGGAAGCGGCGTCCGACCTTGCCCAGGTCGTATCGCTTGATATCGAAGAAGAGACCGTAGACGAGCTGCTTCGCCGCCTCTTCGTTCGCCGCTTCACCCGGCCGGAGCCGCTTGTAGATGTCGAGCAGCGCTTCGCGGGCGGTCGACGTCGGATCGGCGTCGAGGGTTGCTTCCACGAGCATCAGGACGTCGAGCACTCGGACGGAAGCGAGTCCCATCGACTCGATCTTCTTCGCCGTCTCGCGCTCGATGCGCTCACCGGCTCGGATCACGAGCTGCTCGCCGTCGGAGATATCTTCCAGAACCCGCTTTCCGGTGAGGGCGTCGGCATCGGGAGTCTCCAGCGTCAGCTCTTTGCTGAACGCGCGAAGGATCTCCTCGTTCGTTCCGAGCGGGGTTTCGACGAGAACCTTGGTGTTGCGAACCGCGTCCGGGAAGGTTGCAATGGTCTCGGCGGTGAGAACCGTGCCGGCATCGGCCAGCACTTCGCCCGTCTCGGGATCGGCGACGGCTTCGACCGGCTTCTTCCCAACGGCGGCGCCAAGGGCCACTTTCGCGCGTCCGCGGCCCTTGTCAAAGTAGTACAGCGCCTTGATGAGCTGCGTAAGCGGCAGCTTCTTCGTCTGGCTGATCTGCGTGCGAACGATGAAATTGGCGTCCGACTCAACTTCGAGCCACGGACCTTCGTTCGGAATGACGCGGGCGGACACGATGACCTGCATCGAGCTGTCCACACCCTCTTCAAAGTAGAGGCCGGGCGACCGGCTGAGCTGGCTCACGATAACTCGCTCGCGGCCATTGATGATGAACGTTCCCTTGTTGGTCATCAGCGGCAGATCGCCGAGATAGACCTCCGATTCGATGACTTCCCGGTCACGGCCGCCGAAACGCACGATCGCCTTGATGGGCGCTTCGAACGTCATGTCGCGGTCGCGGCACTCCTGAATAGAGTACTTGGGCTCACCGAGGGTGAAGCTCACCAGCTCGATATAGTTGGTCTGCGTGAAGTCCCAGATAGGGGAAAAAGTTGTGAAGAGTTCTGGGAGTCCCTCTTCCAGAAACCACTTGTATGAGTTAAGCTGAAGTTCAATTAGGTTTGGGACCTCTAGGTAGCGACCGATTCGCTTCGAGGTCGGCTGAATTACTCTCATCAAGCCTCCGGACACATTTGCGCGAACTTCCAGAATACCGCCTAGGGGTCCGGAAGTCAAGCTAAATCTTAACTTTGGGAGTGCGCGAAGCCCTTCGCACTTTCCCCCCGCGCGGAGCGCTTTGGGAGTGCGCGACCTCGGTCGCGCTTTCGTGAGCGAGATATCGCCGATAGACCCTTGAACCGCGGTTAAAGCCACGGGCTACGGGCAAGCTAAATGCAAACCCAATTTGTGAATGACCATGCGAACGGCAGTCCTTGGGAGTCCTATTGGTGGAGCGGGATCGTGACCGAACTTCCTCGTTGCCCGTCCGGTGGCCGGACCCTGCCCGACGGCGCGTCGGGAGGGATGGAGTTGCACTCGGTGGATTGGGGCTCTTGAGTGACCTGCACGGGTTACGGCGGCTCGGGCATCCGACTGCACCCGTGGCGTCCTTTGCCATGCGTTCTCGTGTTTGCCGCTTCTCTATCTGACGGCGCGGACAAAAACGCCACTCGCGCTACCTTAAATCCCTGGAGCGCGGGCGTCCCGCCCGCCGACCCGAAAAGCGGCCGAAGGACACCTGGCCTGGCTCCCTGCCGAACGAGCAACTGCCGTTCGACTCTCACGACTTTCCTGCCGCAATCCACCGGTGGGCCAGCAACACTCCGTCGGCGTCGAGCGAATACATAACTCTGTTCGTCGGAACCACCGCCTTAACCTCGGAACTGTGCCCGGCCAGAAGAACCAACTGACGCCCGGTTTCCCGGTCGAAGACGCAGACGTCTCCGCCGTAGCCTGCCGCAAACGGTTGGCCGTGCCACCATCCGACTTGAAGCAGCGGCACGTTGCGATGGTCCAGCAAAGTGAATCCATCGCCGTTCGTCACAAACGTTCGCCCACCGGTCCAAGGGCCGAAATTTCCTGGGCTGGAAACGATACAGTTCCCGTCGTCGTTTAGAGCCAGACTCCAGGCCGTGCTCGGAAGCTGTCGGTCGCGCTCGGAGCCAGTCTTTAACTCTCGGACGACTAGGTGTCCATTTCGCACGAATGCTAGGCGACTCCCGTTCGGACTGAACGCTGGCATTTCGCCGTAGATAGTCCCGGCCTTGGCCTGCCCATGAAAGAGCGCGAAGCCGGACTGGCTCGGCACAACGATGTATTCGCCCGTCGCCGAACAAATGGGAACTCCCGTCACTGGCGTGTTATCGGGGACCGGTCGACGGGGCGGTGCCTCGCCGGACAACGAGAATTCGAGAAGGCCTCGTTGGCTATCTACCGCCACGACTCGCTTTCCGTCGGCGGAGAACGACGGCACCATGGAAATTCGGTTCGCCGGTTGACCAGCCCTTTCAAGCGCTACCGAGAAGACGGGTTTCATCGAAGCGGTATTCAAGACGGTCAGGCGCCTATCCTGATCAACGACCGCGGCGCGAAATCCGTTACGTGATAACGCAATGCTCTCGATGTCAGCCAACGCCCTCCATGATCCTTGGGGAGCCAATGTAGTCGGATCGAGGCGCTTCACAACCTTGCCGTCTGCGATGACCACCACCCGGCCATCTTCCGTAGCGGTCAACTGTTCAGCTTTCCCCGAGTATTTGGACGAAGCCTCTCGAAGGTCGGAGGCGCGCCGATACGGAAGCTCCCGCCCAATCTCACCGATTTTTGTGAAATCGATGCCGATACAGGTCCCGCAACACCCGCAAAACCCCGCGACCAAGGCGAGCGACACCGAAAACCACAGCCAGGGACGGCGGTTTGTGGAAACTCGGTCAATCGGAGGGGGTACCACTGCCGCAACAGTAACACGATCCACGCCAGGCGCGTTACGGCACGGTATGCGCAAAGCTCTCCGCGAATTCTGATAAGCTGGGCCTACCTTAGGGGTCCACCGAGTAGATCTTCACCGTTCACTCCGCTGATGTCCGAGGATCGCCGATCCTAGACCGGGCTCTGTTCCCAGGATAGGAACCTTGGCCTTATACAGATCTTAGAAGCCGGCAGTTCAGCGGAATCGAGGACAGTACCAAATTCCCCTCCTCCGCGAGGGGAGTCGGTAAGCTCAAGCGAGTTCCACGAGATTGGCGAACCGGTGGGGAGGGACCTTCCGGTCTCACCTTGGGAAGTCCATTAAGTAGAAACGTCTGCCGGCGAGTTTACTTGATTCAGGTGGAGAGTGTCTTGCAATGGACTCTTTGCGTGGTCGCCATGTCCCTCCCCACCGGTTCGGCATGGCTCGCAAGACTCGCCTAGCCTCACCGACTCCCCTCGCGGAGGAGGGGAGTTTGGTACTGTCGGCTCTCCACTCTTATGCGGCGTCCGAGTGGTTTGCCACCGAGGGGCTCGGGGCTCACTCGATATGCGTCACCAAACCTAGATCAAAGGGAGTTACTTGGATCCTTGAGCCTAAAGATGCGTCTTACGACAACCCCTCTCCCTCGTCGGCACATGCATCCCGAGGAGGGAGAGGGGCTCCGGAGGTTGTGAGCCAGGCTCTGGCTTAGTGCTTCACGCCTCGCTTCGAGAAATGGGCGGCGGCGGCCTGGCCGGAGAGCCAGGCTCCTTCCATGGAGGCGCCTCCCTCCAATGCCGCTGCCTCGCCCGCGAAGAACACTTTGTTCTCCACCGGCGTCTGCAACGCGATCCGCGAGGCCACGTGCCCTGGGAGCGACGTGCTGTACGCTCCCCGCGCCCACTCGTCGCCCATCCACGAATGGACGGCTGTCCGAACGATGTGCCCGGTCGCGTCCGGGCCCAGCATGTGCACCAACCGCTCGGTCGCCAATGCGATCAGTCCCGCTTCACCGCCCCGCTCGGCTTCTTCGCATGAAGGGCCGCCCATGACCAGGTAGGCCATGTTTGTCCCCCAGAACTTGGCGAACATCGCTCCGAATTTGTCCGACGAGCCGTCGGGTACCACCCCCACCGAGGAGTTCACCGGCAGCGGGCCAAATACGTCAGCGTCGAACTCAAAACCAACTTTCCCGATCGAGCCCATTGTCAGGTTATCGAAGGCTTCCGAGTAGATCACCGGTAACCCTGGGTTGAACTGGATCTTGCCCGCCTTCAACACTCCCATCGATGCGGTCATGATCACCGCCCCGGCATCGATAACCCCGTTCGGGGTCGTGATTTGCACCCTCGGTCCCCGATAGTCGATTGCCGTTACGGGCGTGTTGAATTGAATGGGAAGCCCGGCCGCGAACTGGGATACGAAGTTCCCCATGCCCGACCGAATGAACCAGTTATCGGTGGACGGAAGCCCGAACGCCGCGGAGGTCCACCGAGAATACTCCCACAAGTCCTGGCACGAGATCTTCCCCGCCGGCTGTCCACGGTCCGCCTCGTATTGGGCCAGAAGCGCGAAGTTGGCAAACGGCTGCCCCATGAGGGCGGCGGTCGCGTCGGCCACCGAAATGTCCCCACTTCCCGCCATCGCCGCCGCCCGCCCCGCCGTGTTCACGGTCTGATCCATCAGGGTTCCAGTGGAGAAATACGCGAGTAACTCGTCTTGCGAGAGCGGTTGGCCGTCCTCGTGCAATAGCACCGACGTCTGGAATGCCGGCTGCATCGTCACGTGCTGCCTCGCCGCGATGTTGAAAAGCGGGTTCCGGGTGACCATCGGGTCGTCGCCCACGGGAACGGCTTGCTGGAAGAGCTGAGCCCCGTAGTCGAAAGGAACGGGGAAGGCGTTGTTGGAAAATACTCGTCCCCCCGGCCGGCCCTGCGCCTCAAGGATCGTGAACCCGACACCCGCTTCTCGTAGCGCCATTCCGGCCGCCATCCCCGCGACTCCTGCCCCGATGATGACCACTTCCCGGCCGGGAGCCAACGGCCGGGCTCCTCCGCCGCCTCCGCCGCAGCCGAACAGCGTTCCAAGGGCCGCTGCCCCGGTCATCGCCAGAAACTCACGGCGGGAGGGACACTCAGTCCCTCGCATTCTGTCGTATCCCACGGAAAGATCCTAACAGATACCCTTAACAAGCGGAACCCATTGCGAGTACGCAAAGATTATCGCGTGCTCCGCACGTGGGGAAAAGCGCGAAGGGCTTCGCGCACTCCAAAGCGCTTCGCGGCGGTTATCGGTTGGTTATCGTGGCTTCCGCCGCTTCCACGCAGTTGCTTAGGAGGCTGGCCACGGTCATGGGGCCGACGCCGCCGGGGACGGGGGTGATCCACCCCGCTACCTGAGAGGCCGATTCGAACGCGACGTCGCCGACGTCGCCTTTGCGGCCTTCCACGCGGTTGTAGCCGGCGTCGACGACGACGGCGCCCGGCTTGATCCAGTCTCCCGCCACCATTTCCGGACGGCCGACGGCGGCGACGACGATGTCGGCTTCGCGGCAGATGTCGGCGAGGTTCTGGGTCCGAGAGTGGGCGATGGTTACGGTCGCGTTCTTCTGCAGCAGCATCAGAGCGGCCGGTTTGCCCAAGATGATCGAGCGGCCGATTACGACGGCCCGCTTCCCTACCGTCTCGATTCCGTAGTGCTCCAAAAGGCGGATGATCCCGAGCGGGGTTGCGCAACGGAAGCCCGGCAGGTCGGCGACGAGACGGCCGAGCGATTGGGGGGTAATTCCGTCAACGTCTTTCTCGGCGCCGAGCTCCATGAGGGCCATGTTCTCGTCGAGATGTCCCGGCAACGGGTGCTGAAGGAGGATTCCGTGTACGTGGGGGTCGGCGTTTAACTCCCGGATCTTGCCGATGAGATCGGCTTGGGAGGTCGTTTCCGTGATCTCGTAGGACTCCCCGACGATTCCGACCTGCGCGCACCACTTGCGCTTCATTTGAACGTATTTGACGCTCGCCGGGTCTTGGGCGGCGACCAGAACGTCGAGACGGGGAGTCACTCCTCGGGCGACCAGCGCGTCTACACGCTCCTTCAGCCGAGCCCTCGTTTCTTTGCTCAATGCCAAGCCGTCGAGAATCTGGGCGCTCATCTCATAGAGGATACCGAGGGGGGCGCTTTCGAAGGGAACGGAGTCGGAGCATACTGAGCGCAGGTTCGCATGTCTGTTGTTCTTTCGCTCTTGGCGCTCTTGTCTTTTTCCCCCGTTCGATCGTCTGAACCAATGATTGGCTTGATCGCCGACCTTGACGGCGACCTCAAGCCTTGGGGAGACGATTCGGTACTCGGCGCCCGTCTTGCGGTGGACGAATTCAATCGAAAGACCCGCCGCGCGGTAAAGCTAGAGGTCTCCAACTCGGCCTCGAAGCCCGAGCAAGGGCGAGCTGCCGCCGAGTTGCTCCTCTACAAGGGAGCCATCGGTCTAATCGGGGGTGTCGCGTCTGGAATCACGAGCCAGATCGCGGAGGCGGCCAGAGCGACGAAGACTCCAGTGATCGCAACTCTGGCCACTCGCCCCGACTTACTTAAGGGCCGCGATTGGTTGTTCCGAGTGTGTTATCGCGACGAAGCGCAGGGGCGAGTCATGGCACGCTTTGCCTATGGCGACCTCGGTCTGCGCCGGGCGGCCATCGCAACTGACGTAACGCAGCCGTATTCCGTGCTGCTTTCAAACAACTTCCGTTCCACGTTTCGCAAGCTCGGCGGCGAAGTCGTTGCCGACGAGTCGTACGCGGGCGGCGATACTAGGTTCGAGTCACTAGCAGCCCGACTAAAGGAAAAGCAGCCGGCGGCGGTTTATATCAGCGGCTACTTCAATGAAGCCGGCCCCATGGTTCGCCAAATTCACGAGACGATGCCAAAGACAACGTTTCTCGGCGGCGATGGATGGGATAGCGCCGAGATCCTGGCCAGCGGCGGTGAGGCGATTTTAGGAGCGATGTTTACTACGTCGTACGTGGCGAGCGATCCTTACCCAGCAAACAGAAGCTTCCTGAAAAGATGGCGCAAGAAATTTGGGGGACTTCCCACGACGAGCGCCGGGCCTCTCACCTACGACGCGACAAAGCTCATGCTCGAAGCAATGCAGCGTTCGCACTCCCACTCCCGCAACGATTTGCGACGAGCGATCGCCGGCACGGTGGGATTCAAAGGTTGTTCGGGCACCGTCACCCTGCGCGGCCGGCACGGCGAGCCGGATAAACGGATGGTCATCGTCCGTTTGAAACGTGATGGTCAGTGGTTCGCAAAAGCGTTCGAGCACCCGTAACGCGAAACCTTTTCAATCGTCGAAACCTTTTCGCCTCGATCCGCGATACTAATCGCGGATATGCTCTTCCTTCCTCTTATCGCGCTCGCCCAAGGTGGGGCGACGGCGCCGGGCGCTCCGTTGCTCGTTCGCGAGCCGACGCTTAGCGCCACCACCATCGTTTTTAGATATGCCGGCGACCTCTGGACGGTCCCTCGCGAGGGGGGCCACGCCAACCGGCTGACTAGCGCGCAGGGGGTTGAGAGTCATCCCCACTTCTCGCCGGACGGCAAGCTTGTCGCGTTCACGGGGCAGTACGACGGGAACGCCGACGTTTTCGTGGTTCCCGTCGAAGGCGGGGTGCCGAAGCGGCTCACCGCCCACCCCTCTCCAGAGATCGTCGCCGGATGGACGCCCGACGGTAAATCGGTCATCTTCACATCCGGAATGCTGAGCGAGACCGACTCGCCACGCCTCTTCACCGTCTCCGTTAACGGCGGCGTACCGAAGCCGCTTCCCTTCCCTTCGGGTTCGGAGGCGAGCCTCTCCCCCGACGGAACCCGCGTCGCCTACAACCCCGGCTGGAAGTGGGAGCCGGCGTGGAAGCGTTATCGCGGCGGTCAAACCTATCCGCTCTGGATCGCCCAGCTTAGCGACTCGCACTGGAAAGAAGTGCCGCGCCACGGCGAGAACCAGCAGAACCCGATGTGGGTGGGCGACAAGGTCTATTTCCTCTCCGACAAGACCGGACCGGTCGGCCTATGCAGCTACGACACCAAGAGCGGCAAGGTGGCCGACGAGATCAAGGGCGAGGGGTTCGATATCAAATCGGCCGACGCCGGTCCCGGCGCCATCGTGTACGCCAAGCTCGACTCGCTGAATCTGTACGATCTGGCCAGCCACACCTCCAAGCGGGTCCCGGTCGAGATCACCGGCGACTTCCCCGAAGTCCGGCCCCAGTTCAAGGACCTCCGCACCAACGTCACCAGCTCCAGTATCTCGCCGAACGGCCAGCGCGTCGTCGTGGCGGCTCGGGGATGGATCTTTACCGTCCCGGCAAGCAAAGGGGACGCGCATCAGCTTAGCGAGAAGCAAGGGGTTCATCGACGCGTGCCGGTTTGGTCCCCCGATAGCAAATCGATCGCCTACTTCACCGATGAGCGCGGCCCTCAGGAAATCGCGATCTTCGACCTCGCAACGTCCAAAGAGCGGTTCATATCCATCGGTGACGTGCCCCAGTACTACAACTGGCTGACGTGGTCGCCCGATTCGAGCAAGATCGCCTACGTCGATTACGGCCGTCACCTCTGGCTAATGGACGTGCCAAGCGGCAAGAGCACGCTCGTCGACAAAGGGCTGTACCACGATCCGACGGAGCCGATTTCCGCCACCTTCTCTCCAGACTCGAAGTGGATGGCTTGGAACCGGGACCTGGACAACCATCTCAACGCGGTGTTCGTTTACGACATCGACAAGAAGGTGAAGACGCAGATCACCGACGGGCTTGCTAACGCCAAGAACCCGGTGTTCGACCGCGACGGCAAGCACATGTATTTCTACGCGAGCACCAACACCGGTTGGGCCGCCAGCTGGCTCGACATGACCAGCCTCTCGGTGCCCAACGTCACCAGCGCCATCTACGCGGTGGTGCTGCGAAACGACGGGCCGGACCCCCTGCAGCCCGAGAGCGACGAGGACAACCCCAAAGACCCGGCGAAGGCGCCGGAGAAGAAGGACGATAAGTTCCGGATCGACCTCGACGGCATTCAGCAGCGCGTCGTGGCTCTTCCGATGCCGGTGCAGAATTATCAGGGACTCGAGGCCGGACCTCCGGGAACGCTCTTCGCGTTGACGGCGCCGAACCGGGCGAACTCGCTCGACTTCGGCGGCTTGGGAACGATTCAGAAGTTCTCCATGGCGACCCGGTCAGCCGCGCCGTTCGCCCCTGGCGTCACGGGAATGGAAGTCTCGGGGAGCGGAAGCCACATCCTGCTAAAGCGCGGGCCGAACGTGGCGATCGTCCCGACGGCCGCGCCGGCAGCCGCACCCGGGCAGGGCGCGGTCGACTTTAGCGGCTTGCGCGCCAAGATCGAGCCTCGCCAAGAGTGGCGGTCGATGTTCGCCGAAGTCTGGAAGAACGAACCGATTCTTCTGTACGATCCGAACCTCCACGGCATCAAGCCGGCAGAGATGGTTCGCCGGTATTCCCCGTTCTTGGAGGGCATTAATTCCCGGGACGACCTGAGCTACCTATTCGAGGACATGACCGGCGAAATCAGCATCGGTCACATGTGGGTGCGCGGCGGCGACATTCCGGGCACGAAGTCGGTCCCCGGCGGCCTCCTCGGCGCCGACTACGCCTTCGAGAATGGCCGGTACCGAATCACGCGCGTTTACAATGGCGAGAGTTGGAACCCCGGGCTCGCCGGTCCGCTCTCCAAGCCGGGCGTCAGCGCCAAGGCGGGCGAGTACCTCCTCTCCATCGACGGGCGCGACCTGAACGACGCCATGGATATCTACGAGGCGTTGGAAGGCAAAGCCGGACGGCAAGTCAAGGTCAAAATCGGCCCCACGCCCAACGGAGTTGGGGCGCGTGAGGCGACGGTGGTTCCGGTTGGAAACGACACCGCGCTCCGCCAGATCGCCTGGAAGGAAGATAATCGCCGCAAGGTGGAGCAGCTCTCGGGCGGCCGCCTCGGCTACGTGCACATTCCCGATACCGGGCAGGGCGGCTGGGAGTCGTTCCAGCGCTATTACTATGCGCAGACCGGCAAGGATGGAATCATCGTCGACGAGCGGTTCAACCAGGGCGGGCTCATCAACGACTTCATGGTGCTGGAGATGCAGCGGACCATGAACGGCGTCTTCACCTCGCGATACGGCAAAGACTGGCCGACTCCGGGAGTGGGCGTCTTCGGCCCGAAGGTGATGATCACGAACCAGTACGGCGGCTCCGGCGGCGACATGTTCCCGTGGCTGTTCAAGTTCAACAAGGTCGGCCCGATCGTCGGTAAGCGAACCTGGGGCGGCCTCGTCGCCTCCTTCGGCTTCCCGCTAATCGACGGCGGCTTCGTCAACGCGCCGGACGACGGGTTCTACAACCCGCACAACAACACATGGGATGTCGAAGGACACGGCGTCGACCCCGACATGGAGGTCGAGCTCGATCCGTACCTCTGGCGTCAGGGTCACGACGCGCAGCTCGAGAAGGCGGTCGAAGAAGCGATGAAGCTCGTCCGCGCCACGCCGAAAAAGACCTACTCCCACCCGCCGTACGTCGACAAGACGAAGGTCGGCGGCTAACGCAGCATCGGCTCCCAGCCGATGACGGGAGTGCGCGGACATTTGCTCGCGCACTCCCACCTTTTGTAGCCTATCATTCACCCAGTGTCTTCCGAAGCTGAGGAGTGGATCGAGAAAATCAGGGCTGCCTTTCCTGATCCAGGCTTCCCCGACCATCTTTGGCCAAGCGAAGAATCCTCCAGTAATTCTGACGCGCAATACGCAAATGACCACTTTATGCATAAGAAGTGGCAAGCGCTGCCAGCTGCCAAGCTTCGGTGGGCGGCAGATGTCTCGGAGGTCTTCACCCGTAAGGCGCTCGCGTACTTCTTGCCAGCTTTCATCGTGCTGTATTTGCGGCGGGCAAAGCCGATTGATGAGGATCAAATATTTAACTTTGGTCGGTGGATCGGGCGGCTATTTCCCCTGAGTGAACTCGGCTATAGCAAAAGTCAAATTCTGCTTCTCCGCAATCTTCTGGTCTGGACAGACAGCTTCTGGGATGCAAAGAAACTAGCCCCAGGCCAGTTTCAGGAGTGGCTGGATCTGCTCGACTTGGACCTTGACGAAGGTGTCGACCATCCTCCAGGACGAGATTTCCATCAAGAGGGTCTTCAACTCATCGAGAGAATCAAGGTCGCCTTTCAAGGAGTTAGCCGTGCCGGCGGCGCCTCTTGGGCGGGCACCGAAATTGAAGACAACTATGGCTCTGTTTATGGCAAACCGATCTACCACGACAGGGACCAGAACTGGGAACAATTGGTTGACGATTCCGCGTGGTTGACCTTCCCAGGCGTCGGTGGGTGTTCCTTCCTTGATCGGATTGGATTTCGTTACTACCTGCCAGCGGCACTGGTCCGAACTATTCGGGACGGCGAAGATGCGGACATTCTTTTCCACCTAACACTCAGGACAGAGCAGACCGACTACACCCTCGACCAGTGGTCGGCATTGGACGAAGAACAGGTGAGCACGGTCAGGGCCGTACTCGAATACATGTATGCCCTGAAACTCAGGGGCCGGGAAGAGTGGGTGCCGGAGCCTCGGGACGTAGCGAAATGGAGAACCGCTTTAGAAAGCTATTGGAGAAATCCCTTCCCTATCCCACGAACAGGGAAGCCGATAACTGGCTCACGGGTCAAGCCTCAGGAACTGCACGAATGAGCCATCATCGCCGTGAAGCGGCCATCCCTATCCTACGAAGATGAGGTGAGGGAGTGGGTCGCTCGTGGAAGGACAGATATCCCAAAACCCTATCAACCTCGTTTTGAGTCAGAAGAGGTGTGCTCCGACGGTTATGGTTACTTGGGAGCCCGATGTTCTAGATCGGCCAATCGTTTCCTGAGCGAGACGTTTTCGCTCAGAAGGGCATCCTTTTCTTCTCTCATCTTTAGGAGTCGGGGACCTGCCTTCCCGCCTGCGTTGTAAATGCCAAATATCATCCCGCCGACAAGAATGCACAGAAAGGCCAGCAGTACGAGTCCCACTCGGAGTTGGGCTTCAAGCCTTCTAATATCCCTAGATAATTCCTCCACCGAACGATTGTACTGCTACAGTAAGCTTGGCCAGGCTTCGGTTCATCGGCGAGGACGCCGATGCTACGTATCGCAACGAACCGGTTGGTTTCCTCGTCCTAGCCTTACATGGCCGACCGTCGGTATGACGAGAAAGAGCTCGCGGCGATCCTTCGCGCGGCCGCGGCGGCTCAGGCGGAAGGGGCCGAGGCGAGCGGCGAACGGGAGGGTTTCACTCTCGCCGAGGTGGAGCGGTTGGCGGCCGAGGTCGGGATCGAAGGAAAGCACGTCGCGGCCGCCGCGGCCAAGCTGGATTCCACTCCCGTCCGAAAAGGTTTTCTCTTCTTCGGAGCCCCTACCACCGAACAGTTGGAGCGTAGCTTTGCGGGCGAGCTGACCGATTTGGCGTGGGAAGAAGTGGTTGGAGAGCTTCGCAAAACGTTCGGCACCGCCGGAAAGACGAGCGTGGTGGGGTCAAGCCGGGAGTGGGCCGGAGGATCCGACCTCTTCGGCGCCCACGTATCGGCGACGCCTCGAAACGGCCAAACCAGGTACCGCCTGATGATTCGCTACGAGGGAGGCGTGGTCCTTGCCTGGATGCTGGGACTTATCCTTTCCTTCTTCGGCTGCATCGCGATCGGCATCAACCTAAAGCTACACGGAGCGGCTCCGCTGACGGTCGTCGCCTCCCTCGTCGCCTGGATCGGCATGATGCTCACGCTATCCAACCGCCTGGCCGCCCGACTCCATCGAAGCAGATCGCGGAAGATCGAGCCGATGATGTCGCGTATTGGCGAGCTTACGACTGCGGTCGATCCGCCGGCCTCGATCGTCGCGAAAAGCAGGGAGCTTGAGGAGCAGTTCACGCATCTCGAGCAGCGATAGGGCGTCAGGAAGGGCCGCTCTGGAGAGCGGCGGTCCATGGGACTTGACCGGGTGGCTTAGGTAGCGCTAGGATGGAGGAGAGCACGTAGGGTGCTTCCCGTCCGCGGAAAAGGACTGAGTCCTGCCTACCGTTTTCAACTGTTTCGTCGCGCTTCTTTCGGCCCACACCGCGGACATCGGGCTCTCTCGAAGGAAGTGTCTATGTCAACTCGCACCTTACCGCTTCGCCCTAACCTCGCCCAACTAAAGCTTCAAGCTACGGAGCTTCGGCGCCAGTACCGGAAAGACGACCCAGCAGCGCTTGCCCGGGTCGCCGCCCACCACCCAAAACCGGAAGATCCGTTCAAGCTCGCCGACGCGCAGCTCGTCGTCGCAAAAGAGTACGGATTCGATAGTTGGGCGAAGCTCAAGCACTTTGTGGAGACCTCGGCCCGCTTGGCCCCGGTTTCTCCCCATCCTCGCTTCGACGATGCGGTCGCCGCGATGGACGCGGGCGACGTGGACAGGCTTAGGGCTCTCCTGCATGAAAACCCGGAGCTAGTCCACGCACGCACCAACCTAGAGCCGCCGTATCACTACTTCACGGGGGCAACGCTGCTTCATCACATTGCCGGAAACCCGGATCGCGGGCGACTGTCTGGCGAGCTTGGGCCGATGCCCGAGAACATTGTGGAGGTCGGCCGTCTCCTGCTCGATTCCGGCGCCGACGTTCACGCTACGACGCTCGGACCGAACGGCGGCAGAACGATGGGGCTGCTGGTGACCAGCAAGCCGGCGAGCGACTACAACGTGTCAGGACCGCTAATCGACCTGCTGCTGGAATATGGCGACGAGATCGACCTATCGAGACCGGACTGCCTGTACCCTTCCCTCATCAACCACGCCCCAAGGGCGGCAGAACGGATGATCGAGCTGGGGGCCAAAGCCGACCTTTTCGCGGCTGCCGCCTTAGGCCGTCTCGATTTGGTGAAGGCAGCCTTCGATGAAAAAGGGCGTCTCCGATCGAAGCTGAAGCCGCGCGGACGAGTCCTGTCCCAGCGAGATGCGATCGGTCTCGCGATGCTCGTCGCGTACGTTCGGCGGCAGTCCCATGTGGTCGATTATCTGTTCGAGAAGAACGGAAATTGGGACATGATCGGCGTCAACAACGGGACAGCGTTGCATCGAGCGGCGGGGGACGGCGATCTGGCGATGGTGCAGCGCCTCGTTGCCAAAGGTGCCAACGTCAACGACCGAAACAACCCGTTCGTGGCGACCCCGCTCTCGTGGGCCGATCACATGGGGCAGCCGGAAGTGGTCCGGTGGATACGGGAGAACGGCAAAGTCGACTTGCACGACGCGGTTAGCTTCGGATTCGGGGAGGTTGCCGAAACGCGGTTGAGCGAGAACCCTGCTTCGGTAAACGAGAGACAGGATCAGTGGCGAATTCCCCGGGCGACTCCGTTGCACTGCGCCGCCTATGCCAACAAGGTGGACATGGTGCGCCTCCTATTGGACCGGGGCGCCGATCCGACGTTGCGGGCCGGCAATGGGCAGACGCCGCGAGAGATCGCGGCGAGCGCTATGGCGGTTGAGGCGGAGAGATTGTTATCGGCAGCAGGCGTGGGCACCGGTTCCGAGTAGCGTCGGCGTCCTCGCCGATGATTCCCCTGTACCTAAGGTACAGGGGGCGGCACGCGTAGGCGCCCTCTTTATGCCAGAGACTCAATCGCCAAGATGGTGCTAAGTGGGATGGCGGTCACGCGGGATCGACCGGCGGTATCGACGTTGCTCTCTTGCACTACAAGGAACTCTCCCGACAGTTGGATCGGTTGGGAGATCTTGCCGCCGCGCACGGTGAACGATCGGGCCTCTGGGAGCGAGATCTTCACGATCGAGGTTCCGGGAGCCACGATTTTTCCTTCCTCGTCGATCCACCCTCTCTCCGTCAGCAGACTCTTCCATTCACTCGCATTTGCCATGGCGGCTCCAGTATGCACCCGATCCCCCGCCGTCCGGGAACTTGGAGATGGGGAGGCCCTTAAGGATTCGAAGCTTTCCTGTGTATTGGCAGTAACGGAGATCCAAGTCGAGGTTCTGATGGCTTATATCATGTTTGGCTTCGTCGCTTTCGCATTGCCGCAGAAGTTGCACTGGAACGGCCCGGCCATCTACCGCGTGTCGGGGCGGCGCGGTAAGCACCGGTTTCAGGTGACATTTACGCAACAGAATTTCCGACGGCACGGTCGGCAGATGTTCTGGTTGATCGATTCGCCAACGGGAGCGTTGACGGTGGCCAATTTGCGTCTGACAGACCAAAATCGGTATGCAGGCGTCTTCCCCGGCTTCCGATATCGAGGCCGCCTCCACCGGTTTTGGGAAATGGATGCAATCGATATCTCAAGTGCGTCCAAGGAGTCGGTTTCGCGATATCTGGATCGTCACACGGAGGTCGGGCATTTAGACGTGATTGTCGATGGGCGAGTGGTCCCGGTGGCTCGGACCTGGTATTGGGATCTGTTGAATCCAAACTTCGGGAAGATGTATGAAAGGGCATCGCTCTCGGCCGACGGACACACGCTTACCCTCGACATGGCCGGCTCGGATGGAGCAGGAAGCTACGTTGCGCAGTGGAGAATCCGAACGAACGGCCGGCATTCGCGAAAGATGCTGGATCCAGAGCGGTACTTTAGCGGACGTTCGTAAAGAAGCGGTGAACGGGCGGATCGGACTCCTCACCCCCAACCCCCTCTCCCTCCGTTCGGCACATACATCCGAAGGAGGGAGAGGGGGCTGTGGACGTCTTTTTGTGGCACTGACTTTTTCACCAGCGAAGTACGCGTGAGATCAGACAAGGGAAACTCCAAGCTCATACTCATTCGCCTCGACGGCGGGCGGAATTCAGGCGGAAAGAGCGCGTAGACTTAGGTGGTTAACCAGGCAAATTGATGAGACGTGCCTTTACCTTGATCGAGCTTCTCGTCGTTATCGCGATCATTGCAATCCTTGCGGCGATCCTATTTCCGGTGTTCGCCCAGGCGAAGGAGGCAGCTAAGCAGACGGCTTGCCTTAGCAATACCAAGCAACTTGGGGTGAGCCAGCTTCTCTACTCGAACGATGCGGACGATACGGTAATCCCGTCGAACACTGCGCGCGATCAGGACGGGGATCCCCAACTGGCGCCGTTGGCGGACCAGATTGCCGGCAGTTGGACGAATTCCATTCAGCCGTACATCAAGAACTCGCAAATCCTCTTTTGTCCCAGTTTCTCCGAGGGGAACCTGAAGAAGGCGATGGATGACGCGGCGTGCGACGGCGACGGATCGTCGGGAAGCGGTTGGGGAGGCACCCTCCCGCCGCAAGGGGGCAAGTATTTATCGAACTACGGGATCGCCAAGCACTCGATCTACTGGTCTTGCGACCCAGGGGTGAACTCGGAAAGCCAGCCGTATGCGAACTATCCCGGCAGCGGGTGGACGTATAACTACGACTCCAGCAACTACGAGTACAAGACGGAGAACTTAAGCGAGGTCGTGGAGACGGCGCGGACGGCGAACATCGGCGACGCGTTTACGGCGGTGAACACGGCGGGCACACGCGTGGTGGAGAAATTCGGGTGCGAGTCTCAGTTCCGGCACAAGAGCGACGGGGGGAGCTTTACCTTCCTAGACGGCCACAGCAAGTACCTCCACGGCAACCCCGAGAAGTTCCACACCAAGGATTCGAGCGGGTGCATCTTCGAGACCTACTTCACGCTCGATCGCTAAGGCGTCTCGCACCTTAGTGGTTCATGCGATTTGAAAGGATAAAGGACTAGCGAGAGGCCTGGCGAGGCAGAAATCGACCCTACGAGGCCGTACAATGCGGGAAGTCTCTTTGTCGGTTTGCCTTCCTTTTTGTCGAGCCATGATTCACCGCAGAGCCCTCCTCCTCCCAGCACTGCTGGGGCTATCGCTGCCGTTGATGGCGCAGCAGACGCCCACGCGCCGAATCGCCGTTCCCATGTCCGAGCCCGAGGGGATATCCCGCGCGATACCGATCGGCCACGCCGCTTCGGACAGGACGTTGCACCTCACCGTGAGCTTGCCCTACGGCGACGCCGCGGGAATGCAAAGCTTCGTCGACGATGTTTCGAATCCGAAGAGCCCGGAGTACCGGCACTTCATCACTCCCGAGCAGGTCGGCCAGCGCTTCGGCGTTTCAGCGGCGAACGTTCAGAAAGTCGCCGACTACCTGACCTCCCAGGGAATGAAGATTCAACTGGTGGGCAAGAACCGGCTGTCGATCATGGCGGACGCCACCGTCGCGCAGGCGGAGGCGGCGTTCCAGACCAACATCAGCCAGTTCGCCTGGAACACGCTGGATGTGCCCGCCGGGGGCCTTTACTCGTTTACCACCGAGCCCTCGTTGCCGGCGTCGGTCGCGCCGTTAGTCATCGACATCTCCGGCATGGAGAACTTCACCCGGCCCAAGCCGAGGACGTTCCTAACCCCCACCCAGCTTCGAACCCTCTACGGCGTGGCCCCGCTCTACAGTGGCGGCTCGCAAGGCCAGGGTCGCACGGTCGGAGTCTCTAGCTGGGACGGATTCAAGCTGTCGAACATTCCCCACGAGTACACCCAGTTTGCACTTCCTACCCCAGCGGGGGGCGTCGGGTCCAACGTTTCCGTGGTGACTATCCTCAGCGGCATGAATGGGCCGAACGACGGGGAGGCGGACCTAGACATCCAGACGGTTCTCGCCATGTCCCCGCTTTGCAACCTCATCATTTACGACGGGGGGAACCTCCATACCGGCGTAAACCTCACCGGCACTCTCACGAAGGAAGCGAACGACAACAACGCCGACATCATCACGGAGAGCTACGGGTGGCAATTGGGGAGCAGCACTGCGACTGCCGTCCACAACCTGCACCTTTCGATGAGCGCTCAGGGGATCACCTATATGGCGGCCTCCGGCGACTCGGGCACCGACCTTAGCTTCTTCTATCCCAACATCGAACCGGAAGTTCTTTCCGTGGGTGGAACGACGGCGGTGGCGACCGCGGCCGGCGTCCGTACCTCGGAGACGGGATGGTCGGGCAGCGGCGGAGGCTGGAACACGAATGCCGCCGCCTTCAACGTGCTTCCGGCTTACCAAAAAGGAACTGGGGTCCCGACGAACATCAACTTCCGGCTCAATCCGGATCTGGCCCTCGACGCCGATCCGAATACCGGTTACGTGGTGTTCTTGGATGATGGGGTCCACCCCGCGGGCTTCTACCAAATTGGCGGTACCAGCGGCGCATCGCCGACCTTTGCAGGGGCGTTGGCCGATGCCGAGCAGCGGTTAATTGCCCTCGGTTCCCTTCCGGCTAACGCCGCCGGCAAGAAGCGCTTCGGCCGGATTCAAGACCTGATCTACTCCTATAACGGAGACAGCTCGGTCTTCTTCGATATCCTCACCGGGGCCAACGGCACTCTGCCGAACGGTCAGACGTCGACCGCGAAAGCCGGCTGGGACTTCGTCACCGGTTGGGGTGCGATGAATTTCGACGCTTTCGTAACCAAGGTGGCGAACTTCCCCAAGGTGAGTACCGTGACGGTGGCGCCCACGACGGTGGAAGGTGGCTCGGCCACGGCGGTAACCGGAACGGTTACCCTAACCAAACCGGCTTTGACCGGCGGCGACGTAGTGACCCTCGCTTCTTCAGATTCAGCGGTTACCGTGCCGGGTTCGATCACCATCGCCGCCGGAGCGACGACCGGAACCTTCGCCGTCACGACGAAGGCAGTCGGGGCTCTGAAAACGGTTACCTTAACCGCCTCGAAGAGCAACAGCTCGGCGACGTGCCCTTTGACGGTGACCACCCCCGTCCCCACCGCGCTCGCCATCGCCCCGGCAAGCGCCGTGGGAGGCAGCGCCACCGGTGGTACCGGAACGGTTACGGTGGATATTGCGGCTCCCGCCGGCGGACTGGCCGTCGCGTTGACTTCAAGTAACACCGCAGCCGCTACGGTGCCGGCAAGTGTCACGATTGCGCAAGGCGCAACCACCGCGACGTTCCCGGTAACGCCTCAAGTGGTCACCGCGTCCACGGCGGCCACGATTACCGCCACCAGCGGCGGCAAGAGTAAGACCGCCCCGTTCACGAGTCTCGCGACCCGGCTCAGCGCGTTCTCTCTCAACCCGGCCACCGTTTTCGGAGGAACCGCTTCGGTGGGTACCGTAACCCTCGCCGGCCCGGCTCCGACGGGCGGAATTTCGGTGGCGATCTCGCTCTCCGACGCCACATTGGCTACGCTCTCTTCCGCTACCGTCACCATCCCCGCCGGGTCGACCAGCGGCACGGTCACGGTGAATTCCAAGGCGGTCGATGTGGCCAAGACGTTGACGGTAACCGCCACGTACGCCGGGGTATCGAAACCGGCAACGTTGACGATCAACAAAGCGGCGCTCGCTTCGATGACCTCCAGCCTGGCGACGGCCTTGGGCGGAGTCAACTCGCCGGTCGTTACGGCGACGCTTACCTCGCCTGCCGGTCCGGCCGGAGCGGTGGTCTCAATCTCGACGAATCTGCCAAGCGTCGCCAAGTTCGCGGTGACGACCCTAACGATCCCGGCGGGAAGTAAGACCGCAACGGCAACGTTGACGACGATGCCGGTGGCCGCGGACACGGCCGTGAGCATCCTGGGCTCCTTCAATGGCAATAAGAGCGCCGCGGTCACCGTTCAGGCGGCAACGCTTGTGTCGATCACCCTTAACCCCACCTCCGTGCTTGGCAACGGGGTTAACGCGGTGACCGGTACGATCACGCTCAACGGTCCGGCCGGGCCAAACGTGAGAACGGTGTCGTTGGCCAGTTCCAATGGAACGGTGGTGACCGTTCCCACGACGGTAAACGTCTTGACCGGTGCGACGACGGCCACGTTCTCCTTCAAGCCGAAGGCGGTAGCGGCCTCCACCTCGGTCACGATTACCGCGACGCTGGCCGCGATCAGTAAGACGGCAACCCTGACCGTAACCCACTAGAGTTGGTTGCGATTCGGGATTGGGAACGGGCGGAGGTCAAAGCCTCCGCCCGTTCTCACGTTTAAGTGGGATTACGATGCCGAAATTAGGGGATAAAGGACTAACGCGCACTAGTAAAACTGCTGTTTCATGCGGCGTAGGCCGTACAATGAGCGAAGCTATTCCGTCGCCCATTTGCCCGTAGAAATACCATGATTCATCGCCGTTCATTTCTAGTCCCCGCGCTACTGGGGCTATCGCTGCCGCTGATGGCGCAGCAGACGCCCACGCGTAGACTCCCAGTTCCCATGTCCGAGCCCGAAGGGATCTCTCGGGCTATGCCGATCGGCCATGCCGCTTCAGATAAGATGCTGCACCTCACGGTGAGCTTGCCCTACGGCGACGCCGCCGGAATGCAAAACTTCGTCGACGAGGTTTCGAACCCGAAGAGTCCCGAGTACCGGCACTTCATCACCCCTGAGCAGGTCGGCCAGCGATTCGGTGTCTCGGCCGCAAACGTTCAAAAGGTCGCCGACTACCTGACCTCCCAAGGAATGAAGATCCGGCTAGTCGGTAAGAACCGGCTATCGATCATGGCGGACGCCACCGTCGCGCAGGCCGAAGCCGCGTTCCAGACTAACATCTTCCAGTTCGCTTGGAAGACGCTCGATGTTCCGGAGGGAGGTTTGTTCTCGTTTACGACTGAGCCTTCGATCCCGGCTAGCGTCGGGCAAGCCGTCATCGACGTTTCGGGCATGGAGAACTTCACCAAACCGAAGCCGAGGACGTTCCTTACCCCTACTCAGCTTCGAACCCTCTACAACGTGGCCCCGCTCTATGGCGCCGGATCACAAGGCCAAGGCCGAACGGTGGGAATCTCCAACTGGGACGGCTTCAAGCTGTCGAACATTCCTCACGAGTACAGCCAATTTGGGCTTCCGACTCCCCCCGGCGGTGTCGGCTCGAACGTCTCGGTGGTGACGATCCTCAGCGGAATGAATGGTCCGAACCACGGCGAGGCCGACCTGGATATCCAGACGGTCCTCGCGATGGCCCCCCTCTGTAATCTCATCATCTACGATGGAGGGAATCTCTCAGGCAGCGTTGACCTCACCGGAACCCTCACGAAAGAGGCGAACGACAACAACGCAGACATCATCACCGAGAGCTACGGGTGGCAGCTTGGCTCCAGCACCGCGAACGCGGTGCATAACCTGCACCTTTCGATGAGCGCCCAGGGGATCACCTATATGGCGGCATCGGGCGACTCGGGCACCGACCTCAGCTTCTTCTATCCCAACATCGAACCGGAAGTTCTCTCGGTTGGTGGCACGACGGCGGTCGCGACTGCCGCCGGCGTCCGAACCTCCGAAACCGGATGGTCGGGCAGCGGCGGAGGCTGGAACACGAATGCCGCCGCCTTCAACGTCCTCCCCTCCTATCAGAAGGGAACGGGCGTACCGACGAACATTAACTTCCGGCTCAATCCGGACGTCGCCCTAGACGCAGATCCGAACACCGGCTATGTCGTCTACGTCGACGACGGTAGCAATCCGGCCGGCTTCTACCAAATCGGCGGTACCAGCGGCGCATCGCCCACCTTTGCCGGCGCCCTCGCGGATGCCGAGCAGCGCTTGATCGCGCTGGGTTCGCTTCCTGCCAATGGCGCGGGTAAGAAGCGGTTCGGCCGAATTCAAGACCTGATCTACTCCTACAACGGAGATAGCTCCGTCTTCTTCGACGTGATCTCGGGTGGAAACGGCAACCTTCCGAACGGCCAAGCCTCGACGGCGAAAGCCGGCTGGGACTTCGTCACCGGTTGGGGAGCAATGAACTTCGACGGCTTCGTCACGAAGGTGGCGAACTTCGCGAAGATCACCTCGGTTGCGGCTTCTCCGTCGACGGTCGAAGGTGGCTCCGCCACCACGGTGACGGGAACAGTAACGCTGTCCGCGGCAGCCGCCACCGGTGGAGACGTCGTCAACCTCTCTTCTTCGGATCCGTCGGTGACGGTTCCCGCTTCGATCACCATCGCGGCGGGCGCCACCTCCGGCACCTTCGCGATTACGACATCCGGAGTCAGCACGTCGAAATCGGTGACGCTGACCGCTTCGCAGAGTAACAGCTCGGCGACCACGACGTTGACGGTCACCCCGGCGGTGCCCACGGCTCTCTCCGTTTCGCCCGGAAGCGTTATCGGTGGCGGGTCTGTGGTCGCCACCGGTACGGTCACAATCGACGTTACGGCGCCGGCCGGAGGAATCGCGGTTGCGCTTTCTTCCTCGGACACCACGGCGGCGACGGTGCCGGCCTCGGTTACGGTCCCTCAGGGGGCGAAGACGACAACCTTCACGATCACGCACAAGGCGGTCACCACGGCGACGGCCGTGACGATCACGGAGACGATCGGAACCAACAACAAGACGGCCGTCATCAACGTCCTTCCGGCGAAGATCGGCTTCTTCACCCTTAGCCCGGCGACGGTCTTCGGAGGCAACAAGGTGACCGCTTCGGTCACCATGTCCGGCCCGGCTCCCGCTGGGGGAATCTCGGTTCCGATCTCGCTGTCGGACTCGACCTCGGCGACCCTCTCCTCCCCCACTATTACGGTGGCGGCGGGCGCGAGCACCGGATCGGTTACGATCAACACCCAGGCGGTCGATGCCAGCAAGACGGTGACGGTTACCGTGACCTACGCCTCGGTTACCAAATCAGCGGTATTGACCATCAACAAGCCGGCGATGTTGTCGATGACGTCCAACTTGACGACGGCTCTTGGCGGGGTGACGAATCCCGTGATCACCGCCACCCTGACCTCCCCCGCCGGACCTTCGGGCGTGGTGGTCAATATCTCGACGAACCTGCCGAGCGTGGCCAAGTTCTCGACGACGACCCTCTCCATTCCGGCCGGAAGCAAGACGGCGACCGCGACGCTGACTACGCTGGCAGTTGCGAGCGATACGGCGGTCAACGCGATCGGCACCTTCAATGGCACCAAGATGGTGTCCGTGACGGTTCAAGCGGCAACGCTGGTTTCGATCACGCTCAACCCGACGACGGTGCTGGGCAACGGGATCAACGTCGTAACCGGAACCCTTACCATCAACGGGCCCGCCGGTCCGAACGTGAGGACGGTCTCGCTCTCGAGTTCCGATCCCTCGGTAGTCGTTCCCTCCGCGATCAACATCGTCCCGGGCGCGAAGACCGCAACGTTCACGTTCAAGCCGAAGGCGGTGGCCACGAACACCAATGTCACGATCACCGCGACCTTGGCATCCATCAGCAAGACGGCGACCCTGACGGTGACGCACTAAGCGTCGCCGTTAGGCAAAAAAATAGTGGCCCAGGTTGAAAGCTTGGGCCACTATTTTTTTGAGAAGGTACTAATCGTCCGCTTTAAGCTTCCAGCCGCCGATGCGGCTGGCGGCTCGGAACGATTCATCTTCAGGGGCGACGTCGATCTCTTCGACTTCGACCGGCTCCGGCGACCT
Organism: Fimbriimonas ginsengisoli Gsoil 348; assembly: GCF_000724625.1. Taxonomy (GTDB): domain Bacteria; phylum Armatimonadota; class Fimbriimonadia; order Fimbriimonadales; family Fimbriimonadaceae; genus Fimbriimonas; species Fimbriimonas ginsengisoli. The sequence goes on along the minus strand of NZ_CP007139.1, from coordinate 3,787,534 downwards.
TACGATCTCTTCCGACTGCTCGGCGGGAGCCTGGGTTGGGTCCCAGTTTGCCTTTGGCGTGTCCAGCAGCAGGCGGCCGAGTACGCCGTTGATAAACTTTCCGCTTTCGAACGTGGAGTAGCGTTTCGCGATCTCGATCGCCTCGTTGATGCTGACCGCGGGCGGCATCTCCGGGACGTGGAGGATTTCGAAAGTGGCGATCCGAAGGAGGTTTCGATCGACGGTGGCGAGGCGGCTAAAGTCGTAATCCTTTAGATACTTGGCAATCAGCGCGTCAAGCTGCCGCCGATGCTCGTTCACTCCGAGAACCAGCCGCTCCATATAGTCCGCCAAGTCGTGGGACAGCTCCTGCACGTAGATCGTCGATTCGATGGCGTCCCGGACGGCGGACTTGCCGACCTCAATTTCGTAAAGCGCGCGCAAGGCGCCTTCACGGGCGACGCGGCGTGAGCGACTAAGCATCTTAGGACTCTTCCCCGGAGAGGAAGCGGCCGACGTAGCCGGTGTCGAATTCGCCAGCGACATACCCTTCCGAGGCGCAAAGTCGGCGGAGGAATGGAATATTGGTCGCGATTCCTTCCACTTCGAACTCATAGAGGGCCGCTTGCAGTTTTCGCACCGCCTCGTCCCGGTTTTCGCCTCGGACGATCAGCTTGGCGAGCATCGGATCGTAGAACGGGCTAACCGTAAAGCCGGCGTAGCAATGGGTCTCCATACGAATCCCCCGGCCCATAGGGGCGCACCACTTGGTGATCTTGCCCGTGCTGGGAGCGAACTCTTTGTCGGGGTCTTGGGCGGTGATCCGGGCCTCGATCGCGTGGCCTTTCAATCGAACGTCCTCCTGGCGGATCGGCAGCGGTTCCCCGCTGGCGATTCGAAGCATCAGATGGACCAAGTCAATACCGGTGATCTCTTCCGTGACCGGATGCTCGACTTGAAGCCGTGTATTCATCTCGAGGAAGTAGAAATCGTTGTTGCTGTCGACGAGGAATTCGACGGTGCCGGCGTTTTGGTAGCCGACGCTCTGGGCTACTCGCACCGCGGCTTCTCCCATTGTGCGACGAACCTCCTCGGGAAGAGCGGCATACGGAGCCTCTTCGATCAGCTTTTGGTGGCGCAGGTTTTGGATCGAGCACTCGCGCTCGCCAAGGTAAACCATATTCCCGAACGAGTCGCCGATGACCTGGATCTCGACGTGGCGCGGGTTGATCACGCACTTCTCGATCAGAATCTCGCCCGACCCGAAGCTCGCCTGGGCCTCGGCTTGGGCAGTCTTCCAAAGGCCGGCCAGCTCCTCGGGTTCGTCGACCCGCCGGATGCCGCGGCCGCCGCCGCCGGCGACCGCCTTGAGGAGGACCGGATAGCCGATCTCCTCGGCGACGTCCAGTGCGTCGTTCTCGTTCATCACGATGCCGGGCGAACCGGGGACGACCGGACAGTTGGAAGCGATCGCCGCCCGCTTGGCGCTCGCCTTGTCCCCCATCGCCTCGATGGCGTCGGGAGGCGGGCCGATGAACTGAATACCGATCGAGTTAAGCGCGACCGCGAAGTTCGCGCGCTCGCTAAAGTAGCCGTAACCGGGATGAACGGCTTCGGCGCCCGAGATCTGGCACGCCATCAGCACGTTGGCGAGGTTGAGGTAAGAGTCGGAGTTGGAGCCGGCGCCAACGCAGATCGCCTCGTCGGCGATTTTCGTATGGAGGCTTTCCCGGTCGGCTTCGGAATAGATCGCGACGCTACGAACATCGAGCTCGCGGCAAGCTCGTATGACTCGGCACGCGATCTCGCCCCGGTTGGCGATGAGGACCTTCTTTAACATCAATACTTCTCATGCCCCGGATGCGGACAGTGCACCTGCCCGGTGGCAGGGTCGTAGGTGTACGCCTCGTGGCCGATCGAGCAGTGAGTCACTTCGGCGGGCAGATGGAGCTCGTCGAGCGACTTGGGGAGTTCGTCGCCGCCGGACGACTGGGCGACCATGATCGACTGACGAACCTGGGAAAGATTGCTTTGGCAGACCGTGTCCCGCGCCCTCGCCTCAGCGAGGCCGGGAATTGTGACTCCCTTCCCGTCTTTTCGCGGCGACTTGGGGCCGCCGGCTTGGAAAACGCCGCTGCCGAAGAAAAACACCCCCGCCAAAACGGCGATGATGGCCAGAGTGATCATGGTTCCGACGAGCGTAAACGATCCGCGTTGGTTCATTGGGGCCTCACGAGCGCGAGCGGCTGGCCATATTCGACCGGCTGGTCCGGCTGAACGAGAACTTCCACGATCTCGCCGGAGTAAGGGGATTCGATATCGTTGGCGATGCCGAGGGCGGCGATGGTGGCGACGACGTCCCCTTTCTTGACGAAACGTCCGACGACGAGAGGGGTCTTGGCTTCGCGATAATAACCGACAAGGGTCGATTTGATCGGGTTAGTCAGCGGTTCGGCCGGGGCAAGGTCCACTGGGGCGGCCGAAGCCGGGGCGGAGATGGGGCCAGGTAGAAGCTTGGCTTGGAATATATCCTCGCCGATCGACAGTTCGACCTCGGCGAAGCCGTGCTTACGGGCGAGGCTCAACGTATGGCGCACGGTATCGAGATCCAACTCGGACATTCAGGAACGATTTTACCAAACTACCGGAGAATACGAAAAAAATCGCGGACGTCCGGTTTGGGTTGAGGGTCGGGGGGACGTCCGCAATAGGAGATGTGCGTTTTTGCTTTCCGGCTCCGATCCTTGCCGAAGCTCTCGATATCCAGTTCAACAATCGACGCCGGAAAGGGGTTCCCGTTTGAGAATATTCTCAAACACTCCAGATCTCCGGAGCGAAGAAGGTCCCGGGAGCCATGATATACACGGGCCACAACGACCTTTTCGGCGGCATCGTCAACGAACAAGATGACTCGATGCGAATGGTAGTGAAACTGGCGATATGATCGACGAAATCGTCCTTGTTCCGGGATAACGGTGAATCGCTCTGGCATTTCGGATAAGGCTTCGAACATCTCGGACAACCCATCGATCCGCTTTAGCGCGGCATTCGGGGAGTCTTGTGCGATATAGGCGGCGTACTCCGCGGCATCTGCTTCGGCTTGGGGCAGGATGAAAACCCTAAACCCCATATTTGGCTCTCATTTCTGCGATGAATTCGCCTGCCGGTCTGGCCTTCCCAGCTTCGTAATCCCTCTCGGCTACGAGAAGCGATTCGATTAGGCGCGCCTTGTCGAGCTCTTCAAGCATCTCTTGATAGCTTTCCGCGTCTTGGACGACCAGCTCCGCCCGCCCGTTTACCGTGAGGACCTCTGCCGCCTTGGATTCTTTCAGCCTTTGCATATGGGCCTTCGTATTCCGGACGAAATCAGAAAGAGGGTGGATGTTTCGAATATCGATCATGGGGGCGCCCGAAACTCGGGCTGCTTCAGCAGCCGTTTCAACAAGGCGATCTGGCCGAGGTGGTAGGCGCCGTGGTTGGCGATCTTGAAGAGGGTTCGGATGGCGATCACGTCGTCTTTGGCGCCGTGAGTGAACGGGTCCCGGGAGGCGATGGCGTGGGCTTCGACAAGGCCGTCGACGAAGGCACGGCGAACTCCCGGCCACTCTTTGGCGGAGACTTCTGGGAAGTCTTGGCCCATGACGATTTTGGGGAGGGGTTCGCCCCGCAGACGGCATAGCCACGCGGCCTGCCAAATCTCCGCATGGGCTACGTTAGTCGCGATCGAATACGGCGCGCCGGGGGCGATGGCTACAGCCGTCTCCGCTTTGATCGACTTCAATAGTCCGGCAGGGGTGGCGAAGTCGTGTCCTTCGATGATTTGCCTGAGGGCTTCGGCGGCTTCGGTCATTTTCAACTCGGTTTTTAGATGGCGCTCCGCGCCGGCAAAAAGCGCGAAGGGGTTCGCGCACTCCCAAATGTTATCCTTCCTTTTCACCCAAGAGCGCCTCGAACGCCACCACCGCGGCGGCGACGTGGACGTTTAGCGAGCGCCCCTTCCCTGCCATCGGGATGAAAACCGCGCCATCACACTGCTTCATCACGGTCGAGTAGACGCCGTGCACCTCGTTGCCGAGGACGAGGCAGAGTTTGTCGGGATAGGGGTAGTGCATGTAATGCTCCGCCCCGTCGGCGATCTCTACGGCGAGCAGGTGGTATCCCTCCTCCTTCAAGGTTCGACAGGCGTCGTCATAACGCGCGATCTGACGCCACGAAACCCGGCGATGATGCCCGAGAGAGGTCACGTGGATTTGCGGATGCGGAGGCTGCGGAGTCTTCCCCGTTAGAATCAATTCCGCCGCTCCGCAGGCGTCGGCCACTCGAAACATTCCGCCGACGTTGTACGGATCATCCCAATCCTGCAGGAGAAAGGCGAGCCGCATCTGCCGCGCCTCTTCCGGGAAGTGCTCCTTATGCATCTTCCGCACCCCGGTCTTCGCCCGGATCGTTTTCATCGCTCACAGGATGGCTCAAACGCCTATCCAAGATCCGACAAATATGAACCACTGAATCCGTGGATTCCGGAAGGTTTCGAACCGAGAACGATGCCCTCCATAGCTTCGAACTACAGAGACAATTTCAAAATACTGGAACCGATTGAGTGACCAAACCTCCATTAGCGCTGAAAGCGCGACCTCCTAAAGCGAAGGGTGGAGCGGAGCGGAACCCTGGTTAAAGGGCCGCCAAAACTCCGAGCCCTGAAGGGGCGGCCTCACTCTTCGACTTCCCTTAAGCAAATAAAGGTAGGCAATGGAAACACGCCCCCGGTCTTGAGATGGTCTGTACAGCCTCTAGTTACACATAACGCGCGAGATCACGCCAAACCACGGTCCATTTTCCTGCGACCTTCCTCAAGAAATATGTGGCCGCGGCTCCGTGCGGAGTAGGTCCGAACCAGAACCGCAGAACCGCTTGCGCGCCATCCGTCGAGTAGCCCGGCAACATCACTTGGACCCATCCCTTATACTTCGACTGCCAATAATTTGAGGGATTCATATCATTGGGTAGTGCTTTGTTCCTCTTCTGCACGATTCGTGGATCCCTGAATTTGCACCCTGCAAGCGATACTAATCTAGCGTTGCGACTCTGAAGACTTCGTCGCATTGAAAGATCGATATCGCAGGCCTGTTCTTCACTTAGTTCGCCGTTCATCTGGCTCTCGATAAAGTCGTTCCAAATCGCAGATTCTTCGACCAAGATGATTGATTTGGCCTTTACGCCGAAGAAGGGGTCGAACTCTTTGCTTTGGAACGTCGCAACGTCTATGACGGCAGCCTCAATCACTGCAGAGTCCACCGCGTCGGGTTTCACGACCAGATGCATCGCCACCTGAGCTTTTTGCTCGAACGCGTGCTGCTTTTTAGCTAAGTCCACCTCCGCGTCGACCTCTTTTCTAAGTTGGGCGCGTGACCGTCCCTTTGCCCCTGCTTTCTTTAACATCTCCGCGCATTCCGTCGAATTCCGCTCGATCGCGAACTCCAGTGGAGTCCAGTGACCGGGCCGACGGAAATTGGGGTCCGCTCCATGCTTCAAGAGATACTTGACAGTCTTTGTCGAGTCGCACTCGGCAGCGATCATTAGTGCGGTTTGGCCGGTCCCGCCGTTCATGTCGGCTCCAGCTCCAACCAGCTCATTGACCATCTCCACACGATCCACGTTGGCGGCAAAGATGATTGCAGTGTCACCATAGCGATTCCGGAGATTTGGCTTGGCGCCGTTCCGCAACAGAATCCGGACTATTTCGACGCTGCTGCGTTGGCAAGCCGTCATTAATGGGGTCCATTCTGCCTGCCCACGGGTGTTCGGATCAGCCTTGTAGTGCAGAAGTAAGTTGACAAACGTGACCGACTGCCGATCAACCGCCAGCTCGAGGGCGGTATCTCCTTCCCTCGTCGTTCCTCCGACGATCCCGTCGGTGGCGCTCGGCTTCGTCGTGATGATCTCACGAGAGTTCGGGTTGGCTCCGTCCTTGAGGAGCCGCGTCGCCAGCGCAAGATCGTGCTTTTGAATCGCTTCGATAAGCGGCGGCTGCTTCGCGACTCGCTGGCCGAACGACAGAAGGAGAACGGCGAATATGAGATGGTTCACATCAAGCCCGTGAAGCTAGACGAGGAAAAGGGGACGGTCGTTACTAAGCGGAGCTCGGATCTTCGAAGGTCGGAGTTCCCAGGGGCGGGCCGCCCGTGCCACGTTACCTTGCCCTATAAGCCGTTGAAGCCGGCTTGTAAACGTACTGCGCCCACATGGCGAAGCCGGCAATAGAAAGAATGATCGCGGCGAGCCAGGCCGTTCCGACGGAGTCCCACAGAAGCTTCACGTTTAGCGCGGTGATGAGGCCGCAGACGAGGTAGGCGATCGCGCTTAGCCAAGCCGGGTTCACGAATTCGCCCATGCGGTTTTTGTCCGAAGTGAACATGACCAGCGGGAAGATCGCGAACGGGAGCTGCATCGAAAGGACGACCTGCGTCAGTACAAGGAGCTCGGTGGTCCGGTTGCTTGCGGTGCTCACCAAGATGACGGCGGGGATCAGGGCCAGACTTCGGGTGATCAAGCGGCGCTTCCAGGCTGCCATTCGGAAGTGGGTGAATCCCTCCATCACGACCTGGCCGGCGAGGGTCGCGGTGATGGTGCTCGACTGGCCGCTCGCGAGGAGAGCGACCGCAAAGAGGGTGGCGGAAGCCGCGCCCAAGGTGGGGGTCAGCAACTTATACGCCTGCTGGAGCTCCTCCACTACAGAGCCCTTGCCATGAAAGACCGCCGCCGCCAGCACCAAAATCGCAGCGTTGACGAGAAACGCGCCGCTGAGGGCGACGACGGTGTCGACGGTGCTCATGCGCATGGCGCTTCGCTTTGCTCCCGGAGTCGACGCGACTTGGCGGGTCTGAACGATCGCGCTGTGGAGATAGAGGTTATGCGGCATCACGGTGGCGCCCAGAATTCCCACCGCGACGAGGAGCGCATGCGAATCCGGGAGCGACGGAGTGACCAGACCGTGTGCAACCCCCAGCCAATCTGGGCGAGCCCAAACCATGTTAATGGCAAAGCAAAGGAAGATCGTCGCCACGAGCGTGACGACGATTGCCTCGATCTTTCGGAAACCAAAACGAGTGAGCGCCAAGAGAAGCAGAACGTCGAACCCCGTCACCAAAACCCCCATGGCCAGGGGCATTCCGAAAAGAAGGTTCAGGCCAACGGCGGAGCCGATCACTTCAGCCACGTCGCAGGCGACGATCGCGATCTCGCACAGAATCCACAGCGCGATCGCCACCGGCTTCTCGTAATAGTCCCGGCAGGCCTGGGCTAGGTCTTTCTCCATGGCAAGACCCATGCGCACGCAAAGCGTCTGCAGCAACACGGCCATCAAGCTGGAGGCGAGGATTACCCAGAGCAGCGCGTAGCCGTACCGGCTTCCGCCGGCGAGGTCGGTCGCCCAGTTGCCCGGATCCATGTAGCCGACGGAAACGAGATAAGCGGGTCCGGCGAAAGCAAGGAACCGCCGAAGCCTGCCGCCCGAACCGACGGCCACGCTACCGTTTATTTCGCCCAGCGACCGGTCGTCGCGCGAAGGGGAGTTAGACGGGGCAGCGAAATGTAACATAGGCTAAACTTTTCCTACGATACTACATTTTCGAGAGTTAGCAGTTGGGAGCTAGCGGTTGGCGAAAGGAAGAGGGTGAAGCGGAGCGGCCACTGGGACCTTTGGCGGGGACGGGGGCATGGCTCGAACGTCTCGAAATAAACCTCCCTCTAACTGTTGAGCCTGGTCTTGAGACAAACCCCATCCACCGAGCAGGCGATTGCTAAAAATAAGTACTCTCGTAACTCCAGTCCAGGGGTGCCGGGGCAATCATTTTAAAGGGGGGACTGTGATGGAAGACGGGAACGAGAGCCGAACGGCCAGACTGGCCACGCAACGAAGACTTGCCGCCGAGTCGCTTAAAAAATGTCCACTTTGCGGCGCCATTAACGCGATGGCAAACGGCGAATGCTTCATTTGCTCCTGGCACGGAGAGTTCGACCACGACCCAGGCCGCGTCGAAGCCGGACTTGGTGAGCTGTTGGTTCGGTGCCCCGAGCTGGCGGATGCGATGATCGAATCTACCGGGCGGCCGTCGCTAGCACAGAGATTGCGCCATTTTTGGAATCGCGTCCAAGAACGGTTTATGTCGCTTGGGTTCCCCACTCGCAGGGCGTAAACTACCCTTCCCACCCCAGAGAAGCTCCGCCATAGGGGTTCTCGTTGCGCGGCGGGAAGTATCCAATGGCGCTTTCCTACGGTCCCGAAGAACTCGTTCCCCTTTATAGTTACGAAGCCGAGATGAGCACGCTCGGCTCAATGATCCTGTCCGAGCGCGCGGCCGAAGAAGTCGTCACGATCCTCGACGAAAACGACTTCTACCGCCCCTCACATCGCTTGATTTTTAAGGCGATGAAGCAGCTGATCCACCAGCACAAGCCGATCGACCTGGTGACATTACGGGCGGAGCTGATGGCTCGCGGCAACCTTGCCGACATCGGTGGCGAGGATTATTTGGTCCAGGTCGCTGAGTTTGTGCCGAGCCCGGCGAACTCCGGATACTACGCCGGTATCGTCCTGGACAAAGCCACCCTGCGTCGGTTGGATAGCGCCGGCCACGAGATTCGAGGCGTTGTCCACGATCCGGAAGGGGGCACCGTCGACGACAAGGTCGACAAGGCCGAGCAGCTCGTCTTCGAGGTTGGCCGGAAGCAACTCGGTAAGTATTTCCAGCACGTCCGCACCTTGGCGAAGGAGTTCTTCGTCGACGTCGACAACATCGTCGAGAGCGGCAAACCGATGTCCGGCCTCAAGGTCGGCTTCTTCGACCTCGACCGGATGACCACCGGCCACTATCCGGGCGATTTCGTCGTCATCGGCGCGCGGCCCGCGATGGGAAAAACGTCTCTCGTCTTGGATTTCGCCCTGAACGTGGCGCGCGACATCGTTCGAAACGAGCAAAAAGGGTCGGTCGCCGTCTTCTCGCTCGAAATGAGCTCGATCCAGCTTGTTCGACGTATGGCGTCGATGCTGAGCGGCGTCTCCTCGAGCGTTTTGAAGCAGGATAAACCGATTACTGATTGGCAGTACGAGCGTCTGGCTGACGCTTGCGAAACGCTTTATGGATTGCCGATCTTCGTCGATGACGCGTCGGACGTCACACCGCTGGAAATGCGCGGCAAGTGCCGACGCCTGAAGGCCGAGCATGGGCTTTCGATGGTGGTTGTGGACTATCTTCAGCTCATGAAGGGAGGGCGTCGTACGGAGAACCGGGTCCAAGAGATATCCGAAATCGCCCGCGCCTGCAAGGCGATGGCCAAGGAGCTTGAGGTTCCGGTAATCGCCCTGAGCCAGCTCAGCCGGGCGGTGGAAAACCGCGACGACAAACGGCCGCAACTCTCCGACATCCGCGAATCGGGCTCCATCGAAGCCGAAGCGGACCTGGTCATGCTCCTCTATCGCGACAGCTACTACAAAGCGAAGGAGGAGCATCGTCCCGAAACTGAAAATGCCGACGAGGTTCAAGAGTCGGAAATCATCATCGCCAAGCACCGAAACGGCCCGACCGGCAAGGTGATCCTCGGCTTCCAACCCTCGTACGCCCGCTACCGGAACTTAGACCGGACCGCGTACCGGTCCGCTAAAGACGATGAGTGATCGGACAACGCGCTCCATTTGATTGATTCCCGCGAGTCGCCCATGCCGCGTCCGAAGACGGCGGGTAACCTCGGCGCGATGCGGATTCTGGTGGTGGGCGGCGGGGGTCGGGAGCATGCGCTGGCTTGGAAGCTGGCTCAGGAAGCGGAGGTTCTCTGTGCGCCAGGCAATCCAGGCATCGCCGGAGACGTCGAGTGCGTGCCGGTCCGGCAGGATGACTTCGCGGGGCTTCTTGAGCTGTGCCGCCACCGGGAGGTAGACCTCGTGGTGGTCGGCCCGGAAGATCCGCTTATCGCTGGACTTGGCAGCTTTCTGCGCGAACACGGGATTACCGTCTACGGACCCGGCAAGCAGGCGGCCCAACTCGAAGGGTCTAAGGCATTCAGCAAGGAGCTGATGTTCGAGGCCGGGATTCCGACCGCCGAATTTCTCTCGTTTCACGACCCGAATGAGGCAAAAACCTATGTTCGCGAGCGGTTTGCGAACGGCCGCCAGGTGGCGGTCAAGGCGAGCGGAAACGCGCTTGGCAAGGGGGTCGTCGTTTGCGAGACGGAGCTCGAGGCCGAGGAGGCGATCGACCAGATGATGGTCCAGCGTATCTTCGGCGATGCGGGGTCGGTCGTCGTTATCGAAGACCGGCTCCGCGGCCCGGAGTTTTCGCTCCTCACGATCGTTGGCGACGAACATTTCGTCAGCCTCCCGATCGCGCAGGATCACAAACAGGCATTCGACGGAGACAAAGGTCCGAACACCGGCGGCATGGGCGCGTATTCTCCGGTCGACTGGGTGACCTCCGACATGGTGGCCGAGACCGAGGAACGGGTCGTCGCGCCGGCACTACGTCGTTTGCGCGAGCGCGGGATTCTTTACCGCGGGACCCTCTTCTCCGGATTAATGATGGACGAGGGTCAGATCTACTGCCTCGAATACAACGTACGGTTTGGCGACCCCGAGATCGAGACACTCGTGCTACGGCTGGGATTCGGGTTCGCGAATGCGCTATACGAAGCAGCTCTGGGCCACAAGATCACCCCTCCCGAGGTGCTCCGTAATGCAGCCGTTTCGGTATTCGTAGCGAGTGGCGGGTATCCGGGATCGATCCGGAAGGGTTTGCCGATCGAACTCGGCCGAACGCCAGAAGGGGCGAAGCTGTTTCACGCCGGGACGGCGGAACAGGACGGCAAGCTCGTGACCAACGGAGGACGAGTGGTCGCTGCCTGTGCTTCGGGGGCGACGTTCGAAGAGGCTCGGCGGCTGGCATACCTTGCGGCGGAGGGAGTTCGATTCGAGGGGGCGTTTTACCGGTCGGACATCGGGTTACGCCCATAGCAGGACCGCCGCTCTCCAGAGCGGCCCTCCCCGGCGTTGTCCTCGGTAGGCAGCAGGTAGGGGCGAACGCCCGGAAGTCTCCACCCCCAACCCCCTCCTCATCGGCACGAACATCCCACGAGGAGGGGCTCCCGATCACGCCAGAGTTTGAACTTCGCCCACGGCCGCTTCGAGGGCGACCGCATGACGGTGCGCGTGTTCGACGGTCTCACGTAGGGGCGTAAGGTCGATGCCTACTCCGGTCTCGGCGGGGACGGATTGGAGGCGGAGGAGGGTGTCTCGCATGCTGCGCATGGATTGGGAAATCAGCTCCAGTTGGGCGTCGACGCGCTGGACGACCAGCGAGAGATCGCGGCTGGCGCGGAAGCGGCTCTCGCAGATTTCGAGACTGCGTTGGAGAGCGTCACGGCTGACAGGATCGGTGGCGGCGTCTAACCGGCTCAGGATTTCGCCGCGCTCGGCGGCAATGGCGTCGGGCGTCGTTTCGACCACCGCGCCCCGCGCCCGTACGGCCAGCAACCGAGCCTCCTCGTCGACCAGACGATTTAGCTGCGCCCAGAGATCGTCCTTGGTGGCGGAGTGAAGCGGAATCTCCGACAGCACCATGGCGGCTTCCGCATATGCCCGCTGAGTAGACGTCAACTCGAGACCGGGGACGAGGGCGCGGAACTCGTCGATAGTGATCCGCCGCTTATTGAATTGGTAACCGAAGTAGAAGATGGCGATTCCGATGGCGAAAAAGGCGAGGATCGCCTGCTTCATATGGTCTTGCCCGATCACCGGCTTTAAAGCGATGATCCCTAGAAAGAGAACCGCGTAACCCGCGATCGCCGCTCCGCATCCCTTTCCGTTCTCACTCATCCAAACCGCGGTGTGCTCGGTGCTCGCCTTTTTCTGCTCCGCTGAGAGCCCGACGCCGCCGCTCCATGTCGCGTTGGAGACAAACTTGTCGGTAGCCAGAAAAATACTGGGATGGATCTTGTTTCGATCGAGCAGCATCCGGAAACAGGATACGGATTTCGCTTAGGTTTGGTTTACATTGGTAGGTTAGTGTAGAGTCGCGGCACAACGATGAGCAAGAAGCCGTTCCCTCCCCTTCCCCGCGACTATGCGGAGCGCGTTTACGCCGGCGTTTTGGGCAAGATTATCGGGGTCTACCTAGGACGGCCATTCGAGCAGTGGGGGCATGACGCCATCGTCGCCAAATTCGGCGAGATCGACCACTACGTCCACGAAAAGATGGGTGTTCCGCTCGTCGTCACCGACGACGACATCTCCGGCACGTTCACGTTCCTACGTTCATTGACCGACTATGGCCTCGACCCGGAGCTCACCCCTGCTCAGATCGGCGAATCGTGGCTGAACTACATCGTCGAAAATCGCACGATCTTGTGGTGGGGCGGGATGGGGAATTCGACGGAGCACACCGCTTTCCTGCGTTTGAAAAGCGGGATCACGGCACCCGAAAGCGGGTGTATCGCCCTCAACGGGAAAACCGTCGCCGAGCAGATAGGAGCCCAGATCTTCATCGACGGATGGGGAATGATCTGTCCCGGCGAGCCGGACCGAGCTGCCGATTTTGCCTGCCGGGCGGCAAGCGTCAGCCACGACGGAGAGGCGATTTACGGCGCCCAGATGGTCGCTGCGATGGAGGCGATGGCGTTTGTCGAGGCGGACATCAACCGAGTGATCGAGGCCGGTTTGGACCTCATTCCACACCACTCCGTACTAACGAGAATGATCGGCGACGTACGGGAATGGCACGCGCAAGGCCTCGACTGGCGCGCTGGTTTCCGGAAGATCGAAGCAGAGTACGGCTACGGCAAGTTCGGCGGCGGCTGCCATATGGTGCCGAATCACGCCCTCATCATTCATTCCCTTCTCCACGGCAAGGGAGACTTCGACCTTTCACTCAAAATTGTCAACACGTGCGGCTACGACACCGACTGTAATTCTGGCAACGTCGGCTGCATCCTCGGCATCCGGAACGGTTTGGACGGGATCGCTCCGAAGTGGAGAGACCCGGTCGCCGACAAGATGTATCTGCCCACTGCCGATGGCGGACGCGGGGTAACCGATGCGGCGACGGAAGCGCTCCGGATTGCGAACGTCCGTCGCGTGATGGCGGGCGAATCGGCTCTGCGGCCAAATGAAGGAAGCCGGTTTCACTTCTGCCTATCCGGCTCTTTGCAAGGTTTTACGCGCTCGGATGGAAAACCGATCCAAAACGTGTCGGGGCTCCTCCGGATCGAAACCGGCTCCGAAACCGTGCGGGTGGGTACTCCAACGTTTATGCCGCCGGAAACCCGAAAGGCCGGTGGATATTCGGTGGTGGCTTCGCCGACCCTCTATCCAGGCCAGATCATCCGCGCCGACATCTCCGCGGGGTCGAAGGACTCGATCGAGGTAGGTTTGTTTATCTCGGTTTACGACGAGCATGACCGTTTGAAGGTGCTTCGAGGCGACAAGGTCCGCCTCGAACCCAAAGACCGAACCGAGCTCTCCTGGACGGCGCCGGATGTGGACGGATACCCGATCGCCGAGGTGGGCATCGAAGCGAGCGGCGGGCGGGCCTACCTAGACTCCCTAACTTGGGACGGCATCCCCGATGTCCGCCTAAGGAAGACCGCTGCAGGAACGGCTTGGCGGGATTCTTGGGTAAACGGGGTGAGCGAATTCGCCACCTGGGGGGAGCCGTTCCGGCTGATCCAGAATGAAGGTACCGGCCTCCTGATCCACGGATGCCGCGAGTGGGACGGCTACAAAGTGACCTCCCGCATCACCCTGCACCTCGTCGAACGTGCCGGAATCGCGGCGCACGTTCAGGGGATGCGCCGCTGGGTCGCTTTGGTCCTTTGCCGCGACGGTTTCGTTCGACTTGTGAAGTCGCTCGACGGCGAGCGAGTGCTCGCAGAAGCGCCGTTCAGCTGGGCGTTCGACGAGGAGCACGAGTTTTCGTTGCGAGTCGACGGGGATCGATATGCGGGGAGTATCGACGGGCGTGTTGTGGTCGAAGCGATCGACGACGAGCGCCCGCTTCGAGAAGGGGCCGTGGGTTTCTTCGTTACGGAAGGGCGGATCGGAGCCCAGGAGATGCGGGTTGGACATCGACGCTAGGGGGCACAAAGTGATCGCGCTCATGAGGATTTTCATCTCACTCGCCATAGCTCTACCGTTGGCCAGTTATGGCCAAATCGCTAAGTCGCCGAATCAGTCAACGGTGGAAACGATGCTTCCGGTTTCGACGAAAGCCTTGATGCTCCCCGCGCCTTTCGCCGGAAAGACACCGGTCAGCGTGTCGGAGTACAACGAGAGGAAAACCGGCCGAATTGTACGGGTCTATCGCTTCTCATGGGCCGAGAATTTCGAAGGCGCGGTAGCAAGGATTCGAAAAGCGCTATCGAAAGAAGCCGGGTGGAAATACGACGACTCGAAACCTCCCGCCATCTTGGACCGAAAGCTAGCGAAGGGCCCGGTGAAGTATCAGGCGCTGCTTCTCAACCCGGCTAAGCTTGTGAAATCCGCAAAGGATCCGCGAGGAGAGCGGATCGCGGCGAGCGGGTGGATCTGGGTGAGCTACAACGAGGAAAGGAGGCCGGTGAAGAAATAGGTTCGAACCTTTATCTACTTCCGCCAGGGACGCGCCGACCGTGCAATTTCGTTTAGAAGAACCGGAACCGTCTCCCCCTCGCAGTGGGTCGATCAAACGAGGGCAGTGCCCCGCGGCAGCAGGATGAGGAGACCTCTGAAGAAATTACGAGTCGATGGCTCTGCGATAGACTCCCTCGAACCGGGAGGCCATCTCGCTTAGGGTGAATTTCTGCTCGACGACGTAGCGGCCCCGGCGGCCCATCTCTTCCCGCTCATCGCCGTTGGCGAGGAGATAGCTGACGGCTTCGGCAATCTCGTCGGGGCGGAGGTCGACGAGCAGCCCGGTCTGTTGATGGCGGACGACTTCGGGAAGCGCGCCGACGCGGGTTGCGACGACGGCTTTGCTCCGGGCCATCGCCTCGATAGCGGCGACGCCGAAGGTTTCCATGCGGCTGGGCAGCGTACTTAGCGTGAACGAATCGAGAAGACGCGGAATGTCGTTTCGAACTCCGGTCAGCGTCACGTGGTCGCGCAACCGCGCTTCCTCCAACGCCTCCTCCATCTCGTCCTTAAACGTCTCTTCAAGCAAACCGACGAAAACCACGTGCGCTTGGGGATGATTCATCCGCACGTCTCGCATCGCCTTGATCAGCTCGATGTGACCCTTGTCGGCGCACACTTTGCCGACCAGCCCGACCAAATTGCGGTCGCGCGGAATGCCGAGCTCGTCCTTTACTCGGTTCGGGTCGGCAGCGGGAATATCGACGAAATCGGTTCCGTTGTACACCGTCTCGATGAACTGCTTCGGAACCCCCTTCCCGTGGAGCATTCCGGCGACGAAGTTGCTGACGGCGACTAAGCGATTCCGGCGGCGGGCAAGCCGGCGGTAGATCTGGTCGTTGTTCGCGATGTGGACGCTGGAGATGATCGGGACGTCGGTGAGAAGCCCGACGATGTGGCCGATATAAGCCGCCCGCGTGAGGTGGGTGTGAAGGACGTTGAACTTGCCGTGGCGAACCTGGCGAACGAGCCGTCCGATGGTCCGGTAGTAGCCGGTGCCTTTCATATGGCTGTATTCCACCGGAATCCGCTCGCCGCGCAGGATATCGGGCAACCACCCCGGCGACGGCGTGAGCACATGGACGTCGTGTCCCCGGTGCGTTAGTCGTTGCGAAAGTGAAAATACGTGCCTTTCCGCGCCAGAGGTGGCGCTACTAGAGCACATCTGTAGAATCTTTAGCGGTCGATCCTTCTCCAACAATTCTTCCCTGCCCATATTGGAGGACGTAGCAATCGTACCTGAGACCCCCGTTTCTCACCGGGCATACTAGAGGCATGCCCCCGGAGTCTTCGCCCCCACCACCGAATGGGCGAGGCAAATGGCAAGAGAGGCTTAGCGGATCGAAACTCGTTAGAGTCCTGAGCTACCACGATTTCCGGCTGCTCTGGATCGGCGCGTTTGTCAGCTTCACGGGAAGCTGGATCCAAAGCGTCGCCCAGGGCTATTTCGTCTACCAACTCACCCAGGACGAATCTAAGCTCGCATGGGTCTCTTTCTGCGGGAGCATTCCGGTATTTCTGCTGGGCTTCGTCGCCGGGTCGCTCGCGGATACGCTGAACAAACGGACGGTGCTGGTGGTGACCCAGTCGATTTACGCGGCGGGAGCGCTCTACTTGGCCGTGGCTACGGAGTTCGGTTTTGTCCAGTATTGGCAGATCATCGCAGTTGCCTTCGCACTAGGACTTGTGGGCTGCGTCGAGATGCCGACCCGCCAATCGATCGTGAGCCGCGTAGTGCCGCCTGAAGATTTGGCGGCGGCGGTTCCCGTGAATGCGATGACGTTCAACGTCGCACGCATTTTCGGCCCCGCGGTAGGGGTGTTGATCCTAACCAAGTTCGGCGTGGCGGCTTGCTACCTGCTGAACGGGGTGAGTTTCATCGCCCTGATCTGGGCAGCGATGGCGATCAAGAGCAGCCTCGCCGTTCAGCCACGCCAGGCGCAGCCGATCATGGACCTGATCTTCGAGGGTGCGATCTACACGTGGCGCGAAGCCAGGCTTCGCACGCTCCTCGTGCTCGAGACGATCACCGCGATCTTCGGAATCTTCTATATTCCGCTCATCCCAGCCTATATCGACCAGGCGCTGGGGCTGGGCACTACTACCGGCGCTCATCCGGACGCGGCGAAGGCAGCGAACGGCGCCGCCTATACCGCGATGGGGATCGGCGCGATGTTGGGGCTTGTCCTCATTACGGCGCTTAGCGATAGTCCGCACAAAGCTCACCTGATCCGGGGTTCGATGGGGATCATCGGATTCGGCTTGATCCTGCTCGCCTTTATCCGCGTTCCGATCGATGCCTACATCGTCATCGGCTTCGTCGGCGGCTCCACCATCATCCAATTCAACAGCACGAACGCCCTGTTCCAAATCCTCGCCCCGGAGAGGCTCCGAGGCCGGGTGCTCTCGATGCACATCTGGGCTCTCAACGGGCTCTCGCCTTTCGGAGTCCTCGCCTTCGGTTACCTGGCAAAGAACACCCGCATGAACGTGCCGATTCACGGCTTGCTGGAGTTCGTCCCCCAAGCCGGGGTCCGCCTTTCCCTCCTCGTGGGCGGCTCCGTCGTCCTGCTGGCGTCAATCATCTCCCTGTTCGCCTCCAGCGCATTGACCGATCTGAATGACGGACCCTCCACGGCCTAGCCCCGTAAACCGTCCAGTCTTCACTCGTATCGCTGACCGAGTTGTAGATTCAGGAACGAATTTCGGCCCGGTAGAACGCTCTCCCTCCCCCTCGGGAGAGGGTTCCCGTAGGTAAAACTTGGCTGCTTCGAAGGTCCTTGCCAGATCGACAAGGGAAAAGGAGCCTACCGAGCTACGGCCCTTGTCTGGGGACTACCGGCAATCGTCGACGCTCCGAAATGCACGCTCCACCATCCAAAGAAAAAATCCCTCCACGCCTTGCGTGGAGGGAATTTTCTCTTAGCGGCGTTACGGGCTAGTCATTGCCACCGCCGCCACCACCTCCGTGGCCTCCGCCGCCGTTGTCGCCGATCTTAATCTCGGTTGCGGCGAGCGATTTCGTCGCGTCGTCGTAGGTTCCTTCGACTTGGACGCTGGTGGCGGTTGCCAGGGCCGCGAAGAAAGCGGCCTTGGTGGCAGTCGCACCGTTCAGCTTGAACTCCGTGGAGGCCGACGTGGTCACGGAGACCTTGGCGCCGGATGAGAGCATCAGCCCTTCCCACCGGGTGACGGTGAGGGTGAACGTTCCGGCGTCCGCGGCCAGGTCGGATATGGTGCCGGTGAGCTCGGCTCCGTCGTGGTTACCGTCTCCGCCGTGGTGACCGCCGCCTTCTCCGTGGTGGCCCACTTCGTCCTCGAGCTTGGCCTTCGTAACGGTGAAGGTATCACCGCTAATCGTTCCCTCCGCTTCGATGAAGTTGCCGTTGGCAACCTGGGCAAAGAAGTCGGCGCTCGTCAGCGTAACGCCTCGGTGCGAAAAGAACTTGGTCGTGTCGGCGAACTGGAGCGTGAGCGTAGTATTCGTCGGAACGAATCCATGGCTCCTCACGATCGTGATCACCGCCGTCTTCGTATCCGCCGAGAAGCTCGATATCTGGCCCTTGACCTGATCCGGATCGTTGTCGTTAACGTCGTCGATCTTGATCGTCGTGGCGATAATCGCGTTCGCGGAGGTGGAGAAAACGCCCGTGACTTCCACTCGCTCGCCGTTGGTGAGCGAAGGAGAGCCGGCGGCGCTTTCCTGGAAGATCGACGCGTTCGCGTCGGTCTTCACGTTGACCGTGCCGTTTCGCTGGGTAAGGGTGAACGTCGAGTCGGGCGCGGCGCCGCTCAGGTTCGAAATCGTTCCGTGGTAGTCGTCGAGCTCATGCCGGAGCGGATCGTCGACCCGGCTGTCCTCCACGATGTTCAGGAAGTGATTGTCGGTCGCCGAAACGACGTTGCCGGTCAGCGTCCACTTGCTCAGGTCGAAGTCGACGATGAGGTTGGTGCCCGTGAGCAGGTCGCGGGGCGATGCGAAGTCGACCGACAAAGTCTTGGTACCACCTGTCGTGGACCCGTCGAAAGTTGCCGCGGTGGCCGTGGTGGCGCCCGTCGGGAAGACGTTGAGGTCGCTGTTCACAACCACTTTCAATCCAGCGAACTTGCCGGAGGAGATGGCGCGGTTGGAAAGGAGGTTGAATCGACGGCCAGCGGCATCGCGAAGCGTCTTAAGGTCGATGATTCGGCCGGCCGGGTCGTCGAAAATGACTCGGTCGCCACTCGCCGCCGTCAAGGAGACTTGCTTGATCGTGACCCACACGTGGTCAAAACCGGTGGACATGTCGTCGGTGGCAAATAAGCGCACGGAGGACGGGCCAGCCCCTCCGGTCGAAGAAGTGCTGCCTCCGCCCCCGCCGCCACAGCCGACCACGATCCCAAGCGCTACGCCAAGTGCAATTAAGCTCCAAAGTTTCATTTTCTCTCCAATCAACTGCCGCCATTCGCGATACCGGCAGGCCTCGCATCTGAACTGATGTTCGGCATCTACACTCAAGAACTAGCGTCCTTCCGAGTTGATACAACCTTTTACGTCTTTTCATGCGAACCGACTCCGTTCCCGCACCGAGAGTTCTGGATTCCCCGGAGGCGGGTCTTGGGCAAGGGGGCGACCGACACCTAAGAGCACGGACGGTTCGGCAACGACTGGAAAGAGGTCAGGCAAGGGAGCCGGAAAGGCCGGTCTGGAGACCAGCGGTCCTTCCGGACTGCATCCCGACCCGGAGGGTCGCAGAACTTAGCCAGGGTGTCGAAGACCCCTGGAACTGAGCACGCCGCCCTCCCCGACCCCGTAAGCGGCCGCAGAACTTGCGTCGGCATACACGATAAGTCGTGCCCGGGTCACCGCGGGACACGACCGGCCGCCCGCGCCGGTGGGGAGGTTGGCAAAGTACAATCGGAGATATGCCACGTCGCGAGGCCGAGGAGTGGTTCTGGAAGTTGGGGAGCGAGATGAGCCGGTTCGCCGATGAGATGAACCGGACCCGACCCGCAATCGCGTCAGGACGTACGTGGGAACCCAGAGTCGACCTCATCGAAGAGGAGCATCGGTTTCTCATCAAAGCGGAGATCGCGGGGGTGCGGGGAGAAGAGATTCAGCTACTCTACATGCCCGAGCGCCACTCGATCTTAATCAAGGGAAATCGGCCGGAGGAGGACCCGGTGGACGGGTGCCGGACCGGGATTCACCAATTGGAGATTTTTTACGGGGACTTCTCTCGCGAGGTACGCCTACCGGACATCTCCGTGGACGCGTCCAATATTCGTGCGACCTACCGAAACGGCTTCTTGCTTGTCATGATTCCCAAGCAAGATCGGGTCGTCGTGGCGCGGACAGTAAGGTTTAGGAAAATTTAATGGCAGAGCTCAAATTACCGATCGAAGAAGAAGAGCCGCTAGAAGCCGAACTCGGCGAACCGCAAATCCAAGAGCCGGGTGAAGAAGAGGCGAAGCCGGATGTTCCGCCGATCCTCAACATCCTTCCGCTTCGCGACAGCGTCATCTATCCGATGCTCATCGCTCCGCTAAGCGTGGCGAGAGAATCGAGCGTTCAGCTTCTCGACGAGAGTGTTGTCGGCAACAATCGCGTCATCGGAGTAGTCGCGCAACGTCAAGCCCACGACGAGAACCCTGGGTTCGACGACGTCTACGAATACGGCTGCGCCGTTATCATCCGCACCCTCGTGAAGATGCCGGACGCGGTGCGGCTAATCGTCCAAGGTGTATCCCGATTCCGGATCGTCGAGAGAATCCAGGAGCAGCCGTACTTGCGGGCTCGGATCGAGGTGCTCGACGAGATTCCTCCGCCCGAGGATAAGGCGGAAGAAGTCGAGGCGCTTCGGCGCTCCGTCGCCGCTCTCTTCGAACAGGCGATCCGTCTCTCCCCCCAACTTCCCGACGAGCTACGAACCCTGACCCAAGCGGTGCAGGAGACGAACGTCATGACCGACCTCGTCGCCGCGCACATGACGCTCAGCGTGGAAGACAAGCAGAAGATCCTGGAAACCATCGACATCCAGGAACGGCTCCGCACCTTGTTGGAGCAGCTATCGAAAGAGGTCCGCGTTCTCGAGCTGACCAGCAAAGTGCAGAGCGAGGTGAACACCGAGCTCAGCAAGACCCAGCGCGAGTACTACCTGCGCGAGCAGCTCAAGGCGATCCAACGCGAACTGGGCGAAGCCGATGAGCGAGGCGAAGAGCTCGACGAGCTCAAAGTCCGGATCGACGAGGCGAAGCTGTCCGCCGAGGCTCTGCGCGAAGTAAACCGCGAGTACGACCGGCTCCGCCGAATGAATCCCGGCTCGCCGGAATACACCGTGGCGCGAACCTATATCGACTGGATGGTTGCGATGCCTTGGGAAAAGGCGACGATCGACAATCTCGATCTGAAGCACGTCAAGGAGGTCTTAGACGGCGACCATTTCGGGCTCGAAAAAATCAAAGACCGGATTATCGAATTTCTCTCCGTTCGAAAGGTTAAGACGAACGGCCCGGTGAGGCAGCCGATACTTTGCTTCGCCGGACCTCCCGGCGTCGGCAAGACTTCGCTCGGTCGATCGATCGCCCACGCGATGGGGCGGAAGTACGGACGGATTTCGCTCGGAGGAATGCGAGACGAGGCGGAGATTCGCGGCCACCGGCGTACCTACATCGGCGCCCTCCCCGGCCAGATCATCCAAAACCTGAGACGGGTGGAGACCAATAACCCGGTCTTCGTCCTGGACGAGATCGACAAGCTGGGCAACGACTTCCGGGGCGATCCCTCGTCCGCGTTGCTGGAAGTGCTCGATCCCGAGCAGAACGCCACGTTCCGGGACCACTACCTCGACGTGCCGTTCGACCTTTCTCGCGTCTTCTTCATCACCACCGCAAACCGGCTCGACACCATTCCCGCGCCACTGCGAGACCGAATGGAGGTCATCGAGCTCGGCGGCTACACCGAGGAAGAAAAAGCCGAGATTGCCGAGCGCCACCTCATTCCGAAGCAGGTAGAGGAGCATGGTCTCCGAAAGAGCCAGATCACATTCCGGCGCGACGCCGTCGTTAAGTTGATCCGTCACTACACCCGAGAAGCGGGAGTGCGAAATCTGGAGCGGGAAATCGGAAGCGTGGTCCGGAAGGTCACGCGCATGGTGGCCGAAGGGCACACCGGAAAGGTCTCGGTATCGCCCAAATTCATCGAGCAAGCTCTTGGCGCACCCCGATTTATGCACGACGAGGTGATGGAGCGGGAGATGACGGCGGGAACCGCCGTCGGCCTCGCTTGGACCCCGGTCGGCGGCGACGTCTTGTTTATCGAGACCACCAAGATGCCTGGCCAGAAGGGACTCATCGTCACCGGGCAACTCGGCGACGTGATGAAGGAATCGGTCACCGCGGCTCTGAGCTACGTGCGCAGCCACGTCGAGCAGCTCAATATCCGGCCGGACTTCTACGACAAGATCGAAATCCACGTTCACGTGCCGGCCGGCGCCGTGCCGAAAGATGGGCCGAGCGCGGGCGTTACGATGCTAACCGCGCTGACTTCCCTGCTCACCGACCGGAAGGTAAAGCCGCGTTTGGCGATGACCGGCGAAATCACCCTCGGCGGTCAGGTTCTGCCCGTGGGCGGCATCAAGGAAAAGGTTCTCGCCGCGAATCGCGCGGGAGTCAACACGGTGATTCTGCCCGAACAGAACGAGAAGGACTATCTCGAAGACGTGCCGGCAGAAATTCGGGAAAAGCTAAAAGCGCACTTCGTCAAGCACGCCGACCAGGTGCTGAAGCTTGCGCTGGAAAAGCCAACGCGTCAGTAACCAGGGGCCGCGGGCTCTAAGCCCGCGGCTGTTCTCCCCTTGCTACACCCTTAGAACACGCCGAAATACTCCTCAAAGAACGGCGCCACGTCCACCTCCGTCGCGATCCGATGGCCGCCCATGCCGGGCGTGAACTCGGTCCTCAGTCCGTCCTCCGTCATCCGCGCCACCACCAATCCGTCGGAATATCGACAAAGCTCGGGATGAAAGATCACCGCGGCCGCCAGGGGATCGTGGAAAGTGATCTTGTTCGCATCCTGAAACCACCGCTCTGCCATCAGGAGCAGCACATCCAGCGGCGGCTTCGCAAACTTCGCCCGGACTTCTTCGGGGGCCATCTGGCACTGCATCGTTACGTCCAATCCGACCCACGTCTGCCGAGCCGACCGCATGATCGTTGCCACCGTCGCATACGGATCGCACAGCGCGTTCCATTCGCAGCCCGGGCGGTCGAAGCAGCCGCCCATCGAAATCAGCCCTTTGAGCAGCTTTGGAATCTCGGGATCGAGTGCGAACAGGATTGCGAGATTGGTAAATGGGCCGATCGACAAGAGAGTGATTTCGCCCGGCCTGGAGCGGATCGTTTCGCGTAAATAGTCGACCGCCGTGTTCTGGGGGCGGTCCATCCGGTGCGGCAAGTGGGCGATGGCGTCGTACTGCGGAACCCTTGGCTGGCCAGGTCCCCCGGCGAGGGTGTCGGATGCGCCGCAGTGGATCGGCACATCCTCCCGGCCGAAGGCGCCACAAATGATCTCGACGATGGCGGCCCGCTTGGCGACGTCGCCGGTTACCGTGGTGACCCCGATCAGCTCGCACCGGGGCTCACGTAGTAGGTAAGCCAAGGCGAGAGCGTCGTCGATGTCGCTGCCGGGGTCGGTGTCGAGAAGTATCGGGATTCGGTCCACGCCATATCCTGACACCGTGGCAATCGTGATAACATAAGGGTGGCGCTTCGGCACGCCCCCGGGTCCGCGGGAAGGACTGAGTCCAGCCACCACAAGTTCGTCGTTGTTACGTCGACCTTTGTTGCTGCCTGCTCGCGGACCGCAGGCGAAGCATGCAACGGAGGTTGAACATGTCCGAAACGATTCCCGCCCGCGCCGATGTCCGGCAGCTTCGCATCCAGGCGAAAGAGCTTTTGCGCGCCCTTCACGAGCTTGCGCCGGAGGCGCTGGAGCTCGCCCGTCTCCACGATCCGACTCTGGTTCCCGCCAATGCGCGACTTAACGACGCCCAACGGCTCGTCGCCCGAAAGCACGGGTATGAGAGCTGGCCAAAGCTGGTCGACGAAGTCGAGCTCCCCATATTGAAGGAGCGGTTTCGCCTCGCGGTCGAAGCCGGCGACGAGGCCGGGCTCAGCCGATTGCTTCGAAGCAAACCGTCGCTGAGGCGGATCGTCAATGAGCCGCTCTTTTCATTCGACGCCCCCGCGTTCGTTAGGGCGAGCCACCACTCGAACGCGGACAAACTGCTGCCGATCTTGGCCAAGTACGGCGCCGATCCGAATGGTCGAAGTGGCTGGTGGGCGGGAGGCTTCGGCGCTCTCGACCACGCCCACGGGAATGCGGTCGAAACCCTCCTGCACCTCGGAACGCGATGGGACGTCTGGTCGGCGGCGGCCCATGGAAAGTTGGAGATCCTTCGCGAGCTTCTCGACGCCGATCCGGCGCTGGTGAACGCCCCCGGGGGCGATGGGCACCGGCCGCTGCACGTTGCGGCGAACGCGGAAATCGCGGGATTCCTGATCGAGCGGGGTGCGGATCTGGAGCAGCGCGACGTGGACCATGAAGGAACTCCGATTCAGTACCAAGTCGGCAATCCCGACATTCTGCGCGTCTTGTTGAAGCATGGCGCCAAGCCGGACGTGTATACGGCGGCAGTATTGAACGATGTCGAGCTTCTCAAGCGGGTGCTCGCGGAGGATCCGAACGCGGCAATGGCACGAATCGGTAAGGCGCCGTTCATCACCACCAAGTCGGATGGCGGACATATCTACCTATACAAACTGGGCGGCGGCAGGACCCCGCAGGAGGTTGCGGCCACCAGCGGCAGCTTCGACGTTTTGGAGGAGCTCACGCGGGTCAGTCCGCCCTCACGGCGATTATTGGCGGCCGCGGTCTTAGGAGACGAAGAGGAGGTCCGCGCGATTCTGAAAGAGCATCCGGCGATCGGCTCCGAAATGTCCAAGGAGGAGGCAAGCATCCTTCCGGACGCCGCCCAAAACGGGCAAACGGAAACCGTTCGTCTGTTGCTTCTGGCAAAGGTCGACCCGCTGAGCACCGGCATGGACACTGGCACCGCGCTCCACACCGCCTGCTGGTTTGGACAGTTGGAGACGGTCCGGTTCTTGCTGGGACATATCCCGATCGAAACTCGGGATGAAAAGCACGGAAGCACTCCGCTGGGATGGGCGGCTCACGGCGCCATGTGGTGCCGCAATTCAAAGGGCGATTACCCGGCAGTGGTCGAAGCGCTCCTAAAAGCGGGCGCCGACCCCACGGCGCCGGCAAACAAGGGAGGAACGCCGATCCTGGACCAAGCCGGCAACCGCGAAGACGTTAAAGACATCCTTCGCCGCTACGGCGCCAGCTAGCCTCCGGAGCCCCCTCCTCGTCGACGTACGTGCGACGAGGAGGGGACTGGCTATGCAAAGATAATTCCGAACCATGCTCGAGACGCCACTCTTCGGCCGCTATCAAGGCGAGAATAAGCGGCTGGTGTTCACCGCGCCGGCGCCGTACCACGCCCTGATCCGCCTGACCGCGCTCACTGGAGCCGGCATGATCGTTGCCCCCATGCTCCCCGTCGAGCTCCCCTTCTACCCTCAGTGGTGGCTGATGATCGGAACCCTGCTAATCGGGGCGGCGGTCTTGGCGGCGTTTTCCCTCCAAACGATCGTGTTCAACCTGCGGGAGCGGGTCTACCACCGGCGGCACGGACCCGGGTTCTTCCCCACGTTCACGCGGGGAAAGATCGACGCGATCGACGCCCTGGTCGTGGTCGCCGAGGCGTGTCCCGGTTCTTTCCCTCCGGTGGTGACCTTCCACATGGTCCTCCACTGGAAAGGGAACGCGGAGCCGATCATGGTCGTTCAACGCGAGAGCCGACCACTCGGCCAGCCGCTCAACGCGCAGGCCGGCCCTTTCCTACAGCTCGGGGCGCGCTACGCCCAGTCCCTCGGGATCAAGTTCTTTGACAATTCCTACTATCCAAGCCCCTGCCCCGTTCCTATCTGGCGGTAGCGGTTGGCTAGTTTTGAACCTCCGGTCCCCTTTGCGCCTTCGCGCCTTTGCGTGCCCCTCCCGTCGCGCCGGACAAGGTCCAGCTCCGACGCCGTGAGACAGACCGATCACAACGGGCATCGCGAGCCCGGAGGGCTCTTCAGAAAATAGCCGCGGGTCGAAGACTCGGGGGAAGGGCACCAGCCCTCCCCGACCCCGATAGGCGGTCGCAAGACCTACCGCATGACTGGAATGGATGGTGACCAGTCCATCCTCACCACAAATCTGCTTTCGCGTCTCCCACAGACTCCCCTCGTGGAGAGCTGGGCTGATGTCGCCACTTTCAGGGCTCGGGCATTGGTCGGCCTTTACCAGGGTTCCGCTTCGCTGCACCCTTAGCTTTGAGATACCGCCTCTCCGAGGCTGGCTTCTGATGATCGATTGGCGGCATCCTCGATCGCTACTCCCCGGTTCGCTTATCCGTTCAATGCGAGTTCGCACATCAGCTCGACTCCGACCGGGATAGCCGCGTCGTTGAAGTCGAACCGGGGGGAGTGCAGGTTCGGGTAGGTCGTTTGCTCTGGGGAGCGGAGGCCGAGGAAATAGAAGCAAGCAGGCACTTCCCGGCCGTAGAAGCTGAAATCCTCGGCGCCCATCGATGGAGCGGCTTCCTCGTGAACGAACTGAGAGCCCAGCGTCGCCCGCGCCACTTCACGGAACCTGTCGGTCGGCTCCGTGTGGTTGAACGTCACCGGATACGAACCTAAGAACTCGGCTTCGCCTTGCGCGCCGAACGCCGCCGCGACATTTCGGACGATCTCCACGATCCTCGACTTGACCAGCGCGAAGGTTGAGTCTTGCAGAGTACGAACCGTACCGGAAAGGTGAGCCTTCTCGGGGATCACGTTGTGCGCCAAGCCCGCCTCAACTTTGCCAATCGTCACCACGACCGAATCAAGTGGATCGACCGAGCGCGAGGCAATGGTTTGGAGCGCAGTAATCACATGGGAAGCAACTACGATCGGGTCGATTCCTAGATGCGGGTACGCCGCATGGCTCCCCTTCCCGCTGATCGTGATGTGCAGCTCCGTGGCCGAGGCCATCAAAGGGCCGTTTCGAGTGCTGACGTGACCTAGCTCGATCCAAGGGTTGCCGTGAAGGCCGTAAATCACATCGGCGGTTTTCCCCATCAGCCGGCCGTTCAAAACCCCCTCTTTGCACATCCGGTCGCCTCCCGCGCCTCCTTCCTCAGCGGGCTGGAAGACGAAGAGGACGTTATTCGGCCGTTCGGGCATCTGACTTAGGGCGCGAGCCGTAGCCATCAAGATCGTCGTGTGCCCATCGTGGCCGCACGCGTGCATCACGCCTCGGTTCGTCGATTGGTACTCGGCGCCGGTCTCTTCCACGATCGGCAAGGCGTCCATGTCCGCACGCAACGCGATGGTGCGAGCCCCTTCGGGGTTGGTGGTCGCGGGAAGGTAACCCAACACCCCGGTACCTCCGGCCAAATTCCCACAGAGGTCGATCTTTTGGCTTTCCAGGTGGTTGCGTACGACTCCGCTCGTCCGAGTTTCGGCGTAGCCGAGCTCGGGGTGTCGGTGGAGGTCGTGACGAATCTCAACGTCGAGAGAGTGCGAGGCATCGATGGCAGCGCGCAGTAGACCCACGCAATCGAGGGTACCGGAACCACACGAGACGCGCAAGAGCGCGGTCCTTAAGACATACCGAAACCGGCATCGATCGGCTCGGATTCCGGCGTGGTCGGAGCTTGATCGTTGCCAGGCGCGGGCGTTGTCGGCGGGGCAATCGTAGCCGGCTTCTGCGACGGGATCGGAGCCGCCCCCGTACCGACGGCAATGATGGTAGGATCGCCGCCATATCGGCTAAATCCGATCCGCTCTCGCCGGACGAGCTTCCCGTTCTCGTAGACGCAGCGATAGGTGGTAACGCTGTGCCCCGTGCTCCCCGGTTTCACGACTCGGGTGCGCCCGCTCGGAAGGCTGCTGTCGAAAACCCGTTCCGTACCGGCGGCCCAAGAACGGTGGCCCGTCTGGATCACTTTCACGGATACTCCGGGCTGCTTCGTGCCAAGAACGCGGAACGTCAGGCGACCTGGAACGTAGAGCGCGGATAGAGCGATCGGCGATTGGTAGGTGTTCTTGAACTCCAGGTCCAGGTTTCCGTAGTCGACGGTAGCATCTCGGCCCAGCGGTACGTACGGGACGGGGAGGGAGTGGTTCGATCGCCTTTGGATGGCCAGGTTCGCGAAGAGGGCGGAGTTAAAGAGGGTGGTGCTGACCTGGCAGATGCCGCCCCCGATACCGGTGTCGTGCTGCCCGTTCTTGTAAACGCCGGCCAACTTGAATCCCGCGCGCAAAGTCCGGCGGCCGACGACCGAATTGAAGCTAAACGTCTCGCCCGGCATCAGAACCACGCCGTCGATCTTCGAAGCGGCGAGCCGAATGTTCGACGAGCGGGGTCGGTTTCTCGCCGAAAAGCGGGTCGAAAACTCGGAGACGACCTCTTTGATCTTGCTGAGCTCGGCGTCCGGAATGTGCTTCGCGCCTTCGGTGAGCGGAATCTCCACGGTGTGATCGCCCATCACGGCGGCGGCGACTCGGGCCGGCAAGGCGTTTGTATCGAGCGCCACGCCCGCGACTTCCGGGTGCCGCACGACCGCTCCCTTTACCCAGTGAACCGAAGCGGGCCGGTTCGGGCCGACCGACTGTCGAACCACCTTAGCCACCGCATCCAGCGATTCGCCGGTCGATTTGAAGATCGGCGCGTGCTGCTCCGGCGTGAAATCAGACTTAGTGACGACCGCCTTCGCGTCGCCGAGGAACGATTGAAGAGGCAACGACTTGACGGATGCCACGTCGTCCAACGTCAACCCAAGCTCGCCCGGCTTCATGGGCGGCAATTTCGTCTTACCGTTCGGCATCTTCAGGGTGAGCTTGTTCAGCTTCTCCCCTTCCCACCAAATTCTAAGAGTTCGGGAAGCTTCTTCCGGAGTCATTCCTCCGACGTCGACCGGACCGACTTTCGTGTTCGGCCGAATGGTGTCCTCATGCCGAGCGGCAGTGATGCAAAGGACCGAGGTAGTTCCACCGATGGCCAAAACGAGGCCGAAGACAAGCTTGTTCATTTCCTATGCGGGCGGCAAAAGCCCAACCGATCCTTCCTGATAATTATGGCAGCGTTCGATGCTTAGCGACGGATAAAGATAGGTCTAAGTTCCGACAAATCTAGACGAAACCGAACGGATGGACACTGTGGGAGTACGTCGAGCCGACGAGGACGGCATGCTCTGGCCGCGAGCTAGGTAATCTCTCGCAATGAACGACGCTTATGTCGGCATCCTCGTGCTGATGGGCGTGGCCGCGGCTCTGGCCGGCGTGTTGGTAACCGCCAGTTGGATCCTTGGCCCGAAGAAACAGACGCCCTATAAGTCGGCGCCGTATGAATGCGGCGTGGCTCCGGTCGGGGATGCGCACGAGCGGTTTCCGATCAAGTTTTACTTGGTGGCGATCGTCTTCATCCTGTTCGACATCGAAGCCGTGTTCCTCTGGGGGTTCTACACGGCCTACAAGAACGCTCCCGCGAACGATAATCAGTTCGTCATCTACGCCTTCTTCGAGTTCCTGACCTACATGGCGACCTGGATTCTCGGATACGTGTATGCGATCCGGGTCGGGGCGATCGATTGGGATGAGTCGTCGACGCTCGCTCCGGAGAAGATGCTCTCGCGGCGGGGGACCACTACCACTGACGTCGCCGTCCCCGAATCGACCCTCGTGGGCGCTGGCGGAGGCACGAAGTAATGCCATATCCGATGGTGGGCGAAGAGCGACTAGAAGTCGTACGGATTCGCGAACAGTTCGGCGAAGCGCTGCTTAAGGTGAAGGAGTTCCGCGGGGAAACCTACTTGTGCGTCGACAAAGCTCGCCTGCCGGAGATCGCACGGTTTCTAAAAGAGGACCCCGAGCTTCAATACGAATACTTCGTCGAGTGCCTGGGCGTCGACTACAGCCAGTGGGAACAAGAGCGAGACTTTTCGGAGCGATTCGAGGTGGTCTACAACCTCATGTCGCTGAAGCATGCCGCGAGAATCTTCCTCAAGGTCGGCGTCGACGATGGACAGACGGTTCCCTCTTTAATCGAGCTCTTCCTAGGTGCAGAGTATCCCGAGCGCGAAGTTCAAGATCTGTACGGGATCGTTTTCGAGGGGAACCGGGCGCATCCAGGTGAGCGGTTCTTACTGCCCGACGACTGGATCGGCTTTCCGCTGCGGAAGGAATATCCGCTGGGCGGCGAGGACGTGCTGTTCGACCGGGGCCAAAGAGGCCCCGCCGTAGAAGACGTCTCGATGCCCCATGCCGGTGAGAGCTTCGAGGGCAAGACCGGCTCCGAAGACGTTAGCGGCCGCTAGGCCGGCCACAGCAAAAAGGAGAGCCCGGGAGCAACCGCTCCCGGGCTCTCCTTTTTGCCGTCTCAACGAAGTCGCACAGGCAATATTACTTAGCGCCAAAAACTCTATGAACTTTCCGAAAGCGTGGCCACGTCTCTGTTCCAGGCCGAGCAAGTTCGGCTTCCATTGAACCGATACTTAGCCAAAACGCGCACAGATAGCGCAAGATCGGCGTAGATTTCCTTACACTATCATTTTGTCGCGTGGTTGAGAAGTTCAGGGCTAAATCTTATGGTTAATCGTAAAGGCTTTACACTCATCGAGTTGCTTGTCGTCATCGCAATCATCGCGATTCTCGCGGCGATCCTCTTCCCCGTTTTCGCTCAGGCGAAAGACGCGGCCAAGAAGACGGCGAGCCTCAGCAACATCAAACAAATCAACACATCGACCCAGATCTACATGGGCGATTCCGACGACATCGTGCCCGTCGCGCTAGAGATCGAACCGCAGCCGAGCGGAACGGCCAAGTGGCACACCTGGGCGCAGACGACCGCGCCTTACCGAAAGAACTGGGCGATCATGTATTCGCCGGCGGGAGGCCCCCACGCTAACTCCGATTGGATGGTGATCTTCACCGACCCCAACCTTAACTGGGACGGCAACTGGCAGTATTTCGTACAGTACGGCTACAACGCCAGCTATATGAATCCGATGCCGGACTGCACCCCGGCCACGAATTCCGCATGGGGCGCTCCGATCTCCAGCAGCACCGCGGCTGCGCCGGCCGACACCGTGATGTTCACCGAGAGCGGCCAGGACGCTCCCCAAGACAACGTCGGTAGCTGGGTCGTCTACCCTCCGGGAGGCTTCAATGCCGACGACGTGTGCACCTACTCCGACTGGGGCAAAGCGACGGCGGCGTGGAACGGCATCCAGCCGTACGCGAACACCGAGAAGACTCAGGCCGGTCTCGTGCGGCCTCGTCACTCCGGCGGCGCGGGCGTCTCGTTCATGGATAGCCATGCGAAGTACATGAAGCTCGGCCAGTTGGCCAACGGAACCACCTGGCAACTTGGCCAAACCGAGGGTCAAGCCGTGATCGTCGATCGGTCCAAGTACGTCTGGGACCTTCAACAATGAGAAAGCTGGCTACATTCACCTCCGCGCTTCTGCTCGCCGCCGCCTTAGTCGGCTGCGGAAGCAGCGGCGAGTCGGAAGCCGATAAGAAACTGGATACCGCGGCGCCGACCGCTAACGTCCCGGTGCCCGAAAATGCCACCTCGGGAAGTCACCGCGCGAAGCCTCCCGGTGGCGGCCCCGGCGGGCCAGGCGGCCCTGCCGCCGCCGGCAAGTAGCGCCCAAACCGCCCGACCTCCCGGTCGGGCGATTTGTGTTTAGCGCACCGCCTTCCGCCTTCCGCCTTCGAAAGCCTTCCGCCCTCGAAAGGGGTACCCTCCCTTTCGGAGTCAAATGAGTTCCCAAACCTTCATGCCCTCGACGGAAACGGTCTTCCAGCGGACCGGCGAGAATACGATGATCGTGAATATGGGGCCGCAGCACCCCTCGACGCATGGCGTCTTGCGGGTCATCTGCGAGCTTGAGGGCGAGACGATCGTCAAGTGCAAATGCGTGATCGGCTACCTCCACACCGGCATGGAGAAGGAGGCCGAGTACCAGCAGTATCACAAGTGCGTGGTCATGACCGACCGCATGGACTACCTGAACGCGAACGGGAACAACCTTGCCCACGCGTTGGCGGTCGAAAAGCTGCTCGGGTGTGAAATCCCCAAGCGAGGACAATACCTGCGGGTTATCCTCGCGGAGCTGAGCCGCATCGCCTCCCATCTCGTTTGGTTGGGAACCCACGGGCTCGACCTCGGGGCCATGACCCCCTACTTCTATGTGATGCAGCAGCGCGAGCTCATTCTCGACATGTTCGAAATGTTCTCGGGCGTACGCATGATGCCGAGCTGGATCGTCCCCGGTGGCCTTCGCGGCGATATGCCCGCCGGATTCGAGGCTCGGCTCCGATCCTTCCTCGATGGGTTCCTTCCCGAACTTCAGGTTGTAGAGGATCTGCTCGTCGAAAACCCGATCTGGAAGGAGAGGACGATCGACGTCGGAATATTAAGCGCAGCGGACGCGCTTAACCTTGGCGCCTCGGGACCGATCGCCCGGGCCAGCGGCGTTCCGTTCGATTTGCGAAAGAGCAATCCTTACTCCAGCTACGAGGATTTCGAATTCGGAATCCCTACCGGGACCCGCGGCGACGTTTACGACCGGTTCCTCGTGCGAATCTCGGAGATGCGGGAGAGTTGCAAGATCCTGCGCCAAGCGATCGACGGACTGCCGGAGGGGGCCTGGAGCACTTCCGACCGCAAGATCGCCCCGCCTCCCCGCAAAGAGCTCGATACCTCGATGGAGTCGCTGATCCACCACTTCAAGCTGTTTACGGAAGGATTCCACCCGCCGGTGGGCGAAGCATACGCAGCCGTCGAAGGTTCCAAGGGAGAGTTGGGCTTCTACATCGTGAGCGACGGTAGCAACCGTCCCTACCGCTGGCACGAGCGCCCGAGCAGCTTCATGAACCTGAAGTGCCTTGAGGTTCTCGCCGTCGGAAGGCTGATCGCCGACGTTGTCGCGGTCATTGGCTCGATCGACATCGTGCTGGGCGAGATCGATCGGTAGTAGCGATTCTTGCCGATTTTTCCGCTGTCGATTCGAAAGCAAAATACGGTGTACCTTCCACTATTAAAAAAGTTCCCGCAAGCTCCTGCCGTCGACAGGTGATTGCAATGAAAATTCATGTAGGATCCGGGCTTCCGATCTGTCTAGGTTCAAATTGAGGAAAATCGACCACGGCGATTGCTCGTTCTGTCCACGCCGCGAACGATCCCTAGCCAAATTACCGTCGCCTCAGTAGATCCGGAGCAACTATCGAGGCAACGGGGCCAAAGCGGCGATTCGTATATCGGGCCAGAAATGCGCTCCCGAACCCCTTGCCACGCATTTCGAACTGGTATATAGTGTTACTTGGACTATGCGTCTTTTATTAAGGCCCGGCGTCCGTCTTCATCCTTTCTATATCCATTCCGTTTCGGAAGTTCATAACCATGAAGAAAGCATTTACGCTCATCGAGCTTCTCGTCGTAATCGCGATCATCGCGATTCTCGCCGCCATCCTCTTCCCTGTTTTTGCCCAGGCTAAGGAAGCCGCTAAGAAGACCCAGTCTCTCAGCAATCTTAAGCAGTTCGGAACCGCCACCGCAATCTACGAGGGCGACTCCGACGATCAGTTCCCGATGGCGATGTCTCGCCGTGCCGCTGGAACCTGGCGCTACACCACCGTTCACCCGACGCCGTACAACGTTATCAACACCGGCGGTTGGGACGCTCCCGACATCATGGCTCAGACCCAGTGCCAGTGGGCGAACTCGATCCAGCCGTACATCAAGAACTTCGGCATGTACGAGCAGCCGGCGCAGAACAAGAATGCGTTCGACACCTCCTTCACCCCGGGCGTGACGCCTGCGGTCGTCGGAGTGGCGTTCAATGGCCTTCTGCACACCCTGAGCTCGTCCGAGATCACCTCCCCGTCGGTTGCGGTCATGTACTGGCCGGGCAACGGAACCGCCTCCTTCAACGGTCGTTCCGCCGCTAACCCAACCCTCGCCTGCACCGGCACCGACGACTGCCGATTCAACCCGACCGCGTTCCCACAGGCTTCGCTCAGCTCGAGCACCGGATTCGCTTCGGCTTCCTTCTGGAACTTCGGCGCCAGCGCATGGCTCTACTCGAAGGGCGGTCCTATCGTTCGAACCGACACCTCGGCGAAGTTCCAGCGCATGGGTACGTCGACCAACTCGGCTACTCCGGCTGAGGCGTACACCGACCCGTGGCGGTACGTTAGCGCCACCGGCGTGCCTTCGAGCTACACCGGCTGCAACAGCGGCGTTCGCGGCGTTGGTGGCCCGACCGCCGTCTACTACCACTGCTACTTCCGACCGGATCGCGAGCAGTAAGCACACCCGTGCCCATCATTCGGGTTTCCATGCCATCCGCATGGGAACCCGAGACTATTATTAAGCCTATGAAAAAGATCTTTGCACTAACGATCGTCGCCGCCACGGTATTCGTCATCTCCGGATGCTCGAAGAAAGAAGAGGATGCCGCCCCGACCGTAACGAATACTCCCGCTCCCCAGGGTTCCCAGGTAGGCGATCAGAAACCGGCCCAAAATGCCACTAATCCTTAGTCGGCAGCGCGGCAGGGTCGGCCACCTGGTAAGTGGCCGCACCCAGTTCGCGTTGGCGAGTAACTTGCTCGCCCTCTTCTGCCTCGGCGGATGCGGGGCGTCGACACCGACGGCGCCGCCTCACAAAGCTCCCGAAGGACAGTTCTTCCGGTTTGTGAACGCGACGGCAGACAACCTGGTGATCGCGTTCGACAAGTTGCCGGTCCAAAACCCCTACACGCCGGCGTATAGCCCGTGTTCCTTCCGGAAAGGCGCTCCTCGCGAGCACCACGTGACCATCAGCTCTGAGGATGGCAAGGTTATGTCCGAGAAGGTCGTGAAATTCACGCCGGGCGCTCTGGTCACCTATGTGGTTACCAAGTCGGGCGGAAACGTGGAAATGACTCCTTTCGACGGGGAGCGTAGGTCCAATCCGGCCAATGGATCGGAACTGCGGGTCATCGGTACCGCGGAAGACCTTTCCATTCCCCTTTCCCTACGCGAAGCCGGCTCCAAAACTGCTCAGCCGCTCAAACCCGCGGTGAATCAGATCAAGAGCGGATCGTACGACGTTGTCGTGGGTGACAAAATCTTGGCAAAGGCCGAGATGGAGCCCCGAATCGCCTATTCGGTCCTCGTGTTCAAGCATGGCGCCAAACCCGATGTATTGATTCTCCGGAATAGCCCGGAGCCGATGCAGATGGCCTCAGCGGACGTTTCCAAATCCGGAGGCTAAACAGAGCCCTCGGATTCTAGTAAATGAGGACCGGTCTCGACCGGCCCTCATTTGCGCCTTTTAAATGCGCGGTATCCTCCAAGGGAAAGAATGAGCGAACTCCTCCAGCTTGGAAGCCCGAATCAGCGCCCTCGTCCGCCTCGAATCGAGGAGCTCGACCTGCGGTTCTCGGAGGCCGCCATCGCTGAGCTCGAAGCGTTGAGAAGGCATTATCCAGAGGAGAAGGCGTGTATCCTTCCCTGCCTTTGGATCGCCCAGCGCGAGTACGGCGGACACCTCACTGGAGACGCCATCGCCGAAGTCGCCTTTCGACTCCATCGAAGCTATGCCGAAATCGAAGGCGTCGCCACGTTTTACTCCCTCTACAATACGGTGCACGAGCCAGGCCGGCATAAGCTGGAACTCTGTACGTGCCTTACCTGCCACGTCAACGGAACCTGGGAGCTGCGAGATTACGTCCGACGCAAGCTCGGCATCGGGCATGGCGAAACGACCGACGACGGCGTGTTCACCTTTGAAGAGGTCGAGTGTCTCAATGCCTGCGATCGAGCTCCAGTCGTGCAAGTGGGAGACGAATATTTCGGCCCAATGACCGAGGCCTCACTGGATGAGCTGATCGAACGGCTTCGAAAGACACCGGAGTCGACCGTCGTTCAATACGCTCGGTCGGTTGTAAACGTCCATCTCCGCAAGGAGGAGAGGCCGACGAGTCCGGCGGAGGCGTGAACCCACTCCTCGACCTGCTGCATCCCTACCCTTTCGAGCGGCTGCGCGTCCTCTTGGAAGGTGCCAGACCTCCGGAGGGGTTGAGACCGCTCAATCTCGGAATCGGAGAGCCGCAGCATCCAACGCCACCTGTCATCGCCGACTCCCTCGTCCAAAACCTGCACCTGCTCGGCAAATATCCGCCGACCGCGGGCACGGTCGAGCTTCGCAGTGCCATTTCCGAATGGATTGGCCGGCGATACGCGATTCCCTGCCCAGACCCGATAGACCAGGTAATCCCGGTCGCGGGGACGCGCGAGGCGCTTTTCGCCCTCGCTCAAGCCGTCTTGGATCCCGCCGAGCGCGCGGCGGTTCTCTTACCGAATCCGTTCTATCAAATCTACGAAGGGGCCGCGCTGCTGGCGGGGGCCGAGCCTGTGTACGTGCCGACGCCAAAGGAGCAGGGATACCTTCCGGACTGGGGAGCCGTTTCGGCGGAGATTTGGCCGCGGGTAAAGCTAGCCTTCGTTTGCTCGCCCGGCAATCCGACGGGAGCCGTCATGACTCTGGAAGACTGGAAGCGGGTGTTCGAGCTTGCCGACCGGTACGGGTTCGTGGTGGCCGCCGACGAGTGCTATTCGGAGATCTACAACGGCGATCCTCCTTGTGGATCTCTGCAAGCTTCGATCGCACTAGGGCGAGGACTGGAACGGGTGGTGTCGCTGAACTCATTATCCAAGCGCTCGAGCGCTCCGGGGTTGCGTTCCGGATTCGCGGCCGGCGATGCCGACATCATCAAGCCGTTTCTGCTGTACCGCACCTATCACGGCGCCGCGCCCAGCTCGCTTACGCAGGTTGCCAGCGTTGAGGCATGGCAAGACGAAACGCATGTCGTAGAAAATCGGGAGAAGTACCGGGAGAAATTCCGGATCGCGGCCGAACTGTTTGGCCCGGGTCTGCAGATCCCAAGCGGCGGCTTTTTCCTCTGGCTGCCCGTACCCAACGACGAGCAACAAGCACGGCGGCTCTTCGAGCAAGCATGGGTGACCACGTTGCCCGGCACCTATTTGGGCCGTGAGGTAAACGGCAAGAATCCTGGGCAGGGCTATTTGCGAGTGGCGCTGGTGCCGGATCTCGACGTGTGCCGCGAAGCACTCATCCGAATTCGCGAAACTTTGGAGACTCCTACTATTGGCTGACCTCATTCAAATCATCGAAGGAGCGTGGGAAGACCGCGCCAAGTTCTCGCCGTCCGACGTGCCCGCCGACGTACGGAGCGCCGTCAACGAAGCGCTCGCCGAGCTCGACTCCGGTCGTTTACGCGTGGCCGAGCAGATCGCCGGCGAATGGAAGACCCACCAGTGGCTCAAAAAAGCGGTTCTTCTCTCGTTCCGGCTCGAGGATAACCGGGAGATGTCCGCCGGCGACATCGGGTTTTGGGACAAGGTTCCGCTGAAGAAGCCAGACGGCAGCTACCGCGCGGTCCCACCTGCCACGGTTCGCCGAGGCGCCTTTATCGCTCGAAACGTGGTGCTCATGCCGAGCTACGTCAATATCGGCGCTTTCGTCGACGAAGGGACGATGGTGGACACCTGGGCCACCGTCGGATCGTGCGCTCAAGTGGGTAAAAACGTGCACCTGAGTGGCGGAGTAGGGCTGGGCGGCGTCTTAGAGCCGCTCCAGGCGAACCCGACCATCATCGAGGACGATTGCTTTATCGGCGCGCGTAGCGAAATTGTCGAAGGGGTCATCGTCGAGAAAGGGGCCGTCATCTCGATGGGCGTTTTCATCGGACAGAGCACGAAGATCTTCGATCGCGCGACGGGAGAGGTGCTTTATGGGCGCGTGCCCGCCGGCGCGGTGGTCGTGCCCGGCTCCCTGCCGAGCAAGGACGGGAGCCACAGCCTCTATGCCGCCGTAATCGTGAAGCGGGTAGACGCCCAAACCCGAGCCAAAACGAGCCTCAACGAGCTCCTCCGCGATTAACCAATGTCCGCCGTCCTCGAGCTCCTTCGCGACCTGATCTCCCGTCAAAGCGTCACTCCCAACGACGCCGGCTGCCAAGCCGTCGTCGGCGCGCGCCTGAGCGCCGCCGGTTTCCAGGTCGAGCATCTGCATTTCGAAGGGGTCGACAATCTTTGGGCGACGCATGGCGCCGGCGCGCCCCTTATCTGTCTGGCCGGCCATACCGACGTGGTACCGGCAGGCCCGATCGGCGCTTGGACGAGCGAACCTTTTTCGCCTACCGAACGTGGCGGTGAATTGGTGGGGCGCGGCGCCGTCGATATGAAGGGATCGGTCGCCGCCATGACGGTTGCCTTGGAACAGTTGGCGGCGGAGAGTCATCCAGGCACGATTGCGCTGCTTCTCACCAGCGACGAGGAGGGCCCGGGCATCGACGGTACCCGTCGTGTCCTAGACACTCTCGCCGAACGCGGCGTGTCGATCGACGACGCGATCGTAGGGGAGCCGACTTCGGAGCAGGTGTTCGGCGACGCCATAAAGGCCGGCCGGCGCGGATCGATGAACGGACGGCTCGTCGTTCGAGGCGTGCAAGGACATACCGCCTATCCCCAACTGGCGGATAATGCCGCTCATCGGCTCGCGCCGGTGCTCGGAGCTTTGGTGGCGGCCGATTGGGGGAAAGGAACCGCCGATTTTCCACCGACCACATTTCAGGTCAGCAACCTGGTTTGCGGCACGGGAGCAAGCAACGTGATTCCGGGAGAGGCCGAAGTCCGTTTCAACGTGCGGTTCGGAACCGATTGGACGGCAGAGCGAATTCAAGATCGGATCGCCCGTATCGCCCAGGAGAACGGCGTCGAGGAACCTGTCGAGTGGAACGTCTCCGCGCTCCCTTTTGTGACCCGCCCCGGCTCACTTCTCGCCGCGCTGGTTGGAGCGATCGAGTCGGTTACTGGAATAAAGCCCATATCTTCTACCGGCGGGGGAACCTCCGACGCGCGATTCTTCGCCGCGCATAAGATCCCTGTGGCCGAATTCGGACCGATCAACGCCACGATTCACGCCGCAAACGAGCGGATCGAGATCGATTGCCTCGATCCGCTCACGGAGATTTATCGGTTGGCGGTGCGGAACGCTCTCCGAGATAGGTGACCTTTTTCAATCGTGCCAATGGTGATGGCGGCGATGGTGGTGGTAATGGACTCGATGTCGATAGGTGGTTCGAGTGATCGTCTCGGTGCGGATGATCCGCATCGGCCGTCGGTCCCCTTGCCACTCCGGTTCTCCGGGCTTATGGTGGCGGGGAGTGATGTGAGCGGCCGTGCCGTGAACCTGCCGATCGAACCAGTGGGCGATGGTTTGGGCCGGAGCCGAAATCGCCGTAAGGAGACCACCTAGGACGATTGCCATTCGAAGTTGCTTGTTCATGTTAACTTCTCCCTGCTCGCAAGCGAGTCTTATGAATGTGGGACTCGCCCTGCGCCCACTCGGTTTCGAACGGCCCATCTTCCCCCGGTTATTGCTAACCTAAAGTGGCACGAGCGGCTCGCCCGTGGGTATCAGGGGCGGCCCGCCCTGATATTTGGCCCAACAACCCATCAAAAGGGCTTGGAAAGAGAGTCCCGTGATCTCCACGCGGATTTCATCTTGCCAAAACGACTATTTCCGGTACGGGGCACATAAAGGATCGCCGACGACGATATCTTCCCAACCGACGAACCGGGACGCCGCGTAGAAGCTCTCCGCCAGAGTCCAGCCGCTAGTGTAGCGGTCGAACAAAATGGTGGGCGAAGCGACCGCTTGGAGCAGCGGTTCGTCGCAATACCCCTTGACCCCGGTCACCCGGCCAGAAATCAGATCGGCGATCAGCGACTGCCCGCCGGTCGTGGGCAGAAACGTTCTAGCGCTGGTGGACACGGCGGTTTCCGCAATCGCTCCGGGCGCAAACCTAAGCAACTTGTAATCTGCGGCGACGAACTTCGGATCGTTGCTCCCCCACGAGCAGTACCCCATCAAGTCCGATTTCTTGCCAATGAACACGTCGGTCCGATCGAGAATCGTCGGCACTGACTTCTTCTCCAAGATCCCAGCGGCATTGACCATATCGGCGTCGTATTCGTTGTACGACATCTCGTTGATCATGTGAGAGTCGAGCTTTCCATCCTTAATCGCGGAAAGCGGTTGCTTGGTTACATCGCCGAGGCCGTGCGAAAGGGCGGTGTCCAACAAGATCGAGCCGCTTGGACGGGTCCGCTCGCTCTGAAAAGCATACGTCGTCAATAAGCGCGCCTCGTCGATCGTGTAGGCATCCAAGCGCGTGACCAGGTAGCCGCCGAACTTGGCGTGAGTAAATCGCTCGCTCGAGTTCCAAAACCGGTTCGCCCAGGCCTTCCCGGTAAAGCCGCTGTCGTTAAGCACGACCGGGATGACGTCCTTCCGCTCGGCATAACCGAACGCCGCAATGTAAGAATCGACGGACGGCTGGTTGTTTCCGACCCCGGTCGAGGCGCCGGTAATCCGAATCGGGATCCCTTTGGTGAGGACGACGAAATCGATCTTCGGATGCTTGACAAGGTACGCCTTCAGCGGCGTTTCTATTGCGCCCGCAAAATCCGCGTAGGCGATCGTCTCGCCGGTGGGCGAGAGAGCGGAGTCGGCGCACTTGATCTTAAGGAGATTCTTCACCCCTCGCCGCTTGGCGTAATCTTCCGCGATCTCCACCGAAGCCGGACTCCCCGCATTCTCGACCACAACCACCCGATCAGCCAGCGAAGCCGCCGCCAAGCAATGGGAAGCGGCCACCAACAACAACGAAAGCATTCCCGCAGAATACCGATCCAAGTTAGAAGGACCGCCGGTCTCCAGACCGGCTTCCCCCCATGCAGCCGGGAGCGCGGACGTATCGTCCGCCGCCCGCAAAGCGGGCACTTGAATTACAAAATCAGCACCAATCGCCCCGCCCGGCACTACAACCCAAAACGCCGCCGATACTCATGAGGCCCGACACCAAAGGTGTCTTGGTGACTCGACGAAAAGCGAGACAACGAGCCAAATCCGGACTGAGATGCCACCGTTTTAAGCGGAAGGTCGGTAGTGACGAGGAGAAACCGGGCTCGTTCGAGGCGGGATCTGGAAAGCTCGCCGAGAATCGATCGGCCGACTTGAGATTGGAAACGCCTTTCCAGCGTTCGACGCCCCGCTCGCACATGCGACACGACCTCCTCGACGCCGATTCCCTTACACGAGTGCTCCTGGATAAAGCGCATCGCCTCCGCGACAAGCGGATCGGGATAAACGACCGCGTCGGTGGACCGGCGAGTCACGACTCCGACCGGTGGCAACCTCACCGGATACTCCGGGGGACCGAATCCGCCCAGCAGACGATCGAGCAGCAACGCCCCTTCGTATCCAAGCCGCCGTGCCGGAGTGGCAATGCTCGACAGGGGCGGGTAACCGAGCCCGCATAGGTACGGATCGTCGTCCACCCCAAGAAGCGCGACGTCGCGCGGGATCTCGATGCCGCCCGCGTGGCAAGCCTCGCTCACCAGGAGCGCCCGCTCATCGTTGTCGGCAAACACGGCGACCGGCTTGGGCAACGTTTGAATCCAAGCGACGAGTTCGCCGTCGATCCCTCCGATCGTGGAGCCGCGAGCGGTTGGAAACCGCTCCGGGTCGGCGGCAAAGGAACGCGCGGTGTACCCGGCTTCTTGCAAGACACCGTCGTACCCGCGCTTCCGAGCCGTCGCGAACGCGAGATGTGGATCGCCGATAAAAGCAAACTGGTCAAATCCGAGCGCCAAAAGGTTCTCCGCCGCCATTCGCCCAATCGCCACGTCGTTCAACCCAACCCGAGGCCAATCCGCGCCTTCCACCCAGGCGGCGACGTCGACGAAAGGTACGCCAAGCCCCCGCACCGCTTCCGCGATCGCATCATCGCCCAGGAAAGCGATGATGCCGTCCGGTTCCCACCGCGCGACAATCGGGACCAGTTCCGGCCTAGGCTCGATGAAGTGGCAGACCCATCCGCGCGAGGGGCCGGCGAAGTCGCGCACCCCAGTGAGGACCTCGTGGTTGAAGCCGACCAGTCGCTCCATGAGGAGAGCGATTCTTCGGGCGCGCATACCGGCAATTCTACGATTGTCGTGAAACAGAAATCCACTGTCGCGTTACGAAACTAGTAGCATCGTTCATGAGCGCCAGTTTGTTACTCTGATGCGTCGGCCAATGAAGGACGACAAGGAGGGGCAATGATCGTCCCAATTCGGAAAGGTGTCAAGTTAGGCCGTAGCCTCAGAACGTTAGCCGCCATCGCGGGCGCTTTCGTCATCGCCCAAACCGCCAGCGCGGGGGTGCTTCTACAAGGATTTTATTGGGACGTTCCGTCTCCCGCCGCCGGCAGTGGTTCGGCTCCCTGGTGGTGGGACAAGCTTGCCGGACAGGCGAACTCTTTGAAGCTGAGCGGATTCACTGCCGTCTGGATTCCCCCGGTTCTCAAGGGCGCGGCGGGCGGCTACTCGGTCGGGTACGACCCGTTCGACGATTACGACATCGGCTCCAAGAGTCAGCAAGGGACGATTCCCACCCGCTACGGCACCCGCGAGCAGCTCGAGCGTTGCTGCGCCATGCTCCGGGCGAACTCGCTCGACATCTATTGCGACATCGTCGACAACCACCGGAACGGCGATCCCGGCAACTATCAGTTTTCTTATCTCGATGCCTACGGCGTCGCCAATGGCGGACGGTTCGGCAAGGGCCAGTGGGACTTCCATCCGAATGTAAGCCAAGACCCGAACGTGCCGGTCGGCGCTTCGGAAGATTTCAACGCCTTTGGACGCGACCTCGCCCCGATCAACGGCCCCTCCAATTGGATCTTTAACGGCCTGAATAGCAGCGGCGACTGGGTGACCAAGGCGCTCGACCTACAGGGGTACCGGCTCGACTACGTCAAAGGGATCTCCACGAACTGGCTCTCCAGCTTCCTGAACTACGGAGCGATGTCGGGCAAGTTCGCCGTCGGCGAGTACTTCGACTCCAACCTCGGAAGCATCCAGTATTGGATCTCCACGATGATGGGCAACCGCGCGAGCGCGTTCGACTTCCCGCTCCGCGATCAGCTGAAAGGGATGTGCAACTCGCCCGGCTCCTTCAACATGGCGAACCTGGACCATGCCGGCCTTGCCGGCGTTGACCCCGCCCACGCGGTGACCTTCGTCGAGAATCACGACACCGACCGATCGGACGCGATCTTCCAGAACAAGGCGCTCGCCTACGCTTACATCCTCACCTCCGAGGGTTACCCGAGTGTGTTCTATAAGGACTACAGCACCGACGCCGGCTGTTACGGCATGAAGCCGACGATCGACAATCTGATGTGGGTCCACGAGAAGCTGGCGAGCGGTACCACCACTCAGCGATATAAGAACAACCTCGTGTTCGTGTACGAGCGGAACGGCGGGCAGCACCTGCTGGTCGGTCTGAACAACAACACCGGCTTTGGCTATAACCTGACTTGCGCCACCGGTTTCGGAGCGAACCGGCAGCTGCACGACTACACCGGACACGCCCCCGACGTGTGGACGGACGGCAGCGGCAACGTGTCGCTCAGCCTCCCGACCGCCACGAATGGAATGGGCTACGTCGCGTACGCTCCCGTCGGCATCGGAGGCTCGTTCACCGCGTCTCAGCTTTCGACGACCCAAGAGTACGCCGGAGCAACCGACCTCGATATCAAGCCGGCCGACAACACCGCGCTCGTCCAGGTCTGCCGCATCAACGTCGCCGCCGGCAAATCGATCTCCGGCGCCCTCTACTTCACCACCACGAGCTGGACCGCCTCCACGAACATCTACCTAGAGCTCGACAACCCGTCCGGCGGAATCGTGACGACAAAGACGTACACGACCGGAACCGCCCAGGGAGCCGCCCTGACGGCAACCGCGTCCACCGCCGGCTGGTACACGTTCAAAATCCGCTCCAACAACACCCCAGCCGGAAACCTAAAGCCCACATACTGGCTCCGCGCCACCTACACCGCCCCCCAAACCTAGTCCTCCGGAGCCCCCTCCTCGTCGATGTTCGTGCGATGAGGAGGGGGTTGGGGGTGGAGAATTCCGGTCCGGAAGGACCGTACACTGGAATCACACGACCAGGATGGTCGCGATACACATGGGCTGGAAGCCCATGCCACGCCGCCAACATACACGGTCGACGGCCGCAACGATCCCACGTGGTACGGGATCTCGCGCCAATCCTGGCAATCCCAGATCGTGAAATCCGCCGACTTCCCCGCTTCGAGCGAACCTTTGTCGCGCTGGATGCCCAGAGCGCAAGCGGCGTTGAAGGTCGCCGCCGTTAACGCCTCCTCCGGCTTCAGCCGCATCTGAGTCGCGCAGAGCGACAAGACG
Source organism: Fimbriimonas ginsengisoli Gsoil 348 (assembly GCF_000724625.1). Lineage (GTDB taxonomy): Bacteria > Armatimonadota > Fimbriimonadia > Fimbriimonadales > Fimbriimonadaceae > Fimbriimonas > Fimbriimonas ginsengisoli. Next base: position 3,743,433 of record NZ_CP007139.1, on the reverse strand, counting down.
AACGGCATCGACAAGGTAGGCGCCGACCCTGGATTGAAATCGGTCGCCACCACCAAAGGAAGCCCACGCTCCACCATCTCCCGCGCTAGCGGATATTTGCTTAACCCTAGGCAGTAAACCGAAGCAGGCAGTAAAACTGGGATTACTCCCGCGTCCGCCAACGCATTGATCCCGCCAATCCCCGTGTGCTCCAGGTGGTCGGCGGTGCGGACTCTAAGTTCGGCGGCGAGACGCGCGCCGCCAGAATCGCCGAACTGGTCGACATGCATTCGCGTTGCCAGTCCCAACTCCTGCGCCCGGCCAAGCAACCGGCGGGCCTGTCCCGCATCGAAGTAATCCTCCTCGACGAAGACGTCGCAAGCGACTGCAAGCCGTTCGTTCGCCACTCTTGGAAGCATCGCTTCCACTTGATCGACGTAACCGTCAGGATCCGCTTCGTGCTCCGGAGGAAAGGCATGGGCACCGAGATAGGTCGGAACGAACCCGATCGGCGTGATCTCTCCGAGCCGCCGAATCGCTCGCAGCATTCTCAGCTCCGTCTCTTTGTCTAACCCGTAGCCCGATTTAGCCTCGATCGTCGTCGTACCGTTCTCCAAGAAGAGGCGGGCATGCCGCTCACCTGCTTTGACGAGGGATTCTTCCGACGCCGCTCTCGTCTTAGCCACCGTCGATCGGATGCCGCCACCCGCGGCTGCGATTTCCTGGTAGGTTGCGCCGGACGAGCGGAGCGAGAAATCGTCGAGCCGGTCGCCGCCGAAGATCGGGTGAGTGTGAGCATCGACAAACCCCGGCAACACCACGCCACTGGTGGCATCCACCACCTCGTCGCCCGGCGTCACTCGCGCCAGCACCTGGTCGGACGTTCCTACAAACTCGATTTTTCCGCCACGACAAATCAAGCCACCGCCTCGGATGATCGAAAGGTCAGCCAGTTCGCCGCCCACCCGCGGCCTAGCCGGTCCGCGAAGGGTCACGAGCTGGCTCGCGCCGAAGACCGCCAACCTTGCCGACTTATTCACTTGCCTCCCCACCGCGATCCCTTAACGCGAAGCGTTGTAGCCGCAGGTTGGCTCGTACCTGCGAGAAACGTTTCAATGATCCAAAACCTGGATGTATAATACTACAGTACTCATGTCAGAAGTTCTACATCCGTGGCGAAGGCCAATTTGTCAGGTGCTCGTGCCGGTTTATCTGACCGTCATATTCGGTGCGCCGTTGGCGATTATAGAAGCGTCTTGGAGCTTGGTAGGCAACCCTTGGGCGCGAGGCCTCCTGGTTCTGATCGCCCCATTGGCCTACGCATTCATGTTCTGCATCCTGGCCGGGGTACTGAGTCTTCCCCACCGAAAAGGGGTCGTCGCCGGAAAATTCCCGCGGGACGTGCGGCACCCGGTCTATTTCCACCGGCGGATGCACGGACTCTGCTGGACCTCGCTCTACTACTTCAAGCCGGTCTACTACCTCTGCCTGACGATCCCCACCCTCAAACGGGCGACCTTCCGGCTCTTCGGGTACCGAGGCTCCCTCGACTTCACTGCCTACCCTGATACGTGGATTCGCGACCTTCCGCTCCTCAGCATCGGCAAAGGAGTCTATCTCTCCAACCGCGCCACCATCGGCACCAACATCGCCACCCGGAACGGGTCGATCGTCGTCTCCGGCATTACCATCGACGACGGCGCACTCATCGGGCACCTCTCGATGCTTGCACCCGGTGTCCATGTCGGCAAGCAAGCGGAAATCGGCGTCGGATGCGGCGTCGGTCTGCAAGTCGAGCTTGGGGATCGAGCCTACATCGGCCCATGTTGCGCCATCGACTCGGGTGCTTCGTTCCTGGAAGAATCCTCCGTGGGCGCCATGTCGTACGTCGGCAAACGAACCGTGGTCGGCGCCGGTGTCTCCGTTCCGTCCGGCGCCCTCCTCCCCAGCCGCCAAAAGATCACGCCTGAGACCGACCTCGAACAATACGTGTCTTCGGCTACGGTCAAGAAGTTAAAGCCCAAGGATCTCGAACAATCGTCGGTTTAGGTAGTACATCTCCCTTCCCCTCTTCTCGCCCTGAAGAATTCCGATTCGCTCAAGCTCTTGAAGATAAAGCGAAGCGGTTTGACGCTTGGCGATTCCCGCCCGCTCGAGAAACGAGATACGGGTATAGGGCTGGGAAAATACCAATCGGATAAGCTCCTCGCTATATCCGGTTCGCATACTTGCTTCAGCGTAATCTATTGCCGCCTCGAGTTCATGGTGGATCGCCTCAATCCGGCGTCGGGTCTCAATCGCCGTCACGCTGAGGTTCTCCAACATATACAACACCCAAGTCTCCCAATCGCCATACTCGGTCACCTTGCGCAGCCCTTTGTAATAACCACTCTTGTCTTCGATGATCGCCCGGCTAAGGTACAAAATCGGCTTGTCTAGCAAGCCTTGACTTACTAGAAACAAAATATTCAAGACACGGCCCACCCTGCCGTTGGCATCGGGAAACGGATGAATCGCTTCGAACTGATAGTGAATGACGCACAGCCTCACCAAAGGGTCGACGGTTGACTCGGTATGCCAGTATTCCAATAGGTTCTCAAGCATCGCGGTAATTCGCTCGCAGCCGATTGGTGGCGTATAGACAACTCTTCCGGTTCTTGGGTCGCCGACTCGCGTACCTCGACTCTCTCGGATCTTTAGATCGAACTTTAGAATCACCGAAGCGAGCCTTTGTAAAAGCGGCACGTCCATCGCCGACCCTTTTCGGAGATGGCCGTAACCAAGCCATATGGCATCGCCGTATCGAAGAACCTCCTTCGTTTGCGGATCGGTGAACTCCTCCTGCTGACTAAGCGCCCGGTACAACTCGTCGTTTGTGGTGACCACCATTTCGATCTCGGAAGATATTCGTGCCTCTTGCAACGCGATCGCTCTCACTAAGATGCCATCGTCCGGCAGCGTCTTCGCTGCCGATCTCAGCTCCGCGAGGGCAACATGGGCATCGATCGCGGCCTTAAGAATCGCTTTTGTCTCCAGATCGCCGAGCGGCGGAAGGGCCGGAAGATCGTTATACGGCTCATCGGGCCGGTTGAATGTTTCTCGGTGCGCCACTGATCGACAGTTTAAGAGAATATGTCGATGAATGACTCACTTCATCGACATATTCTCCGATTTGCATCGGCGAGGCGCCGACGCTACGGCAGACTCGGGATGCGGACCTTATTCGCCTCGGCAAAGCGTAGCGCCTCGGGATAACCAGCATCGGCGTGCCGAACGATCCCCATCCCCGGGTCGGACGTGAGCACTCGCTCCAGGCGAACGTCCGTGCTCGGCTCCCCATCCGCCACCACCACCATTCCCGCATGCTGCGAGTAGCCGATCCCTACGCCGCCCCCGTTATGGATCGACACCCAGCTCGCCCCCGAAGCCGTGTTCACCAACGCATTCAGAAGAGCCCAGTCCGCGACGGCGTCGCTCCCGTCGAGCATCCCCTCCGTCTCCCGGTTGGGCGAAGCGACCGAGCCGCAATCGAGATGGTCTCGGCCGATCACGACCGGGGCCGAGATCTCTCCCCGCCGAACGAGGTCGTTCATTGCCAACCCCATCTCCGCCCGCTCACCGTAACCCAGCCAACAGATTCGGGCGGGTAAGCCTTGGAACTGGATCCGCTTACGCGCAAGCCGCATCCATCGGGCCAGCGACTCATTCTGTGGGAACAGCTCGAGCGCTAAACGATCCGTACGGTCGATATCGGCCGGATCGCCCGACAGCGCCACCCACCGGAACGGCCCCTTCCCTTCGCAGAACAATGGCCGAATGTATTCGGGAACGAACCCAGGGATCTTGTACGCATCCTCCACGCCGGCGTCACGCGCGTAAGCCCGAATGTTGTTCCCGTAGTCGAAGGCGACGGCGCCCATCGCCTGGAGCTCCAGCATCGCCGCCACGTGAAGCCCCATCGAATCGATGGAACGCCTTCCGTACTCCTCCGGGTCGGCCAATCGCAACGCCGCTGCCTCCGCCGGCGTCAGTCCCGCCGGTACATAGCCGTTAAGAGGATCGTGCGCGCTCGTCTGGTCGGTCAATACGTCGGGAACCACGCCACGCCGCGCCATCTCCGGCAGCACCTCCGCGCAGTTTCCGACCAAGCCGACGGAGATCGGTTCACGTTTGTCGAGAAGGGATAGGGCCTCATCCAGAGAGTAGGCGATGTGATCGCAATAGCCGGTTGCCACCCTTTTCGCGATGCGGAATTCGTCGACGTCGATCCCAAGGAAAGCGGCCCCATTCATCGTCGCCGCCAACGGCTGCGCGCCGCCCATGCCTCCCATCCCGCCGCTCACCACGAGCCGGCCCGTCAAGCTCCCTCCGAAGTGCCGGTCGGCGCAAGCCGCCAATGTCTCAAAGGTCCCCTGAACGATCCCCTGGCTGCCGATGTAGATCCATGACCCGGCCGTCATCTGGCCGTACATCGTCAACCCTTTCCGCTCCAGCTCGTGGAAATGCTCCCAGGTCGACCAACGGCCAACCAGATTGGAATTCGCCATCAACACCCGGGGAGCGAACTCGTGGGTCCGAAAGATGCCGACCGCTTTTCCCGACTGGATGAGCAGCGTCTCGTCCGATTCAAGTCCCTCGAGCGCCCCGACGATCGCCTCGTACGCCTCCCAACTCCGAGCCGCCCGGCCGGTGCCGCCGTAGACGATGAGCTCGTCCGGACGTTCGGCCACCTCGGGGTCGAGGTTGTTCATCAGCATCCGCAGGGCGGCCTCCTGTTGCCACCCCTTGCACCGGATCGTTCGACCGCGCGGAGCCCGATTCCCGCTCATACGAGGCTTTTTTCCCGTCTGTCGCCGTCGCCTCGCCGCCGGTCGATTCCGTCGCCCGGTACCACCACCGGAATCGAATCGGTGAAGGAACCAGCGGCGATCTCGCTCGCCACTCGCTCGATATCCTCCGAGAGCGCCCGATCCGCCATTAGCGGCGGCACCATCTCCCGAAGCTTCCGATACATCGCCAGCACCCCGGTTCCCGGCTGCAGCGGCATGCGATATTCCAGCCCCTCCGCCGCCGCGATCAGCTCGATAGCCAGACACCTCTCGGCATTCTCGACGATAGTTCGCAGCTTGAGTGCCGCGGTCATTCCCATTGACACGTGGTCTTCCGTGCCCGCGGAGGTCGGGAGATTGTCGATGGATGCGGGAGAGCTCAGCACCTTCATCTCGTTCAGAAGCGCCACCACCGTCACATGGGCGATCATGAACCCGCTCCCCAAGCCTGCCTCCGGCGAAAGGAATGGTGGCAGCCCTTCGCTGAGATCCGGGTTGATCATCCGCTCCACACGCCGCTCCGAGATTCCAACGAGGTCGGTAAGCGCGATCGCCGCATAGTCGTACGCCATCGCCAGCGGAGCACCATGGAAGTTGCCGCCCGAAACCACCGTGCCATCGTCGAAGACGAGCGGATTGTCGGTCGCCGATCCGGTTTCGATTTCCACGATGGATCGAACGTGGTTGATCACCCCTCGAACAGCTCCGTGCACCTGCGGCATGCAGCGAAGCGAGTAGGCGTCCTGCACCCGGCTATTCCTCTCGGTGCGCCACGGCATGATCTCGCTTTCCTCGAGCATCGCCCGGAGCTGGGCGGCGGATTCGCCCTGTCCCGGGTGTGGCCGTGCGGAGTGGATCCTCGAATCGAACGCCGCATGCACACCGGCGAGTGCCTCCACCGTCATCGCGCCAACCGCGTCGGCAAGCCGCACGAGCCGCTCCGCCCTCAAAGTCATCAGCGCACCGACCGCGGTAAGTGCTTGCGTCCCGTTGATTAGCGACAATCCCTCCTTGGGACCTAGCTTTAAGGGTGACAAACCGGCTGCCGACAGCGCCTCCGCCGCCGGTTTTCGCACCCCTTCATGCCGGCACCACCCTTCTCCAATTAGACACTGGGCCACGTGGGCGAGCGGCGCCAAGTCTCCGCTCGCTCCGACCGAACCTTTCGAGGGAACATGGGGCGTAATCCGGTGGTTCAGAAGGTCGCAGAGCGCTTGGGCAACCGCGGGCCGCGCGCCGCTATATCCGAGCGCGAGGACATTCGCTCGCAGCAGCATCATCGCCCGCGTCTCCGGCTCCGAAAGCGGCTCGCCGAGCCCGCAGCAATGGCTCCTGACCAGGTTGAGCTGCAGTTGCTCGAGCTGGGGGAGCGGAATCGAAACGTCGCAAAGCCGCCCGAATCCGGTCGAAATACCGTAAACAGGTACTCTGTCCGAGACGATCTTCTCTACCGCCTGACGGCTTGCCGACATCCGACTCACCGCATCGTCGGTGAGGCCGACCTGCTGCCCGTTCCTAGATACCGCTTCGATAGCTTCGAGAACCAAACTTTGACCGGCTAGCTGCACCATCATTCTCCGAGTATACACAGTACGTTAGTAAAGTACCAAATCCTTCTACAGAACGGACTGGGCGACTCTCTAAGTGCTTGTAAAGGGTGGGAGAGGTGCGGATCTAACGGCGAATCGAAGAAAAAGCAAAGTTGGTGGGCCCGAGGGGGTTCGAACCCCTGACCGAGCGGTTATGAGCCGCCAGCTCTAACCGCTGAGCTACAGGCCCCACCGGAACATATATACCCACGACGCGGGAACGCCGGCAGCAGGTAGAGCGGTACGATTCTCGTTATGGCCCCGCTCGCTTCCCTTTTCGCCGGAATTCTTCTGTCCATTTCGCAGGGTCAGACCCCCGCTCCGGGAGCGATTCCCCAAGATCCGATGAAGGGTCTGGCGTTCCTGCTCGGAAGTTGGGAGTCCAAGGAGACCACCAAGGGACCTGAGGGTAAAGAAGTCGCCTTTACGCTGAAGGGAAAGAACACGCTTATCCTGGAGGGCCGATATCTGCAGATCGACGAGGCGTTCGAAGTGGCGGAGATGGGCAAATTTGCTAACCATATCCTGTTCAACTTCGACCCATCGGTTCGCAAATACCGCGGCTACTGGTTCATGAACCACCGCGCTCAGCCGATCGTCTTCACCGGCGTCCTCGGCGACAAGCAGTTCGTGATCACCGATGCCGACGAAAAGCTCCGAATCACCTACGACCTCCTCGAGCCGGGCCACTACAAAGCCGAAGTCGCGATCAAGCGAGACGACAAGTGGGAAGTGAACACTACGGCCGAGTATCGGAGGACGGGGGAGTAGCGGAGGCGTTAGGCGCTAAGGCGTTAGGCGTTAGTAGCGGCGGCTGACCAAGGCTACATCCGGCCCAACGCCCCAACGCCTCAACCCCTAGCGCCCCGAAACACAAAGAGTCGGCCGGCGCTATGGCGCCGGCCGACTCTTGTGTTTCTACCTTTTCCCTTTAGACGACTGGGCGTCGGCCGAAGAGGCTCATCAGGAACAGGATAACGGTAATCGCCAGGAAGACCCAGAACAGGATCATGGCGATGCTAGCGGCTCCGCTAGCGATTCCACCGAATCCGAATAGCGCGGCGACTAGCGCGACGACGAGGAAAATCACAGCCCATCTCAACATTTTTTGCTCTCCTTTTCTCCCATGGCCCGCGGGGAGTTTTATCTCGCCCTAACTGGCACACTTACCAGGTCTGACTGCGCATCTCAATTTAGGGTTCTGTCAGCGGTAGGACCAAAGGGGAGGGCGCTGGGCGTTAACCTCGAAACAACGTTGACCGACTAACGAGGCTCTCTCCCAACGCCTAACGCCTCACTTCCCCACGTTCTCGTAAGTCTCGAACGGATTCGGCATCTCTACGTAGGTGTGGCGGTCGAGGGCGACGCCGTTCCAATCGAACAAATAGAAGCGCGGATTCTTCCGGGATAGGACTTGCTCCACCAGGGCGGCCCGCCCCTTGGCGCGGGTGTTCTGGGGTGGGTCGGTCATCGCCATCGTGATATCCAGGTCGTCGAGAATTCGCTTGGTCCGGCCCATTTCCTGCAGGCCGTAGAAGAGCGACCGCTCCGGGTCGATGTTGTGGTATTCGAGGTCGACCGAGTGGAGGGCGTCGTCGTTCCAGCCCACCCCCTCTTCGGACATGTATTCCTCCACGATTTTCCGCTTGGCCACCCAGTCGATCCGGTCTTCCATCGCCATCGGGTCTTTCTCGAGGTCGTCCAACACCTGCCGCCAGTTGTCCAGGATCCAGTCGGTCTGCGTGCTCTCTCCCCGATAGACCTCCGCCAGGCGTAGGTACTCCCGCTGCAGGTCGACCGATCGGACGCTCCCCCCTTCGGCAAGAGAAACGATCCACTTGAAATCTTGATCGCGGCTCACCTCGCGCAAGGCGATCAGCGGCTGGGCGAGCGTTAGCCTCTCCGGCACCCGGTGCTCCTCCAGCAGACGCAAGACCAAGACCGTGGTCCCGACCTTCAGCGCGTAAGCGAACTCGTTCTGGTTGCTCTCGCCGAACAGCAGGTGAAGCCGGGTCATCCCGTCGTGCGAGTAGAAATGCTCCCACTTCGGGTTGATCAGCGCACGGTTGAAGCGAACCCGGGAGGCGATGGTCTTGATGATATGGTCGGCCCGTTGGCTGAGCTGGAAAGGCACCCGGTCGTCCGGCACCACCGAGTAAACGTGCGAAACCCAGATGTAGTCGACCGGGTTCTCCATCACCTCTTGGTAGCTCGGTCGAAGGCCGCCCGCTGTAAGGATGTGCCCACCGACGCGGCCCACGCCCGAAAAGATCTGACGAGTCACCAGGAACGGATAGAGCATCTGCACCGAAGTGTTCAGAAACTCGTCGTCCCCCCGCACCAGATAGTTTTCGTGGCAGCCGAACGTATGGCCGCCAAAGTGATCGACCGAGTTGTTGTAGACGAACAGCGCGTCGTCCAAGCCAAGCTCTTTGATCGCCCGCACGATCTGCCGTTGGCCTGCCCGGTCGTTGGCGACCAAGTCCTTTAGGTGCCGGCACTCCGCCGTCGCATATTCGAGATGCGACCCGACGGCGTCGATGTAGAGACGAGCGCCGTTCATCAGGAAACCGCCCGATTGGGCCGGTTCGAAGACGTCGTCGCGCGCGTGAAGGTCGATCGCCCCCAGCTTTAGCTCGTGGAAAAGGTAATCCTTGACGAGCTCGACCGCCGACTCGGGCGTGCCAAGCGTGTCGTCCGAAACGAGACACCCAAATTCCGTTTCAACGCCGAAAATCCGATCACCGGTCTGCCGAGGCATATAACCTCATACTACATGCCCCGGCCCATGTTCCATCCGCTCATTCTTTGCGCGTGAACCAATGGTCCAGTAGGATTGGCAACTGCTGCGGCGGCACGGCGGATGCGTCGAACGCTACCCGCCTCTCCTTGTTGCCGATCACGTACTGAACCAAAAGCGGCGTGTAGTCGGTCGGCGATAGCGGCCATGTGTCTGGGAAATCGGCGTATCCGATCATTCCGGGCCGCTCCACGATCCTGTACGGCGCCTCCGCGTCGGTTTCCGGAAGCGGCATTCCGGGACGCCAAGGGAACAATGCGCGGTTCTTGAATCGAGGATAGTTGGCAACTCCCAAACGTGCCTCAATCGTGACGGGAACGATGGCGGCGATCGGCGTAAGCAACTTCTGGATCGCCGACGCATTCGCTTTCGCCCGGAATTCCGTCCAGACTCGGAACATGCCCGGAATCGCGGGATGAGGCTGATCCCCTCCATCGAATACAGTCGGAATCCCTCGAAGCCCGTCGTCGAGGAAAAATGGCTGACGAAGATCCGGGCCCGACATCAGCATCTCGTCCACGATATCGATCGGATCGATCTCATGCAGGCGGAGGAAAGCGAGGCGCTGACTGGTGGAGTAGCCGAGGTTCTTGGTGTGCGCCAGCACGCGAGAATATCCGGCGTAAATTGCCCGATTGGTTACCGGTTCATATCCGTTCGGCGCCGAGTCCGCCACCACCACACCCGCGAGTCCCGGCGTCCGCGAGAGGGTAACGAGCTCGTTCCAACGGACCGGCAATCCGGGATCGGTGGGCGAAATCGTTTCAAAAGCGGGCGTCAGCTTTTCTTGGGACTGGTTAAAGTATCTCTGCCACGCCGGCTCCTTCTGAATTCGCTCGTCGATCGCCGCGCCGGCGTCGCCTAATATCGTCCGATCGGGATCTTCGGCCGCGGCCGCTCGGGAGGACCATGGCCGCACGTAGAGCTGGACCTTGACCCCGGCTGCTCGCCCTTTCTGAATGGCTGTTTCCAAAGCACGGGGGTCGCGCGTCTCCAGCCAAATCTCACGGATTCCATGGACGCGAACTTGCTCGACCGCCTGCTCCGCCGCTTCCGGAGTCGGCGCGAACACGGCAAAGGAAATAGCCGGCCCGGCCGCCGGTATCGAAAGCGGCAACACGGACTTCGGGAGTCGGCCAGGGTCTCTCGGAGGCGAAGCCGGCGGTTTGAACGACCATGCGAACCCGATCGAAGTGCGCTCGGGCTTAAGCGCGCGGCCATCGGGAAGGAGGAAGCCGTATTCGATCTCCGACGCCACCCCAACCCTGTCGGTTTTGACCGGCTGATGAGCATAACGCTTGTTCGTGGTGGCCAAAAACTCGCGCATGGCCGGAGTCAGCTCATCGGCAGAAAATGTGGCCGTCGATGGATTTGTATCGAACCGCTCTAACTGTTTTCGCACCGTGCCGTTCGGGACAAACGTGCTATCGGGAAGGAAACCGATCCGGTGGACATTGTCTCCGATCTCCCTTCGCCACTCGTCCTCTTTCGTATAGGTGGCGTTCTCCAGGTTCTCCTGCCACGTTGCAAACCGCATTTTGCGAGTGCCAAGCCCCATAAGGTCTGAGGTCAGGATATAAGCGCCTCCCACCCGCCGGTAGGCGCCGGTAACCCCCAGGGCAAGCGCCTTTAGCAGGTCTCCCGAACGCACGCGATTTCCGACCACGGTCACGCGGCGCTCGGCGACGCGAATATCGGCATGGATCTCGCGCCCCGTAGCCGCCCCGATAGATTTCAGGAGATCTCGAACCGTCGAAGCGGGCGGTACCTCCACTAAGGGATCGAATCCAACGTCCGCGTAGGCAATATCGGACGGCTTTGGTTTGTTTTCTATCGCCTGGCGAACCGTGACGCCGAAGCTGTCTCCCCGATTCATTTCCTCTTCGTCGTCCCGAGTCGTGACGAGGTCGCCCGGGCTTCCCCAATCTTCGTCGGTCGAGTGGAAGGTGGTCCCCCGTTCGTTCGCGAGCTGGAGTTGAAATTGAATCCGGCGGCTAACCCTCAACCGCACGCGCGAGGTGGCTGTCCCGTCGAGCTCACCCTTTTCCTCCTCCTTACCAAGCTGTCCATCTGCGCCCACGCGGTAGGCAATCCATTTCATCTTTTTGGGGAGAATCGACTGGTACACCGCCCGCGGCTCACCTTGGAGATCGTTCAGGCCAATTCCTCGTCCGGTCGCCAGCTTCCATTGCCCGTCGGTAAGCGACTTAAGAAGGTAGAGCACCTTCGCCTCTCGGGGCAGTCCGTCGTAAAGATTCGGCGGTTGCTTAAAGCTGTCGTCGATCACCACCATCTCCGTCGGCACGATCGCGGTCAGCCCCCCGACGACGACCTTCTTCCGTTTGAACGCGGCCAAGCTCACGCCGCCTCCCGAGGCTCGGACGCTTTCAGGGGAGACGGTGACAAGCGCCCCCGCCTTCGCTGGATTCCAGTTCAATCCATCGATGTAACCGGCAAGCGTCTTAGGCGCCTGGTTGGCGAGCAGCGAGATGAAAAGTAGCACCCTCGACATCGTTCTGGAGAGCTACGTTACACCGACTGCAAAGGTTTAGCCGGCTTGCTCTCGGCCGGCAGGGTCCTCACACCCTCGCTGCTGCAACGTTCGACCTTGGGACCGTTTCTCTAGGCGTTTACTTATCTTCTATGACCGGATCGACCATGTACATAGGAGCGCCGGCCGGCTGAGGGTTTCTCGGGAAGAAGTAAGTGTAGTGGAGTCCGATCACCGCGGTGTAGATCGGGTAGGTAAATAGTACTCCGACTCCGCAAAGGCACATGCCGAGCCCCGAGATGATGCCGGCCACAAAGAGGAGGCAGAACATCAACCAGGCATGCGGCTTCAAGGCATTGAAACTGCGCTTCACCGCCTCGGCGCCGCCAACCTGTTGGTCGATGACGATCACGGGTGTGAAGGCGAGAGCTCCAGAGACAAACAACGCCGGGACGAGGCAGGCGATCGCGCTCAGGTAAATGGCCAGCAGCATTAGTAGACACGCGCCAAAAGCCGAGCCAAAATTCTTGAATCCAGCGAACACGTCCAGTGCGGATATCTGCTCGCCGTAAACTTGCTTGACGGCCATCCGCATCATCCCGCCGGACAAGATGTACAGAACCGTCGCGGCGACGATCGACGCGAACACGCCCAAAACGATGTCGCTGGGAGCCATTACGTGTTTAGGCTCGGGAAAGAGAGTGCCTCCGTTTTGAACGTACGTAGCGATCGCAACCAGGGGCACATATACGATAAATGCGAGCAGTGTTGCCCCCACCCATGAGCCAAGGTCGCTCTTAACCAACGTCCAAGCGTCCGAAATCGCGTCGAAATAAACACCGGGCGGCCGACCGAACGGAGTGCCTGTGTAGTTCGCTCGAGGGTAGTTCGAAAATTGCGGAGGCGGGATTTCACTCATGGCATTTGCTCGATATTGCCTACCGTACCCCGACAGCAAAAGAGGACGAAAAAAGGCGTGGTGTGAGCGATCACACCACGCCTTGCGGGTCCAGGGTTCGATGTTTTAGGCGTTGATCTGAACCATCTCGTACGCTTCGACGATATCTCCCTCTTGGAAGTCGGTCCAATCGTTGAAGGTGAGACCGCACTCCATTCCCATTGTGACTTCGCGAACGTCGTCCTTAAGATGCTTCAGGGTGCCGATCTGCCCGTCGTAAACCAGGTCCTTGCCCCGGCGGACGCGACACTTGGCGTTTCGAGTGAGCTTGCCGTCGGTGACATAGGAACCGGCGATAATTCCTTTTCGGGAGAACTGGAATCGAACCCGGATTTCTGCCGTTCCAAGGTATTGCTCCTCGAACTTCGGCTCCAACATCCCCTTCAGGGCGGACTCGATATCCTCGATCAGCTCGTAAATGATCTGATAGGTTCGGATCTCGACGTTCTGCTTCTCCGCTTCCTTCCGGGCGCCGCCTTCGGGCTTCACGTTGAAGCCCACCACGATGGCATCGGAAGCGTTGGCAAGGAGGATGTCGCTCTCGGTGATGGTGCCGACGCCGCTGAGGACGATCTTGGTCTCGACCTCCTCGTTCTTGAGCTTCTCCAGCATCCCCTTCACCGCTTCGACCGACCCTTGCACGTCGGCCTTGATGATTAGGTTGAGCTGCTTCAGACCCTCCGCGTTCAGTTTGGTAAGCAGACCGCTTCGCGTCATGCCCCGGCTGGCCTGGAAGATCGTCTTGGCCCGGATCTCGGTCGCCCGCGTTTCTGCAATTTCGCGAGCGGCGCGCTCGTCCTTCACCCACTGCACGCGGTCTCCCGCTCCCGGCACATCGCTCAGTCCAAGAAGTTCAACCGGTACCGAAGGCCCGGCCTCGGTTATCTTCTGCCCCAGATAGTCCGCCATCGCCTTGATGCGGCCAAACGTGCTGCCGACGACGATCGCATCGCCGACCTTAAGCGTGCCTGTCTGCACCAGAACCGTGGCGACGGGACCTCGTCCCTTCTCCATCTTCGCCTCGACGACCGTTCCCGTGACCTCGCCCTTAGGATCGGCCTTGAGATCCATCACTTCCGCTTGAAGTAGGATCATTTCGAGCAGGCTCGGAACCCCTTCGCCGGTGATGGCCGAGACATTGACGGTAATCGTTTGTCCGCCGTAAGCCTCGGGGATGACGCCGAACTCGGGTAGCTGCTGCAATACGCGATCCGGATTCGCATCCGGCCGGTCGATCTTGTTAACCGCCACGATCATCGGAACATTGGCGTTCTTGGCGTGCTGGATCGCTTCCTTGGTCGTCGGCATCACGCCGTCGTCGGCCGCCACCACCAAGATCGCGATATCCGTGACGTTCGCTCCGCGAGCCCGCATCGCCGTAAAGGCGGCGTGGCCCGGAGTGTCTAGGAATGTGATCTTTCCTTCCGGAAGCTCCACCTGGTACGCGCCGATGTGCTGGGTGATGCCGCCCGCTTCTTTCGCGGCGACGTTCGCCTTACGGATATAGTCGAGCAGCGACGTCTTGCCGTGATCGACGTGCCCCATGATCGTGACGACCGGCGGGCGGGCCTGGAGTCCACCGGCTTTGCCGTTCGTCCGACTGTCCGTTTTTGGTTTCGGCGTCGCGGGCTCGCCGATCTTGACCGTATAGCCGAACTCCGCGACGAGCTTCTCCAGCACGTCGAGCTTGAGTGCGGTGGTAAGGGTCGCCATCGTTTTGAGCTTGGTCAAAAGCCGCTTCTGTACTTCCTGCTGCGGAACGTCGAGCCCGAGAGACACGTCTCGCGGCGTCGCATTAGGCCGGAGCTCGATCTCTTTCGATCCGGCGCGCTCCTTGGCCCCTTCGCGGACGAGCTCGAGCGTCTCGTCGTCCACTTCGAACGACACGCCGTCGTGCTCGATGCCAAGCTCGTTCAGGACCCCGTAAACGGTGCCGGGGACCAGATCGAATTCCTTGGCTAGTTCCGCGATGTTTACCGTCATATTTCTATTCTTTACCTCAGTTTGCATAGTAAGATTTCCCGCAGAGCGATGCGCTCGGCTTGATCAACCCGCCCCCGGATGGCCCTATCTAAGCGACCCTTCGAGAGCGCGGCCTCGACGCATGCCGCGGTGCGGCACATATAGGCGCTGCGCCCATTTCCTTGCCACAGGGTGACGCATCCCCCGACGGATCGGGAAACGCGAAAAAAGGAGCCCTGCTCTCCCTTACGCCGACAGGCGATGCATGTTCGGTGCGGCCTGTGGCTTGTGGCTTGTGGACTGTCTGGTTTCAGTGTTTTCTCCTTCATTCCACAGTTCACAAGCCACAGTCCACATCACTTCTTCCCTTCGCCCGCGGCTTGGCTTTCGCTTCGGATGTCGATCTTCCACTCGGTGAGCCGAGCGGCGAGCCGGACGTTCTGTCCGCCCTTGCCGATCGCCAATGAAAGCTGGCTATCCGGAACCACCACGTAGGCGCTCTTCTCGGCCTCGTTCAGCTTCAGCGAGTTCACCTTGGCCGGCGAAAGCGCGTCCGTGATAAACGTCCGCGGATCTTCGCTGAACGGCACCACGTCGATCTTCTCGTCGTAAAGCTCGTCCACGATCGCCTGCACCCGCGAACCTCGTGGCCCGATGCATGCGCCGATCGCGTCCACTCGCTCGTCCGTCGAGGTCACCGCCACCTTGCTTCGCTGCCCCGGCTCCCGTGCCACGCTGCGGATCACGACGACCCCTTGCGAAATCTCGGGAACCTCCAGCTCGAACAGCTTCCTAAGAAGGTTCGGGTGGGTCCGGCTCACGATGACTCGAAGACGTCGTTGCGAATCGTCCACTTTATATACGTACACGCGAATCCGGTCATTCGGCCGGTAAGGCTCCGTCGGAACCTGCTCGCGCCTCGGCAGCTCGGCTTCGACGCGGTTCACCTGAACGTAGACGCTTTGCCCGTCGCGCCGGCTGACGACCCCCGTGACCACTTCGCCGATCTTCTCGTGGAAGACGTCGTGGATCCGCCGGGTTTCCGCTTCGCGAAGCTTCTGGCTCAAGACCTGCTTGGCGGTCTGCGCGGCGATACGGCCGAACCGATTCGGGTCCACCTCGGTCGGAATGAAGTCGCCGATCTCGGCGTCGGGATTCCGCTTTCGCGCGTCGAGCAAAGACATCTGGTAGCTCGGCTCGCTAACGATGCCGACCACTTCCTTCTCCACGCTGGCGGTCCAACCCTTGCGCGGATCGAGCTTGACGCTCACTTCTCCGGAGGCGCCGACGAAGCGCTTGTAGGCAACGGCGAGAGACTCCTCGAGCTCTCTTTGGAGTTCCTCGAGCGGGAGGTCCCGCTCCTGCGCGATCTGGTTAAGCTGCTGCAAAATATCCATCGCTTCTTCCCCTCCGTCTCCTTTATTCCGAGCCCCGATACAAAAAAAGGCGGCCTAAGCCACCCTGTAGATCGGTCGCTCCTGATTTGTGCTTAATGTTACCACAGAGGGATAGGCTTAACTGCGCGTCCGAGAGTTTCCAATGGCGAGTGAGATCACGATCTTCGTAACCGGCCTGGAGTTTTACGCCTACCACGGAGTACCCGCGGAGGAGCGCGCGATCGGCCATCGCTATCGCCTCGACCTCGAGTTGCGGATCTCGACCACCGCAACCGAAACCGACCGAGTCGAGGACACCGTCAACTACGCCGAGGTGGCCGAAAGACTCCTTCGAATCGGCACTGGCCATGGGGTCCAAACCCTGGAACGCCTGGGGACGCTTATGTTGGATGACCTCTTCAGCGCGTTTCCCTCCCTCCTCTTCGCCAGGCTCCGTCTCGCCAAACGGCTCCCTCCCGCACCCATCATCGCCGAGGAGCTCGGCATCGAACTAACTCGCTCGGCCTAACCAAGTAGTGAGGTACCCCTAGGCGTGCGCCCTGCACAACAAGTAAAATCTAGCGACCTACCCCTTCGTCCGGCTGACTTTGCTAAAGCAGATACTTTTCGTTTTCCATGCCCTCTAAGCCCAGACCTCCTCATCTTTCAGAGCGTGAGCGCGAGGTTCTGTTTCTCGCGGCCGAAGGGCTGACGGACAAAGAAATCGCGGTCCGCCTAGAGATACGGACGAAGACCGTTCGAACTTATTGGGACCGGATGCGCGCCAAACTTGGTGCGGCCAGCCGGACTCAAGCGCTCGCCATCGCCCTGCGAACCGCTTACGAGGAGTTGGCCGAACGCGAAGAGCGACTCCGCACCTTTGTGGAGGCGATGCCGGTTGCTTTCTTCGCATTTGACGATAACTTAACTGTCCTTGCCTCGAACGAAGAAGGACGAAAACTTACCGGCTTTGCGACGGAAGAGATTGCGGGGACTCGCCTGGTCTATCGGCACGTGATTCCGGAGGAAGTGCGACGAACCCACACGGTACGCGAGTGGTTCCACCGAGGTGGCGAATTCCGAGGATGGGAGGTCCCCATCGTCCGTCAAGACGGCAGCCGCCGAATCGTCTCGTGGTCCTCCACTGCGCGCGAACACCCGGTTCCCGGCTGGCGAACCTGGGCCATAGGAGTCGACGTAACGCCGTACCGAGAATTGGAGAGCCTGCTTCGCTACCTAGTCGACTCGGTCGACCAAGGGGTTTGGCTCCTTTATCCGGATTTCCGAACTCACTTGGTAAACAATCGCATGGCCGAGATTCTTGGCACCGACGCGGCAAGCCTGCAGGGAGCGAACGCGTTCGACTTCATCGAAGAGGCAAATCAGGCCAAGTCGAGAGCGCTTCTGGAAGAAGGCGGCGCGGAGGGTCACTGCTGCCGCTTCCTTCGCTCCGACGGCACCGTCACCTCGGTGGTGAGCTCCGTGCGCCCGGTCCACGATTCGGCCGGCGGCCTCACCGGCTACCTCGTGCTTGTCCGAGAAGCAACCCTGGTTTAGGGAACCTGAAATGTGCGTAAAGGGTCGCATCCGTTGCGATGTCCGAATCTGCATCTCAACCGCCTCAACATCAAGATCGCCAGCCCGGAATTGAAAGCGAGATGACTCCGCGCCCGCAGTTCGAGCGCCCCGAATACAAGGGAAGCGGCAAGCTCGAAGGAAAGGTCGCCCTCATCACCGGCGGCGACAGCGGTATCGGCCGCTCCGTCGCCGTTCACTTCGCCAAAGAAGGGGCGAATGTGGCCGTCGTTTACCTAAACGAGCACGACGACGCAAAGGAGACGCAACGCCTCGTGGAGGAGCAAGGCGCCAAGGCAGCGCTCATTGCCGGCGACGTTGGGGACGAGGCGTTTTGCCAAAGCGCGGTTTCGAAGACCGTGGAGAGCCTCGGCGGCCTGGATATCCTCGTCAACAACGCCGCCGAGCAGCACCCTCAGGAATCGATCGAAAAAGTGACGGCCGAACAGCTCGAACGCACCTTCCGGACGAATATCTTCGCGATGTTTCACCTCGTGAAAGCGGCGATGCCGCACCTCAAAGAAGGTTCTGCCATCGTGAATACCGCCTCCGTTACCGCCTACGCCGGCTCGCCCAATCTGCTCGACTACTCGGCGACCAAGGGCGCTATCGTGGCCTTCACTCGCTCCCTTTCGCAAGCGCTTGCGAAGAAAAATATCCGCGTCAATGCCGTGGCTCCGGGACCGATTTGGACTCCGCTGATCCCTTCCACCTTTCCACCCGAAAAGGTGGAGAAGTTCGGCCAAGACGTCCCCCTGAAGCGGCCGGGCCAGCCAGACGAAGTCGCCCCCGCTTACGTGTTCTTAGCGAGCGCCGACTCCTCTTATATTTCTGGACAAACGATCCATCCGAACGGCGGCGAGATCGTCAACGGCTAAGAAGACGATGAACGACCCACTGAACCTATCCAACCGCGTTGCCCTCATCACCGGTGGCGCATCCGGAATCGGAAAAGGGGCCGCCCTCGCCTTCGCGGAACATGGAGCGCGCCTGGCACTTGTCGATGTCGTCCAAGAAGATCTCGACAAAGTAGCGGAAGAAGTTCGCCGCAAGGGAACCCAAGTGGAAACCTTTGTGGCCGACGTTTCGGATGCCGACCAGGTCCGCCGAGCCTGCGACGGGGCCGTTGAGAAGTTCGGGCGGCTCGACATCGTCTACGCCAACGCGGGCGTCAATGGGGTCTGGGCTCCCATCGAGGAGCTCTCTCCCGAAGAGTTCGACAAGACCATCGCGATCAACCTGCGAGGAACCTTTCTCACGATCAAATACGCCGTACCGCACCTGCGTCGCCAAGGCGGCGCCGTCGTGGTGACCTCCTCGGTAAACGGCACCCGCACCTTCTCGAACACCGGCGCGACTGCCTACTCGACGAGTAAAGCCGGACAGGTCGCGATGGCGAAGATGCTCGCGGTGGAGCTCGGCAACTACGGAATTCGAGTCAACGTCATCTGCCCCGGCGCGATCTCGACGAACATCGGCGAAAACACCGAGCAGCGCGACGTCGATCAGATCAAGGTTCCCGCCGAATATCCCGAGGGCACTAGTTCCCTCACCGGAAGCAAACCCGGAACCATCGACCAAGTTGGGCAGCTCGCCCTATTCCTCGTCTCCGACATGGCCGCCCACATCACCGGCGAAGTCGTCTATATCGACGCCGGTTCGTCGTTGGTCGTAGGCTAGCCCTCCGGAGCCCCCTCCTCGTCGATGTTCGTGCGATGAGGAGGGGTTGGGGGTGGAGAAAATCCGGGCTCCAGCTCCTTTCACCCTTTAGGCGTCGATGCCACGCCCCTCGCCAACGCCGCCCAGCCCAGAATGAAACAAAGCCCTCCGAGCGGCGTCACGATCGCGAACCCGACGATCCCTGTTAGGGCGTACGCGTAAAGCGTCCCTCCAAAAATGACGATCCCTGCTGCGAACAGCCACCCCGCCGCCCGCACCATCTTCGTCTCCGCATACGCGCAGACGAGCCCCACCACGACCAGCGCCAGCGCGTGAAGCGCGTGGTACTGAACCGCGGTGTGCCACGTCTCCATCGCCTTCTCCGAAAGCCGATCCTTGAGAGCGTGAGTGCCAAAGGCCCCCAACGCGACGGCGATTCCCGCCAACCAAGCGCCTAGGGACACGAACGTGCGGTTCATGTCCCGATATTCTATTCGGAGGTGGTGATGTTAATTCGGTTGTTCGCTTTGTCGAACTCGACTTTCGCCCCTAACGCCTCGGCGATGAAGCGGAGTGGAACCATTGTCGTTCCGGCGTAGACCTGCGGCTTTATATCCAGCATGATCTCCGCGCCGTTCTTTCGAGCGATGCGGGCTCCGAGTCGCAGCTCCACATCCTCGTTATTCTTCGTCGCCTTGATGGTATGGTTCGCCTCGTCGTATTCGACGTAAGCCCCGATCGATTCGAAGATCCCTCGCAGAGGTACAAGCGTGCGACCGGTAAGCACCTGGGGGCGCGCGGTCTTGAACTCCACTGCCTTTCCGTTCACGAAGACGGTCAGGTCTTGACTAGCCATGGCGCTTCCGGCCAGGCAAACGAGCAACAGGAGCGTAAACCGCAACTTTTTCACACTCGTACGAAGCCCGCGATGCCCACTGTGTTCCGTGTATAGGAACACTGGCCACGGCCGCCCCGTCGTGCCTATAGAGAGCACGTATGTCAACCCACGAAGATGCCACCAGAAAGCCAACCTCGCCCATCATCTATGCCGCCTTTGCCGATCCGGCCAGCGCGGAACAAGCCGCCGAGAGGCTGGTCGAGAAAGGAGTTTTGGCGGAGGACATCAGTCTTGTCGTTAACCACAAGGCCGACGAGAACAAGACCCTGGACGACCGCGAGCTTTCTTACAGCCAACCGACGATCGTGAGCGGCCCGGCCGGAGCAACCGGAAGGTTTGACCCGCTAGGAAACGACTTGCGGATTTCGACCCCGACTCCGATCCAAGGAGGGAATCTCTTCCCGGTCGGCGAGTCGGCCCAGATGAATCTCAATCCGGCCCAGAACGACTATCCGATGGCGGAGGAGGGATCGCCGACCGCGCTTTCCTCCCGCCCCTCCAGTGCCCGGTCCGACTTCAACGCCGACCTGGACAAGCGGGAATACAACGCGGCTTACAAGAATGACGTCGAGCGCGAGAATTTGGAAGAAGCGAGGCGAAACCTCGAAGCCGAAAGCGATAGCGAGGCGGTTTCCACCCCGAATCGGCCCACACCGGTTCACGACGCGACGACCTCTGCGGCCGCGGAGGCGACCTCGGATCGGGCCGACGATCACGGAATCCACGCCACTACTATCCCCGGCGCTGCCGACGCCGCGAAGAAAGGGGTCGTCGCCGGACTAGGCGTCGGCGCTTTGGCGGCAGCTTCCGCGATCTTCGTGCCGGCGGTGGGGCTTATATTGGGCGGGGGCGCGCTTGCCCTTGCGCTGGCCGGTTTAGCGGCGGCTTCCAGCACCGGCGCTGTGTCCGGCGGCGTGGTTACCTACCTCAAAGACCACGGAGTTCCGGCAAACGACATTCCGAGATACCAGAAAGCCTACGAAGATGGCGGAGCGATTATTTGCGTGGAGCTTCACGAAAATTCTGACAAAGGGATGATCGAGGACACGCTCAATCAGTTCGGCGCGATCAAGGTCGACCGATACGGGTACGCCGCATAATGCGCGTCATCCGAGCCGCCGAGCTTGCAAAGGCTGGGAGCTTTTTCAGGGTCTTGGAGACGACGGACCGCGCTCAGGTCGCCGTGATGACGCTGGGTCCCGAAGACGTCTCCGGTGAAATGGGAACCGATCACCCGCAGTCGGACCAGGTCCTATTTGTTCTAGAAGGCGGAGGCTCGGTGCGAATCGACGACGAAGTGGAGGAACTTCATGCTGGAGACGTGGTCATCGTCCCCGCTGGGAAACCTCACCAGGTACGCGGACCCAATCGTACGCTCAACTTCTACGCGCCGGTGGCTTATCCGAATGAGAGCTCCGACTAATCCGTTGTCTGCGGTAGCCTCGAACATTGGATGTTAAACGTCCCCTCCATCGACCCGATCACTCTTAAAGCCGAGCTCGACGGCCCAAACCCGCCGATCGTTATCGACGTGCGGGAGCCGGAGGAACTGGAGTACAGCTTTCTCCCTGACGCCGTCGAAATCCCTCTGCACGACCTACCGCTCCGCCTCGGAGAGCTCGACCCTTCATCCAACTTCGTCGTCATCTGCCGAGTCGGCGGCCGCAGCGCCCAAGCCACCGATTACCTTCTGCAACACGGCTTCCAACAAGTCCGCAACCTCACTGGCGGCATGAACGCCTGGGCCCGCCAAGTCGACCCTTCGATGGCGGAGTATTAGAGGCCATTGTCCATGGGACCTCGCCATGTTTAATTGCTTGACGAAGGGAGCAACCCGCCTAATAGCCTGTAGTGGCGTAGGATAAGGAAATGACGCACTCCATGAGCCTAACAGCGCACGTAGGCGCAGATCAGGAGGTCACGATCCTCCTTCCTTCCGCCGTTCCGGAGGGCGATGTCGAGTTGTTTGTAATAGCGGTTCCCAACGTAGCGTCCTCGGCGATCTCATGAAATCCGACCTCGAAGGCATCTGGTCAGACTTCCCTGCAGAAATGGACCCAACCGAAATTTCTGCCCAAATTCGCGAGAGAGCATGGACTCGCAACTTGGACGTACGAGTGCCCTATTCGCGCGCATGATGAGCGTCACTCCTCGTCATCGCTAAAAGGTTCGTCACCCACTCCCGAAGATACATAGCCCGACCCCGCGCTGGGACCGCCGAAGAGTTCTTCTACTTCCATCGAGCTGACAAGCACCTCGCGCGGCCGGGGGCCGTCGCGAGGGCCGACGATGGAGCGCTCTTCCATCATGTCCAAGAGGCGAGAGGCTCTCTGGAAGCCGATCGAAAACTTGCGCTGGAGCATCGAGGTCGAGGCT
Source organism: Fimbriimonas ginsengisoli Gsoil 348 (assembly GCF_000724625.1). GTDB lineage: Bacteria > Armatimonadota > Fimbriimonadia > Fimbriimonadales > Fimbriimonadaceae > Fimbriimonas > Fimbriimonas ginsengisoli. Next base: position 3,720,941 of record NZ_CP007139.1, on the reverse strand, counting down.
TGGCCCCGGTCGGCCACCCAGCGAACCGCCTCTTCCCAGAACGGATCGGCTTCCTCGCCGAAGTCTCCCCCTTCCTTCTTGGCGTCGGCCACCCCCTCCTCGATCGGCTGCAGCACGTACGCCGGCTTCTCTTGCGCCCGCCAGAACTTGCACACCGCGTCGATCTCTTTCTCGCTTACGTAGCAACCCTGCACCCGCTGGGGCTTGTTGGCGTCGATGGGCGAATAGAGCATGTCTCCCCGGCCGATGAGCGCCTCCGCCCCCTTCTGGTCGAGAATCGTGCGCGAGTCGATGTGCGAAGCTACCGAGAAGGCAATCCGCGACGGAATGTTCGCCTTGATGAGGCCGGTGATAACGTCGACGCTGGGACGCTGCGTCGCGAGCACCATATGGATACCCACGGCGCGGGCGAGCTGCGCAAGGCGGACGATGACGGTCTCCACCTCGGCGCGGTGCTGGATCATCAGGTCGGCAAGCTCGTCGATGATGACGACGATGTACGGAAGCTTGTCTTGGAAGCTCGCCTTCGCGTTCCACCCATCGATGTTCCGGACCCCCTCCTGAGAAAACATGTCGTAGCGCCGGTCCATCTCCCGCCAGACGGCGCGAAGCACGCCCGCCGCCTCCTTGGTGTCTTTGATGACCGGGCACATCAGGTGCGGAATGTGATCGAACAGGGTGAGCTCGACCCGCTTAGGGTCGATCATGACCAAGCGGACATCCTTGGGGGTGTTCCGCATCAGCAAGCTCGTGATAAGCGTCGCCAGACCGATCGACTTGCCGGAATTCGTCGCGCCTCCAATCAGCAGGTGCGGCATCTTCGTGAGATCGGCGTATTTGTTCACCCCGCTTACGTCTTTGCCGAGCGCCACGCAGAGTCGGGAAGGATGGTTACGGAAAACCGGGTCGTCGCAAAGCTCCCGCAACGTAACCACCGACGGAGTCTCGTTAGGCACCTCGACCCCGATGGCCGCTTTGCCCGGGATCGGGGCCTCGACGCGCACCTGCGAGGCGGCGAGATCCATCGCGATATTCTCGGCGAGCGCGGTGATGCGCGCGACTCGGATACCCGGGCCAAGCTGAATCTCGTATCGGGTGACCGTCGGCCCATTGGCGACCTCTACGACCGTTGCCTCGATTCCAAACTGCTCCAGTGTTCCTTCCAGGGTCTCGATGTTCTTCTGCATCTCGGCCTGGGCTCGCTTCGGATTGAGCAGCGCCTCGGCAAGCAGGTTCATTGGCGGAAGTTGGTATCCCTCCTTCGGCGTGCCGACATCGCCGGCGAGCGTCGGCTCGCTGACCTGGGTAGTTCCCCGCCCCGCCTTCGTCTTCCGGGGCTCCTCTTCCTGGTGCCTTGCGATCGCCTCCGGCTCGGGATCCGGATCTTCCATAACGATCGAACGGGCTTTCTTCGAGGGTATTTGGGTCTCGTCGGCGAGCCCCTCGGCGATCCCTTTCCGGATCGCCTTCACGCGTTCCTCCGGCGTCTGAGTGGAGAGCGACTTGGGAATACGGGCGCGCTCCAAAGTCCGCTGCTTGACCGTGACCGCCTTGGCGTGGGTGTTCGCGAGCATCGTCCGGATCGGCACATCGACGCTCAGCACCAAGCCGACGATGCCGATCGCGATCAGCCCGATCGACATCCCCGCCCCAAACATCGCGTGGAACGCGGCGGCAAGGAGTCCGCCGACGATCCCTCCACTGCCCCGCATAAGCTCGCTGTCGAGGTACGTGCCTCGCCCGTAACTCGCCATGAATCCAAGGATCGTGAGAAAGATCAGTCCGAGACCCCAAGCGAGGTGCGAAAGCGCAGGGCCACGCCCTTTAAGGAAGGTGACTCCGCAGAGGATCGCGATTGGCGGCACCACCCATGCGCCGCGGCCGAAAAGGAACGAGAAGCAAGCGTAAAGCGCATGCCCCACAAAGCCGGAGTTGCTCGTGAATAGCGACACGAGCACCAGTAGTGCGAACGCGAGCATGAGAATGCCCGCAATGTCCCAAGAGCGGTGCGACGACGCTTTCGATCCTTTTGGACCGTTCGCTGCCGGCTTCGCCTTGGCCTTCCCCGCCTGCCGAGCGCTGACCTTCATCCTGACCTGAACCCCTGACCCGATCCTTGGGTCGACATCAGTATATCAATACGGAAGCGAGACGCTAAGGCTGCATCTTGCGAAAAAGAACGGAAAGTGCCCGCGACCGATCGATCGCGGGCTAATTCGGGCCACAACGTCGGAGCCCGAAACGCGGCCTCAAGATAGCCGCAAAGAAGATATTCAGGCTACGTAGTGGCGGTTCGCCCAGGCATCCGCGTTGGCGGCGGCTTCGTCGCGAGTCCAACCGTACTTCTCCTGGAGTTTGCCGACGAGCTGATCTTTATTGCCTGCGATCTGCTCGAATTCGTCATCGGTGACCTTGCCCCACTCCTCGCGGAACTTGCCCTTCAACTGCTTCCAGTTTCCTTTCACAACGTCCCAATTCATCGTGTTCTCCTTTGGCAATCGCGCAAGTTAGCCCCTTGCCAATTGTTTTGACTAAGGTCGACCGACTGGCGTTCGCAGGGTCCTAGATCGTCTCTCCCGAGCCGAAATTCTCGGCTGAAATCGCGCTGCTTTCGATATCCAATAAACGCAAGGAAGGTGATAGACTGCGGTCGATGTCGCCGATCGGTCTCACTGACCCGTCGAGGCTCGCATCGCTCTTGTCGAGCCTAGAAAACGGGCGTTTGAAAACTTTGGACCCTCGAGTCGATCTCGAGTTGATCCGAATGCTACTGCTTGTCTCGAACAAGGGTCCCAATCGCTATCCGGCCCTTCATGCGAGCTTGGAATCGGCCGCCCAAACCGGCCCAACTGCTTCGGATGCGAGAGACGTAGCCTCCATCACCTCTATCGGCCTCGACCCCGTCGGCCGCGCCACCGCCTCGGGGTTTCACCAGACCATCGGAGGCTCGCTGATTGCCGGCGTCTCGCTCTTCGTGTTCGACGACGGCAGTTCGGAGATCCTGGCCCTCGGGGTGGTGACCCAGGTTTGCAGCGAGACGGCGTTCGTCGTCGCTCCGCCGGCGAAGCGGCCGCTGACCGACCGCTTGCGAGGGCTTCTCTTTTATCATTCTCAGAACTCGCCGACCGAAACGCCCCGCTTCGGAGTGCTCGCTCATACGCCGAAAGACCTTTCGCCCCTTCCTTTGCCCGACCCGAAGGATCTCACCACCCTCCCGCACGGAGTCGCCGAGGGCTCGCACATTACGCTCGCCGATGGACGGCATGAGCTGATCGAAACGATCCTTCCCGGCGCCCGGCTGGCCAGCGGGCGAGCCGGAGTCTCCTTCGAAGTCGTTAGCCGGTCGACCCACCTGATCGACTGGGTCGGCGGCTGCTACCGGATCAAGACCCATACCAACCGGACGCTCCATGCCGGAAGCGACCACCCCGTCCTCACCTCGGCAGGCCCGGTGATCGCCAAAGATCTTAAATCCGGAGACGAGATCCTCTCCCAAGAAGGCCCCGCCTGGGTCTTGAGCGCCGTTCCCAAAGAGAGCCCGTACCCTTTTCACGACCTGATTCTCGCGGAGCGTAGCGGAGAGACGCCAACCTTTATCGCCAACGGCTTCATCGTAGGCGACGAGACTCTTGCACTGTCCCAGCACCAGCAGATCTCCTACTCCGCCGAGTACATGCTCCCCCGCCTGCCCGAGAGCATGCACCCCGACTACTTGGCCGCCCTGGCAGACTCTAAGCGACACCCTCACGCTTAAATCCTATGTTGCTTCGATTTACCAAGGCCAGTCATTCGGAGCGCCCTCACACGCTCACATGTGCAAGGGATGACGGCTCGACCGCTGGCCAACGCTCCACCGATTTCTTCGTCTATCACGACCTCACTCACTACGCGGTGGAGACCGAGCTGGGGCTTGCGGATGCATTCTACGGGCTCATTAATCGAGGCTGGGACTTTTCCAGCTTCGAAGAGCGGGACCCTGGCTCGCGGAAGTCACGATCGCTTCCACCCCAAGCCTATTTCGCGGAGATCGTGGTGGGAGCTTTCGATTTGGAACGAGCCGCCGGCCGAATCCCCAACGAGGACCTTCTCGCGCACATCGAGTCGTCGTGCTCGGCAAGCAATCTGGAAATACCCCCGCTCGATGTCGATAGCTTGGAGCGGATCAGGCTGCATCGAAACGAGTTGTTCAAACAATGGGCGGCGATCGCTCCGGGCGAGGAGCTGCGGCTCACCCTGTAACACGCGTCCACGTCCCCATGAATCGGCTATAAATGGAGGGTGCTGACCGCCGTCATTGCGACGATCTCCGTCGCCCAGTCCTTGCTTCCCGCCAAGTGGTACGGCCCTGTGAGCGCTACCTTCAACGTAGAGTTCGACGGCAACCCGTACGACCCGGCGGAGAACGATGTCCGGGTGAAGTTCCTGCCGTCAAAAGGGGAGGCGATCGAGAGGCTGGCCTACTTCGACGGGCACGGGGCGTGGAAGGCGACGCTCGTCGCGCCTATCGCCGGCAAGTACCAGGCGACCCTATATCGAAACGGCCGGAAGTCGTCCGAGCCGGCCGAGGAAGGGGTCATCGAAGCGCTCGAACCACTCAAAGAAGGGTTTATCCATCCCGACACGGCCGCCAAGAATCGGTTCCGGCGCGACACCGGCCAGCCTTACTATCCCCTCGGCTTCGACCTCGGATGGCAAAACGCCAACTTCCTGCCGATGACCGAGCAAATCGCCAAGATGGGCAAGAACGGCGTCAACTGGACCCGGATCTGGTCCACGAGCTGGGACGGGCGAAATCCTTGGTGGCCGCAGGGGGACGATTTCAGTCCCACCAATCAACTCTGGGTACCTGCCCTGGACAAGTGGCAAACCCTTGAAGATGCCTGCGATTCAAATCGAGTCAACTTCCAATTCGTCCTCTTCAACCACGGAAGCTTCAGCAGCAAGGTCAATCCGAACTGGCCCGACCACCCGTGGAATGCTAAAAAAGGCGGCTTCCTCAAGGACGCCGCCGATTTCTTCACCGATGCCGAGGCGAAGCGGCGAACCAAGATGTGGCTGCGATACGCGGTCGCCCGATATGGAGCATCGCCCCACCTGATGTCTTGGGAGCTATTCAACGAAGTCGAGTGGGTAGACGCCCGCTACGCGAACCGATGGGGCGACATCTCCGCCTGGCACAAGGAGATGGCGGAGTACCTGCGGAGCATCGACCCATACCACCACATGGTGACCACCAGCTCGGCGATGGACCAGCCCGCCCTTTGGGCGGCCATGGACTATGTTCAGCCCCACACCTACCCCTCCAGTGTGCTCGCGGCGATCTACGGGGCCGATCTGCCCAAAGACAAGCCGGGTTTCTTCGGTGAGTTCGGTTCCGGAGACGGAGCAGGAGACCCTCACAAGGTAGTGCGGGACGGCATGTACGGAGCCATGCTCGCCAATCAGGCGGGCACCGGCATGTTTTGGTATTGGGATGCGGTCGAAAATTCCAACCTCTATCCCGACTTCGCGACCGCCGCGAAAATAGTGGAAGCGAGCGGGCTCGCCGACCATCCCACCGCCCGAAAGCTCGACTTGGCCATCTCCACCGCTGGATCGGCCGACCTGACGTTCGCGCCTGGCGGCGGCTGGGAAGCCACGAAGCGAACCCGCTTAGCCCTCCCCCAAGAAGCCGGACCCGCCTTCGTGAGCGGCATCTCTTCCTATTTGCAGGGAACGAATCATCGCGACATGTTCCCCCAACCCCTGAGCCTAACGTTTACCGCCCCAAAACCGGGCCGGCTTCGACTGACTACAACCGGCACGAGCAAAGGAGGCGCGGCCCTTAAGATCACGATTAACGGAAAGGTAGAGGTCAACGAGAACTTCCCTCCCGCTTCCGAGGACGGCCCTGGCCGAACCTTCGAAGCCCCCTATCCCGCCGGCCCCGTCACGGTTGAGATCGCCAACGATGGCCCCGATTGGGTCCGAGTCGGCAGCGTCACGATCACCGGCGCGGGCGCTCAGGCGAGCGCGATGGGATTGGGGGAGAGCGACTGGCTGCTGCTCCGGTTCTTGCGAGCCGACGGCGTGTCGCAACCGGTCACCGCGTCCGTCGCCGGGATTTCCTTATCCGACGGCGACTATGACGTCACAACTTTCGACGTGGCAAGCGGGGCCGAGAAGACAGAGCGAAAAGCAGTCAAAGGATTCAAGCTGGTGGATTGGCCGATCAGCGGTCCTGATCAGGTTCTAGTCTTCAAACGGCGCTAATTGAGCCGGCCGGATAACCGAGAATCGCCGATGCCACATCGATCGCCCGACGAGCCTCGAGCACGTCGTGGGCGCGGATAATCCTCGCTCCCTGAGCCTGGGCGAGGACTTGAGCGGCCAAGGTCCCCGGCAATCGCTCCTCGACCGGTAACACGCCGGTCCCGCTGAATTTGCCAAGAAAGCTCTTTCGGCTGACCCCGACCAGAACCGGATAGCCGGTCTCGACCAGTTTATCGAGGTTACGGAGCAGCGCCAGGTTGTGCTCGACGGTCTTACCGAAGCCGATCCCGGGATCGAGCCAAATCTTCTCCCGCTTCACCCCGGCGGCCTCCGCTTGGTGGGCCGCGCCTAACAGAAACTCCCGCACCTCCGAGACGACGTCCTCGTAGGCGGGCGACTCCTGCATCGTCCTCGGCTCCCCCTTCATGTGCATCAGACACACCGTGCACTCGGCCCCGGCGCAGATTTCACGCATCTCGGGCTCACGAAGAGCGGTTACATCGTTGATCACCCGCGCCCCCGCCGCCAGCGCCCGGCGAGCGACCTCCGGTTTCATCGTGTCGACCGACACCTGGATTCCCCCCGCCGAAAGTTCCTCCACCACCGGCAGAACTCGGCGCAGCTCGTCGTCTAAAGACACCGGCTCCGCCCGCGGGCGGGTCGATTCCCCGCCCACGTCGATGAGGTCCGCCCCATCCTCGATCATTTGAAGAGCAAACCGAACGGCGTCGCTCGCGTTTTGGTACCGGCCGCCATCGCTGAAGGAGTCTGGCGTGACATTCAGTATCCCCATCAAGAGCAGCTTCATTCCGCTTTCGTCCCGCAGATATCCAAGCCTAGGAGGTGGTCGTCTGGAATCTTCTCTCGACAGATCCACCAAAGAAACGAAGGTAGGCAAGGCCGCCTCTCCTGAGCCAGCCTCGAAGAGGCGACATCCACCAGCCCAGGGCGTAAGCCCTGGGTAGAGGCGACCCAGTCCTTCCAGCCCCGAAGGAAGCGAAGCCTCTGGTTCTGAGCATGATGCGTGGTCCTCACTTCACAGGGGTCGCCTGGATATCCACGAGGACGAGACACTTCTGATCGGGAAAAGGACGTCGGCAGAAAGAGGCCTCCATCGCTGAGACAGAATCGCGAGTGGCTTACACCAAGGGTGTGGACCACTCCTAACACCTGTCCGCTGGCCGCAAACGGTTTCACCGAATCCTTTGCACGATTCCCACATCGACCCCCTGCCCACCCCCGGTCTGGTGGCAGTGGACCGCGAAGACGTTCCTTCCGGGTCGTAGCTGCGCGGCGAAGGAACCAAGCGGAATGTCGTCGTAAGCGCTTACCCACCCGCTCTCACGGGCGATCTGGACGCCGTTCAGATACACCTCGGCATCTTCGTCGTGGTACAGACGAAGGTAGAGCTCGCCCGTGGGAAGCGCGGAGAGGGTGAACTCCCGGCGAATCCAGATGTCCGGCGTGTTCCACTCGGTGCGCACCACCGCTCCCGGCGTCCCGTTCGTACCGAACCCACCGGGACCGGTGCTCCACGAAGAGGCGTCGAACGTTGGCGCGAACCAACCCTGGGCCGGCCGCTGAAGCGTGTAGCTCCAAATCAGCCCACTCTTCTCCGAGGTCGGAACGATCGGTCGAAATACGGGAGGCTTGGGCAGCGGCGCCCAACCGCCGACGCGAGTCGTATTTCGACCCGCCCACTTCTTCCACATCGCCCCGTCGTAAAGCATCTTCAGGAAGACGCCCCCCACGACCGGGCGCGAATGCATCCCCACGTGATGCCCGTTCGACGTGTCGTACAGGTCCCCCATCGGCACGCGATTGGGCGACTCGTTTAGATAACGGAAAACCGGGTCGGCGATCGCATCGAAGTCGGCTCGGCTGCCCGTCAAACAAGCACTCCAAAGGCTCCAGTCGACCTTCGCCTTCACGCCCCCCTCCCGCGAATCCAGAGCGACTCCGTATGGATTTGCGATCTTACGGTAGAAGGCGACCTCCTTCCGAATCGCGGCCGCCGGAAATAGATTGAAGCCGAGAATCCGGTCCCAAACCAGGTTGTACTTCTGGCTCCAGCTACCCGGCTTGTCGAAAGCGAGCCGGAAGTGGTCGCCATCGTTCGCCTCCCGAACCCAGCGCGTGGCGAACGACTGGGCTAGCCCGCGATACTCCGCCCCCTTCTTCCTCAATCCGCCGTGCCCCCGCTCCTTCGACCGCACGTCGCAGAGATACCCATAGGAAGCGAGGCCGAGGGTCGCTTTCACCGACAGGTTGGTGTTGTGGGCGAGGTGGCCCATGAAGTCGTCGGTGCTGAGCTGATTCTCCGGATCGAACCCCTTCGCCCGCAGGTACTCGGCCCAGCGAGTCAGCGTCGGCCAATACTTAGCGGCGAAACTCGCGTTCCCCTCCATCTTGGCAAGGGCGGCTACAAGGATCAGCATATTGCCGGTTTCCTCAACCGGCATCTGGTCGTCCTCCGTCCGCTCTCCGCCTCCATAAACCTGCCCATTCGCCTTCGGATAGGTGCCCAGGTCATGGGGAGCGAACGGCCACTTCCAGCGGGGCGAGCTGGCGTAGTCGAGGTTCGACACCACCATCGCCTTCGTCAGCGCCGGACCGAACAGAAGAAACTGCGGCGCCATCGGGAAGATCACGTCGACTGTCCCGATACACCCGTTGCTGGTGTTCTCCTTGGGAAAGAGAAGCGGCTGCCCATTCGCGTCCGCGGCGATCTTATTGCCCGCCAGACACTGGCGGTAAGCGAGCGCCCCCATCAAGGCGTACTTCTCGCCCCCAGCCTTACGCAGGTCGGCCATCAGCTCGCCGTCGAACCGCTCGCAACGCGCTTTTAGGCTGCCGTATTCCTTAGCCGATGTCGTCAGCAGCTTCGCCGCGTCCATCCCATTGCGCCGCCAGAACGGGCGGAGGTTCTGATGGAAATACTGGATGCTGTACAGATCGTCATAGGCGAGCACCACCCACCGAGACTTGGGCGCGGCGGACACCGCCCCCAGGTCGAAAGTGAACGCGGCCGGCCTCGGCTGCAGCGATCGGGAGCCGCCCGGGACCACCCGCTTACCGCTCTGAGCGAACGCCCCTGCCGAGTCCACGGTGAGCGCCATCTGAAGATCGGGAACCGTAGGCGTGGCCGTATAGAGGTAACCCCAGTCGATCCTCCGGTCGTCACCCGTTTTCCCTAATATGTGCTGATCCACGGCGCCAACCTTCCCCGCCGCCAGGCCAGGAATCTTGACCACGCTCGCCGCCCATTTTTGCCCAGGCTGGTCAATGGCGATCTCGGGAGCCGCGTCGAAGTAAAGCTGAACCTTGTGCCGTTTTCGGTCCACCGACCGGACATCCCAAGTTAGATAAGTCACCGGCCGGGACAACACGCTTAGATCGTCGGGCAGCGCCGGGGTCATAAAGGTCAGAGCAACGGCGACGCCTCGCCCCTGAAACTTATAGATCGATCGCGTGGGCAGTACCTGAACGCTCCGCTGATCCAAAGCCGGCACGTCCGGACTGGTACCCATGATCCGGTAAGCCCGCCCGTCGATGCGGATCATGCTCGTCAGCGCGTGAGTCGCGCCGGTCCAGTGGGTGGTCGGAACGTCCGTTAAGCGATTGGCCCGGGACCAGATGCTGAAGTAAGGATCGCAAGCGACCAGCGGCACCGCCGGCGGTCGAATCTGAGTGGCGAGTAGAGAGGCGAGAAGCGGTGCAGCCAGCATTGACGCTGCCTATGCTACCGGAGCATCCCCATCACTAGCTCAGGAATCCAACACCGTCGTATCGATGCCGTCGATGAATGCAATACCTTGGACGACCAGCCTTTTTAGCGCCAAATCGTTGGTCAGAAACAAGTCCACCCCGGCCGTCGAAGCAGTGGCAAGGTGCATCGCATCTGCGGACTTTATTTTGTACTGGGCTCGGACATCGGCGAAACGATGAGTCTGCTGATAGTCGAAAGGCAGAACTTGAACTGAAGGGCTTCGAAAGAACGATTCGATTCTGCCCTCCATTCCGGCATCGCCGAGCTTTCGAGGGAGTACGAGCAGCTCACCCAGAGCGATCACGCTGGTAACCAGCGTGTCACCCCGTTCGGCCATTCGCTCCACGATTCGATCGACTCGCGATCCGTATTGCGGATGCTTCTCCAGCCAATAGGCAAAGAGCATCGTGTCCCAGTAGATACGGCTCATCAGCGATCGAAGCTCTCACGCATTTCACGGTGCCAAGCGTCGGCTCCGCCAACCTTTTCGTATGCTTCTTCTCCCGCTCCCAGAAGCGATTCGAATGATGATTTCGGCGTCCGCCCGCTTAGAATGCTGTACGTGAACTGTGTCGAAGTGCTTTGGGACGGGCCCTCCCTTTCCTCCAGTCGAACCCCATACTGTTGCTGAAACTTAACCGAGGAAAGGGCTGAGCAGACGCTAGGCGTACGATTTTCTAGCCGCAGCTCGCGAACGATATCGCCCGCACGAATCTTTACGCGCTCCTCTCCAAGACGCCGGGCCAGCTCGATGTACGAGCCCGCGGCCCTTCTAATTTTATCTGCTCCGCTTTCCATATGTACATCATACAATACATAACATACATGAGCTAAGCTTTACATTTACAGCGCTGCGATGATCGCGTCCGTGTACTCGGCAGTCCCTGCCGTCCCGCCCAAATCGCGGGTCACATGCTTCCCCTCTCCGGCAACCTTCAGAACCGCGCGTCCGATCCGCTTGGCGGTGTCGTTCTCGCCGATGTGGCGCAGCATCATAAGCGCGCTGAAAAGGAGGGCCGTCGGGTTCGCGATTCCCTTTCCGGCAATGTCGGGAGCCGAACCGTGGACCGCCTCGAACACCGCGCATTTCTCTCCAATGTTCGCCCCCGCAGCAAGTCCTAGCCCGCCTACGAGGCCAGCGCACAGGTCGCTGACGATGTCGCCGTAGAGGTTCTCGGTGACGATGGCGTCGAATCGCTCGGGGTGGGTCACGAGCTGCATGCAGCAATTGTCGACGATGATGTCCTCGGCGTGGATGTCCGGGTATTCCTTGGCGACCTTGTAGAACTCTTCGAGGAACATCCCGTCGGTGAGCTTCATGATGTTCGCCTTGTGGACGGCCGCCAGCTTCTTACGCCCCTGCTTTCGAACCATGTCGAAGGCGTAACGGTGCAGCCGGTTGCTTCCGGGACGAGTGATCACCTTGACCGCCTGCGCCATGTCCGGGTGGGGCTGGAACTCGATACCGGCGTACAGGTCTTCGGTGTTCTCCCGAACGATGATCAGGTCGATCTTGAAGTCCTCGAAAGGTCCCTTTACGCCCGGAATCGAGCGGGTCGGGCGGACGTTGGCAAACAAATCTAGCGCCTTTCGGAGCGCCACATTCGCGGAGACATGTCCACCCCCGACCGGAGTCGTCGTAGGACTCTTGAGGGCGATGCCAATCTCGCGGATCGCCTCGACCGTCTCGGGAGGCATCGCCGGGAGCCCCTTCTCCACTGCGCTCAAACCGGCTTCGAGGTTCACGTAGTCGGCGGTGAAGCCGCCGGCTTCGAGAATGGTGAGGGTCGCGTCCATAATCTCGGGGCCGATCCCGTCCCCTCGGATAATCGCGATGCGTCGTTGAGACATCGATCACAGTTTGGCATCTTGAGGACCTATTGGTCGTAGAATTGCCGTAACGAACGGGGACGGTTCAACGTCCAGGGAAAGTAGAGGCTCAATTTAGATGACAAGAAGCTATTGGAAGATCATTAGCGCGACCGCGACGCTTGCGTTGCTCACGGCCCTCGCGATGCCGCAGTCGGGTCCCATCGGCAAGCGCGGCGGCAGCGGTGGTGGCGGCAGCAGCTCGGGGGGCGGCGGCGGTTCTCGCGGCGGGGGCAGCGGAAGTGGCGGCGGCCACTCGTCCGGAGGCGGGAGCAGCAATTCCGGCGGCGGAAGCAGCAATTCTGGTGGCGGTCAGCGTGAGGATCGCGGCGGCAGCCGGGGAGGCTCCCGCAGCGGCGGAGACTCTGGCGGCGGCTACGGCGGCGGAAGCCAAGGCGGCGGTGGCCCCATATTTAGCGGAGGCGGTGGCGGAACCCGCAGTGGTGGCGACCAAGGCGGTGGCGGAATCGTCATTAGCGGCGACCAAGACGGCGGCACGCGCCGACGGCACGATTCGCGCAGCGGCCGGGTCCAGTACGGCACCAACGACAACGCCTACATCCACGGCCGGTCCGGCCCAGTGCGTATCGACCGCGCCCCGGTCATCATCAACAATGGACAGCTCCAGCGACGCGTCGGCCAAAACGAGCGCGGCGTCGGCATCGTCCGCGGCGGCTACCGATATGGCTACTACCACTATCGGCGTGACTGGCAAGACGACTGGTTCTGCTACCCCTACTACGCGTTCGATCCGTTCCGCTTCGACCGGTGCGTAACTTCGCCGTGGTACTACTACGTCTCCTGCCCGCCTTACCTCAACTACTCGCGGGTCACCATTGTCAACGTCTATCCGACCAGCAACTGGTCCGGAGACAATTACGACTGGCGTCCGATCGATCAGTACGACCGGAATGCCCGGTATGAGGACCTGGACTACGCGATCGAAGATATCGTGGACGTCTTCCAGAACGGCAGCCGTCGCTCCCTGGATAGGCTCGTCCCCCGCCGCGGTTCGGTGAACATCTACACCGAGGGTAACTACAGCTACTCGCTTGGCGCGGACGACTTCTACGACCTGTACCAAGACGGTATGGAGAACGTTAACACCGTTCGATACCAAATTGTCGACGTGCAGCGAGACCGCAACGGCAACGCCCGCGTCCTCGCCCGCCACGAGTTCATCGACCCGTGGAACCAGCGCCAGACCGTGTGGCACACCTACTACCTTCAGCGCGAGCGCCGAGACTACGTCATCCGAGAGTTCGGCACAAGCTACTACCGCCAAGGCTGGTAGTCCTGCTTAGCTAACGCAAAAGGCCGTGTCCCAGCAGGGGCACGGCCTTTTCAACGTCTTATCTAAGCCGTAATGTAAGCAGCCCTAGCCCTCTCCTCCGCCGTGCGATGTTGGGGCCTGACATTCCCCCCAAGTACCAAGAACCGTCACCTAGATCGGCAAATGAAATGCACGGCAACCGTCCGGAGGTCTTCCTCCGTGGCCTGGCGAAACTTCAGAGCAAGGCGCGAGCGGTCCAACCCCACGAGGGCGGTTTGGAACTCCTCCGGTCTCTCGGCGTACTTTTCCGCGGGCAGGATGCGTCGTCGCATTTCCACCACTTCGAATCCGACCCGCTCGATAGCAAGACGTATCTGCGCCGGAAGCATGCGGTTGTGGTAGCCGAGCCGGTGCCCGAAAAGAAGGTTATAGGCCGGATCCGAGAACCGGAGATGGTTCAAGAACGGCAGGCGCTTATCCGCGTGAAACAGGTGGTCGCGTAGGTCGAACACGCTCGACATCCATCCTCCCGGCCGCAGAACCGTTCGCGAGTGAGCCAGAAAGTCGTTCAGCTCATTGGGGCGAAAGTGTTCGAGGACTCCTCCGGTGAGGAGAAGATCCGCTGAACCGAATTCGAGGGAAGGAAGGACCCGGCCGGTTTTCCGCCACTCACCGCCGAGCCCCTCCACCAGGCGGGCGGAGCCGGCCCCCTGAAGCGACCGCAGCTTTTCGTATCGCTCCTCCGGCACGTGCAACGACCCAAATTTTTGGCGCAAGCCGAACTCGATCGCTTTCCCCGAGTACTGCTCTTCCAATTCCCCATCCCACATCGTCACCACGCCCCCGCGTCCGGTCAGCAGGTACATCAGCACGAACGGATAGGGCGTCCAGCCACCGTCGTGCATCCAAATCTGTTTCCCTTCGAGCTCAATCCCGTGCCGCGTCCACGTCTCTACGTAACCTGGCCAAGCGCGCGACAGCTTGTCGATGTGGGAGCCCTGCGTCCCCATTCGTCCCCTCGTAAGCTGCCGGTAAAGGTGCGGCCCACCTGGCAGGCGGCCAAACGCCGCCTGAATCGTGCCTTTGACTATCGCTCGCATTGTGCAGCCTCTACACCGGTCGTCGGCTCGTACAGGCACTTGGCGACGTTATGCGCCACCTCTTCCGTCGACACAAGGCGTTCGGCGTCCCACGCCCGGCGACCCACGCGATTCTCGCGTATCCAAACTTCCCCCTCTCGGCGCATCTCCGTCTCCATTTCAAAGATCTCGAACCGCTTTGCGAGCGGTGTGACGGTTTGGACCCGGCCGACGAGATGGCCGTCCTCGATCGTCATACCAAGGCGGATCGGCTGGTCGAGCATGTTGCGAAAACGGAGATCCCTCATGGGAAAGAACACGGTAGCTCCACATCCGAAAGGGACGGTGCGGCCGGAGTCTGGAAACAGGTCGAACCCATGCCGATGACGTTCCACGATCTCCGCGCCCGACAGGAGCGCCAAAACGTAGAGAAGATTCGAGACCTGGCAGCACCCTCCTCCTATGCCCGGCTTTAACGACCCGTCTTGGAGCTCGGCCCCCTTCACGAATCCACGCCGCCGGCTGGGCATCCCGACGGCGTGGTGGTAAGAGAAGACGGCTCCAGACGGAATGGTGAGCCCGTCCACTAACTGAGCGGCCAGCCCCACGTTCGTTTCTTTGCCTCGCTGAAGCTCCTCGGCGTACGTCGTGCCGGCCCTCCGCAAGGGCGACCGATGCTCGGCAACCAACCAGAGAGATTCGCTGGCTTCTGACTTCGGAAACCGGAACTGCTCCGCTTCCCTCCGCCACACTCCCATGCTGCGTCCACGGGCCACCGCAACCCGCAATGAAAACGGCACGATCCTCCGAAGAAGCCCGCGGAAACCGGTGGCTGTCAACCCGCCCAAGGCAACCTTTCCTTCGTTGTCAGCCGGGTTAATCATGGGCTACGGTATCCCACTTTCATTAACGCGCATCGTGAGAAAAAGATTCAGAACCGTTAACCTCATCTCCTCGATGAGGGTGCCCCACTGCTCAGGCCACAAATTTCGTCACTCCCACAAAACTCGGAACCGGATAATGCTCGGATTGACCGAGTCGTGGAACAACGTGTTGTGCTGCTTCACCATCCGGGTCGCGTCCTTAATTGGCTCGCCGGTACCTAGGTTTCGCGAGAACATCGGGAAGCCGGTGGGGGCGATCATTAGGCCGAACCGGTGTCCCGGCTTAAATTCGTGAGCGGTATCCCAAGGCTTGATCTTGGCGAAATAGGTGCGGCCCGGAGTCAGCGGACGGGGGCGGTCGAAACCGCCGATGTACGACGCTCGCAGCTTGCCGCTTTGTCCGATCACCCGCAGAACCCCTTTCTCGTCCACATCCAGGAGCGCAACGATGAAGTCCGTGTCCCGCGCCGATGTCTTAAAGCGCAGCTCGACTTCAAACGGCCCCGTGATCGCCGTCGCTCGGACCATCGGGTCGCTATAGAAGCTCACCAGATCTTTCCCATCGCTGCGATCCAGCTTGGTACTCGCCTTGGAGGGGTCGACCTTCATGATCGCGGGCGGAATCACCGCGACCGACGGGTCGTACGTGTACTCGGTGGGCTTTTGGTGCGCCGCCGGCTTGGCGAGAAGCCGCCCCTTGCCATGAAGGCCATTGGCCGGACCTTCCGAGCTCAGGAATAAGGTTCTTACCGATGCGGCCGGACTCGGCCAGTCCGGAAGCTTCACCCAATGATTGGCGCCGGTTACGAATGCCTGGACCTTCGGGATCTTGTCGATTCCGACGTCCTTGTGCTTGAGCCAGGTATCGAACCAGCGGATGTAGAGCGTGTCGAGATCGATCATCGCCGAGTCCCCGTAGTCGGTATCGCCCAGCTTGGTCGAAGAATTGAAGAAGTGAGTCCAAGGACCATAGATCAGCCACTGGTTCTTCCGGCCAAGCTTTCGCATCGCCTCCCAGTTCATGTTCGTCCCGATTTCGTCTCCATCCCACCATCCGGAGATGTGCAGCGCTGGAATCTTCACGTCCTTCAGCTCGCCGTAGAAATTCCAGCCGTCCCAATCTTTGAGCGACGTGCGCTCGAGCCACTTATCGAAGAAAGGCACGTCGTATCCGAGCGTCGCGTCGTCGGCCTTGGAAAGCGGAAGCGTCTTGAAACCGTTCGGATTCGGCAGCGAGGCAAGCACGGTCGACATGTCGGAGTTCTTGTTCCGCACAATCTTCCCCCACCAGATGTCGCCATACAGGAAGAAGATGCCGTTGTCGTACGGCAGGTTGTGCATCGCGTCGAGCGGAGGTGAAACCTGGGGCACGATGCACTTCAGCGCCGGATGGTGGGATGCCGCCGCCGCCCACTGAACGAACCCATCGTAGCTTCCGCCGATCATTCCGATGTTGCCATCGCACCACGGCTGCTTGGCGATCCAGTCGAGCGCGTCGTACCCGTCCTTCAGCTCGTGGACGAACGGGTCCCATTCGCCGCCGCTGTCGGTCCTTCCTCGGCAATCTTGGGCCACATAGGCATAACCTCGCCGGACGTAGAAGTCGGCCCCGGCTGCCGGGGTCGCACGGTCATAAGGCGTCCGCTCGAAGACGACCGGGAACCGCCCCTCCCCTTCCGGGACATAAACCTCCTGTACCAGCTCGACTCCGTCCCGGGTCTTCATCCGCTGAGTCGGCAGGTGGCGTACCTTGTAGGTCGGTGCGCTGAGCTCGGGGTACGTGGCAAACGGGTCGGTGTAGATTCCGCTCCAGCCGTCGGCGACCATCCGTAGCTTCTGCCCGGGAACGTCCATCCCCACCACCGTGCCGTCGGAGCTCATGCCGAACTCCGCCGTCGCCATTCCGAACTCGACTCGAAAGAACCGGACCTTACCGTTCGGAAAAGTCCGCTCTTGAAGGGGAGTCACTTTCGGGGTCAAGGGACCGCCGGAATCCACGAGGAAAGCGGTGATCGATTGGGTTTCCTTCTTATCGAAGTCGGCCGCTTTCAGAAGCGACGCGGTGAGTTGAGGGTGAAGGTTGCCGAAGTAAACCGCCGGCGGCGAGTAAGGCGCGGTCACTTCCTTTCCATTGGGAGGAATGGCGGTCATCTTGCCGTCCTTTACGGAGATTTTCACCTTGGTAGGCCCCTGAACGAGGTCCACAACGTAGCTCATCAACTTGTCGCCGACGAACTGCCCTTCGATCTTGCTCGCGATCTTCGCCGAACCGACGGCAAGGGAGGTCACGGTCGAAAACCCACCGTCCGCCCGCTTGGTATAAGTGTTCTCCCCCGAGGGAGTGCCGTTAAACAAGATCGTCATGTGGACGGTCGTGCCGGTTTGGGCGAACGACGAAGCCGCCAGCAGAAGCGTGGCGGTCAATGCAACAGTTCTCATTAGAATTTCAGTAGCGGGGAGCGTTGTTTGGGTGACTTGCGACGACAGGGTAACGGAAGTGGGCCGTGATTCGCCACCGATCTAGCACGTCCTCTTCGACGGTTTGGGCGAGATTGTGAATGACCAGCGGGCGCCCCCTCGGTCCGATCCGATCCGAAATAACCCCGCAATGGTCGAGGCCGTTCGGCAGCTTCCAATAAACGAGATCGCCGGGTCGCCAGCCGGCAAGGAACCTCGGCTCCGTCGAGGTGGAAACCGGCCTCCCGTACTTGGAGAAGAAATAGATCTGATTGGGTACCCGCCGGTGATCGATGTTCGTGTCGCGGTGGGCCTCCACCCGAGGATAATGCCGCCCGCGCCGCGCCATATCGTCGTGAATCAAAACCTGCAGATCGCGCGCTACATAACGTAGCGCACGGATAACGACATCGACGCACGCCCCTTTCGCGGGCGGAACGTCCCCTCCCGGATACGGGATCCGGATGTAGTCCGGACAATACGCAGCCGGAGACACAAGTTGGAGCTTTGCCCCTTCGACTACGGTCTTAGGGGACTTCCAGGTCAGCAACACAAAAAGGTTGGGCAACATTAAAGATCCAAGCGTTCAAAACGCCACTGGCAATACGAAACCGCACGTCCAAGCGCTGCATCGAACCCCACGGCAATTATTTCTCCACGCGGCGCACACCCAACGATAAATCGCCATGCGAAGCCAGCTCATACGGACCGCGGGTCTCCAGACCGGCTTCCCCTACGTCCGAAGGACGTGTAGCCGCAGGTTGGCTCGTACCTGCGCTTGGTGTACCTTCGGTACGACAAGATCATCGGCGAGGCGCCGACGCTACGCCGAAGCCGTGTAGCCGGCACCTACGCGTGCCGCCCGCTGTACTCAAAGAACCGCAAGAAAATCCGGGCGGCACAATCCAAACCCGAAGTCCTGCACCTGCCGGGAATTTGCTCACGTACACGCAATACCAGCAAATCTACTTGATTCCCCCCAAGGCTCGGCAACGAAAAGACGGCGCCGTTACGTCATCAACCGAGACCAGGAGTTTTTGCGCCTCCGGTTCCTCAATCCCTTGTATATTTATCGACGATTGCCGGCAGGAGCGGAGCTCCCCGGGAGGTTTCGAAACCGAATGAGTAGAACTCGATTTTGTCTAACCGTAGCTTTAGGTGCGACCCTCGCGGGCATCGCCTCCGCCGGCACGGCCGCGTACGTACCCGGCCAAATCCTTGTCAAGTTTAAGGCCGACTCGCTCTCGGCCCGTGGCGTCGCTCACGCCGCCATCGCGGCCAGCGTCTCCAGCGAAAATGCCCGCCTCGGCTATCAAGTCGTTCAGTTGCCGAAGAGTCTTTCGGTGGAAGCGGCGATGAAGTACTACCGCGCCCTTCCCGGCGTCCAGTACGCCGAGCCGAACTACATCGCCTACGCGACCTTCACCCCGAACGATCCTCAGTACAACAAGCAGTACGCCCACCCGCGCATCAATTCGCCCGCGGCATGGGATCTGAGCTTCGGCTCGTCCTCCGTCAAGATCGCCATCATCGACACTGGCGTCGATTACAACCACGAGGATCTCGCCGGCAAGGTCATCAAAGGCAAGGACTTTGTCAACAACGACGACGATCCGATGGACGACAACGGGCACGGCACCCACTGCTCGGGCATCGCCGCCGCCAAAACGAACAACGGAGTCGGCGTGGCCGGCATCGGCTTCAACTGCACCATCCTCGCCGAGAAGGTGCTAGGCGCCAACGGTAGCGGCTCGGTCGACGGAATTGCCAAGGCGATCGTCGACGCGACCGATCGCGGCGTCGACGTTATTTCGATGAGCATCGGCGGCCCCGATTCTCAGCCGGAGCACGACGCGATCGACGCCGCCTGGAATAAGGGCATCGTGGTCGTCGCCGCCGCCGGTAACTCGAACACCAATTCCAAGTCGTACCCCGGCGCTTACGAGAACGCCATCGGCGTCGGCGCAAGCGACCAAAACGACAAGAAGGCCGATTTCAGCAACTTCGGCGCCGACTG
The DNA here is from genome assembly GCF_000724625.1 of Fimbriimonas ginsengisoli Gsoil 348. Taxonomy (GTDB): domain Bacteria; phylum Armatimonadota; class Fimbriimonadia; order Fimbriimonadales; family Fimbriimonadaceae; genus Fimbriimonas; species Fimbriimonas ginsengisoli. The sequence continues at coordinate 3,701,341 of NZ_CP007139.1, read as the reverse complement.
GGTCGATGTGGCCGCGCCCGGTGTCGACATCCTGAGCTCGCTTCCCGGCAACAAATATGGCCTGGAGAGCGGCACCTCGATGGCCTGTCCGCTGGTGGCCGGTCTGGTCGGATTGATGAAGTCGTACGGCCCGAACACGAGCGGAGCCGACCTGCGAAAGATCCTGGAAGCCAACACCGACAACATCGGAACGTGGATCGCCAAGGGCCGCATCAACGCCTTCAAGGCGCTAAGCGCGATCATCAAGCCGGTCGAGTCTGAGTTCAACGTCAAGACCATCGGCGTCTACGCCAACCAGGGAACCAACCTCACCGGTTCGCCCGCTGCCCTCGCTAAAGCCGACGTCAACACGGTTACGCTGAGCAGCACCAACCAGCCAAACGTGGGCACCGTCGCGGCGCTTACCACCGGTCTGCTGTTCACCGCCGATCCGGCGAAGGTTCGCAGCTCGTCCATGCTTATCGAGGGCTCGACGCTCCAAGGCGTGACCCTTCAGGTCTACCTCCGGAACTTCAACACGGGAGCCTACGACCTGGTCAAAGCATTCTCGGCGACCGGCGCTTCGCAGACGTTCGAGTTCCCGCTGACCAAGCTCTCCTCCTATGTGAGCGGAACGACGGTCAACGCGATCATCCGCGGATTCCGATCCTCCTCTAGCCGAGGTCTCATGCCGTTCAAGCTAACGCTCGACGTCGTAAAGATCAAGGCCTCGGTCAATCCCTAGTCCCCGCCCAACGACCATCTCGACTCCCCACCTGGCTCGCCGCCAGGTGGGGAGTCTTGTTTTTGGCTTTTCCAAGCAGCCATTGTCTGACTCCCGCCCTCCTTGAGCCCGGATCTTCGGAAATTAGCCCCCGGATTGGAGACACGAGAACGAAGGATCCCTTAGAGAGAATCCTTTCGCGCCAAAGAATCCGTCGCATTGGATGCTTCACAAATCGGGACGGCTAATCGTCAACGGTGCGCCCAAAGGCAAGCCCTGGGCCAGCCCCAAGGGGGCGATGTCTCAAAGCGAAGGGCGCAGCGGAGCGGAGCCCTGGTAGCGAGGCCGACCAACCCTCCGAGCCCTGAAAGCGGCGACATCCCCTTACGAAAAACCGTAACCCCCGAACTCACTACCAGCAAGCCAAGGCCGTCGGCAAGTAACCTAACGTCCATGAAGCTTCACGAGTACCAGTCGAAGGAACTGCTCTCAAAATATGGGGTGCCGGTGCCCGCGGGAGATGTCACCACCGATCCGGCGGAGGCGAGATCGATCGCCGAGCGGCTGGGCGGAAACGTCGTCGTCAAAGCCCAAGTCCTAATGGGCGGCCGTGGAAAGGCTGGCGGCGTGAAGCTGTTCACCAACGCCGCCGATGCGGGCAACTTCGCGAAAGACCTCATCGGTACGAGACTGATTTCCAATCAGAACCCCACCGGCATGGTCGTCGACAAGGTGCTCGTCGCCGAGACGATCGACATCGCGCAGGAATTCTACGTCGCGGTGCTGCTCGACCGGAACATCCAAAAGAACATCGTCATGATCTCCGCCGAAGGAGGCATGGAAATCGAGGACGTCGCCGTCGAAAAGCCGGAGGCGATCGTCCGTATCCCGATCGACCCCGCCTGGGGACTCTGCGACTTCGAGCTGCGGAAGGCCGTCAAGGACGCCAAGATTCCGCGCGCCGCGCAAGGCCAGATGGTCGCGATGATCAAGGCACTGGCGAAAGCCTACGTCGAAGCCGACGCCGACATGATCGAGATCAACCCGTGCGCGTTGACGCCCGATAACAAGCTGATCGCCGCCGATGCCAAGGTCTCGATCGACGAAAACGCTCTCTTCCGTCACAAGCAGTACGCGGCGACCAGCGCAGATAGCGCGGACGATCCCATCGAAGCCGAAGCCCAAAAGCGTGGGATTGCCTACGTCAGCCTGGGAGGCGACATCGGCATCATGGGGAACGGCGCCGGCCTCGTCATGCAGTCGCTCGACGAAATTAACGCCGCGGGCGGCAGGCCAGCCAATTTCCTCGACGTCGGTGGCGGCGCGCAGGCAGACCGGGTCCGGAACTGCGTCGAAATCATCCTCATGGACACCAAGGTCAAAGGGCTCTTCATCAACATCTTCGGCGGAATCACCCGTGTGGACGAAGTTGCCAAGGGGGTTCTCGCTGCGCTCGACCAGATCGAGGTCAACATCCCGATCGTCGCCCGAATCGAAGGAACCGCCGTCGAAGAAGGACGCAAGATCCTCGAAGGAAGCAAGGTTCAAGCCGCCGCTACCGTCCAGGAAGCCGCAAAGATGATCGTCGCCCTCGCTCACGCTTAGCCGCGTTGGTTAGAGGAGACGCAAAAAGCCCCCGACGCTTGGGGGCTTTTCTGTTCGTAAAGGGTGACCTTTACTTCTTCTTCTTGGTGGCAACCGTCTTGGCCGCCTTCGCCTTGGCCGGGGCTGCCTTGGCGGCTACCTTCTTGACGGCCGCCTTGGCCTTGGTCTTCGCCTTAGCCTTGGTCACCGCGGGCTTGGTCGCGTGCGCCTTCATCTTGGATCCCTGGGCGAACCCGGAAACGGTGAGAGCGGAAACAGCGACAGCAACGAAAATGGTTTGAATCTTCATCTCAATATCCTCATGAAGCAAATGGCGCTTCAAAAGGTACGTAACAATTTTCGCCGGCATTTCGCTTCCCTCCGCCGAACGCTGAGTGAAGACTTCCTTCGTTTCATAGGCAAACCCCAGTAATTCGCCTAACCATCGGAAAGTGACACGCGCGGCGCGCCCGTGTGTATCCATGGGCGGCCCGCCCATGAGGCGAACATACGGTCGCCCGGAGCCTCGTTTTTGTACACCCCAACCAGTGTACAAAACTGTACAAAAACTGAGGGGCATCTGGGAATGCTTCCGTCCGCTCGACGGGCCCCGCAGGTATCCTCTCAGGTTCCTATGGGATTCGTTCAGCGTACAAAGACGTGTGGCGAGCTTCGAGCCGCGCACGCAGGAGAACAGGTTAGCCTCAACGGATGGGCGCACCGGGTCAGAGACCTGGGCGGCGTGCTTTTCGTCGATCTGCGGGACCGTACCGGTCTCGTTCAACTTACGCTTGATCCGAATCTATTTCCCAATCGAAACGAGATCCGTAGCGAGAGCTGCCTGAGCGTTACCGGCGAAGTTCGCGAGCGAGCCGAAGGCACAAAAAACCCCCGCATGTCGACCGGCGACATCGAAGTGATCGTCACCAGTTACAGCATCCTCGGCCCCGCCAAGCCGTTGCCGTTCCCGGTGAGCGATGAAGACCAGATGCAAAGCGTGAACGAGGAGTTGCGCGTCAAGCATCGATACCTCGACCTGCGCCGCCCCTCGATGTACCGCCGCCTCGCCCTGCGCGCCGCCGCGATGCGGATGTCGCGGGCTTACCTCGACAAAGAAGGGTTTCTCGAAATCGAGACTCCGATCATCACCAAGAGCACGCCGGAAGGCGCTCGCGATTACCTGGTGCCGTTCCGAAACGAGCCCGGCAAGTGGTACGCCCTCCCCCAGAGCCCGCAGCAGTACAAGCAGCTCCTGATGGTCTCCGGCGTCGAGCGGTACTACCAGATGGCGCGTTGCTTCCGCGACGAATCGTCGCGCGCGGACCGCCAACCGGAGTTCACCCAGATCGACCTCGAAATGTCGTTCATTCGCCAGGAGGACGTGCTCCAGGTTGCGGAGGGAATGACCCGGTCCGTAATCAATGGCCTCATCGAAGAGTTCGAGCTGGACAAGGAGCCGGTAGGGGCATTCGACCGGATTACCTACGACGAGGCGATGCACCTGTATGGCTGCGACAAACCCGACATGCGTTTCGGTTTGCAGCTCTTCGATGCCACCGAGCTCTTCCGCGATACCGAGTTTGCCGTTTTCAAGAACGTCATCGAGTCGGGTGGCTTTATTCGCGGCGTCCGCTATCCCGCCGGAGCGAAGCTCTCCCGAAAGGAAGTCGGAGCGCTCGAAGAGTTTGCGAAAGAGTTCGGAGCTAAGGGGCTCGGAACGGTGATGGTCGAGGAAACCCTTCGCGGCTCTCTCGCCAAGTTCGTCACGCCGGAGATGGCGGTCGAGCTGCGAAAGCTAACCCGAGCCGAAGACGGAGACCTCCTCTTGTTCGTCGCCGACGAATACGCGGCGACGAACAACGTGCTGTACCGGCTTCGTCTGGAGATCGGCGATCGGCTGGGGCTGCGAGACCCGCGCATCCTCAAATACATCTGGGTGCTCGACTTCCCGCTCGTCGAGTGGGACGCCGACGGTAACCGCTGGTCGTCGATGCACCACCCATTCACGATGCCGCGAGAGGAAGACCTCGTGCACCTGGAGACCGATCCCGCCCGGATTCGTGCCGAGGCGTACGACATGGTATGCAACGGAACCGAGGCGGCAGGCGGATCGATCCGGATCCACCGCTCGGATATCCAAGCGCGGATCTTCTCAATGCTCGGCATCGACGAAAGAACCCAGCAGGACCGTTTCGGCCACATCCTCGAAGCGTTCTCCTTCGGTGCCCCCCCGCACGGCGGCATCGCCTGGGGATTCGACCGTTTCGCAATGCTCCTGACCGATACGGAGAACATCCGCGAAGTCATGGCCTTTCCGAAAGTAGCCAACGGCTACGACCCGCTAATGGACGCCCCCAGCACCGTAGACGCCCAGCAGTGGGCGGAGCTGGGTCTACGGCTGAGTTAGGCGTTATCAGCGTGAACATGCCGAAGCTGTCATCCATTGGAAGCAGCGCTGAAAGCGCGACTTCCTAGAGCGAAGGGCGAAGCCCTGGTAACAAGAGCGCCAATACTCCACAACCGAGCCGGATAAAGCCTCGTTGTCGGCGATCCCTCCCGACGCGCCGTCGGGCAGGGTCCGACCATCGGTCGGGCAATCCCCTAGCGTCTTGGAGCGTATTGCATGCTATTCGGCGAGCGCGAGGGCTCCTGATATTGTTAAGGTGATATCGCCGCTTTCAGGGCTCGGAGGCTTGTCGGCCCCTTTACCAGGGTTCCGCTGCGCTTCACCCTCTTCGCTTTGAGATATCGCGCTTGCAGCGCCGGTTCAGGATCTGCGTTTGGACGCACCTTCGATCGTTAGGCACCCCGCTACCATGCAACGGCTTCCTTTTCAGAAGGGAAGCCCCGCAGACGCGGGACCCTGCCCGACGACGCGTCGGGAGGGATCAAAAGGCGGCTGGGAGCCGATGCTACTTCTTCGCCTTCGCGGCAGCCTTCGGCTTCGCAGCGCTCTTCTTCGCCGGAGCTTTCTTCTTGATCGGCTTTCGAACGGAAGGGCCAGCCTCTCGCTTTCGAGCCAGGAGCTCGAGAGCTTGCTCTTGGCTCAGGGCGGCGGGGTCGGTCCCTCGGGGGAGGGTCGCGTTCGTCTCGCCGTCGGTCACGTACGGGCCGAAACGGCCGCTCAGCACCTTCACCGGACCCGCCGCTCCGGCCAACTCGCCGAACTCTTTCAACGCAGAGGGGGCCGCTCGCGCGGTCCGGAATTTTGGCTGGCTCAGAATCTCCGCTGCCTCGGGAACCGTCATCGTCAGCGCGGCACGCCAGTCCGCCACCGTGCGGCGCTCTTCCCCGCTCTCGATGTATGCCCCGAATTTGCCCACCTTAAATAAGATCGGCTGATTCGTCTCCGGATGCTTGCCGATCTCCTTCGGAAGGTTACAGAAGAAGTTCAGCTCCTCCTGCGAAAGCTGGCGAGGGTCGACGCCGGGCGGCACCGAAATCCACGTCGGCTTCACCTTATTCTCGATCTCTTCCGGCGTTCGTTCGACTTCCAGATAGAACCCTTGACGATTCTTCAACAGAAGGCGTCGACCCGTCGTCGGATCGAATCCCACCGACTCGGCCGGCGCCGCCTTCTGGTTCAGCAATTCGATCGCCTTCTCTATCGTGAGATCGGCAGGAGCCAGATCCTCGGGGATATTCGCGTACCGCTTCTGCCCCTCTTCGCCGATCTGGAGGAATGGGGCTCCGTCTTTGCCGTTCCGAACGAGCACCTGCTCTCCGGTCTCGGGCAACTGCCCAACTAGGAAGGCGGGGTAAGGAATCTCTTTTTTGCGGTCGTCGACGATCGTCTTCAGTCCGGTACCCTCCGCGAGGAAGAAATCCTTGAGATAGCTCTTACTGTTCGCCTTCCCCTCGCTGATCTCATCGAGCGCTTCGTCCATTCGCGCCGTGAAGCCAAGATCCATCAGCTCCTCGAAGTTCTTTTGAAGAACCTCCATCGTGAGGAACGCCTTGAACGACGGAATAAGTTGTTTGCCGGCCTTGCGAACGTATCCACGATCCACGATGACCGCAATGATGCTGGCGTACGTGCTGGGGCGGCCGATGCCGAGTTCCTCCAGCTTCTTAATCAACGTCGCGTCGGTGTAACGGGCCGGCGGCTTGGTCGAGTGTCCGATCGGGTCGGTGCCGAGCGATTCGACCTCCAGGCCTTCCTTCAGCCGCGGCAGCTTGCGCTCTCTGGGGTCGGCGGCGTCATCGTCCCTTCCCTCGCTGTAGACCCGCAGAAACCCTTCGAACAGGATCTGCTTGCCGGTAGAGAGGAAGGTCAAACTCTTGGCGTGCGGAGCCAGCGAAGGCGATTCCAAAGTGATGTCCGCTTCCGTGCGTAGCACGCGCGCCGGCTTCATTTGACACGCCACCGTGCGCTGCCAGATGAGTGTGTACAGCTTTAACTGGTCCTCGGACAGGAACTTTCCGATCAGTTGCGGACGCCGCTTCACGTCGGTCGGACGGATCGCCTCGTGCGCCTCTTGGGCGTTCTTCACCTTATTGGTGTAGTGGACCGGCTTGTCGGGCAGACAGTCCGGATACTCCTGGCCGATCAGATCCCGAAGGCGGCCGAGAGCCTCCCCGCTAAGGGTAAGGCTGTCGGTCCGCATATAGGTGATAAGGCCGACCTGCTCGCCGCCCAGGTCGACGCCTTCGTAGAGCGTCTGGGCGATTCGCATCGTCCGATCCGCGCTGAAGCCGAACTTGCGGTTCGCGTCCTGCTGAAGGGTGGTCGTCATGAACGGCGGCGCGGGCTTCTCTTGCCCTTCCGTCGCCTCGACCCGGGTTACGCGCCATGGTTTGGCTCCCTTGCAACCCTCAGCCAACGCTTTCGCCTTGGGCTCGTCGAGAAGCACCACCTTCTGCCCACGACTCGTCTTCAACTCGCCGGTGTTGTCGTCGAAGTCGCTCCCGTTCGCCACCCGGGTGCCGTCGATCGACTTCAATTCGGCCGAAAAATCGGTTTGGTCGCTTCGCAAATGGGCGACGAGATCCCAATAGCTGGCAGAGCGGAAGTTCCGCCGCAGGATCTCCCGCTCGACGATCAGCTTCACCGCGGGCGACTGAACCCGGCCCGCGCTCAAATTCTTCGTAACGCGAGACCAAAGGACGGGTGAGAGCGTGTAGCCGTAGAGACGGTCGAGGATGCGGCGTGTCTCCTGCGCTTCCACGAGGTTAGTGTCCACGTCGCGAGGGTGATCGAGCGCCCTAAGGATCGCTTCTTTCGTGATCTCGTGGAAGGCGATCCGTTTGATCTTGACCGTCTTACCGGGCTTGAGCACTTCCAGCAGGTGCCAACTGATCGCCTCGCCTTCGCGATCTTCGTCAGTCGCGAGTACGAGGGTGTCTTTTCCCTTCATCGATTCGCGAAGCTTTCGCACCTGCGCCAATTTTTCGGCCGGCACCTCATAAAACGGCTCGAAATCGTTATCGACGTCGACGGCGTAATCCGACCACCACTTTTTGCGCAGCTCGGCCGGTAACCCCTTGGCGTTCGGCATCAAATCCCGGATGTGACCGATGGAGGCCTGCACCTCATAGTCGCTTCCAAGGTAGCTGCCGATGGTTCTCGCCTTTGCCGGCGATTCCACGATGACGAGTTTCTTTGCCATATGATCCGTTATTGCTCTGACGCACCGAACCCGCGGCGCGTCCCCTAGTTTTACGTTAACTGCCGACGCTCATCGGCTGATTAGGTCGATTTCGGGGCGAGGGGACTGTACTTCCGCCACACGTGCGGTGTCAAGGCACGTAAATCGGTGGTAAACATCCCAACCTCGGGAAGCGTCTCGTCATTCCAGCCGTTATCTATAAGTAAGCAATGCTCCCAATGAGAACTATTCCTCTCCTCGTTTTGTTCGCGGCCGCCCCGGCGGCGCGTGCGGAAACCACCTATCTCGGCCTGTTTCTACAAGGAAACAAGATCGGTTATTCGTCGTTCTCCTCCGCGCCAACCCATTTCGGAGGCAAGGTGGCCGTCCGCAACGATGGCACCACCCTTATGGATGCCGGCCTGCTCGGCACCGCGATGAGAATCGAGATGACCTCGTCCAGTTGGACGACGCCGGGTGGCTCGCCGCTGAAGATGAACTTCAAAATGACGAGCGGCGGACGAAGCCAAACCGTTCAAGCCCTATTCCGCAACGGACGAGTCGAAGCGACGATCGACAATTCAGGGCAGAAATCCCGCAAGAGCCTCGCGATGCCAAAGGGCGCCCAGGTAGTGGACGACCCGATGACGCTCGTTATCAACGGGCAGATGAAGCCCGGAACATCGCGGGTGTTTTACGTCCTCGACCCGACGACGGTCTCTTTCATTAAGAACGACGTGAAGCTCGTCGGCAAGTCCAAGGCGGTCGTCAACGGGCGTTCTGTCGACGCCACGCTTCTCGAAATCGCCGATCCGCGGGCCACGATGAAGGTCTACATGGGCGCCAAGGGAGACCTCATTCGGGTCGATGGGCCGATGGGAATCGAGATGTACCCGGTCAGCCGTGCCATCGCCTTGGGCAAGTCTGCCAAATACCAGCCTTCGGTCGATCTCGCCTTCGCCACCAGTATCAAGACCGACAAGCCGATCGACGACCCGGCGCATGTCACCGGCCTTAAGCTTCGCATCGTAGGGCGAGACCTGTCTCACATCCCTTCCGGCGACTATCAGACCGTGAAGCGAGACGGAGAAAATTGGACCGTCGACGTTCACCCGTTCCCTATCTCTTCCGACCCGGGCGGCTCGATCCAAAATGCCCGCAAGAGCGAGCCCGAATGGGCGAAGCCAGGAATGAACATTCCTTCTTCGTCGCCGCGGTTCGTTTCACTCGCCCGGCAGGTGGTCGGGAAGAAGACCGACGTCCATAGCGCTGCCTTCGCCATCCGCCAGTACGTCTATCAAACGATGAAGCCAAACGCCGGAATCGGCGTGTTGCGCGACGCGACGGAAGTTTTGGATTCTAAGGAAGGCGTGTGCCGCGATTACGCCGTCCTTACCGCAACGTTACTGCGAGCGGCTGGAATTCCTGCACGTTTGGCAAGCGGTTTAGTCAACTGGGACGGTACCTTCTACTATCATGCGTGGGCCGAGGCCTGGGATGGGCGTCATTGGGTCGGAATCGACTCCACCTCCGACGACAACCAAATTTCGGCCGCGCACGTAAAGCTGGGGGAAGGAAGCGTCGAAGACGCTTTTGCATTTACATTTCTCGACAAGGCAAAAATCGAAGTATTAGATGCCCGGCGAGATAAAAAGGGTGGAGAGTAGAGGGAGAAAGCGATAACTCGCCCCTAAATACCGTCCGTATTGAGATACTAGGCTCGAGTGAGCCAAAACCGTCATGAGCGAACGCAAACTGAGGTTACAAGACATCCCGTCGGTCGGCGTCAAAGGCGCCGTCCACTTCATCGTGATCGCGATTTTCGCGGTCATCGGTGCGGGCATCCTCGGCTCGGTCGCGCCCGAGGTCCTAATCTGGCTGTACCAGCAGATCACCCTGATGATCTCGCACAACAAGCCAGATCCTTCGACTTTTAAGGTCGGAACGGTGGCCGCGGTCGTACCGTTTGCCCTCCTCGGAGTCATCTTGGGCGGCTACGTGGGTGTCCGTTTCATTCGCTCGTTGGAGCGGATCGGCTTGCGCTGGGACAAGATGGATGCCGGCGACAAGGTCACTTTCTTTGTCGGCATCTTCGCCGGCCTTATCGCCTCGGTCCCACTCCTGCTCATGTTCCAGGCGCTGGACATGCCCCCGCTGTACCGAGCCGAACTTATTACCGCGGTAATGACCGGCTTCGCCGCACTGTCGGTGTATGCGCTCCAGTCGATGGCGGAGATTCTTCCCTGGAATCGAAACCGCGGACCGCGACGCCGAAGCGGCATCAAGCTTCTCGACACGAACGTGATCATCGACGGGCGGGTTTACGACGTCGTCCGAACCGGATTTCTCGACGGCAACCTCTACGTACCGGGCTTCGTCCTCGACGAGCTTCAGTACATCGCCGACAGCCACGATTCGCTTAGACGACAACGGGGACGCCGCGGCCTGGAAGTTCTTCGGCACATGCAGGGCGACTTTGAGTTGGACGTACGAAGTCACGACCGGCTTGCCCCTGACCAAGGCGACGGCGTGGACGCCCGTTTGGTCCGGCTGGCAAAGGCGCTTGGCGCGGATATCGTGACGAACGACTTCAACCTTCGCCGCGTGGCCGAGCTTCAGGAGGTTCGGGTGCTGAGCCTCAACGATTTGGCGCTGGCCCTCCGATCGAATATCCTGCCGCAAGAGACGCTCGAGCTGATGATCATCCGCGAGGGAAACCAAATCGGCCAGGGTGTCGGCTACCTCGAAGATGGAACCATGGTCGTCGTGGAGAACGGCAAACCCCACATCGGCGAGACCGTGGAAGTCGTCGTGACCCAAGTCCACCAGACCGAGCGTGGGAAGATGATCTTCGGCGAGATCGATGGCGAGGAAGAGGTTCGCTACGAGCGCCGAAAGCCGACGCCCCGGCCTCGGACCAGCGCGTGAGGATCGTTGCCGCGATTCTCGCCGCCGGGAAGGGAGAGCGGTTCGGCGGCGATAAGACCAGCCTCCTTCTAGGGGGCAAGCCGGTTTGGCGCTGGTCGTACGAGACTTACCTTTCCCATCCGGAGGTCGACCGCGTTATGGTCGTAACCGCCCCTGAGCGGCTCTCCTCGCTTGGAGATGGGGTCTGGGCGGTTCCCGGCGGCTCAACCCGGCAGGAGAGTTCACGCGCCGCTCTAGAGGCGGCGAAAGATGCCGACGTCCTGCTGGTTCACGATGCGGCCAGGCCCTTTACGAAACCGTCGGTGATATCCGCCGTGATCGAAGGAATCCGGGAGGCCGGAGCCGCTGCCGCCGGCCTTCCGGCAACCGACACGATCAAGCAGGTTCGCGCCGGTTCCGTTACCACGCTGGACCGGAACGAGCTGTTCGCGATGCAGACCCCCCAGGGAGCCACCGTCGAGATTCTTACTCGCGCTCATAACTCGGGAACGGTAACCCAAACCGACGAAATGTCTCTCGTTGAAGCGATCGGGGTAAACCCTCGCATCGTGCCTGGAGATCCGAACAACTTCAAGATCACCACGCCTGAGGATATTGTGCGGGCGCGGGGGATGTTGGCGACCGAGACTCGCACCGGAAGTGGATACGACGTCCACTCCTTCTCGACCGACCCGAACCGCACCCTTTGGCTAGGCGGCGTTGCGTTTCCCGATCACCCGGCGCTCGACGGGCATAGCGACGCCGACGCCCTGCTTCACGCCATAACCGATGCGCTCCTGGGAGCCGCGGCGCTGGGCGACATCGGCCAACATTTCCCCAATACCGACCCGCGTTGGCGGGGCGAGCCTTCGATCACCTTTCTCAGGCACGCAGGTTCTCTGCTGCAAAGCGGAGGCTGGCGAATCGTGAATATCGACGCTACCTGTATCGCCGAGAGCCCGAAGATCATGAAGCGGGCCGAGGAGATCCGAGCCACGATCGCGGCGGCTCTGGGAATCGAACCCGATCGAGTCAGCGTGAAAGCCACCACCAACGAGCGAATGGGCTTCATCGGCCGCGGCGAAGGGATCGCCGCCTTCGCGACCGCTTCCATCGCGACCGTAGCGTCGGCGCCCTCGCCGATGATCCGGTGTCCCTAACGCAAAGCGTTGTAGCCGCAGGTTGGCTCGTACCTGCGCGAGAGTGTTTCGTCCATTGATCAAACCTACGGATCAGCGGGGGCTCTCCGCAGGTACGAGTCAACCTGCGTCTACACTGGGGGAGGCTAATGCCGACTTATCTCTTGCAAGTCCTGAACATCACGTTCCTGGTCTTTCACACCGGTCTCGTGCTGTTCAACTGTATCGGCTGGGCATGGCGCCGCACCCGCCAGTGGCACCTCCTCACTCTCGCCCTAACCGCCATTTCCTGGCTTGTCATGGGCATTTGGCACGGCATCGGCTACTGCATTTGCACCGACTGGCACTGGCAAGTCCGCCGAGCCCTCGGCTACCACGACCCGGACACGACCTATATCCAATTTCTCGTGCGCTCCCTCACCGGATGGAGTCCATCCGAAGGCCTTGCCAAAGCCGTCGCCGGCTGGGTCTTCGGCATCGCCGTGGTCCTGAGTGTGTCGCTGAACATCCGAGACATGAGGGAGCGGAAGAGCAGCCTCGCAGCTAGCTAGAGGTTGCCAATCTCTTAACGCGAAGCGTTAACTTAGGCGTCGCCGCAAAAGGCGACGATGCCGACCTCGGCGGCCCCGGCCAACCGAAGCACCTTGGCACACTCGCGGGCGGTTTGCCCGCTGGTCAGGACGTCGTCGACGAGCATGATCCTTTGCCCGGAGAGGTCGCCCCGAACGCGGAAAGCATTCAGGAGGTTTCGCTCGCGCTCTTCCCGAGAGAGCCCGGCCTGCGGACGAGTTCGCCGAACGCGCGCCAAAATCTCCGGCTGGGCGGTAAGCCGCTCGCAAAGCAGCTCGGACTGATTGAAGCCGCGTGAGCAGCGGCGACTCCAGTGGATCGGTACCGGAACGATCGCGTCGACGTCGAGTCCGAACTCCTCGATCACCGCCTGGATCTCGCGCGACATGGCCGCCGCGAGCGAGGTCGACCGGCCGTACTTCAGCGCTCGCACCGCTTGACCGGCTCGTCCTTCGTAACGAAACAGGGTCAAGCGGTAATCGAGCGCCGCACCTTCCTTTCCTGCCGCCATCCGAGGATCGCTCTCGATAAACTCGTCTCGGCAAGCGGGGCAAGGAGAGCTCTCCGCGAACAGGCCGCAAAGCGGGCATTTGCGCGGGTAGAGAAGGTCCGCCGCGCGATCAAAGAAGCTGGTCCATGAGCCGCCGGCTTTCAGCATCCAGCCCCTCCAGGTTCGGAATCTCGAAACGCCCCCCGTCGGCGCTGGTAATGTGCCAGCGATTGGGCTGGATCTCGGTGGCGCTGTCGCGCCAGTTCCGGACGTAAAACTCGGTAGCTCCGCGCTGGGTCACCACGCCGAACTTCCACATGCCCGCTTCCTGCCGAAGCGATTCGATACGCTCAATCCTCGGCGTAAAGTAACGCCGGTCGAGTTGGGCGTCGAACACCTCTCTGGTCTGAGGATCCAACCCCTCCATCGTGCGCAAAATCCCAACTTCCTTCCCCGCGCCGTCCTGGATCGAGAGGAGTTGGAGCGGCTCGCTCAGCGGAAACGCCCGTTTGAGAAGCGCGGTAAGGATCGTTCGGTCCCCCGCAATCTCCACCCGAATATGCGCTGCCCCCGCCGGCCGCCAAGCCCGAACCTCTCCCGGTTCAAGATAGCGAAGCGCCGTAGCCATGGAATTCAGGATAGCAGGTTGGGCGGAAGGCGTTGGGCGCTAGGGATGTGGACTGTGACGTGTGGCTTGTGGACGGAGGGGGAAGATTGTCTTGGGCGTTGGGCGTGAAGCGCAGAGCGTGAAGGAAAGGGTAAAGCAGCAAGCTGGCAACGCCTCAACGCCTCAACGCCTCAACGCCTCAACGCCTCAACGGCCTCAACGCCTCAACGCCTCAACGCCTCAACGCCTCAACGCCCAATGCCTCAACGCCTCAACGCCTCAACGCCTCAACGCCTCAACGCCTCACGCCTTCACCTTGTACTGCTCCACATGCTTTAGGCAGCAGGCTCGGATGCGGCCACGGATTCGGTTGATGTAGGCAGCTCGCTCGGTGACGCCGACGGCGCCACGGGCATCAAGAACGTTGAAGATGTGCGAGCACTTGAGGGCCATGTCGAGGGATGGGTAGACCAGCGCCTTGGCGCCCGCTTCGGGCGGAAAATCGGCGCCCCCGGCCATCGGGTTCGCGGTCATGATGCCGTTTTCGGCATCCCAAAAAACCGGCGTTTCGATGATCCGCTTTGCCTCCGACTCGAAGACCTCGAACAGCTTGAACAGCGCCTCGGTCGACGCAACCTCGAAGTTGTAAACGTTGTTCTGCATCTCGAGCTGCCAGTTCACATCCCGGTAGCTCGTGCTTTCGTTCCACATGAGGTCGGTCCAGAAAGAGCTCTGGTTGCTGAGCATGAGGCAGAGCCGCTCCGGGCCGTAGGTAATCTCGGCGCTGACCGGGTTGCATTCGATACCGCCCACTTGTTGGAAGAAGGTGAACTGGGAGACCTCGGTGCCGTTCACCCAAACCTCCCAGCCGACGCCGCTCGCCCCCGCCGCCTGGTCTTCCCAGTCGTCCTCCACGAACCGGACGTCGTTCTTCTTCGTATCGAAACCGAGCGCGTCCAGCGAACCGAGATAGAGGTCCACGATGTTGCTCGGACTCGGCTTCATGATCACCTGGTACTGGTAATACCGCTGGCCGCGCTGAGGATTTCGAGTGTAGCGGCCATCCGCCGGCCGGCGAGAAGGCTGGACGTAGGCGACATTCCACCCCTCTGGGCCAAGCGCTCCGAGCAGGGTTGCCGGGTGCTTCGTTCCGGCGCCCACCTCCGTATCGTAAGGCTGCAAAATGGCGCAGCCCTGGGCGGCCCAGTAGTCGTTGAGGCGGAAAATCATCTCCTGCAGCGTCATGGTTGGGGGCAAGGATACCCGTGAGCCTTTTCGACCCCTTCGCGCAACCTAAGGGAATACGTTAAAGTAGTTGCCGTTATGCAACCCCGCCTCCTCGTCCTTGCGCTGTCGCTCGTGATCCTGGTCGGTTGCGACCACATCGGCTCGATCGGGTCCCACTCGGTGGTCGGAACCGGTCCGGACAAGACGGATTCGCGAAGCATGGGCGCCTTCACCAAAGTTCAGTTGCGGAACGCGATCGAGGGGACGATCATCGTCGACGGCAAGAGTTCCGTGGAGATCCAAGCCAAGGAGTCTCTGCTTCCGCTCGTGAAGACTCACGTCGAGGGAGGCGAATTGATCGTCGAGACCACCCAGTCGATCGACAGCTCCACCCCGGTAAAAGTGGTCATTCACGTAGCCGGCCTAGACGAGCTACGCACGACGGGCGCGTCTTCGGCAGACGTAAGCGGCCTTAAGTCGGAAAGCTTCACTCTGACCGGAAGCGGCGCGAGCCGCATCTCGTTGTCTGGCGACGCGAAGAAGCTTACGGCGGAGGCAAGCGGAGCATCGGAGATTAACCTCAAGGGAGCGTTCCCGGACGCTTCTCTCAAAGCGGGCGGAGCCTCGAATATTCATTCCGAAGATGCCCAAATTGGTAGCGTCAAGGCGGACGCGACGGGAGCGTCGACGATTAGGCTCGGGTCTATCAAGTCGCTTGCCGCGGTAGCGGCAGGTGCGTCGACGATCAAATACCAAGGGAAGCCAAACGTCAGCAGCAGCGAATCCTCAGGCGCTTCAACGATTTCGGGTTCGTAGGCGATTTAAGATTCGGTTTTGGTCGAACGCGGTTCGTCCGGCCATGCTAATCTCCACGCTGACGAGCCCCTTGGAGCGGCTCGCCGACGTGAGGGACACCATGCTAGAGACCGGCCGCCTATCGCGCCGCGGACTGCTGCAGGCAGCCGGCGGAATCACTTTTCTCGCCATCGCTCCCGGCGCCGCCGCCAAAACGCCGCTGGGGCTAGATGGCGAACCGTTCGACTCCTTTGCTGGTGCCCCGGCCAGACCCGTCTTTACCGCCCTTCCCTACCTACAGCCCGGGCCGACGGGACATCGGCTGGTCGATGGCGAAGAGTCGTTGGTGATCGCCTGGCAAACCGACGTGGTCCCTGCCCGATTCGAATTGACATACGGACCCAACGGGACCGAACATCGCGCGACGATCGAGCAGGCCCCAAGGGGCGCGGGCATTCACCGAGCCAGCGAACGTCGCACGAATTACGTCGCTCGCCTCCAAGGTCTGAATCTCCATAGCCGGTACAAGTACCGCGTCGATATGAACGGCGAACGAGTGGTAGAGGGGTATTTCACCACCCGCAAGCCTCGCGGCGAGAAGGTACGGTTCGTTTCCTTTGGCGACAACTCGCACGGCGACATGAGCGATCGGGCCATCGCCTACCAGGCGTTCCGAGCCCGGCCCGACTTCGTGATGAACACCGGCGACACCGTTTACGACAGCGGGCTCGATAACGAATACAGCCGTTACTTCTTCCCAATCTACAACGCCGATGAGGCTGGTCCTCGCATTGGCGCCCCGCTCCTCCGCGCCGTGCCGTTCTACACCGTATTGGCGAACCACGACCTAACCTCGCGCGACGCCAAAGGGCACCCGATTTCGGACCTCGACAAGTATCCGGACGCCTGCGGTTATTTCACCAACATGCACCCGCCGTTAAACGGTCCCGACCCGAGCCATCCGATGCCGATCGTGGGAGCGACCGATCGTCTGGCCGAGTTCACAGCGGCAGCGGGAACGCAGCATCTGCGGAAGTCGAACTACTCGTTCGACTACGGTGACGGCCATTTTCTATGCCTCGACTCGAACGTGTACGTCGATCCGACCGATCCCGCTTTGCAGAAGTGGATCGCCGACGACCTCTCCGGGTCGTCGGCCGTATGGAAGATCGTCGTCTACCACCACCCCGCGTTCAACGTGGGCAACGAGCACTACGATGAACAGCATATGCGCGTCCTCTCGCCGATCTTCGAGAAATGCGGAGTGGACGTGGTCCTCAGCGGACACGAGCACACCTATCAGCGAACCCGCCCGCTACGCTTTGCTCCCCGCGATGAATCGGGGGCGAAGGCGGTTGGCGAGGGGACCCGGTACGTTCCGGGAAGCTTCACCGTAGATCGGCGATTCGACGGACAAGCGGCGACCAAGCCCGACGGGATTCTCTACATCACGACCGGAGCGGGCGGCAAGAGCCTTTACGATCCGGAAATGAACGACGATCCGACGAGGCGGCTACACCCGGAAGACGGCAACGTCGAATACATCGCCGCGATGGTCACCGACCGGCACTCTTTATCCGTTATCGATATGGATTCGCGCAGCTTCATCCTTCGCCAAATCGACGAGTGGGGCCAGCAGATCGACCGAGTGGAGCTGAGAAAGGGTTGACGATGCGAAAATCCGCTCTGTGGATCGCCCTAACCGCCGTGGCCGGACTCTCTGCCTTCACCGCCTGCGGCCACATCCATACTTGGGATTACCCACATCCTTTTGGCACCTCCTCGAGGAGGTAACCGGCGCTGACCACCAATAGTTTCGCCTTGGCTGAAGCCATTCATGTCGTGGGCACTCCGAGCCCGGTGGGCTCTTCAGAAAGTAGCCGCGGGTCGAAGCCCGGGGTAAGAGGTCGCCCCCCTCCCCGACCCCGGCAGGCGGCCGCAGAACCTACCGCCTCAAGCGCAGCGCCTGAACCAGAATTGGCCCATTGGGATGTCCACAGAAACTCAATGGCCCAACCGTGTCGGACGCCAAGCGGCGCTTCTCGACGATCATCATCACTATAGGGACCAGGTGCAGTGATGATCGTCGGGAAGCATCGCCGATACCCCGAACCGGCCATCAAACTCCGGGAAAGGTCTCCGCCACATTAACAAGCATGTCGATAAACTGCGGACCTTCGGGCAGGCTCATGCCGGACATTCGGACGAAGCCGGAGCCGGGAGCGCCACCGAACGACTTCACCCAAACTGCGGCGAAGCCGTGATCGTCTTTCGCCAAGACCTGGGTAACCGTCGACGGGTCGGCGGCGAAATCGGAGAGCCACATCCCGTGCAAGCCCCACGCTTGGCCGGTCGGGGTGGGGGTGGTGGCCAAGGAGTCGAAGATCGTGCGGGGCTGTACGCCCATGAGCTGGCGAGTTCCGTCCCAGTCGATGTCGGCCATGTCGATCTGCCCGGTCTTCTCAATTGGCCACATCTTAGGCGGGATGCCGCACCAAACGACCTTTCCACCCGCCGCCATGTACGACTTTGCCGCCTCGAACGGGGCCGCTTCCGGGAAAAACCCGGTTGCCATCACCACCGCACTCGGCCGGTGATCCGCGGTCCGCGCTCGAAAGAAGTCGGCGAGGCCGGCATTGTTGAGCAGCTGGTAACCCCGCTTGACGAGCGCATCCCGCACCGCCGGGAATTTGGAAAGAGTGTGAGTGCGCTCCGCGTCGTCCCAGTACACCGCTCGCGCGATCGGTCCGTGAGAATCGAGCTTGAAGCAGTAGATGCCGCCATCGTCGCTGCCAAAGATGCCATGATCGCCGGAAAGAAACGGCGAGGTCCAGATCTGCCCGGTGCGGGCGATCTCCCACTTCCGCGCTCCCGTTTTTCGGTCGAACGCGATGAAACGGCCGTCTCCGTCGGTGGAAAAGACCTCGCTTCCCGCTACCGCGGGCGAAGTCCACATGAGCCCGGTCGGCACGCGCCAGATCTCCTTACCGGTTTCCGCGTTGACCGCCTGGAGAAAGCGCTTGTCGGAGCTCCCCGCATAAACCACCCCGTCCGCCACCGCCGGAGAGGTGTTCACCCACGACATCACATGGTCGTAGCTCCATACGAACGCGCCGGTACGGGCGTTAAGGCAATACAGTAATCCGTCGCGCGCGCCAAAGTAGACCTTCCCTTCCGAAACGGCGGCGGACGACTGGATCGTCTTGCGGTCGAAGCCGAACTTGCTAGAGTCGAGGGTTGCGCCCAGTGTCCGATAGCTCCACTTTAGTATCCCGGTTTCCGCCCCGATGGCGTAAAACACGCCGTCGAATCCGCCCAGGTAGACCATTCCGTTCGCGACTGCCGGAGTCGTGTGGAACCGGGTCGGCGCATGAAATTTCCATTTCCGGGTTCCGGAGTGAACGTCGAGCGCGATCACATCGCCGTTCCCACCGCCCACGTAGGCGACATCTCCGGAGACCGTCGCGGACGAAGTCCAGTAATCGCCGTTGATCCCCTGCCAAACCGGCGCATCCGGCCCGATCTTGTAGTTCCAGATCGGCTCTCCTTTTTGCCGATCGAGGGCGACGACCCGGCCGTCTTGTGTCACGACCACAACCTCGCGGGCAGTTACCGCGGGAGAGCTTGTAACCGGCGCATCCACGTCGCGTTGCCACATAATGGAACCCGTGAGGGCGTCAATCGCCCTTACACGTCCATCTCCCGCGCCGATGTAGACCGTCCCGTCGTATTCCGCCGGGGTGGAACGCACCGTTCCCTCGGTCTGAATGCGCCACCGCATTCCGCCGTAGGCGCCCGCGGACACGCCAGTGATGGACCCGGTGTGGGCCGGGTCAAACCGAAAAGTCGCGGGCGGGTGCGCGACCGGCGTACCGAGGAAAGCGAGGGTTATCGAAAGAATTGGGCTCATACGGGTGGCTAACCCGAATACCTGCCCCACCCCGATTTTCGTTCCATCCGAACCGTGCCCTTAGCCCTCTTTCTTCGACCAACGATGGTCATTAAGAACAATATTGGTTTGCCCGTAGCCCGGGGATTTATCCCCGGCAGAACCTTGAACCGCAGCTAAAGCTACGGGCTACGGTCGGATCAGACAAGGGAAATCTAAGCCTAGTTTTCTGAGCCAGCGAACCCTGTCGCTATCTGCTCTGGTTCGTTCTACAGTCACTTTGCGAACAAAACGCAAACCGGTTTATCGAGCCTGACCCTGGACGCTCCAGCCGCCAATCTCCCTGTGTGCGGATCGATCGCGAGGGCGGTAAGGTCGTTACTGGCTTGGCCGGCGACGACGAGCCATTTTCCACTCGGGTCGATGCCGAAACCGCGCGGCACCTTAACGCCGGCTTGCTTGACCTCGGACAACGTCAACCTGCCGTCCTCGCCGACCTCGTACACGGCGATGCTGTCGTGTCCGCGGTTGGACACATACAGCCATTTGCCATTCGGATGGAGAGCGATCTCCGCCGTCGAGTTTCCGTGACCGGACACCCCTTCGGGCAGCGTCGAGAGGGTCTGAATCTGGGTCAATGCGCCCGTAGCCGGATCCTCGTGGTAGAAGGTCACGCTGTTCCCCATTTCGTTGTTGCCGTAGACGAACATGCCGTTCGGGTGGAACGCGAGGTGCCGCGGCCCGCCGCCCGCAGGCGTCTTAGAAGATCGAGGGACGGCCGGGGTGAGCGCTCCCTTCTTCGAGTCGAGCCGAAAGGCGAGCAACTCGTCCGTTCCTAGATCGCACGAATAGACAAACCGGCCTCGGGCGTCGGTGTAGATCGCGTGCGCGTGGGGTCCCTCCTGACGGGATTTGTCCGGACCGCTTCCAGAGTTCTGAACGACACTGGAAGGAACGTCGAGGGAGCCATTAGACTTGATCGGGAAGCAGGCGACGCTCCCGCCCGTATAAGCGGCGGCAAAAAGGTGGTGGCCGCTGGGCGTTACCGAAAGGTGGCATGGGTCGGCGCCTTTGAACGATTGGGTATTCAGCAAGCTCAGCCGTCGGTCGTGGCCCACCATGAAGGCGCTTACTTCCCCGCTCCTCGCCTCCTGGACGGCATAAAGAAAGTGCCCATTCGGATGAAGCGCCACGTAGCTGGGATTGGCAACTTCCACCGACAATTCCGGCTCCGAAATCGCCCCCGTTGCCGTGTTCAAGCGGGCCTGGTAGATCCCTTTGCTCCCGTTTGCCGAGGTGTAGGTGCCGATGTAAAAGTCGGCCTCATGGGGAACGGTCGACAGGGCGAGGAAGAGCGGTAGAAAAAGCACTTGAGAATGAATACTACAGCCTTCGCGGGTTTCGCAAACTCAGTGTTATGATGTGGGTGGTGACATCGTGACCCAGTACTGGCTTGCTCTCGCATTCGGCGTCAATCTCGTAGCTGGCTCGCAGCCATTTCCGGTTCGATTTGTGCGATCCGCGATCGGGCGGCCGGTGACGGTGTCGATCGACGGCCGACTTGAGACGACCTTTGCCGGCAAGCTTGGCTTTCAGGATGCGGGGCGATCGTGGATGTCGGTTTGCGCCGACGTCCGAAGCCCGATTTCTCAAGGCCAATTCTTTCAGGTCCGCGCGGTAAGTGCCGGTTCGGTGGGAGGCCGCATCGCGGCGGCCGGACACATCGTGGCCCGCTTCTTCAAGTCCGCCCAAACTCCCGACCAGTGCGCCGGGCTTCAACTCGCGGTCTGGGAAGTTCTGGAGGATGGTGGCCAGCAGCCGAACTTCCTGGCGGGGCATTTCCAAGCGAGCGCGACCCCGGCCGCGCTCGAATACGCCGCCGAATACTATCAGGCCGCCAACGACGACGGAGACGCGATTTACCTACAGACCGGAAACGGTCAAGGTGGAGGCGGCGGCCAGGGCCAGCTCTCGACCCTGACCTAAGGCTACCAGCGGATCTTGTCCGGGAAGAACTCCGCGATCAGCTCTTCGTAAAACGGTCGGAGCTTCTCCACGTTCGGCCGCTCGTCGACCTTGGAGTACAGGTCGTACTTGTTGAATTCGAGGACCCACTTCAGGTTCTCCCGATCTTTATCCGAGGCGAGATGGTCGTACGCTCCTTCCCGGTGCCAAGGGTAGAACGAGTGGTACCGGATCATGTACAGCGCCTCTTCCGGCAAGTAATCCTTGACGACGTGGTACAGGTATTCGTCGTGGCCGTAAGAGAGATGGACGTTCTCCAGGCCACAGCCGGGCTCGTACACACCGTTTTCGGTCTGGTACTTCGCCACCTTCGCATCGGGATTATCGGCGAAGAACTCGGAGAAGACGACCTTATCCGAATACCGGCAGCCGGTCGCGAACGTGTCGCCGACGACCGCCCACTGCGGCTCGCCGTACAGGCATAGAACTTTGCCGAGGTCGTGCATCAGCCCGGTGAGGATGAACCAGCGCGGATGCCCATCGGCGCGGATCGCCTCCGAGGTCTGCATCAAGTGCTCTATCTGCGTGGCGTCGGTGTCCGGATCGCTGTCATCGACCAGAGTGTTTAGAAACTCCATCGCCTCCCAAACCGACTTCTTGCCCATCTCCAAGCTGGAATACTTGGCCTTCTTCGCCTTCACAAACTCGTGGGTCTGGTTGATGTGATTCAGCCGATAGAACTCTCGCACCGTCGGCCGCACATCCGCCGTATAGTCGCGAAACTGGTGCCCTTCCTCCGGGTACCTCTCGAGAACGTCGCTCTCCCACTCATCGAGCGACTCGAGCGGCGCGGATGCATTGACGGCGACGGCGGGGTCCATGCCAGTTATGATAACCCAGAGCTAGGTGAAGGACGGTACGTCTAAATCTCGACGTCCGGCTCGGCGGCTGCTTCTTCCGATTCCGCCGCCGGTTTGGTGAAAGCTTGGATCAAGGCCGCGACCTTGGCGCGCGAGGCGCTGTCCGGCCTCGCCCAAATCGCCTTCACATGGTTCGGCGTAATGAATTTCGTCCGAAAATTCTTAAGGCTCGAATACGGCCGCCACAACGTGATCCACCGCCCCTCGCGATTCATTACGTCCACCAACACACTGCCGGTCGCCGTGGAATACTGCCGCACAAAGCAAAGCGCTCCCGGGGTCACGGACGGCGTCCCGTCGACTTCATTACAAACTACGGCGTGGGTATTCATCTCGAGGGGAACCATCAAGGTACCAGATGGCGCGATGCTCCCCGTGGATCGGGCTCACCGCTTAGCCAGCGAGTAGTCGTAGGAAATGGCGGGTGGGCCTTTCCAAATCAGCGTGCCCGATAGATGCCCCACCCATCGAGAGCGAGCGCGCCGTCGAATTCGGAGGCCTCGGTTGCTTCCGTCAACACCGACGACAAGTGTCCGAGCGGGTCGATACGACCGGCGACGTTTCCGCTGGGAGCGCCCGAGGGGCCGAATTCTTGGCCGGTCAGCGTCCCGTCGGGGCTGAAGGTGTAGGTCGCGGTACCCCGGTCGGTTTCGTCGGCCGTGTTCACCCAGGTTCCGCTGTAGGTCCCGACGAACCGTGCGTAAGAGAGGCGCGAGGCTGAGTCCCCACCGCAGCCGAAGAGGGCGAGGACAGCGACGATCAGAAGAAAGAGCTTCACAGCCTTAGGATTTAGAATATACGAACCGCTGAATCAGAAACTCTTTCAGTCCTTCGGAAGTGATAACCTCGGAGGCTGCGTCGGAGTTCTCATTAATTGAGACCTGAAACTGGCAACGATAATAAGCAGGTCTCATTTGCAGTACCATCGCCGTCGCAAGGTGCTACGTGATACACTCGGGCATGTTCGCCTTATACGCTTGGATCGCGGGGTTCCCGTTTGTCGAGGTCCTGCCCACTCCTCTTGAATTTCTCAAAGCGGGCCAAAACTACTTTTTTGTTAGAGATGTGGACGTTGACATCGTTTCTTATGGTGGCGTTAAGAAGCACAGCCACACGCGTCAAGTGTCCCGGGTTCTGATTAAGGACCGCAAAGAAAACGCGGTTAGGCTCTTTTGGTGGAAGGATGCTTACGCTACAGAACCTGATCAGACACCTTGGTTGCAGGCGGATAAGGAGCACCTAACGATACCGTACATGGAATCTACTAGGGGTTGGTGGGAAGGCGGAAACAACTCGAGTGGAGAAGACGCCGTTTGCGATCTCGACTTAACGTCTGCTCATACCGCTCTCGTCGCCGCGCATGGTTCGCTCATCGAACGGCAATACGCACATAACTTCGACGGAGTCAATCTCCAAGCCAACACCCAAGTAGTTTCGACGAAGGAGGAAAATTTATTTTCTCCTATAGCTGTCACCCTTGCCGCAAATAGATTGTATTATTCGAGCACAATTTTTAACCCACCTTCGAAATCGCTTGACGCGTATTTTCCCGCCCTTTTCATGGGAGGTGGTGCTCCTCGTTCATTCGGAGACAAATGGGGTGGAGACTGGACTATTACATTCACCAGCGGTGACCACCGAGAAACAGCGTTATTTCATGGCCGGGCCATTTTTTCCGCTGTGCAACTGATCGATGGTGTTTCTTGCGCAAAAATCACTGTTCATCGCTCAGATCAGCTTCCTGGTAAAAAAGAAAATTCCTGGGACGACCAGCTCTATATGAGGCTAACGGATGGTATTTTTCAGCGCCTTGAGCATATCAACAGCGGTGAACTCGAAGTCGACGGGATCAAAGGCGAAGGAACCATGAAGATAGTTGTATGGCGTTCCGACACAATTCCCAAGAAAGATAAGTAAGTAGCCAAAACGCTAACGCCAAAGAATCCCGAAACTTCGATTCAGTTTAGGCTTACCCTTGATAAGGATGTTGGAAAGTTGGTCCAAGTCTTCCTCTTGGCTTCAAACATGGGTCGCTGAAAGGATGGTGCCATGAAGCGTTCAGCAGCGAAGAGTTATCCCGAGAGTCTTTTTTGCCTGCCTCAGTTTAGTTTATGAACGAGTCAGAGACTATTCATAATAGTGATGGCAGAATTTCGCCTGTTCTACAGGAAAGTGTTTGAGAACTGCACCTTCCGGTCGATCCAGGGACTTCACACCCTCAGCAACCGCAAGCATAGGAAGTAAAAGGTAGCCGGTGGGCAGATCGAGCCGTCTTTTGCCAGAGGCTCGACCGAATACGGGTCGTTGCCGTCGAAAACCATTGACTCGCCCGCGTTCAACTCGTAGGTTTCGCCGCGGATGTGCATCCGCAGGCCGCCGGTCCGGCAGATGAGCATGTACGGGAAGTTGGAGCCGTCGGCGGGGGTCTCGTCTAAGCCGAACAGCTCGACCTCGTTGAACTGGAAGAATCCGGACGAGATTCCGCCGCCGCATGTCTTCACGAAAACTCGCGCGAGGCCGGCTCGACCGAGCCGGTGCCGCTCCGCCGTCTCTTGGATCTCTTCGGGGTCCGCTCGCATCCTCTCCCCTTCCTCGCCCACCTGGGCGCGAGAGACTCGAGCGTGATGCGCCGCGGCGTCGTCTCCGATGGCGAAGAACCATCGGCCGGCATCGGAGCGGATAACTCGCTGCGGGGCCTGCGCCAACAGGTCCGGGTCCCACAGTCTGCCGATGTAGACGTTAAGGCCGTCGGCGATCTTTCGCTCGGTCTTCACCGTACACGCGTTTCCGCTTTCGACCTTGACGATCGTTTTCGTGGAAAGCCCGGCCCTTTCCGAGAAATCGCGAATGCTCCAGCCGCGCAGGGTGCGGAAGGCGCGCGCGTTTCTCCCGAAGACGGCCGGATCGGAGCGGTTCATGCTCACATCCTCATTTTACGGGCGAAAACTACTACGGACCGGCGCTTTCGTTGTACTTTCCCGAAACTTCAAATTCCGCCCCCTTGGTGCTCAGAGAAGCCGAATGTTTAATGCACGGGCAAGGGTGGGCTTGTTGGGATGGATAGGCGACGACTCAGGGTCGCGCCCGGCCGGACCGGCGATCCCACGAGTATTTATGCACCCAATCCCTAGTCCTCGTCCATTTACCGCTCGCGCATTTACCCTCATCGAGCTACTGGTCGTCATCGCGATTATCGCCGTCCTGGCCGCCATCCTGTTCCCCGTTTTCGCCCAGGCCAAGCAAGCAGCCAAGCAAACCGCCAGCCTCAGCAACATCAAGCAGGTTGCCTTGTCCACCCAGATTTATGTCGGCGACGCCGATGACACCGCCATGCTCCCGTGCACCTGGGGATCGGGAACCGGATACGACGTCTATCCGGGGAACCCCGATGGCGACTACGCCCCCTGGAGCGTGTTGCTGCAGCCCTACATGAAGAACTACGGCATCCTGGCCGATCCGCAGGGGCCGCCGTTGCTGGCATTCCCAGGATTCCCCGGCGCGCCCACCTGGGCCGCGCCGTGGAGCCAGCTCTTCGATACCCAGTACGGCTACAACGGCCGCGCTTGGACGCCGCAACCCATGGTGGCGCCGTTCAACCCGATGCCCCGTTCCATGACGGCGATCACTCGTCCCGCCGAGACGGTGATGTTCGCCGCGAAGACCGGGGCGAGCGAAGTCCTCGTTCCGGGCTTCTGGTCGCTTTATAACGGCGACAAGTCACCGTTCATGATCCAAGTCGTCTTCCCACCCGTGTGCGACCCGGGCAACTTCCTTCAGCTCGTCCCCAACGACTGCTGGGGACCGGACAGCTTCTTCGCGACCCCCGGCTTCAACCCAATTAAGCAAGACGTCGCGGACGGCTACGTGACGGGACTCGTGAGCCAACGCGGTTCCGGCAAGATGCTGATCACCTACGGAGATGGCCACGCCGCCAAGAAAGCCGCCGGCGCGATGGCGGTTGGCACCAACTACACCGGCAAAGGCTCGGTCTTCCAAAACAAGATCACGGACGACTCGATTTACCAGTGGGACGGGGCAAATTGAGGCGCCTGGCCCTCGCCCTGTGCATCGCCGCCGCCGCCGGCTGCAGTTCCCCAGCCCCGGAACCAGCCAAGCCGGCCGCCCCACCCAAGCTCCCACCGGGAATGAAGCTCGGCTACCAGCCGTCGACGAAGTAGGCCGACGCCGCTCCGACCACGATGAGAAATACCCTGGCTCTATTGACCCAGGGTATTTCTCGCTTTAGGGATCGCACCAACTGCCGGTGATTGCCATGTGCGAAGGCGAAGCAGGTCCAGTAAGCCGGCGCGCGAGTGCAGCGAAAGGGTTGGTGGCGGAGACCACCGTTTTCAGCTGATTGATATATCCTGATATCAACAGTCCATGAGCTACCGCACCCTTACCACGGCCGACGTCGACCACTTTCTGCGCAAGGGCTACGTCAAGATCGAAGGCGCGTTTGAGCGCGAGACGGCGGAAGAGTGGACTCGCACCTGTTTTCGGCGGCTGGGATACGACATGGAGGATAAATCCACGTGGGTCGAGCGCCGCATCCATATGGGGGGCGACCACTACGTGGAGGTCGAGCAGTTCGCCCCACGCGTGTTCGACGCGATGTGCGATCTGCTGGGCGAGGAGCGCATCGGAACGCCGGTGCGGTGGTCTGACCATTTCATCGTGAACCTAGGAGTAGGCGCCGAGGAGCCTTGGCAGCCGGCGAGCCCCAGCACCCCCGGTTGGCACAAGGACGGGGATTTCTTTCGGCACTTTCTGGATTCTCCCGAGCAAGGGCTGCTGGTGTTCGTGAACTGGACGGATGTCGTCCACCAAGGTGGCCCCACCTACATCGCCACCGACTCCGTGCCGGTGATCGCAAAGTTTCTCGCCGATCGGCCCGAAGGGGTGCTTCCGGGGGAGTTCAACTTCCGAGAGCTGGTGGGGCAATGCAAAGAGTTTGAGGAAGCGACCGGCCAGGCGGGCGACGTGTACCTACTCCACCCCTACATGCTCCACGCGGCCTCCCAAAACCCGCTCCGCTTGATCCGGGTGATCACCAATCCGCCCGTCCATCTCAAGGAGCCGATGCGGTTCGATCGCGAGAATCCCAACGACCACTCCCTGGTAGAGCAGGGCGTCCTCCGGGCGTTCGGCGTCGACCGGTATGAGTTCCGGTCCACCGCCGCCCGAGAGCGCGTGGTTCCCGAGCGGGTTCGGCGGCAGCAACAGATGCGGGACGAAGAGCTGCGACGCGTGCAGGCAACTAGCTAGGCGGCTTTATGCCTACCATCGCTTAGATTCCCATGTGCCAGTCTTGGTCGCCGTAGATCGTTTGGACATACTCAAGCTGAGCGATGTGGGCTTCGGTGTGCCGGGCCGCCGCGGTTAGACCGTGGAGCACGGTGCCCGTCCCCAGCCCGAACGGAAATGTGATCGGGTCGTTGAGCCCCTCTTCGGTGAGGGTGTCGATCCAAGCGACATACGCGGCGGCGTTCTTTTCGAAGAGCGCGACGACCTCGTCGCGCGAGGTGAACTCTTGCTCCTCCTTCCGAAACCCTTTATCCGCGATCGCACTCGTGGACGCGCCAAAGGGTCGTCCCTGCAGCATTTCCGTGATGTTGTGAACCGCAATTCCCGCGTGGGCAACGATAGCCAGCGGCGATCGCGCGGTCGGCGAAGGTGACCAATTGAGTTTGTCGTCGGGCGTATCCTTCAACAAACCCATCATTCGGCCCCGACTCTGCTCAAATTCCTGCTTTGCACGCTGAATAACTTCCGCCATTGAAATCTCCTGGTCGCTCCACATCATTCAGCGGAGCGTTCTGGAAGGTAGTCGATTCGGGAGTCAGGAGATCGACACCGAGGGGCAGGATTCTTTGCTTTTTCGGCACGACGCCCGCAGGTCGATGAGAGCCATTACTGGCGACAGCGGGGGATCCGGCCCGCCGCTCGTCGACAAACTATGGCTTAAGGGGCGGGGCGACGGCCGCAAAGGTCGTCATCTTCAGCAGCTGAGCATCGTGAGTCCAAAGCTCTGCACCATTGGCGATGGCGGTCGCCGCCACGATGGCATCGGGGATCCGCAATCCAGCAAGCCGCATGTCGATGACCGGCTGCTTCAATGCATCGATGAGTGGAGCGACAGTTACACCAGAGATGAAGGCGCTAATTTGTTGAGCGTCCTTAGACGTAAGCGACTTGAAGGCGAGTAACTCGATCTCCGTGATGATTGAGACCATCAGCACCCCAGATGGAAGAGGATCCTTGAGTCTGCCCGAGAGGTGATACAAGACGACGTTGGTGTCGAGAACGTAGATCACTGCCACTCGCGGCGCATTCGCTCTTGAATGGCGAGCGGATCTTCGTCGAGCGATATGGATCCGGCTAAGGCATTCACGTCCGCTTGGCGGGTCGGCTGAGCGTGACTTCGTGCCTGTTCGATCAGGAGTTGCGCGAATTCCAACTTTTCGTCGTCAGACAACTCCTCCGCCGACCGAATAAGCTCTTCAAACTTCGTTAAGCTCATGATTCAGAGCCTTTTCGTGGTGAATTCCCCAAACGATGGTGGATCGTGTAGATCTTCAACCCTGTTTTGGGAATTCTACCACGCACCGTAAAAGAGTCCAATACGGTTCTCACGTATGGCAGCGCTGGGTCTTGTGATTGGCCGAGCTAAGTGACTGCAGAAGACTTCAACCGCAACTTTTAGCCGGGAGGAAAGCGCCGTCGCACCCTCCTCCCGGCCTCGAATCTAGCCGCTGCTCGAGATGAGGCGCTGGACGAGTCGGACTCGACTCGCGTCGCCGACGATGACGTCGCCGGCGCTATTCAGCTCGATGCCGTTCATTACGGAGAACCGGGCCACGTTACCAGGACCGTCGGCGGTGCCGGCGACGCCGAATCCGGCGACGGTTCGAACCGATCCGGCGGGGCTGATCCGGCGGATCAGGTAGTTGCCCGAGTCGGCCACGTAGACGTACCCGGCCCGGTCCACGGCCACGTCGGTGGGCGACGAGAAGAGAGCCGAGGCGCCCGTGTCGCTATCTCCGTAGCCAATGCCGTTGCCTGCGAAGGTCGTGACGACGCCGGCCGAGGTCATTTTGCGAACGAGGTGGTTTCCAAAGTCGGCGACATACAGTTCGCCGGAAGCGGCGAGCGTAATGCCCCGCGGTTCGCCAAAGCGAGCCGAGTTGCCCGAACCATCCGTAGTGGCGCCCGTCGGGGTACCTGAAGAGTCGTCGCCGGCAACCAGCGAAACGGTCCAGCTAGTGGACAGCGAGAGATCTTGGGCGGTGGGAGTAAGCCGACGGATTCGGTTACCCGCCGCTTCCGAGACAAGCAATTCCCCACCGCTGGTGAGGACGATGCCCCAAGGCTTGTTGAACTTAGATTGCCAGCCCGGCCCATTGGCGTAGTCGGCGGCGCCGGTACCCGCGATGGTACTGACCTTCCAGTTGAACGGCTGAGCCGGGTCGAGGTCCCCGACCCGCGCGATGCGACGGATTCGATTATTGAATCCATCGGTGACATACAGCTCAGATCCGGACGCGGAAACCGCGATGCCGTTGACGGAACCGAACGTGGCAACGCTGCCAAGGCCGTCCGCCACGCCCGACTTGCCCGGCACGACTCCAGCGATGGTCGAGACGGTACCGCTCGACGTGATGCGCCGCACCGAGCGGTTGACCGAATCGGCCACGTACAAAACGCCCTGCGCGTCGTAGGCAAAGGCACCCGGCGAGGCGAAAAGCGCCCCCGAGACGTTGCCGTTGGAGTAGCCGGCGGAAGTGGCGCCGGTGAGGGTGCGAACGATGGCTCTAGCCGACCCCGGGGCCGGATTGGGACCGGCATTGAACACCGCGTCGGGCGGAGCCGCCGAGTCGGTTTGCGCCTCGATCGTGACCACGAAATCAAAGCTCTTCACACCAGCCGGGATGATCAGCGACCAAGGGGTGAGCTCCGAGCTGCTGCTGGGCTGGACCGTCTTATTCTCGAGAATGTAAGGAGTTGGGCCACCATCGGTGGGGACGAAGTCGGTGGGATTTGCGAGGCGGACCGAGTCGACGCCGCTAGAGGCGCCGCCGTCGCCGTTGAAAATCGGGAAGCGTCCGGAATCCGGCGTCACCTTACGGATGCGGCTGTTACCGGAATCGGCGACCAAAATGCTGCCGTTCGTGTCCATCGCCATGCAGACCGGTCCAAGAAACTTAGCCTGGTCACCCGGCCCGTCGGCGAAGCCGTAGCCTTGGTCGACGCCGGCAATCGTCGACGACTGCCACGCCTCGGCGAACAGCATGTTGCCGGATGGCTGAAGGGTCAACTGACGGATGAGGCCGTTAGATTCCGACACATAGATGGCCTTGCCATCGTAAAGCAGGCCGATCGGCTCGAAGAAGCTGACCTGAGTGCCGTTGCCGTTGTCGCTTCCGCTGTTACCGTCGCCGATCGAAATCTTGTTTCCGCTAAGGTCGAAAATGCTGACCTTACGAATGAACGCCTCAGAGACCGCGAACTTGCCGTTCCCCAGCGAAATCATTCCGCGGGGGGCGTCGTTTGTAAATGGCAGTGTGGATACGTTATAGCTGGAACCGGTCCAAGTGAGACGGCGCAGCTTGCCCGTGGTCCCCTCCGAAACCAGCAGGTCCGGATTCGTAGAGTCGGTATTTGGGATTTGAGCGACCGAGTACGGGAGATTGAACCGGGCAGTCGCTCCGGGACCGTCGTCGGCGCCCGAGGTGCCCGTGCCCGCCAGGAGGATGGCCGTGTTGGTGCTCAGATCGAGCTTGTAGATCTTGTGGGTGTTCAGCGAGGCCGCGTAAATGATGTCGTTAGGCTGGCCGTTTCGCCACACCATCGACGTGACGGGACCGATGCTCGTAATGAGGGTGGAAACGAACCCGTTCCGAGAAACCCGCAACGACTGGTTGTAGCCGCTAAAGAAGATCGAATTGTCCCGATTGTCCCACAGGACCGAGTGCGGGCTGCTGAGCGATGCGCCAAGCGCGGGACCATCTGCGCTTCCGGATGCCCCGGACCCGACGACGGTGGACACCACGGTGTCGGCGCGCAGGTCAGAGTTCAAGCCCGTACTGAACGCGCCGAACATGACCTTGAACCCACCGGAGGCGCCAACCACTTCCCGGGTGTTGTTTCGCAGGCTCACGTTCAGCTTTCGCCGAGTGAGCTCGCCTGAATCGGACAAAAGGTCGCCGGATTGAAACGCGAGCGCCGTGCCCGTAAAGATCGCCCGGGAAGCCGGATTACCGCCGAGCGGGGTGACGGTCACCTTCCCCGTCTCCACGTTCACGCTGAACTTGGCGGTGCCGAGCTGGGGAGCGGTAACCGGTGGGGGATTTTGCCCTCCGGTTGACGAGTGTCGACCTCCTCCGCTGCCGCCGCAGCCGACCAGTGCAACCAGAGCTGCGGTTCCGAGAGCGGTAGCCGCTCCGTATCGATGTATAAGACCCATGGGTGCCCCAGAATGACATTCGGCCACCGCAATCTCGGCACTTATTCAGAATTAGATGTATTTCACAGGGTAATCAGCATTTTTGCGGGCTTTTAACGCGTGATCGCTCGCGACGCTAGACGCAATCGGATAGGGTTTCGGGCTCTCTTCCACGGTCGAGCGGATCACGTTGTCGACCTGCCGCAGAAGGTGCCAGATGGCAATTTTGCTCTCGGGCGCTACGGGCCGAGGCCCGTTGGGGATTTACGCCGCGGTCTTGATCGTGGGCTCGCGGGCTTCTGGTTGCAAACTTGCCCCAGAGCAGCGCAGAGATCGTGAAGGAAGCTAAGCCCGACGTCCGCATATCGCATCCGGGCCGAGTCGTTCGAGGTTAACATCCTCGCGATCTTTGGAGATTAGACGCGGTTGGAAACTGGCTCGAACCGCGCCTATTCGGTGTTGGCGAGCACGCTTTTCAGGGACTAGCGGGCACGCGAGCGTTGGTGTACGATACCGATAGGTCTCGCCATGCTCCGTTCTTTTCGCATTTGCATTCAACTGCTTTCTACGTTGGCCATGTTCCTTCTGGCTAGCGTCGGCTTTGGTCAAGGGCCGGCGCCGTCGAGTCTCACGTTCAATCCGGCGAGCGTGGTGGGCAGTAAGAATTCCATTGCGACCTTGACGCTCTCTGGTCCCGCACCGGCGGGTGGCCTCGTCGTCACGCTTTCCGATGACAGCCCGAGTGCCAACGAACCAGCCAGCGTCACGGTCCCGGCTGGCCAAAAGAGTACGGTGTTTAACGTTTCGACGGTTGCGGTACCAACCGACACGAACGTGACGATTACGGCGACCGCAGGTGCGAGTTCGGCGCAGGGCGTGCTCACGATCACGGCTCCCCGAATGGTCTCGTTAACCGCCTCGCCAACGACGATTCTGGGCGGAGCGAAGACCACTATCACCGCAACCATTTCCAGCGTCGCGCCAGCCGGCGGATTCACGCTGAGTATCGCATCGAACAACTCCGCCGTGATCCCGGCATCTACGATCACGATTTTGGCCGGAGGAACCTCTCGGGCGCTTACGTTGACGAGCGCCTCGGTGCCCGCTAATACGCTAGTGACTTTGTCCACCGGTCTGAACGGATCGATCGTCTCGACCGGAGTCACCGTACTTGGCGTTTCGCTGGCGTCGCTCTCGGTCTCTCCCACGAGTGTAGTGGGTGGCAACAGTGCAACGGTCACCGCGACTCTCACCAACGAGGTTCCGCCTGGAACAACGTTCGTTTTCACCCCTTCCAGCAGCAGCCCATCGATCAGCGTCCCGGCCTCCGTAAGCGTGGTAGCCGGAGCGTCGAGCGCCACCTACACGGCCACGACCGTTCCCGTCGCGACAAACCTCTCGGCCACGTTATCCGCCAGTGCCGGTGGAGCTACCGTGAGCACTCCATTCTCGGTCACCGCCCCAACGCTGGTTTCGTTTTCGTATAGTCCGACGACGATTGCCGGCGGCGGCGCGACCACCGGAACCATTACGATTTCAAGTGCCGCCCCGGCCGGCGGACTGCCGATAGCTTTAACCATCGACAAAACCGTAGCGTCGGTTCCGGCGTCGGTAAGCGTTCCCGCCGGTGCGACCACTTGCACTTTTACGTCGAAAAGCGCAGCCGTCGCGGCCGACGTCACCGCAACCGCAACCGCCAAGTTGAACGGAGCTTCTCTTCAGGCTCAGTTTAAGATCACCGCGCCCACTCTGATCAGCCTAGGCTTCTCGCCGCCGGGCGTCTCGGGTGGAGTCTCCTCCACCGGCACGGCGACGATATCGAGCCCCGCGCCCAAGGGAGGACTTGTAGTCGCCCTCAAGGTAGACAAACCCGCGGCATCCGTTCCTGCTTCCGTGACGGTCCTTCAGGGAGCGACGAGCGCCAGCTTTGTGGCAACGACGACGCCCGTCGCCGCCGACACGGTGGTGACCGGTACCGCGACCTTGGCCGGAATATCCCAGACGGCCCAGTTGACGGTCCGTTTTTCGGGATTGGTTTCATTGACGATGTCGCCCAGCTCCGTTAACGGCGGCGCTAGCTCTACGGGCACGGTTACGTTGGCCAGTCCGGCGCCGGCGGGTGGAACGCTCGTGAACCTGTCCTCGAACGTGTCTGCCGTCGTGACTCCTTCCTCGGTAACGATCCCTGAAGGTCAATCTTCGGCTACCTTTACGGCGGTCACGAGTCAGGTAGCCGGCGACACGACCGCGACGATAACGGCCACCGCCGCTGGAACAACGGTTTCTGGGACCCTGACGGTGGTTTCCTACAAGATGGTCTCGCTGGAGTTTAGCCCTACGACCGTAGTCGGAGGCTCCAGTTCGGTCGGCACCGTTACGATTTCTGCTCCGGCTCCCGCCGGGGGAATCCTCATTGCGCTTAGCAAAGACAAGCCGGCTGTCACCGTGCCTTCTACGGTGTCGGTTGCGGAAGGAGCAACCACCGCAACCTTTACCGCCACCACGGTGGCGGTCGCTTCCGACGTTACCGCGAACGTCACGGGCAGCTTTAGTGGAACCTCGGCTACCGGGCCACTGAAACTCAGCGCGCCCACCATCTCCTCGTTTGCTTTCTCCCCTAATTCGGTGACCGGTGGTCAGTCGTCGACCGGAACGGTCACGCTTTCTAGTGCGGCGGCAACGGGCGGAGTAGCGGTTGCTCTCGCAAGCAACAGCTCGGCCGTTCCGGTTCCTTCGAGCGTCACAGTGCCCGCCGGCGCGACGAGCGTTACGTTCAACGTTACGACCACGTCGGTCTCGGCGGATACCACGGGAACCGTAACCGCCACTCTCAATGGCGCGAATACGACGGCTCAACTCGGAGTTACCGCTCCCTCTATTACGTCGATCGTGTTCTCGCCCAACAGTGTCGTGGGCGGCGTGAACTCTACCGGGACAATGACCTTGCTGCATGCGGCTCCCGCCGGTGGCGAAACGATCACGATCGCTTCGAGCAAGCCTTCAGTGCGCGTTCCAGCGTCGGTGTTCGTTCCCGCGGGTGCGACGAAGGTTACATTCCGTGCGCGGACCTCGCCTGTGCTCGCCAACCTTTCTGCCGTGGTTACGGCAACTTTGAACGGCGAATCGACGTCCGGAACTTTGACGGTTAAGGCGCCCACGATCACTTCGGTGACCGTCTCGCCATCCAGTATCACTCTGGGAACCCCAGGGGTTATCACCGTTACGATATCGAGCCCGGCGCCCCACGGATACTTTGCGGTCAGCTTCCTTCCCGCCGGCGATGCTTTGGGAACGCCGGCCCCGCTCCTAATTCCCGCGGGTCAAACGGTTGGGCATACGATGCTCCCAACCAACGCTCTGAACTCGCTAGCGAGCACCCCGGCGACCGCGACGATCTCTGCGAGCCTCAATAACGTAAATACCAAGAGCAATTCGTTCACTCTGACGGCGCCCGCGCTTACCGCCCAACTGACCTCTCAGGTTTCCGAGCTGAGAGGTGGAACCTCGACTCCTGGGTTCGTCAGCACCAACATCAAGGCGGGCGGCCTCAAATTCACGCTAACCAGCAGTGACCCGGCGGCGGTAGGCGTGCCTTCAACCGTGACGATCCCAACGGGCTCTCATGTTGTCGCTTTCACCATCACCACATCCGCCGTCGCCACCAGTAAAACCGTCACGGTGACGGCCACGGCGAACGGCGTATCGGCCACCGAAGACATCTACGTTCAAGGACCGGCCTATTTGGATGCATTCCCGACCGGTGGGAAGATCGGATTGCAGAATCCGGCGCCTGCCGGCGGCCTTACATTCAGCCTGAGCAGTTCGAGCGGGGTCATGACCGTCCCATCGACGGTGACGATTCCTGCGGGTGCTACGAGCGCAAGTTACGCCGCTACATCCGCAAACGTCGATTCGGACACCGTCGTGACCGTGTCGGCAACTCTTAATGGCACCACGCTAACTCGCGACGTATTACTGCGGCCGACATCCTTTATTGTCCAGGTTATTCCGAGTGAACTTACCGGAGGATCTCAGGCCGTCCTAAAGGTCATTCTGAGCTCGCCCGCTCCTGCCGGCGGTTCAGTCCTCCAAATCAACAGCTCGTCGGCGAGCGGTGGTCTTCCGTTCTCCGTTACGGTTCCGGAGGGGCAGACCCAAGCCTCGGTCCTGTTCACGACCAGCCCGGTTTCTTTCGTTACTCCGGTGACGATCACTCCTTCCGGCGACTTCCCCCAGCCGGTCACGATGTACCTAGATCCAGCCCCAACGGATCTCGGAGAGCGAGTGTTCTTCGAAGCTGGCGCCACCCTCCAGGCCGGTTCTGGCGGGCTAAGTCCGGGCGTGGGGATCTACTCCGTGAATATGGACGGAACCAACGTTCAAACCTACTCCAACACCGCCCACCTGCTAGACGTTAGCTTGGACGGGTCCGTGATTCTTGCCGACGATGGGTCGTCCTCGTACACGTTCATCGACGCTCTTTCGGGGGCTACCGCGCCTGGACCTCCGCGCACCGTTGGAACGACCTCGCTTACCAATCCGAAATTCTTCCCGGATGGGCGGAGCCTGCTGTTCCAGGCAGATGCGACGACCATGGGCATCTACGACATGAGCACCGGGATCATAACGTCCTTAGTGCCGATGGGAGGGTCGATCCTGTCTTACTCCGTTCTCGCAGATGGTGATTTCTACGTGCAAGTAGCCGATGGAGCCTTCAGTGACCTCTATCGAGTGCAGGGCGGATCACCGGCGCAGATCATCAATGGTTTCGCCGGCAATCTAGACGCGGCGCCCGGGCGGCCTGCCGCGTCGCTCATGCTGATATCGAAGAAACTAAGCGTGGGGACTTGGCAGGCATACAGCCTTAACGGAACTCAGACGACCGCGCTTATATCAAGCACGGCCTACACCCAAGTTTCCGCGTTCAACTACTTCGATCCGGTTGGTACGTTCGATGGCAACGCGTTCAGCGTCTGGTCGGATCAAGGCGGAATCGTCGGTATCTATTCCCTGGACAATCAAAAGCCGCTACGAATCCTATTCTCGGCGTCTGGGCTCGGGAACCCGATCTTCAGGATCATCCCTATTATTCCCTAGCGAACTTTGTAGGCAATCGACCCGACGGTGGGCCGATTGCCGGGCTTTGGCGGGCACTGCGGACGGGATCAACCCCCGTTCGATGTGCTCGGCCGGACGGGAGACCCAAAGACACTTACAAGCTTACGGATCAGGGAAGGTCATACGTCGGCTCTTGTAAGATTCGCTTCCTTCGCTTTATTCGCCAAGATCTCTTTTGTCTTAGTAGATTTCCAAGCACGCCGCATCCGATGCTTCGAATCCCGCTAAGGCCTCCGCATGAGCCCGAATGCGGTAAGCCGTGTCTGCCGTCGATAGGTTGCCGCAACGAAGCCACACAACCTTGGGAGGCGGTCCGAAAAGAGCCGCGAGTTCGTTACGATGACGAGGCCGTGATGCTGAGCATGTCGCCAAATCACGCGATCATCCGCTCTGTCCAGCCCAAGCGACCGGACCTGCAAAGAATCTGGGAACAAATCAGCGAG
Organism: Fimbriimonas ginsengisoli Gsoil 348; assembly: GCF_000724625.1. Lineage (GTDB taxonomy): Bacteria > Armatimonadota > Fimbriimonadia > Fimbriimonadales > Fimbriimonadaceae > Fimbriimonas > Fimbriimonas ginsengisoli. Next base: position 3,663,951 of record NZ_CP007139.1, on the reverse strand, counting down.
CCGAGCGCAGAGTTTGCTGCTCAGATTCTGATCAAATAGCAGCCTCATCCGTGATCGGCAATCAGACGACGTTCTCGGTCGGCGGCATAGGCCAAACAAGCACGGATGTCTTCCTCGGTTAACTCAGGAAAGTCCTCTATGATTTCTCCGTGCGACATTCCAGACGAAAGCCAACCCAAAACGTCGGAAACGCTGATGCGCATTCCTCGAACGCAAGGTCGTCCTCCGCGCTTGCCCGGATCGGCGGTGATGATTTGATGGTAGTCGATCATCGGAATCCCTTCATCCTACGGCAACTGCGGCGATCTGCTTCATAAGCCCAAATTTGAGCTTAAAATGCCGTCGAAAGAAGGCAATGTGTACCCGATCGTGTACCTGTACCCTTAAAACGAACAAAACCCGCTCGATACGAGCAGGTTTTGAACCTAAATCTTGGTGGACCGTGTAGGGCTCGAACCTACGACCCGCTGATTAAGAGTCAGCTGCTCTGCCAACTGAGCTAACGATCCGTGGGGGTATTTATACCTCGCCGTCAAAACCCGGTGCAAGGGCTTGTCATCGGACCTCCGCCAATCCGAACCGGTCGTGTAGCAACCGAACCGCCCGATTCGTCTCCGCCTCGGGGACGAGGACGCTGAGGGAGTAGTCGCTGTCGCTGGTCTGCAACACCGTCACCTGGCCGTCAGCCAAGGTTCGGAGCACGGCGAGGAAGACCCCCGGCTGCTGCATATATTCGTGTCCGACGAGCGAGACCATCGTGCACCCCTCGGTAAGCTGCGCCACCACTCGCCGGATCTGCCCGAGCGGCTCCAGCAGCGCCGCCTGGGTCTCGACTTCGCGCGAGGCGTGCTGTCCGATTTGAAAGAGGTAGAGAGGGCGCTCGGTCGCGCTTCCCGCCCCGGGGACTACCAGACCGTCTAATACGTCCTTGACGATCGGATACTGGCTGCGCGGAAGCGCGAATCCAGTGCTGCTGGGGCTGAGGTTTAACATGAAGAGGTTGACCCCATAGCGCGCCATCGTCTCATAGATCCGCCCCTCCAGCATCGCCCGCTCGGCGCCGTCGACGTTCGACAAGTTGAACTGGAGGAAGACGAGTTTGCCGGTGTGGGTAACGCCGGTCACTCGCCGGCCCGGGAACTGCTCGCGGGTCACGATCTCGGTTCCCTCATCGTCGGAGAAGGTGTTCTTCACCCACAGCGGGATGTGGTAGTTCATCGCGATCTCCGCCGCGCGCGGATGCACCACCTTCGCCCCCAGGTGGGCGATCTCAGCCACTTCGTCGTAGGTGACGGTTCGCAGGGTGGGCGCCGTCGGGACCGCGTCCGGGTCGGCCGTCTTCACGCCGTCCACGTCGGTGAAGATCTCGACCGCGTCGGCATTCAACGCGGCGCCGATGGCTGCTCCGGTGGTATCCGAGCCCCCGCGCCCAAGCGTCGTAAGTTCGCCCCCGGGAGCACCGTCACCCGCCACGTACACCCCCTGGAAACCGCACACGACCGGGATATTTCCCGCTTCGATGCTTCGGAAAAGACTTACCGGATTGATTCCGACGATCCGGGCGTTGCCATAGACGCCATCGGTCCGGATACCCGCCTGTCCGCCGCGGAACGACTGGGCCGGATGTCCGAGAGTCTTGAGCGTGTGGGCGAAGATCACCGAAGAAAGGATCTCTCCGCAAGCGATCAGCAGATCCAGCTCGCGCGGCTCCGGCTCCACGTTCGGGTCAATCTCCCGGAGCACGTTGATCAGCGTATCCGTGGCATACGGAGCCCCTTTCCGCCCGATCGCGCTGACCACCACGACGGGCCGGAACCCCTGCTCCTTCGCCGAGATCACCCGCATCGCCGACGTCATCCGCGCCTCGGCGGTAGCGACGCTCGTGCCCCCAAACTTCATCACCTTAATTCGCATCTACTTGCCCTCCTTCGGATGTATGTGCCGAACGAGGGAGAGGGGGTTGGGGGTGAGGGAGAACGTACGTTCGCTCATCGGCGAGGGCGCCGACGCTACTTGGGAGGGGCAGTGACGCGTCATGAAACCCGCTCCGTCAACGTCTCCTGAAATCGCTCGGCCACCCGCTCGACGTCTTCGGTTCGAAGCACCATTAACATCCGGTCGTGCATATCGCCCAAGTGGTCGACTTCCGCGCCGGTTCCGATGAGGGTCTGCACGAGACTGGCAATCATCCCTTCCTCGTCCCGAATATTCACCGCATGAACCAGGAGGATGCTCCGGGCGCTATGGATGCTGAAGTGAACGCCGGTGGGCTCGATCGCCCTTTCCACTTCTTCCCCTTTGTCTTCCGGAACCAGAAACGACATTCCCGATGGAGAGAGCTTGAGAAAGTCGATGCTGATGGCGGCATTGGTCACCGCTTCCAGCACGAAGAGGCGGCCGCGCATCACGTCCCCTTCAATTTGAGAAACGTGCACCTGGGCAAAGCCGTGGCGAACCTCCAGACGGCTCACGCCTCGGCGCTTTTCGAATTCGGTTTCTCGGTCGGCGACTTGAGGCACGATCTTCGTCATTCCTTGCCCTCGAGGATCTCGGCCGCCCGTTGCCACACCTCGGCCGGCAGCTCCACTCCGCTCGCCTCGGCGTTCGCTTCGATCTGCTCCGGTCGCGAGGCGCCGACGATGACCGAGCTCACGCCCGGCTGCCGAAGACACCACGCCAGCGCGAACCGCGCCAACGGGTGCCCCATCTCGTTCGCGTAATCCTTGAGGCGCTGGACTCGGGTCAGGGTCTCGTCGTTGAGCATGCCCTGCATGAAATTGTTGGAGGTCTCGTCCGCGCCTCGCGATCCCTCCGGCGCCGGCTGGCCCGGCAGATACTTACCGGTTAGAACACCCTGTGCTAACGGAGAGAACACGATGTTCCCCAAACCGAACTGCTGGCAAGTCGGCAGAACCGATTTCTCAATTCCCGGATTGAGCATGTGGTACTGCGGCTGATTGCTCGCCGGCGGGTTCGCGTTCAGGCTGCGCGCGGTGTGAACCAGCTCCGTGATCTGGTGGGCCTGCCACTCGCTGACTCCCCAATACAGCACCTTCCCCTGCCGAACGAGGTCGTCGATGGCGCGCACGGTTTCGTCCATCGGCGTGTCCGCATCGAACCGATGAAACTGCATCAGGTCGATATAGTCGGTCCGCAGACGCTTGAGGGAGGCATGGACCGATTCCGTGATGTGCTTCCGCCCCAGCCCCCGGTCATTCGGGCGGTCGCTCATCGGGAAGTAGCACTTGGTCGCGATGACAAGCTCTTCGCGCTTCAATCCGGCGGTCGCTTTCCCCAGCGAGAGCTCGGCTTCGCCGCGGTTGTACACGTCGGCGGTGTCGAACAGATTGATGCCGAGGTCGAACGCCTTGCGCACGATGTTCTCGGTGGTCGCATCATCGATTGTCCGCCCCTGCGTAAGCCATCCGCCGAGCGAGACCTCACTCACCCGGATCCCATACCGTCCCAACTGGCGATAGCGCATTTGTAACGAAGAAGCGTACCCACCCACGCTCCGATCCTTTCCCAGGTCCGAAGGTCGTTAGGCTAACGGTGCCGAAGCCCGAATTTGACAACCTTTCCGGAAACGAATTCCGCGATGTACTTTATCGGAGCGCGGCCGTCCCGGCCGCACCCTGGACGGCGGGCGTCCCGCCCGTCACTGGAACTTAAAGAGAACTCCGTGTTTGAACGGCTGCACGGGAATGAGCTTGTGCTCGGCGACCGCATCGGCGAGCAGCACTTCCCACTTGCTCTGCCAATCGTCCACCAACGACTTCCGAAGGTCGGCCTGCAGCGGAGTGGGAGCGCCATATAACCCCATCGACGCGAGCCACTGCTGGGCGAAAGCCTTGTCCTTGACCATCGGGCTCAGATTGATATAGGCGTGGGTGAAGCCGAGGCGCTTCATTTCCCGCACGTAGTCCTCGGCATTGTTCATCGAGTCGTACGGGATCAAGGTGCTGTGGCCCGGGTTCGCCCACATGTACGGAACATCGAGCAGGTTGCCGAACACTTCGTCGTATAGTGCGACCTTCCCTCCAACGACCTGCTGATTGATCGCCTTACTTGCCTCAAAGAACGGAATCGTCGCCGCCTGATATTCGTCCGCCGAAACCCGCCCGAGCACAACCTGAAGCTGGTCCGAAAACTTCTGACTCTGAAATAGCCACAGCGTATAGGAGGTTTGCAGCACCGCCACCGCCATGGCAGCTTGGCGCAGGGTCAGCATGACCGCCGCCCCTCCCAGCAAAATCGCCGCCGGCGGGGCGAGGGTGGTGATGTAACGGCTCTGCTGGCTGAGAAATATCCAGAGCACGAAGAAGATGCCGGAGCTGGCGAGAATGAACCGTTCAAACCGCCGGGCTCGCCCGCTCAGGGGCCAGATGACGAGCGCCGCCAGCACCGCGATTCCGGCCGCCCCAAAGGGCGATCCGCCGCCATGCGTTTGATTTGGATTCACGTACCGGCCCGGCTGGTAAGCCAATCCAAGCACCGCATGCCCCATATTCGTCGGGCTATGCCCGACGCCGAAGCTTTGCTGCTCAATCCGGTAGATGTCGGCCCGCCGCTGGTCCCAGTTCGCCCCGCCGAAGCGCTCGTACAGGAACGGATAAACCGGATTTCCTACGTTCACCACGTTTTTGATAAGCCAGGGCGAGGCGATGGCCACGGAAACGAGGCCGATCAGCACCGCGCTCTTCAGGGAATCCGCCACCTGTCGGCGAGTGACGCCGAAGATCACCACGGCCCCACAAACGACTAGGATCGTTTGAAGCCCCGTGTACTTGCTAGCCGCGGCAAAACCAAGTAAAACCGCGGCGAGCCAAAGCGACCGGCGATCCTCGTCCGCTACCGCGATTGCGGCGAAAGCGATGCCGAGGCCCGCGAAGAGCCCATGCCCGACATCGATATAGGCGGTTCCGCTCTCCCAAAGAATCGCCGGAACCGTCGCAAAAGCGAGCGCCGACCACCAACCCGCGGTTCCTCCATATCGCTGGCGCGCGAAGCCGAAGGTGGCGAGAATGCCGAGGACGAGAAAGCCGAGAGAAAACCCCTTCGCGCCCGCCTGGCCGCCCCACATCAACCCCCAGGTGTAGAGGTCGTCGATGACGTCGGGAAAATTGCTGTGGTGAATCGCCGGAACCGAGTAAATGTGCCCCGCCGCCAGCCAAAGCTTGGGCACCGCCAAATGGTAGGCAAGCGAATCCCAGTCGTTTCCATCGCTTGGAGCAAGGACCGCCACCAAGGTGAACAGGACCAGAACTGCCATCGCCAACGGCCCAAGCACCGCTGGGCCCTTCGGCAAGCCAAATCGAAGCTCCCTTCCTCCTCGAGCTAACAAAAAGATCCCGGCCAGCGCGTAGGCGCCAACAAGATAGATCCCGAAAGAAAAGCCCCCGGGAATCAGCCCGATGAACAGGGTAGCGGTTCCCAGAACCCCCAGCCCCACCAATCCGCCTATCCCTAGACGCAACGCGGTGTCCAGCGCCTCGGACCATCGACGGACGAGCGCCGCGCCAACTCCGGCGCAGCCCGCGACGACCGCCAACGTAATGAGGACGCCTAACACTTCGCGCGAGCGTACCGCAGAGGTAGCCTTTCGAACGTGGCGCGGTATTGGCGGATCTACCGGACGTTTATGAAGAGCTCGCTAGCTCGCGAGCTGGAGTTTCGCGCCAACTTCATCGCGAAGATCTTCCAGAGCGTGGTCTGGATCGGCTTCTTTGTGATGATCCTGCTCGTAGTGTACCGAAACACACCGGACGTGGCCGGCTGGGCTCGCGGAGACGCGTTCGTCCTGGGCGCCACCGTATTCGTCATGAGCGCCCTATCGTCCGCGTTCTTCTTCTCACTGACCGAGATTCCGACTCAAGTGCGGCAGGGGACGCTCGACTTCGTGATTACTAAACCGGTCGACAACCAGTTTTGGATCAGCATGCGCCGCTTCAACTTCGACCAGGTCGGCTCCCTCATCGCGGGCATCGGCATGGTGATCGCGGGCATCCATATGGGCGCGACCAGCCCGTCGATTCTCCAGTGGTTCTCCTACCTGGTGCTCGTGTTCGCCGCGGTCGCGGTCTTCTATTCTTTCAACCTAGCTATGATGACGACCGGCATTTGGCTCGTTCGTGTCGACAACCTGTTCATCCTCGGCGAAACGGTGACGTCGATGGCCCGGTACCCGCTCGACATCTATCCGCTCGGAGTCCAGCGTGCCTTCACATTCGTCCTTCCTCTCGGGCTCCTCTCGACCATCCCAGCGCGGCAGCTCGTTAAAGGGTTCGATCCTGCGATGCTGGGCCTGGGCATCTTTTGGGCGGTTCTTGCCTTGTTCCTATCGCGACGTTTTTGGAAGTTCGCGATGCGCCACTACTCATCCGCAAGTAGCTAGTGTAGGGTCTCGCAACTCCATGGCTCTCCCGATGCGATACGGTTGGCACATTGCCTTTAAATAAGCCTCCGCTCCTGGGCGGTGGCATTGAACCCGACTCCGGAGCGGTGATCGACAACTTTGTCTGATCTGCCCCGTAGCCCGGGGATTTATCCCCGGTAGAACCTTGAACCGCGGCTAAAGCCACGGGCTACGGGTGAAATCAGGCAAGGGAAATGTAAACCTAATTTCTCAATGACCGTAATCCCCAGGCTACGGGCAAACCAATTCACGAGGGGGCGAAGAAGCCCGTCGACGTCTTATCTAAACGTGTATATGAGCGGCTGGGAGAGGACGGTTGGGAGGAGCTTAGCCTCCCGACGGCGCGTTGTTCCAACGCTTCGGGAGGCATCTGTTCGCGCCTGAGATTAACGAGACACTACACTAGAAGTCTCGCCCCGTGCCGGTCCCTAACGGCTGTCCGCGGCGGCCGATCCCGAAGAGGGAATTGAACGGGAACGCCTTCAGGCGGACGAAGAATTGGATCTCGCGGCCGGCCCTGAATCCGGTGTTGCTCTCTGTCATCGTGAATACCGCCTCCGCGCAGTGGAGGTCGTAGATCATCGAATACTGCTTGCTGTCGAACTGTTTGGTGTAGCCGTTGTAGGTCAGAGCCGCGCTTAACCGGGCTCGTCCGACCTTGAGGTTGTTGAGGAAAATGTTGGCATTGCTCCAGACCTTGCGGATCCCATCGTAGCGGGTACCGATCGTAAGCAGGGTTGCCCCGGGCTGATAGCCGAGATCGAACCGGACACTGCTCCAAGCCCCCTGGAACGTGTCGTAAGTGGAAAGGCTTCTCAGCAGGAAGTAGCTCGTGGGGATCCACTCCGTACGAAGCCCCACCTGCTGCCAGCCGGTATCGCTGGTCTCGATTCGGTTGATATCGTAACCCGATTGAGCGCCGATCAAGAAGGAGCGGATCGGCCGGTAGCTTATGTCGCCGGTGACGAGGTTCGTCTTGCCCGAGCGATCTTGCTGCAGCGGGCTGTAACCGTACGGTCGAAGGTAGTTGTAGCGAAGGTTGATAGCGGTATCGCGGCCCAGGCTGTAACCCATCTGGGTTCCGTAGTTCAAAACGTACTGAGCGGTGTCGTCCGAGTAGATTCCCTGCCGGAATTCCCCGTTGTAGTCGAGGTGAAAGCGCTTCCGGCTTCGGTCCGGCTTCTGAAAGCTGAAGTCGAAGTTCCCCCGGCTCACATGGCTGTTGCCCGTGAGGTCCTGGAATTCGCCCAACGAGACCTCCGTTCGGAAAGGAAGCTGTTGCGCAAACTTCTGGTTGACCAACCGCTGGGCGTCCGACGAGAAGGTGATCACCGGAGTCCGGTCGTTTGAGCTAAAGAAGCTTCCCGTCTCACCGATCGGGATCGAGCGCTGATACTCGAGGCTGGCCTGTCCCTTAGGCAAATCCTCCTGGGCCTTCACCAGCATTTCGAGCTGCTCTCGCTTTTGGCCCGGCTGCCCCTGAAATTCGGACTTGTTGGTCAACCAGTTAAGGTCGACGTTCGTGCGAACCTTCCCGAAGACGTTTCTTTGGTCGGACAGCGTAATCGTCTGGGTCGTGGTGCTGTTCCCGAACGTAGAGTTTGCGGTGCGGGCGAACCCAAACTGCGTGGTGTCCGAACCGCGCGGAATCGTGAGCACCGCCCGATTTGTTAGCAAAGTGCTATCGGGGGCCGAAAGGTAGTTTCCCTGCTGAATGTCGGTCGTAAGATTGAGCTCGCCCCAACCGAGATTCTGGCGATGCTCGTTTGAGACGCTGAGCGTATTGACGTTCCCCCGGATCGTATAGAACCTCAGGAATCCGCCCATGCGGGGAGCGGTGTAAGCATAGTCCGCGCCAACACCCACGCCGAGCTTGGACATATAATCCAGCCGGGATCGCAGCTCCTTCTCTCCCTTCAGCGGGATCCCGTAATTGGTCTTGATGTAGTACCCCTCGTCCGGGCTTTGCCCTACCGTCGGCAGGTTGCGGTATTGCCGGTCGTCGAGCGGAATGGAGAGATACGGCACCCGGAGAATCGTCCGGCCGAACAGCCGGATCTTGGCCCTCCTAAAGATCGCCCGGATCCCCGGGCGAACCACCACGTCTTCACCGTCGATCGAGTAGTGAGGATGTTCCAGGTTACAAGACGTAACCTCGGCGTCGAACGAGCGGGTTTCCCGCTGGCTCCCGAACGACTCGCGCGCCTTAATATAAACGTCGTTCAGGATCTTGCCCCCCACCAATTTGGGGCTCACCTGGGACTCTGCGTTGAAAGACCGGTACGTCCTCTGCTTGAAATCGACCACGACCCGCTCCCCTTTAACCACCGCGTCGGTGCCGATGATCTGCACGTGGTGGGCAAGCGAGAAGATGTTGGTGTTGAGGTCTCCCTCTCCGCTATCCGCGAAGACGTGGTAGCCCTTGTAGACGAATTCCACCCCTTCGTCCATTTCCACGTGCTTGCCGCTCCAGCGTTGGCGCCCGCTTCGGATGAGCTTGAATCCTTCGTCGGGGTTTTCCGTTCCCGGCAGGTCCCCCTGCTGAGCGATGGTGGGATCGGGCGGAGTTTTGGGCGGAAGCCCGGGATTGCCGACCGGCTCCAGCGGATTTGGTTGCGGAGCCCGTGGAATCTGGTTCGTCTCCTGCAACTGCCGCCCCGCTCGAATCAAGACGTCATATCCGCCCATTTGCGCCGACGCGCACGCCGAGCAGGCGAGGAATGCAACCGCTCCCGCGGAGCGACGAGCCAGTCCCTTCGGCACTATTCAAGCCTCCTAATCGCCACCACCCCAAGGATGGTGAACAGAATATTCGGGAGCCAAGCCGCCGTGAAGGCGGAGATAAAGGAAACTTTCGACAGAATCTCTGTCGATATCACGTGCGCGTTGTAATACAGCATCACCAAAACGATGCTGAGGAAGACCCCCACGAATCCGCCGTTTCTGGCAAAGACGATCGCAAACACGGGGCCCACGATAGCGAACACCACGCAAGCCGCCGGAACGCTGAACCGCTCGAGGTACTTCACTTCCAACTGCTTGGTATCCAGGTGGTTCTTTCTTTGAATGGAGATCTGTTCGAGGAGTTCTTTCGCCGTTTGCTCCTCCGGCATGATCGGTGAAAACAGGTTTTCGGCAATGATCCGCTGATTGATAATCAGGCTCTTCGCGCGCGAAGTCGTGATGACGTCCAAGCCGTCTTTGATGCGCCGGACGCGCGCATCCTCGAACGTCCAAACCCCACCCTGGTATTTGCCACGCTTCGAAAAGTAGACCTCTTCCTCCCCTTTAACCGGCTGCTGAAACAGCCAAGCGTCCTCGAACTCGATCGCATCTTTGCCCTTCTTACGCACAACACCAAAGTTGGCGGTGAAGTTCGACAAGCTTACGACCACGTTAGGCTTGAGATCGGAAGTGAAGGCGAGGGCGCCGATCTGCAGTCCGAGGCTTGTGGCCTTCTTCGCCATCGGTGGCATGATCTTCTCGGCGAGGTAAAAGTTGCCGATCCCAACCAAGATTCCGAAGGCGACGACCGGATACAAGCTCCGCAGGATCCGCACGCCGGAGGCCCGGATCGCCGTCAGCTCCGACTCCCGCGCGAGCCGGGAGAGCGCCAACGAGGAGCCGAGCGCCATCCCCACGAGCAGGGTCATGTTCAGATACTGCGGGGTTTGAAAGTATATGTACTGGAAGATCGCCTTCTTCGGCACAGTTTCCAAATTGGGCAACGTCTTGGCGAGAAAGATATAGGTATTCGCCTGAAACATCAGCACGACGGCAATCGTGCCGATCAGAAACGGCACCATCATCTCGCGGAGGAGATAGACGTCGAGCTTCTTCAAGCCGTCGATTCCTTGTCGCGAAACGCCAACGCAAGCGTTCCGACTGCGCCGACCGCGATGACGAAGATCACCACCAGCGCTCCGGGACCCTGAATCTCGGAGGCAAGGGCGATGCCGACCGCGCACAAGATCATGACGATCCAGGCGACCATCAGCTTGCGTCCCATCTGCGTCGAGACGACCCGCCCTTTCACCCGGTCGAGCAGGAAGCGGGCTCCGCATGCCGCGCAGTGAATGGTGCCGGCCGCATTCGCATGGCCGCATTCCACGCAGCCGATCGGCTCGAACTCGCCCTTGTCCGGCGGATATTGCCGCCAGTTCTCCACCATCCGATATTCGTCCGGGAAGTATCGGCGCGGCAACCCCGGAAGCGCCCCCTCCGCCAGTACGAGAGCGTGCCCCCGAACCCCGAGGTTATAAAGATGACGGGCGAGGCGGATCTGAGCCGCCGGGTTGCTGGGGCGCAGCACGAACCCTTCGTACGCCTTCTCGACCCCCTCCACGTCGACGTTCCGATGCTCCCGCTGCTGCTGAATGCCGCGCGTGATCGGAATCATGACCGCGCTCAGCACGAGCAAAACGATACTGAGCGGTTGAAGGACCGGGACGGGCGGTGCGATTGCCATAAATCCAAGGCCGACCACCACGCCGATGGCGAGCACCCCGAACACGATGTCCAGTTCCAACATGATCATCCGGTTGATCACGTGGATCACCCAAACCACGACGATCACCCACGAGAGGCAACCCATCGCGATAAGCTCCGGATGTTTGGCAATCAGGTCATTGAGCATCGGGGTTCCCGCCGGTTTCAGACCGGCGTTCATCTAAGGACGGATCAGTTTCACCTAAAGGCGGATTGGAAGCGGATTTCTTCTTCGATTCGAACTTCGGTTCCGTACCGTTCAGCAGCCGGCGAATATTGGCACGATGCCGGATCACGACGAATACCGCGAGCAGGCCGTAAACCGGAACCAGCTCTCGCGCCTGACCTGGGATCACCCATCCGAAGATCGGTCCGGCGATCGCCGCGGCGATGCTGGCCAGGCTGACGTATCGCGTAACACCGAATAGAACGAAAAAGATCCCGAAAGCCGAACCCGCTACCGCCGGCGAAGCTCCGAGTCCCGCACCCAGAGAAGTCGCGATCCCCTTTCCGCCTCGAAAGCGCAAAAAGACCGAGTAACAGTGTCCCAATACCGCGCAAAGGCCGGCCACAAACCACCAAGCTTGCGCGTGCATTCCGTACAGGTCTTGCGTCACGTTCTGCCGTGCGATCAGCGCGGGGACGAGCCCCTTCAATACGTCGAGCAGGAAGACCAACGCCCCCAACGGCTTGCCCACCGCGCGAGAAACGTTCGTGGCGCCTGGATTGCCGCTGCCGAACTTGAAAATGTCGATCCCTTTCGAGCGGCAGACGATCACCCCGAAAGGGATCGCGCCGATGAAATAGGCGAGGAGGCAATCGAGAAGCAAGCTCATGCCCGCAAGCGCTCCAACCCGTCGAGATACATCTTTCGAACCGTCTCCGTCACTTCCAGGTGGCGAGCGAGCAGCTCGTTCGCGCCGGGCAACTCGCAAGCCGTGGCCAATCGGTTGAGCTTGTCGGGGTTCTCCGGCAAAAGATCCTTTGGAAGCCCCTGAAGGTAGATCCGGGCCCGCAAATCGGTCAGATAGCGGTGCGCTTGCAACAGAACCTCCGCCTCGATCGCGTTAATAAGGCCGACCCGCGCCAACTGCCGGATCCGCTCTGGCATCAGCGTCCTCGACCCGGCTTCCACCGCCGTCGGATAGCGCATCTCGTGCAAGTGAACCAGCCACTCGATATCGTTGAGCCCACCCGCCCCGAGCTTTACGTCGCGATGGACATGCTGGGGACTCACCCGTTCCGTCTCCACTCGCCGCTTCATCCGAACAAGCTCCTTCAACCGTTCGGGAGTCAGCGGTAATCCATATGCGGAATGCAGCACGACGTCTAGCCCTTCCTCCGCTCCACGCACGAGGCGGGCGTGCCCTAGGGCGAACCGCTCCCACATTTCCATCCCGTCGAAGTCGTACGCTTTGAAGCCGTCGTAAGTGCGGACGAGCAGCCCCTTCCCTCCCTCCGGCCGCAGCCTGAGATCCACCTCAGCCGGCGCTCCCAAGCGTTTGAGCTGCCCCAACAGACTGAGCAGGTGCTGAGCCTGCTGCTCCGCGTCGGCCTGGAGCTCCTTCCGGGAGGTGAGGAAGATAAGGTCTGCATCCGATGTCGGCCCAAAATCCCGGGTGCCGTAGCTGCCGGTGGCGATCACATCGAACCCTACGTAGAGGCGCTGCAAGCAATGCGATAGCAATGCATCCATCGCCATCGAGAGACGCTCGCCAAGGTCGAAGTTCGGGGCGAGCGTCCAACGGGCGAGGATGATCGTAACCGCGCTTGAGTGAGCGGTCGCGACCGCCGCAAGCGGCGCGTCCGGAGCAAGCCGCGTGATTCGCGCCGTATCGTCGTTCGGCTCCTCGATCTCGCCACTCAGAAGGAGCTCCGTCAAGGTGACTGATTCCTTAAAGGCGGACACCAGCCTTGGCGCGTCGACGAGGATTTTACGTACCCGGCTGAGGCTTCCCTCGTTGTCGAACAGCCCCCGGTAAAACGCGTCGTGTTCCGGGAGCAGGTCGAACCACTGCAAGGCGGCGGGGGCATGTGGGCCCAGCGCGGCGGCCACCCGGTCGCGATCGCCGTCAACCGACGGTTCGAGATGAAGGCTGCTGCGGTACAAGGTCTGAATTGTACGCCGATGGGCATCGAGTAAGGTAGCTAGCTCGGACCAAGTTCCCTTCCCCATCGAACGGGCAAGCGCCTCTCGCGCCTCCGGCGCAGCCGGGATCGCATGGGTCTGCCGGTCTCCTACCAACTGAGCCCGGTGCTCCAACTTTCGGAGGAACGTATATCCCTCGATCAGCGCTTGGGCGACCGGGTGTTCGATGAAGCCGCAGCCGTCCAGAGCGCGTAGCGCGTCGCAAGTCGGCCGGACCTGAAGCTCCGGCCGGTCGTGCCCATGGAGGAGCTGATAGACCTGCGTCAGAAACTCGACGTCCCGAATCCCCCCGACTCCTCGCTTCAAGTCCTCCTCCCCCGCCCCCTCCTCGATCCGAGCCCGCATCGCGAGCATGTGCTCCAACGCCATTTCGCTGAGCTTGGGGCGAAAGCAGGTGCGGATCCGCATCTCCTCCCATCGGCGCACCAATTCCGGCGGACCAGCGACCGCACGGGAACGGAGGAGCGCCTGCACTTCCCACGGCTCGGCGTACAGGTTGTAGTACGCCTCGATCGCGCGCATGCTGCTAAGGATCGGCCCCGTCCCGCCATACGGGCGGAGCCGCAGGTCGACTCGATAAAGGAAGCCGCGCCCCATGCGGTCGCTCAGCGCCCGGCCGAGCGCCTCGCAAAGCCGGCCGCAGTCCCTTTCCAGCCGCTCCGCAAGCCCGTCTTCGCCGGCATACACCAGGTCGATGTCCGAGGAGTAGTTCAGCTCGTGCCCGGCGAGCTTGCCGAAGGCGACAACCAGCACCGGGCACTCTTCCGGAAGCTCCCGCTGCCTGCGCTGCTCCTGCCAGACCGCGTTTCGAGCGAGCTCGATGAGCCCGTCCGCCACATCCGAAAGTGCTCGCCAAACCGTCTCCTGGTCCCAAGCGCTGCTGAGATCGTTGATAACGATCGGCAGATTCCACCGCTGACGAAGAAACCTCAGCCGGTCGAGCGTGTGCGAATACGAGGTGGATGCAGCGAGCAGCCGTTCGCCATCCGCGACGATTCGGGCCCGGTCCGGCACCGGACGCAACTCGCCCGGCTCCAAGATGAGACTTCCCAGCTCCGGATTTTGGATAAGTGAATCGGCGAGCGGCTGGCTGGCCCCGAGAATCGTGATCAAGAGCCGGCCGAGGCTCGGAAGCCCTGCGACCTGTTGCAGGTACAGGCCCGGGCTTGCCGTAGAGAGAAGCCACCTCTCGAGGTTCGTCAGCGCCAAATCCGGGTCGGGATTGCCCCGAAACGCCTCGCGGACGAAGCCGGGAACCGAGTCGCCGGTCAGCGCCTCGAGCCGCTCAAACGTCCGTTCGGCGGCCTCCGGATCTCGGAAGCCGCTCACGGCGAGTAACGGAACCCAACTCCTGCAATCACGACGGCGCCCACGGATTAAGGATAGCCGCTAATAGGCGTACTTCCCTGCATCCTGGTGGGTCGTTTCGATCCGACGGATCGTTCCCGTCGCCGACCGCATGATCAGCGATTCGGTGAGAGCAAATCCCCTCCGGTATCGGACCCCTTTCAGGAGGTCGCCCGAGGTGATGCCGGTGGCGGAGAACATGACATTCCCACTGGCCAGATCCTCCGTGGTAAATACGCGTTCGAGATCGCCACCCACCATCTTTTCGGCGCGCTCCCTCTGCTCGCCCTTGGTGAAGACAAGCCGCGCCTGCATCTCTCCCTTGCAGCAAAGGGTAGCGGCCGCGGTGATGACCCCCTCCGGCGCTCCCCCGATCCCCATGAGCGCGTCGACGTCCGAATCCGGGTCCAAAGCGGCGACCGCGACCGAAAGGTCGCCGTCCGAAACCAGATGGACCCGCGCCCCCGCTTCCCGGATCTCGCGAATGAGCTGCTCATGCCGGGGACGGTCGAGAACGCCGATAATCAGCTCGTCGACCTCCTTCCCCATCGCCTTGGACATGAGCCGCACGTTGACCCGGGGCGGCAAGGTGATGTCCACGATGCCGCGGCACTCCTCGCCGACCACCAGCTTGTCCATGTAGCAATCGGGCGCATGCATCAGCGTCCCTTCCCCCTCGATGGCCGCCGCAAGAACCGCGATCGCGTTCGGCGTGCCGTTCGCGCATAGGTTCGTACCTTCGAGCGGGTCGACGGCGATCTGGATCTTGGGCCCGTCGCCGTTACCGAGCTGCTCGCCGATAAAGAGCATCGGCGCCTCGTCCCGCTCCCCCTCTCCGATAACGATGGTGCCGCACATCGAAAGCTCGTTAAGGGTACGGCGCATCCCATCGCACGCCGCCTGGTCCGCCCCGTCGCGATCCCCTTTCCCCACAAACCTAGCCGCACAAAGCGCCGCCGCCTCGGTGACGCGCAAGAAGTCCAAATGGTGATTACTAGTCATTTTTCGCTCTACCTCGTCGTAGATCACCCGGCAACACTGCCGGGCTCGAAGGTGAGAATAGGGTACCGGGTGTTGCGGTGTTACGGTGTTGTGGCCGCAGTCGTGTGGACTGATGGGGCGCATAAGACCCATCAGTCCCATTCGACCCATCCGTCCCATCAAACGAGGTAAAGCCTCACGCTAACCAACACCGCAACACCTTAACGCCCAACGCCTCCCACCCGGTACCCTTATCCCCATGTCCCATCGTTGGGCCAGAAGGATTGCTTGCCGCCTGGGCTCCGCGGAGCAGCGGTGGCCGGTGTTGGTCGCATTGCTGGCGATCGGCGGACTCTATGCGTCGCTTCCTACGAAGCTGCTGCCGTTTACCGACACTCGGATGCGGTGGATCCCAATGGTGATCGTGCTCTTGACGGCGGCGCCGCTCATGCTAAGCCATCGCCAGCATCGGCACCGGCTCAATACGATTTTGGCGTACGTCTTGCTCGCCATCCTCACCTGCTTCATGCTGGCCTCGCTGGCACTACTGGTCCTGGGCCTCAAGGGGCAAAAAGAGACCCCCAGCGAGCTACTAAAGTCGGCGGCCGGCCTCTGGGCCACGAACGTGTTGGTGTTCGCCTGCTGGTATTGGCGGCTCGATGCCGGCGGTCCGCACGCGAGGGCGGCTCGTCTTCAGCATCACGAGGGCGCATTCCTATTCCCCCAAATGTCGATGAGCCCCGAACAGCTCGAAAAGACCGGACAGGAGGGCTGGAAACCCGGCTTCATCGACTACCTTTTCTTGGCATACAACTCGAGCGCGGCCCTCTCCCCGACCGACGCCCCGGTATTGAGCCGATGGGCCAAGGGGCTGATGATGGTGCAGGCAAGCATCTCCCTCAGCATCATCGTCCTCCTCGTCGGCCGGGCCGTCAACATCATCGGCTCCACCCCACCACCGCCACCCGTCGTCGTCGCCCACTCTTCTTCCCATCCCGCCCCTTGACCGCCCCCCAGTTCCGAGGTATATTTCTCAACCTACTGCCGCATAGCTCAGTTGGTAGAGCAGCTGACTGTTAATCAGCGGGTCATAGGTTCGAGTCCTATTGCGGCAGCCATTCCTCTCTTTCCCCTGGGTCACCGCCCTCTAACGCCGCTCTTTGGCGCATTCCCCAGCTTATCGGCCCCCAGATGGGCAGCGACAGATTGGGTTTACGTTTGCCTTCTTTGATGTGACCCGTACCCCGTAGCTTTAGCTGCGGTTCGCGGCTCCTCCGGGGATAAATCCCCGGGCTACGGTCACTTTCAGACTGGCAGTCTATTTTCCCAATGTAGAGGGTCAGTTGACGTTGGCTCCGAGTAAGGTTATATTCCTTCCGACCCTGCCGATACTGGTCATTACCTCCGTGAAATACTCGAAAGTGGAGCCCCACCCCGGACCGATCGATCTGCCAAAGCCAATCGGATTCCTTTGTCATGCCGGAGAGGATGCTTGGGATGGGCGGTATCTCGCGGAATTCACTCGCCGGTTAGTGGCGCGGGTTCGGGCTCGGTTAGGGCCGCGGATGGCTCGGATCGAGGAGGATGGGGATGTTCTGTTCGCAGACTGGCGGGACAACCGAGTGGGGCAGGATTATTTGGTTCGGCACAGCGAGAAGCTGGCTAGGTGCGGGTGTCTGGTGGCGGTGCTTTCTCCCAGCTTCTTCCGGGTAGGGAGTGAGTCGGCTAAGGAGCTACTTGCGTTTCTAGACCGGATTGGCTCCGAGCCAGTCGAGGGCGGCTACACCGGGCTTGTGCCGGTGGTTTGGGGTGAATTCGAAGACGTGGATCTCCTTGAAGGGGCGCTTCAGAACGCTCACCGGACCTTGAGCGCGTCCGCAAAGGAGCGGCAGGCGCCGACGCTTTTGAAACTCATCCGGGATCAGGCGCAGAACGCGGCCGTGGAGGAGGCATTGGACCAGTACGCGGACGCGATCATAGCTTCGGCTTCTGTAGGTCTGCCGGTGGGGAAAGAGGAGCGGATTCGCCATTTTCTGGATCATGGGTCGGCGCCGATGGCTCCGGCCGTGCAGGTGACCTTGGAAACGCCGCAGGAGGGCGCAGCTTTGCCCGGGATGGAAGTTCTATTGAGCTTGGGAGCTCGGGGCAAGTTCGTCGGATACGAGGACATGATCGCCCGGGTTGTTGAGTGGGCAGAGCGGGGGGAGCCGCCGATGCTGCTACTCCACGGGCCCGGGGGGATTGGGAAGACATCGACCGCGGTGGAGGCGATCAAACGGATCCAGGGGCGCTTCGCGGGCGGGGTCCACGTCGCGCGGTTCGATGTACTGACCACCAACGTGCCCGAGGACGTGACGGCGGACTCGTTCGCGTCTATGCTTGCGGAAGCGGTGCGGGCGCCGGAGGTGGTCAGGAAAGATCCATCTGGCAGCCTCGCCGGCTACCTTGCCCGGCAAGGGACCCTTCTGCTCTTCCTAGACAACTTCGAGAGCGTCGCGAATACGCAGACGAACGCGTTTCTGGGGAATCTGCTGCAACAGGCTCGGAATGTGCGGGCGCTGGCAACCAGCCAGCATGCGGCTTCCCCGCTGAACGTCACGGCCGAGGTGAAGCAGCGGTCGCTGGGAGTGCCGACGAGTGAAGATAATATCGAGGGTAGCGAGGCGTTCACGCTGTTTAGAGATCGCTCAGCCCAGCGTGGCGTTACCGAGTTTTCTGACCTAAAGGCGCTTCTGCGGGTGCTTCGGGCGACCGAGGGTCTGCCTCTGGCGCTGGAGCTGCTGGGCGCCCATGCGAACGACGCCACGCTGAAGGAGATTGCGGATGGCGTGGAGAAGGCGGCGCTATCCTGGCTCCAGACGTCCGGCGAAGATTCGGTCGGCGTGGCGCGCCAGCGGAGCATAGAAGCGTGCGTCAGTTGGTCCATCGATCGGCTGAAAAAGAAGGATCGGGAGGCGTTCCTCAAGCTCGCGCCGTTCGAGTACCCGTTCGTCGCGGACGACGCCGAGCTTCACTTGAAGGTCAGCCGAAGTCAGTTGACCGAGTGGACCCGGTGGTCGTTGTTACGGCGCACGGAAGTGCACGGCGCCAGCGAGTATGAATTGCCGACAATTGTGCGGCTCGTGCTCGCCAAACGGGCCGAGATTTCCTTTGAGGCGATGCGCCGAGCGTACTGCGGCTATTACGTAGGACTCGTGCGCGAGCGCGGCAACGAAATGCCGGGTAGTCCCGGATGGAACGTCCTGCGTAGAGCGAGCCAGCCTGCCGCGCGCGCCATCGTCGAAGGAACAGTTCCGCCAGGTCTGGTGCTCGCTTGTTTCTACCACCTCGGTGAATTCTTGCGAGTGACCTCCCGCAACGACGATGCGCGCACTGTTTTCGAACGGGGCCTGATAACTGCAATGGCCCGTCCCGACAAATCAGCCCAGGCAAATGCGCGGATCGGCCTTGCCGAAGTGGCAAGTATCCGCAATGCGTATGCCGAGGCGGAGGAGGGATACCGAGCGGCCCTGGCCATCTACAAGGAGGTCGGAAACCGGCACGGAGAACCTAATGCGCTTAGGGGCCTCGCTGACGTAGCAAGCATGCGCGGTGCTTACGCCGAGGCGGAGGAGGGTTACCGAGCGGCTCAGATCCTCTATAAGGAGATTGGAGATCGGCAGGGAGAAGCACATGCGCTCAAGGCCCTTGCCGACATGGCAAAGATGCGGGATGCCTACCCCGAGGCGGAGGAAGGATACCGATTAGCTTTGTCCATCAACAAGGAAACCGGAGACCAGCAGGGAGAGGCACATGCTCTTAGGGGCATTGCTGACGTGGCAAAGATGCGCGACGCCTACTCTGAGGCGGAGGAGGGATACCGAGCAGCCCTGACCATCTATAAGGAGGTCGGTAACCGGCACGGAGAGGCTAATGCGCTTGTCCGCATTGCCGATGTCACAAGCCTGCGCGGTGCCTACTGCGAGGCGGAGGAAGGTTATCGAGCAGCTCAGATCATCTATAAGGGGGTCGGAAGCCCGTCCGGAGAGGCAAACGCGCTGGATGGGCTTGCCAATGTGGCACGCATGCGCGGTGCCTACTCCGAGGCGAAGGAAGGTTATCGGGCAGCACTGACCATTTTCAAGAAGATCGGAGATCGGCGGGGAGAAGCAAACGTGCTGGGTGGCCTTGCCGAGGTGGCACGCGTGCGCGATGCCTACGCCGAGGCAGAGGAAGGATATCGAGCGGCTCAGATCCTCTATAAGGAGATTGGAGATCGGCAGGGGGAGGCGGGTTCGCTCTACGGGTTTACGAGGACCAGAATCGAAGCTGGTCGCGACGACATTGAAGAAGCAGGACTGCAAATTGCCGGGGAATTCTTCCAAAAAATCGGGGACAAACGAAATGAAGCCATTTTCTGGGCCTTACAAATGCGCATCCGAGGTGTGAGAGGCGATGCCGAGGAGGCTGCGCGTGAGTTGAGAGCGGTTCGCGGGGAGCTGGCGCAGGTCGAAGGCCGGTTCGAGGAAGCGGAGGCATGCCTTTGGCTGGGGGACTTCGAGCCAGACGTCGAGGCGAAGAGGCGGGCGTGGGACGATGCATTGGGGCTGTTCCGGTCGCTTCCAAACCGGCACTTTGCCGGGGAGGCCAACTTGCGGTTGGCAGGGATTGCCGGATCGGGGGAGGAGCGGGCGGCGTACCTTGCCGCGGCGCGGGAGGATTGGGAGTCCTCGCCAGACTTGGCTTTCTTGCTGCCCCGGCTACCGAACGAATGATCGCCGAGTTGATGTACAAGTAAGTGTAACCCCAATCGAAGGTGGGTCGTCGTGTTCAAGCTCGGACGAGCGGCAAAACAATCGAAGGCTCCCCATCTTAAGTCGACCAAGAGCGCTGCATCTCTGTCCTCTGGAAGCCGTTGCATAGCATGCCTTCTACGTGGGGCGCCTAAGATCGAAGCTGCGTCCGAGGGCAGATCCGGAGCCAGCGCTGAAGGCGCGACATCTCAAAGCAAAGGTCGGAGCGAAGCGGAGCCCTGGTAAAGGGGCCGACAACCCTCCGAGCCCTGAAAGCGGCGACATCAGCCTACGAATAGCAGGAGCCCTCGAACCCACCGAATACCATCCAACAGGCTCTCTGCGATGCGCCCCAAATCCAAGCCGCCCAGTTTCCCCTTTAAAACCCTTGACAACAAAAGTTGTCAAGGCTTAGAATAGCCCCGTGCTCGACCTGCAAGTGATCCATGACCCCTCGGCGGCGACCGTCGCGCTGGAGCCGATTCGGAGTCGGTTGCTGGCCGAGTTGAGTCAGCCGGAGTCCGCCGCTTCCGTGGCGGCGAAGGTTGGCTTAACCCGGCAGAAGGCGAATTACCATCTCAACGCCCTCGAAACCCACCAACTGGTGCGCCAGGCCGGGCAGCGGAAGTGGGGAGGGATCACGGAGCGGCTCTTCGTCGCCAGCGCGGCGTCGTACGTCGTTGCGCCCAAGGCGATGGGGCTCGCCGCTACCGACCCGGCGCGGACCGCCGATCGGCTATCCGCTAGCTATCTTATCGCGCTGGCCGCGCGGATCGTGCAAGAAGTCGGCGACCTCGTCCGCCGAGCCCGCGAAGCGGATAAGCACCTCCCCACGCTATCGATCGACACCGAGATCCGGTTCCGATCCGCCACCGAGCGGGCAGCGTTCACCGCCGACCTAACCCGGGCGGTTACCGCATTGGTCTCGCACTACCACGATGCGTCGTCCCCGGGCGGGCGATCGCACCGGCTGATCGTCGCCGCCCACCCCACCCCATACGAATCCAACGTTAAGGAGCAATCATGAGCGTCAAAGTAGGAGAGAATGGACTCCGTTCCGTCCAAGTCGAAGTCGAAGTTCCGGGTTCGCCGGAAGAGGTCTGGCAAGCGATCGCCACCGGGCCGGGAATCTCGTCCTGGTTCGTTCCCGCGAAGATCGAAGAGCGTGTCGGAGGCGAGATCTCCCTTTGCTTCGGCCCCGGGATGGATACCGTTTCAACCATGGCCGAATGGGACCCTCCCCGGAGGTTTGTGGCCAACAGCGAAGGGATGTCGCCGGGCGCGCCGGCGGTCGCGGACGAGTGGACCGTGGAAGCCAAGTCCGGCGGAACCTGCGTGGTTCGGGTTGTCCACAGTTGGTTTGCCAGCACCGACGAGTGGGATGGCCAGTTCGAAGCGATCGAGCAGGGTTGGGGCACCTTCTTCCAGATCCTCCGGCTGGTGCTCACCCGGTTCCCCGGCCAACCCAGCGCGAGTTTCGAAGCCTCGGCAGTGGCTCCCGGTCCGATCTCTTCGACATGGGAAAAGTTTGCCGGTCCACTAGGCGTGGCCAACGCCACCGTGGGCCAACAGGTTTCCGCTGGATCGGATGCGCCGAGTTTCTCCGGCGAGGTCGCAACGATGGGTCCGGAAGACGCGCCTGGCTCCCTGGTCCTTGTCCGTGAGCCTGCCCAGGGAATCTGCAATCTCTTCGCGATGCCGATGGGGGACCAGGTCTATCTTTCGATCCGGTTTTATCTCTTTGGCGAAGGCGCAGACACCGCCGCGGCAGAGGCGGAACCGGAGTGGGCACGCTGGCTCGCCGACCTTTTCCCGTCCGCGGAGTAGCTGCCGTTTCTAATACGACCGCTTCAAGCGGCTAATTGAAGCTAATACGGCCTCAAAGATTTCTCTTGAGACCGTATTAGCATTACGTATGGTTGCAGCTTCGCCTCCAGCAAATTCAGCCTCACCTCAAGTTCGCGCCGGCCGCGGTTCTTCACCTAAAGCGAGCCTATTCGGCCTCGTTGGCCGATTCCTGGGACTAAAAATCCGTCCAGCGGCGAGGTCGCAAGATACCGGCTTCGAGTAGGTGAACAATCGTCCACACCATTCGGACATCTTCATGTCACCATCGAGAAGTTCGTTCCGAATTACAGGACTCTGCTGAAAGCAGTTCCCCGCTCGTATGGCCGGTCCCACTTTCACCTCGGGTGGGGCTTGGAAACGGAGAAGCACGCCGGCTGATGGAGTAATGCCGTACCCGTCGGCTGCCGGCGATCGCGCGAATGGACTGAGGAGTGTTCCTAACGGGAGTGATCGTTAGGAACTCACATGACAGAAGGCTAGCGACGCCCACGGTAGTAGAAGCCACCACCGCCGAGCAGAAGAACGACAATTACGATTAACAGAATAGTAGTCATGTGTGCGGGTATGACCTCAGATCGAAGGTGCCAGTTCCATGAATGTTGTAGCGACCACCGTAGTGAGTAAGCCGAGGCAGCGCCCGGGATTCACCTAGCCAAGAAATATCTTCTTCGCCTCTTCTCGCCGTACCGCTCGTCGCAGGGACCAATCATAGCCACGGCGGCCGATATTGAGGGCCAAGAAAGACAATGGGAAGAAAATCAAACCCAGCAGGAAGCCCAATGCCAGGATGAGGAATGACAATCCGGTCATTCCGACGGAGGGTACGTACACTCGAGGCTTCGTATCCGACCACACGCTCGTGACCGCCTCCATTCCTAGCTCACCCAGGTCTTTGAGGATCATCCAAGCGCCGGTGTCCCAGGAGATAGGGATCACCTCAGTCATCTTGGCGTTGGCGTTCCCGCTCTCTACCCATAGCTCATGGGCATCGGCCTGCTGTCGCTGGATCTCATCCGCCGTCAATGGCACAAGCTTTCCAGAGGAATCCCACGTCATCGGCTCGTTTGCCATGGGGCGCAGTATAAACGCAATAGTGCGGAGCCGCAACTCACCCGAGGCTGAACGTGGGCTCGCTGAGGAGCAGCGGGGCGAGGTGTCGACGGGCACGATTCATTCGGCTCTTAACCGTCCCGATCGGGATTTCCAGCCGCTCCGCCATCTCGTCATACGACGACTCCTCGAAGTAGTACATCTGCACCATCTCCCGGTGGGGGCTGGGGAGTTGGCTCACCGCCCGGCCAATTCTCGCTTCTTCGTCCCGTCTCACGGCGACCTCGTGGGGGCTCAAGCTGACATGCGCGACCGCCGAATCGGACTCCGCTAAAAATTCCCTTTCCGACAACGAAAACCTTTCCCGCCGAGAGTTCCGCTTGCGGTAATCGAAGAACGCGTTGGCAGCGATGCGAAACAGCCATGTCGACCACTCCGAGTCCCCCTTGAAAGTGTGAAGCGATCGATACACGCGGAGGAACGTCTCCGCGACCACGTCCGCTGCCTCATCCGAATCGCGGCAGAGGCCGATTGCAAAGCGGAATAGCCGCTCCCGATGCTGGCGGATAAGTACATCGACGGCGCTCCGGTCTCCATTTTGCGCTCGCCGAACAAACAGATCGAGCATCTCCCTCTTTTCTTCCATTTGTCCCCCGCCGCTCCTAGCGGCCAAAACTACTGACCTACAAAGAAGCTGGCGAGGGTGACAAGAATTATTTGTACATGAGATTCTCTACACGCCAAAGATGTAGAGAGCACCCAAATATTCGAACCGGCTACCCCTTAACATTCGGCGCCGAAGTTCTCATGTTCTTATTGCTCAATCAAGGCAGCGGCATAAGCATAGCCACCGCTACTTTCCCGTTAACGTGGCTCTTCCGGTTCGTCCGTGTACCACGGCACGCTCACCACCACCACGCGGCTCCCCCCGCGTAGGAGCAACGCCATCTTCAGTGCCGCCGCCTTTTGGTTGTGGAGGAAGAACTGATACCACTTGGCCTCGACCAGCTCGGGGATGATCACCGCCACAGTCTGCTCCGGGTGGTCGTGTTGAGTCCGTAACAAGAAGGTAAGAAGCGGCCCCGAGAGGCGTCGGTAAGGCGACCGGATCGTGTCGAGCCGCGGGACGGCACGGTCCGTTCCCGCGAGCGGAAGCTCGACGTGCCGGCGCCACTCGGCGCATACCTTCCGTTCCTCTTCCTCGTCGATGCTGATGTGAAGGGCCCTCACGTCGTCCGACATCGTCAACGCAAACCGCAACGCCTTGGCCGTCACCTTGCTCCATGCGGTCAAGGGAACGATCGCCACCGGCGCATGTAGGTTCTCGACGTCGAGCGGCTCCCCGGCGTGAGTAAGCCGTTCGATAAACCGGTAGTGGCGCTTCACTCGCAGAAAAAGCCAAATCATTCCCCCGATGAGGACGAGGGTTATCCAAGCTCCGTCGGTGAACTTGGCCGCGAGAACCACCGCCAGCGCGGCTCCCGTCGTCACCGCCCCGACCAGATTCACGCTCCTTTTCCCCTTGCCTCGCCGGTCCGTCATCAAACCGTAATGCTTAACCATCCCCCACTGCGACATCGTGAACGCGAGCAGCGCGCCCACCGCAAATAGGGGAATCAGTCGATCGGTAATCCCCCCGAAGACGATAAGTAGGGCGCCCGCCACCACCGCCAGAAAAACGATGCCGATGGAGTACACCAGCCGGCGGCCGACCGTCGCAAAGGCGTGCGGCAGATAGTCGTCCTGCGCAAGCAACCTGCAGAGCCGAGGAAAGCCGGCGAAACTAGTGTTGGCGGAGAGGGCGAGGATTGCCAAGGTGCTTCCAATCGTTACGTAATAGAGCCACCCGCGCCCGACCACCGCCGCCGCCAATTGCGAGAGCACGCTCTGGTAACTCGGTGAATCCGGACTCGTGGCGACGATCCCATACGCGCGCGTCAGCGTCGCAATCCCAATCAGCAGCAGCGAGAGCAGCAGAACGAGCGCCCCAAGAGTAAGCCGTGCGTTCTTCACGGTCGGCTTGCGGAACGCCTGGACGGCGTTGCTCACCGCCTCCACCCCCGTCATCGCCGTGCAGCCGCTGGCAAATGCCCGCACCAAGAGCCAAGCGCTGGCCGGTACAAGCGTCGCCGACGGACTTGGTAACGGCGCCCGAGGAATCGGACTTCCCCCCGATGTAGCCACCCGCAGCAAACCGAGGACCAAGACCGAACCCATGCAGGCGAGAAAAATATAGGTGGGAAAAGCAAGCACCACCCCCGACTCGCGCACGCCTCGCAGATTAACGACCGTGATCAGACCCAAGATCGAGAGGCAAAGGGCGAGGATGTGCGGATGAAGCGACGGGACCGCCGAAACGAGCGCCCCCACCCCCGCGGAGATGCCGACCGCGACATTGAGAATGTAGTCAAGCATCAGCGCCGCCGCCGCAACCACCCCCGCCCTCGGTCCGATATTTTCGCTGGCGACGGTGTAAGACCTCCCCCGGAAGGATAGGCGGCGATCGTTTGGCGATACGAGAGATAGACGATAAACAGCAGCGCCGTAATCAGCAAAACGATCCCCGGCTCATATCGCGATGCTGCCGCCCCTAACGGGATAAGTACCGCTAGCGCGGCTTCCGGTCCATACGCGGAAGATCCAAGGGCATCGAGACCGAGCATCGGAATACCCTCCCACACTCCGACCCGGTGAGAAGCTTCCTCGGATGTGGCCAGGCGAGGCCCCAGAATCCTATCGAGTAACCGCATAGCGACCTACCCTGGCCTTAACGTCCAATCGAGAGGAAGCGGAAGCCGGCATTCACGAGTTGAGCCTGATCCAGAAAATTTCGCCCGTCCAAGATAAGCGGATTCGCCATTGTCTTCGCCATACGCTTCCACGGTAAATCGCGATACATCGCCCAGTCTGTGGTAAGCACCAACGCGTCGGCGCCGGCCGCCACCGCCTCCGCCGTCGGCCCAAAGCGGATGCCCGAATGGTTAAGCTGGCAAGAAGCGCGATCCAAGGCGATCGGGTCGTGCGCTTGAATCCTAGCCCCCCTGTCGATCAGCCTCTGAGCTATATCGAGCGCGGGAGCGTCGCGAATGTCGTCCGTGTTCGGCTTAAAGGCGAGCCCGAGAATTCCCACTGTTCGCCCCTTGAGGATCTTCAGCTCGTTCAGGAGCTTGGTAACCACGAGGTCGCGCTGGGCATAGTTCACCTCACGGGCCGCTTCCACGATCGGCATTCGGATGTCGTACTCCTTGGCCGTCGCGATGAGCGCCGCGCTGTCCTTGCCAAAACAGGAGCCTCCCCATCCCAAACCGGCCTGCAGGAATCGCCCTCCGATTCTTGCATCGAGCCCCATGCCGCGAGCGATATGGGTGATGTCGGCCCCGACCTTCTCCGCCAGGTTTCCAATTTCGTTGATCAGCGAGATCTTCGTGCACAAGAACGCGTTCGACGCGTACTTGATGAGCTCCGCCGACGCGAGGTCGGTGGCGACCAGCGGCACCGCCCCCATTCCCTCCGGCCTTGGCAAGAACCAGGGAGCGGTAAACGATTGTTGGAGAATCGGCTCGTAGAGCCTCGCCAGCACCTCGTTCGCGGTCGGATTTTCCGAGCCGACCACGACCCGGTCGGGATACAAAATGTCGCACAGCGCGGACCCTTCCCGCAAAAACTCCGGATTGGATGCCACGCAACATCGATTGCGGAGATTCCTGATATCCCCTTCCCCGCTCGCCTCCGCAATGAGCGATTCAACCCAATGTCCCGACCCGATCGGCACCGTCGACTTGTTGACCACGACGGTAAATCCAAGCCCGAGGTGACGACCTATCGAGGAGGCCGCACTCTGGACGGCGGTCAAGTCCGGGTTACCGTCCGCCATCGGTGGGGTTCCAACTGCGACAAACACCACTTCCGCCTCCGATAAAGCGGGAGCCGGATCGACAGAAAACCGAAGGTTGCCCCCCGCCAGCTCCATCAGCTCGTCGAGCCTGGGCTCGTAAATCGGCGACTTTCCACCCCGAAGGGAGGCAATCTTCGCTTCGTCGATATCCACGCAGGTCACTTCATGACCTAGAAAGGCCATCGCGGCTCCCGTCGTCAAACCCACGTATCCGGTTCCATAAATAACGATCTTCAAAAGCTTCAAACCCCCGAACGGCTCTTCGCGGCAGCTCTCATCTGCCCGCACATCAGAGAGGGGAAAGGAATTTTCGGTTCCCAAAAATCTTCTTCATCTTCATCTCGAACCGATTTCGAAAAACCGCAGTCAGATCGAAACCTTTGTAGATGCTCGGCGGTGGCGCTCCCCCGGGGAGGCCGGCTTGTCGGTTCGCCGCGAAGGACTTGGATGACCGCGAGAGAGAAGAGAAGAGAAGAGAAGAGAAGAGAAGAGAGAAGAAGATGAACAAATCGGTATTGATCACGGGAGGCGCCGGGTTTATCGGCTCTCATCTTGCAGATGAATTGCTCGCAAACGGCTACCGGGTACGAATCCTGGACAGCCTTTCCCCTCAGGTTCATGGCTCGGATGGCAAGCGCCCGGACTACCTGTCGCCGGACGTCGAGCTTATGGTTGGCGACGTGCGCAACCCGGAAGCCGTCAAACGCGCGCTCATTGGAATCGACCACGTTTACCACTTCGCCGCGATCGTCGGCGTGGGCCAGAGCATGTACGACATCGCGCGCTACACCGAGGTGAACAACCTTGGAACCGCCGTGGTGCTCGAAGCATTGGTCGCTCAGCCGGTAGAGCACCTCGTCATCGCCTCTAGCATGAGCCTGTACGGCGAGGGGTTGTACAAACGCCCCGATGGCCAGATCGCCGAAGCGAGCGAAAGGTCGATCGACCAATTGCGAGCCCAAGACTGGCAGGTCCGCGATGTGGAAGGAAATGCGCTAACCCCGGTCGCCACCCCGGAATGGAAACGTCCCACGCTTCCATCGATCTACGCGCTTTCGAAGTACGACCAAGAGCGGATGTGCCTGATGATCGGCAAGGCCTACAACATCCCGACCGTCGCCCTCCGCTTCTTCAACGCCTTCGGCACTCGACAAGCGCTTTCCAATCCGTACACCGGCGTTCTCGCGATCTTCGGATCGCGGCTCCTCAACGACAAGCCGCCCCTGATCTTCGAAGACGGCCAGCAGCTTCGCGACTTCGTCAGCGTAAAAGACGTCGCCCGATCCTGCCGGCTCGCGATCGAGCGCGAGGAGGCGACCGGCCGGGCGATCAACGTCGGCAGCGGCATGAGCTACACCATCGAAGAAACCGCCCGCAAGGTCGCCAAGGCGATGGGGAAGGAGCATATCGAACCGGAGATTTGCGGCCAATACCGGGTCGGCGACGTCCGCCACTGCTTCCCCGATATCACGCTGGCCCGCGAGCTGCTTGGATACGAGCCCCAAATTCTGTTGGACGACGGACTCGCTGAGCTCGCCGAATGGCTGCAGGAGCAAACCGCCATCGACAAGGTCGATGAAATGCGCCAGCAGCTCGCCTCTCGGGGGTTGACCATATGAAAAGCAGAAAAGCGACGCTGATCGTGGGCGGCGCCGGTTTCATCGGAACGAACCTCGCGGATCGGCTCCTGTCCCAGGGAATTCGCGTCATTGTTTTCGACAGCCTCGCCCGGGCCGGAGTCGAGAAGAACCTCGAGTGGCTTCAGCACAAACACGGCGAGCGTGTGGAATTCCACCGGGGAGACGTTCGAGATCAAGAAGCTCTTCACGCCGTCGTCCCTAGGGCCGATCAAGTGTTCCACTTTGCCGCCCAGGTGGCGGTCACCACAAGCTTGGAGTCGCCGATCGACGATTTCGAGCGCAATGCCCGAGGAACGTTGAATCTCCTAGAGGAGGTGCGACGGCAGGTAACCCCTCCCAGTCTCGTCTTCACCTCCACCAACAAGGTCTATGGCAGCTTGGAGGACATCCCACTGGTGCAATCGCAGACCCGGTACGAGCCGGAGTCGCCCTTGACCAAGCTTCGAGGGATCGCGGAGACCCGTCCGCTGGATTTCCACAGCCCTTATGGATGCTCCAAGGGGGCCGCCGACCAATACGTGCTGGACTACGCCCGAACCTACGGGATCCCGGCCGCCGTTTTCCGCATGAGCTGCATCTACGGCCCGCACCAATGTGGGACCGAAGACCAAGGTTGGGTCGCCCACTTCTTACTCCAGGCCCTTAAGGGACGCCCGATCACCCTCTACGGAAACGGAAAACAGGTTCGAGACATTCTCTACGTGCAAGACCTCGTGGAAGCTTTCGGTCTGCTCATGGGGAATATCGATCGCCTGACCGGTCAGGCGTTCAACATGGGCGGCGGCCCTCAAAACTCCATCAGCCTCATCGAGCTTCTCGACCTAATCGAGGCGCTGCACGGCACGAGACCGAAGACGCAGATGTGCGACTGGCGCCCCGGCGATCAGCGCTACTACGTTTCGGACACCGCTAAATTCCAAGAAGCGACCGGCTGGACTCCCGTGTATTCGGCTCTCGAGGGAGTTCGCAACCTCTACCAATGGCTCGGTGGCCGGCCAAAGCCGGTGGCCATTTCCAAGCAATCGGAGGCGTTCGCCTCATGATGCCGGCCGCGGAAACTCCGAAAAGTCGCCTAGACACGATGCGGGCAGCAACCGTGACCCAGCCCGGCAAAATCGAGATCCGTCACGTACCTATTCCCCAACCGGGGCCGGGCGAAGTCCGAATCCGGCTGGAGGGCTGCGGCGTCTGCGCCTCCAACATCCCTCCTTGGGAAGGCCGGGAATGGTTCACCTACCCGATGGACCCCGGCGGCTTGGGGCACGAAGGGTGGGGAACGGTCGACGCTCTAGGCGAAGACGTTCGCGAGCTAAAGGTCGGCGATCGAGTCGCCTTCCTCGCCACCCACTCCTACGCCGAGTACGACGTCGCGGACCGAGACTCGGTCGTCCGCATTCCCGCCTCCTTGAATCAAGTCCCCTTTCCCGGTGAGCCGCTCGGGTGCGCGATCAATATCTTTCGCCGGTCTCACGTCAAGGCCGGCGACATCGTCGCCATCGTCGGCATCGGATTCCTCGGCGCCCTCCTCACCAGCCTTTGCTCCCAAGCGGGAGCCCGGGTCATCGCGATCGCCCGCAAAGATGAAGCGCTGGAAACCGCCCGCGAGGTCGGAGCGGCCGAAACGGTCCGAATGGACGACCACTGGAAAGTAATCGACCAAGTCCGTCAACTGACCGGCGGCAAGATGTGCGATGTCGTGATCGAAGCCGTCGGCAAGCAATGGCCGCTCGACCTCGCCGCCGAGCTCACCAAAGAAATGGGGCGGCTCGTGGTCGCCGGCTACCACCAAGACGGTCTGCGCCAAGTGAACATGCAACTCTGGAACTGGCGTGGTCTCGAAGTCACCAACGCACACGAACGGGAGCCTTCCGTTTACCGCCGCGGCATGGAGGAGGCGATTCATGCCGTTGAATCCGGGCGGTTAAACCCTTCGCCCCTTTACTCGCATCGGTTCGCTTTAGATGAGCTCGACGTAGCTCTGAATCTCACCCGGGACCGCCCCGCCGGATTCAAGAAGGCGCTCATTCTTATGGAGCCCGAACGGCGATGACCCGAAAGATTCTGATGACCGCCGACACCGTCGGCGGGGTGTGGAACTACTCCCTCGACCTCGCCCGATGCCTGACCGAGCGGGGCATTCAAGTCTCCCTCGCCACCATGGGCGCTCTCCTATCGAGCGACCAAGTACGGTCGGCGGAGGCGATTCGCGGGCTTACGCTCTACGAGAGCAATTACAAGCTCGAGTGGATGGCCGATCCGTGGAGTGACGTGCGAAAAGCAGGTCGATGGCTGCTAAGCCTTGAAGATGCGGTTCGACCCGATGTCGTCCATCTCAACGGTTTCTGCCACGCCGCCCTTTGCTGGTCGGCTCCGACGGTCGTGGTTTTCCACTCGTGCGTTCTTTCCTGGTTCGAAGCGGTGAAGCGGCAGTCCGCCCCGGAAAACTGGTACCGGTACCGCCAAGAGGTAGCGAAGGGTTTGAGAGCTGCCAAGTACCTGGTAGCTCCGACCCGTGCGATGCTAAACACCGCGAATCGGCTCTATGGCCCGTTCAAGCGTTCGATCGCGATTCCAAACACCGCCGACGCCAACCGCTTCCGCTCCGATTCGAAAGAGCCATTCGTCTTCTCTGCCGGCCGGCTTTGGGACGAAGCGAAAAACGTGCAAGCGCTCGACCGGATCGCCGGTGAGCTACCTTGGCCGGTCTACGTCGCCGGCGATGGCAATAGCAACCCAAGTGAGTCGTCGCTTCGGCGACTTGGCAAACTTCCCTCGCGAGACATCGCCCACTGGCTGGGGCGAGCCTCCATCTACGCCCTACCCGCCCGGTATGAGCCGTTCGGACTCTCGATCCTGGAAGCCGCGCTGTCCGGCTGCGCCCTCGTCTTAGGCGACATTCCGAGTTTGCGAGAGAACTGGACCGACTGCGCGCTCTTCGTCGATCCGGAAGATCCCTCCGCGTTGAAGTTCGCGATCCAAACGCTTATCGACAACCCGGACCAGAGAGCCCGGCTTGGCGATGCGGCAAGGCGCCGAGGGCTGTGTTTCGACCCGTCGACCTTCGCCGACTCCTACCTCGGGGTCTACCGGGAACTTCTCGATTCGAGTCCCTCTGCGGTCTCCCTTGCGCAGCAGGCGTTCGCGAGCTAATGCCATGAAGATCAAGGTCTTTTGCCATTCGCTTTTGTCCGATTGGAACCACGGCAACGCCCACTTCCTTCGGGGCCTCGCCACGGAATGGAAGCTCCGGGGCGACTCGCTCGACGTATATGAGCCGCGGGATTCATGGAGTCTGACGAACTTGATCTCCGATCGCGGCGTAGGTGCGGTCCGGGAGTTCCGGCGTGCTTATCCGTCTCTTAACTCCATCTCTTATGACCTAAAGAGCTTGGACTTGGAGATGGCTCTTGCCGACGCCGACCTGGTGCTCGTTCACGAGTGGAACGACCATGAGCTCGTCCGCCGCATTGGAGAACACCACCGCCGCCACCACCACCGTTACCGTTACCGGCTCTTCTTTCACGACACCCACCATCGTTCCGTCACCGATCCAGCGGCGATGGCCGCCTACGACCTATCGAACTACGACGGTGTCCTCGCCTTTGGCGAGGTCATCCGCCAAGTCTATGAGGAAAAAGGATGGGCGAAGCGGGCTTTGACCTGGCACGAAGCCGCCGACCCCCGAGTTTTCCACCCGAAACCATCCAATCGAAAAGACGGCGACCTCGTCTGGATCGGCAACTGGGGGGACGAGGAGCGAACCGAAGAGCTCCACGAGTTCCTGCTTCGCCCGGTGAAGGAGCTCGGGCTACGCGCCACCGTTTTCGGCGTGAGATATCCGGATCATGCCCTGCGAGCCCTCGCGGAAGCCGGAATATCTTACGGCGGTTCGCTCGCGAACCACGCCGCCCCCGATATCTTTTCGCACTACAAAGTGACGGTTCACGTCCCCCGCCGCCCCTACACGCGGCTCCTCCCGGGCATCCCCACCATCCGGGTCTTCGAGACCCTTGCCTGCGGCATCCCCCTGGTTTCCGCTCCGTGGCAAGACAGCGAGCGGCTCTTCACGCCGGGGGAGGACTTCGCCGTCGCCCGCGACGGCGACGAGATGAAGTCGAAGTTAAGTCGCATCCTGGACGATCCCCAGTACGCGGCGAACTTAGCGGATCACGGACGAAGAACCGTCCTCGCTCGCCACACCTGCGCCCACCGAGTCCGCGAGCTCGACATGATCGTCGACGAAATTAATCGAGAGGAAAGAACGACGGTGACTTACAGATGAATGTCGCATTTTTCGGTTCCAGTCTTGTGTCGGCGTATTGGAATGGCGCCGCCACCTACTATCGCGGAATCATTCGCGCGCTCGACGAGCGGGGGCACCAAATCACGTTTTACGAGCCGGATGCCTACGGCCGCCAACAGCATCGCGATATCGAGGACCCGTCATGGGCGAGGGTCGTGGTGTATCCGGGCGAAGGAACCGACGGCGTCGGCCGCGCCCTCGATGAGGCAAAGTCGGCGGACCTGATCGTAAAGGCCAGCGGCGTCGGTGTCTTCGACGAGCTTCTGGAGGCCGCCGTCGTGAACCTCAAGCGCCCCTCCAATTTGGTCGCCTTTTGGGATGTCGACGCGCCTGCGACCCTGGACCGGGTTCAAGGCAACCCATCCGACCCGTTCCGCCCTCTTATTCCGCGATACGATCTCGTCCTTACCTACGGCGGCGGAGAGCCGGTGATCAACGCTTACAAAGCGCTCGGCGCTCGCGAATGCGTGCCGATCTACAACGCACTCGACCCGTCGACCCACTTTCCCGTCCCTCCCGAGCCACGGTTCGAGGGGGATCTTGGATTTCTAGGTAACCGGCTGCCGGACCGGGAAGCGAGAGTGGAAGAGTTCTTCCTACGCGCCGCCCAAGCCGCGCCCGAACGCCGGTTCTTAATCGGCGGGAGCGGTTGGGGAGATAAGGCGATGCCTGCCAACGTCTCCTATCTCGGTCACGTCTACACCGCCGACCACAACGCCTTCAACCGCACTCCCATGGCGGTCCTGAACATCAGCCGCGAAAGCATGGCCCGGTACGGCTTTTCGCCCGCGACGCGCGTCTTCGAAGCGGCCGGGGCGGGCGCCTGTCTCATCACCGACGAGTGGATCGGCATCGAACAGTTCCTGGAGCCGGATCGAGAAGTACTTGTCGCCCGAAACGGCGACGACGTCGCGGCTTTCGTAGAGTCCCTCACACCGGAAATAGCCCGTCATATCGGAGACGCAGCCCTGAAAAGAGTTCTCTCCGAACACACCTATGCCCACCGGGTTCTGGAGCTCGAACAGACGCTGGAAGGAAAGCGAGTGGCGGGGGTGAGTCTTGTCTGACCGACTCGACATCGTCATCCTGGGACTCTCGATCACCTCCTCCTGGGGAAACGGCCACGCCACCACCTACCGCGGTCTGCTGCGCGAGCTCGCCGCCCGCGGACATCGAATCCTCTTCTTGGAGCGCGACGTCCCCTGGTACGCCCCCCACCGGGATCTGCCTAACCCGGTCTACTGCGAAACCGAGCTTTACCAATCTCTGGAGGAGCTTCGAGATTGCTTCGCCGATCGCGTCCGGCGAGCCGACGCCGTGATCGTCGGCTCCTACGTTCCTGCCGGCGTGGAGGTCGGCAAGTGGGTCACTCGAAACGCCGGTGGCGTCACCGCCTTTTACGATATCGACACCCCCGTCACCCTTGCCAAACTAAGCCGAGGCGACTACGAATACCTGTCGCCCGACTTAATACCGGCGTACAACCTCTACCTTTCATTCACCGGCGGACCGACGCTCCAGCGTCTCGAGCGAGAGTACGGATCTCCGAGCGCCCTGCCCCTCTATTGTTCGTTCGACCCGTCGCTCTACTACCCGGAGCCACAGCCCCCCAAGTGGGATCTCGGCTACATGGGCACCTACAGCGACGACCGCCAACCCACCCTTAACGAGCTCTTGGTGGAACCGGCCAGAAATTGGCCCGAAGGAAGATTCGCCGTCGCCGGCCCCCAATATCCCTCTAGCATCGAGTGGCCAGACAACGTCACCCGGATCGAGCACCTTCCCCCTGCCAAGCACCGCGAGTTCTACAATTCGCAACGCTTCACCCTCAATGTCACGCGGGACGACATGATCCGCGCCGGCTACTCCCCGAGCGTCCGGCTCTTTGAGGCCGCTGCTTGCGGCACCCCGATCATCAGCGACGCCTGGGATGGCTTGGAGACCATCTTCGAAATCGGAACCGAGATATTCACCGCCCGATCCCGGGAGCAGGCGCTTCAAATACTGCGGCAAACGGATGAAGCGACCAGACTTTCGATGGGCAATCGCGCCCGCCGTCGGGTGATGTCGGAACACACCGCCGCCCACCGCGCCGAGCAGCTCGAACGATATTTACTGTCTGCACGCGCGGCCCGCCCGGATTTCGGGGAACCAAAAACGCGGGACGAACGCCTGTTTTCCGATGAAAGTAGATGCTTGCCGGCTGGAGGCCGTGAATGAGTAACGGGAAGATTCGCGTCGCCATTATCGGCGTGGGCAACTGCGCTTCCGCTTTGGTCCAAGGAGTCGAGTTCTATCGCCTCGCCCGGGCCGAAGACACGGTGCCGGGCCTCATGAACGTGGTCCTGGGCGGCTACCATGTGCGTGACATCGAGTTTGTCGCCGCCTTCGACGTGAGCGCGGCCAAGGTCGGCAAATGCCTGAGCGAGGCGATTTTCAGCCCACCCAACAACACCTACCGCTTCGCCGAAGTGCCTTGCAACGGAGTGGTCGTGCAGCGTGGGCCGACGCTCGACGGCCTCGGCAAGTACCTAAAAATGGTAGTCGACGAGTCGCCGGAGCCTCCGGTCGACGTCGCCGCCATCCTGCGAGCCAGCCGGGCGGAAGTCTTGATCTCGTACCTTCCGGTCGGGTCCGAAGATGCCGCCCGGTGGTACGCCGAGCAGGCGCTCGAGGTGGGTTGCGCGTTCATCAACTGCATGCCCGTCTTCCTCGCCTCCAATCCCGAGTGGGCGCGGCGGTTTGAAGATCGCGGAGTTCCGATTATCGGCGACGACATCAAATCACAGGTAGGAGCCACGATCACCCACCGCGTTTTGGCAAACCTTTTTCGGGAGCGAGGCGTACGACTCGACCGCACCTACCAGTTGAACTTCGGCGGCAACACCGACTTCATGAACATGCTGGAGCGAGAGCGGCTCGAGTCGAAAAAGATCTCGAAAACCCAGGCCGTCACGAGCCAGCTCGACTACGAGATGACGTACGAAAACGCCCACGTCGGACCTAGCGACTACGTTCCGTGGCTCGAAGATCGAAAGTTCTGCCACATCCGGATGGAAGGGACCACCTTTGGCAACGTCCCGCTTCTGTGCGAAGTCAAGCTCGAAGTTTGGGACTCCCCGAACTCCGCCGGCGTCGTTGTCGACGCGATCCGGTGCGCCAAGCTCGCCCTCGACCGGGGCATCGGCGGACCGCTGACAAGCCCGAGCAGCTACTTCATGAAGTCTCCCCCCCAACAATTCACCGACGACGTCGCTAGGGAGAAGACCACCGCCTTTATCAATGGGGAAGAACCACGATGATCTCGCTGCAAAAACCGCTGACCCAGGAGGAGATCCTGGCCCGAGTGCAGGAGCTCGGGCCGTGGTTTCACAACCTTGATCTTCGGGGAGTCCAAACCGCTCCCGAGCACTTCCTGGGCGACTACCCAAACATCAAGTTCGCCAAGATCGCCGAGGCTCTTCCGAACGACCTATCCGGCAAGACCGTGCTCGACATCGGGTGTAACGCCGGCTTCTATTCCATGGAGATGAAGCGCCGAGGCGCGGCTCGGGTGGTCGGCACCGACTCCGACCCGCGATATCTGGAACAAGCCCGGTTCGCCGCGGAAGTCAGCGGGATGGATATCGAATATCGGGAGCTGTCGGTCTACGACGTCGCGAAGCTTGGCGAAAAATTCGACCTCGTCATCTTCATGGGAGTTCTCTACCACCTGCGTCACCCGCTTCTGGCCCTCGATCTTATCCACGAGCACGTCGCCGGCGACATGCTCCTCTTCCAATCGATGCAACGCGGCAGCGCCGAGGTCGAGCCGCTGGAAGAGGATTACGACTTCTGGCAGCAGGACGTCTTCCGGAAGCCCGGCTACCCGAAGATGTATTTCGTGGAGGAACGCTATTCGCACGACCCCACCAATTGGTGGGTTCCGAACCGTGCCTGCTGCGAGGCGATGCTCCGAAGCTCGGGCTTCGAAATTGAAAAACACCCCGAGCAAGAGGTCTACCTTTGCCGCCGCACGGAGCTGCCTGACTTGCCCGATGGACCGCGCGCGGTCCACCCGGCCAAGGGGGTACGGCGATGATCGAGGCGGTCAAGTTTTGGAACGAGCCCAACAATAAGTCGCACTGGGACTTCGAAAACCTAGACCCTGAGTGGCGGATTTTCTCGGAGATGATCCGAGCCGCCGGACAGGCGATCGCCTCCGAGAACCCGCGCCTCCCACGAGTCTTGGGCGGCATGTCCCCGATCGACGCGCCCTGGCTTCAACGAGTCGAAGATCTTGGCGGGCTTGAGGAAGTGGACGTCGTAGCGGTCCACGGATTCCCTCTCGACTGGAACCACTGGACCATCCACGAGTGGCCGGACAAGGTCAACGAGATTCAGGCGGTAACCGACAAGCCCGTGTGGGTGACCGAAGTCGGAGTCTCCACTTTCGGAGCGGAAGAGGTCCAAGAATTCGGTCTTCATCGAACCGCGGAGCTTCTTATCGGAAGGGTCCCCAGAATCCACTGGTACAGCCTCTACGATCTGCCCCGAACCTGGCCGGCGACCACGCGCCACCGTGAGGCCGAGGGTTCCTCCTACTACCGCCACTTCTACATGGGCCTCCTGCGAGAAGACGGATCGCCCAAGCCCGCGCTCCGCCACTTCCCTCTCTATGCGCCCGAAATGGGTCTCTGCCAGTGGTTTCACTTCGAAGATCCTCGTCTCGACGACGCGGTGCGGTGGATGCGTAAGCTGGGCGTTCGGCGCCTCCGAACCGGGTTGAGTTGGGCAGATAGCTTCCGACCCGGCGCATGGGAATGGTTCGATCGGCAGATGAGCGCCCTGGATGAGTTCGAGGTGACGGTTACCTTCTGCTTCACCCCCGAACACCGAAGCCTTGCCCTGGAGCACGGCCTGCCCGGCCACCATACGAGCCCGCCCGCCCAGATCGAGGAATACGCCGACTTCTGCGCGACGATGGTCCGGCGCTACGCTCCCGGCGCGACGCTTCACGCCGAATTTGCCGGGGCGACGTCTCTCCGATGACGGTATTTCTCCTCATCCGTCACGCGCTGCACGAGCTGGGGGGCGAGACGATCGCCGGCCGTCTCCCCGGCGTACATCTCAGCCCCGATGGGCGGGCCCAAGCCGCCGAGCTTGCCGAGCGGCTGCGCGAGCTGCCGATCAAAGCGATCTATTCCAGCCCCCTCGATCGCACATGCGAGACCGCCTCTTATCTGAGCGGAAACGTCGAACCCTCCGCGGAAATTCAGGAGCTCGATTTTGGCGACTGGATGGGCCAGCGCTTGGACGCCCTCCGGCCCCAGGAGAAGTGGCGGCAGTTCAACTCCTTTCGAAGCGGCACCCGCGCTCCGAACGGCGAGCTGATGCTAGAAACCCAGGTCCGAATCGTGACTTTCATGATGCGCTTACGGGAACGACACCCCTTCGACCATGTCGCCTTGGTCAGTCATGGGGACGTCATCAAATCGGCGGTGGCCTACTTCCTCGGAATTCCGCTCGATCTCTTTCAGCGCGTCGAGATCAGTCCCGCATCGGTAAGCATGATCGCCATCGGCGATTACGGTCCGTGGGTTCACTGCATCAACCACACGGGAGCCTTGCCTCGAATCCCGTAATTCCCATCTCTTCGAAAACCCCGACCAAGCAGTTGCGATACCGTTCGACGTCGCGCCGTAATCGACCTCGCTCCTTCTCGTCGCCGCTCAGATCGGCGCAGAACGAGCAGATACCGAGACGAAACGCCGCGTATGCCAAGCGAAACAGGCGTAGATCTTCGTGCCGACAGACCAATCCCCCACTTGCCAATCCCGCGAGCAAACTCGCGCCCCCGCAGGAGTCGAGCCCCCACTCCACCCAAGCTCCCGCAATATCCCACGTCACCGGCTGTGGTCCGACTGCCGTGTGATCGCAATCGTGTCCGCCTGCGTCGGTCTTCACAACCTCGCCGTCCGTGGTCAATACCCATTCATGGGGCGACAAGCGACCGTCTCCATATCGAAGAGGATTCAAGGGGTCGGAATCCCCATCGCGCCACTCCAGGATTTTGTCGGCGATCGATTCGCCGAAAACTTCCCTTGTGTTCCAATACGTGATGTTCCACCGGCGGTCGCGCGCGGCAATCTCCTCTTCGTCCGAAAGCGGAGGCCCAGCCGCGTCGGCGATATAACGGCCGACTCGCTCCATCAACGTTGGCGAAGCGTCCGCACGGCTCAATCGCCTCCCTTCGATCCAAGGCGTGGCCGCAAACCCGCATGCCATATCCAGCGTAGCCAACGACCTACCTTCCCCGTGCTTCCACAGCACCGCCCGGCCGTCCTGCAAGACGGCCCGGTATTTCGTCCGCTCGAAGGGGGCGGTCACCGAGGGCCATTCTGATACGTCTGGATACGCGGCGGTTCGCCACATCCCCCCGCTTAGATCCTCTACCCGGTCCACCCCGCCGCCAAGCAAAACGGCGGTGCGCTCTGCGAGCACCTCGGTGAGTGAGCGCCCGTTCCAACGTAGTTCGCTTGACGGCGTCACATACCGCGGCGTCTCTCGCCACCACCTCCGCACCGACTCTGTAGCCTGCGGTCCCGGCTCGCCGCCATGCCCCGGGAAGAAGGCGATCCGGTCCGCCGCCACCCCCGCGCGCTGAACCGCCTCGGCTACCGATGCCATCGACGAACCCGAGAGTCCCGGCCCTTCGTCGACCACCAGGACCCAGTCCGGCTTGCCAACCTCGTCCATCGACAACTCCAATTCGCGGGCAAATGTGTGCCCGATCGGCCGCACCGTGATGCGGTCCGCCGTCCATCCCCCCGCCCGGAGCGTCGCCAAGACGACCGCCGATAGCGTCGTCCCAATACTCCGGATCCCGATTACCAGCACTTGGCCGGAGCCGATCGTATGTTCTTGGATCCAACGCAATGCCGCTACGCAATACGCCTCCGGATACAGGCCGTAAAACGCGAACCCCTCCGGAACCTTAACCGTAACGGGCGTGTCCTCGACCGGCATAGAATCCAAAGCCCCACTCAGGTTCGCGAGCGCTTCCGCGACATCGATTGGCGACATTGTGAGCTCGGGTTGGCCCTCCAGCCATCGCCCCAGGAATGCGGTTGCCGCAAGTTCCGTGACCCGTTCGAACTTACCTATGTCGCCCATCGGAGCTTCGTCGCGGTACGCCTGCTCCAATTCCCCGGCATGAACCAGCAAAGTGCGTAGGTCGTCCAACTTTGACGCATCCGAAACCGCCCGAAGCTCCCTTACCAGGGCGCTTAATGGCTGTCGATAGGAGGGGTCGCCGTAAACAATCATGCAGCAGGGTCCGCGCGTGGAACCGAATCTAGTCGGCGGCCGTGTGGATGGGCACCATAGATCGAAGAAGATCGGGGTGCTTACGTTCCACCGATGCATCAACTACGGCAGCTACTGGCAAGCGCGATGCCTCGTCGAAGGACTCCGAAGCCGTGGCCACGACGCCTTTCTCTTAGATCACGTTTCAAGCCGGATAAATATCGCCGAATGGCGATGCGCTCTCCGCCCCACGCTTCCCACCCCGGTCTCGAAGTCAGACTCCGAGCGCTACGCTTGCAAGATACGGAAGTTCCTCGCCGAGTTCGAACGGCTTCCGCTTTCCGCACCGTTCGACATCGATCACCCGGAGCGGCTTGCCCCGATGGACGCCGTCGTCATCGGCAGTGACGAGGTCTGGAATCTGCAGCACCCCTGGTACGCGGGACAGGCCGCCTTCTTTGGTCTCGGTCTCCCGGCTGAGCGAATCGTAACTTACGCCGCAAGCTTTGGCAACTACAGTTGTTGGGAGGGGATCGGTTCTCCGTGGACGGATCTCTTGAGTCGGCTCGACGCCATTGCGGTCCGAGACGAAAACTCGTGGTGGATGCTGAAAAATGCCCTCGGAATCGAACCGGAAACCGTCCTCGACCCGTGCCTCCAATTCCCTCCCACCTCCGAAACGGCTTGGAGTGGGCCGACGAAGCCGTTTGCCGTCGTGTACGGTCACAACTTCACACCGGCTTTTGCCCACGCGGGACGCCGTTGGGCCGACTCGCGAAAGTTGCTCCTCCTAAGCGTCGGATACCGTAACGACTGGGCCGATTCGCAATGGATCGAAGCCGGACCGCTCGAGTTCGCCGAGGCGATGAGGCGCTGTGAGTCGGTCGCTACCAACTTCTTCCACGGCTGCGTCTTCGCCCTCAATAACGTCAAACCTTTCGCCTGCGAGATTTCCCCCTATCGTTCGATCAAGGTAAGGGGGTTGATGGGGCTCCTTGGCGGCGAGGCGCACCTCGTGGCGGACGGCTCTTCTGAGTCGGTTGGAGCGCTTCTCTCCCAACCGATCGCCGATCATCTTTTTGAACGGCTCCAAGCCGTTCGGGACGCCTCCGATCGCTATCTCTCTCTATCGCTGGAAACCGATGCGTGAGAAGTCGCTAAGCCCCCTTCGAGTCGTGCGCTCCGGCCTCTGCATCGGCTGCGGAAGCTGTGTAGCCCAATCGAATTCACCTGCTACCCGGATGGATTTCGATCCCTACGGGCAGTTCCATCCCACCGGGGACCAGCACTGGATGCGGAGCCGTTCCGAGGTCTTGGCGCGCACCTGCCCCTTTTCCCCCTCCGCCTCCAACGAGGACCAAATCGCCGCCGACCTCTTCCCCGCCGCCGAGCCTCACGAAACCATCGGACGCTTTATCGCCGCTCATGTCGGCTATGTTGCGACCGGTGGCTTTCGCGAGCGAGGCAGTTCCGGCGGAATGGTCAGTTGGGTATTGGAAGAGCTGATGCGTCGAGGGCTTATCGACGGCGCCGCCCACGTCGCACCCGTCGCCGAGCCGGAAACCGACGGACGTTTCTTCCGATACCGGATTTCGCGATCGCCGGACGAGATTCGGGAGGGGGCTAAGTCTCGCTATTACCCGGTCGAAATGTCGGAGATCCTTCGGGAGATCCGGGCGAACCCCGGACGCTACGCGGTGGTCGGTGTTCCCTGCTTTATCAAGGCCGTCCAGCTTCTTCGACGTCAAGATCCGCTGCTGCGGGAGCGGATCGCATTTACGCTCGGTTTGTTCTGCGGCCACATGAAGAGCGCTCGTTTCGTCGAGTCGTTCGCCATGCAAATGAATGTCCCGATTGAGGAGGTGCAGGCGGTCGAGTTCCGCAAGAAGGACGTCACTCGTCCCGCGAGCACCTATACTGCCGAGCTGACCCTGAAGGACGGTTCAATCCAGAAGCGCGACTGGTGGAATCTTGTCGACGGCGACTGGGGCTCGGGGTTCTTTCAATACGAGGCGTGCAACTTCTGCGACGACGTTATCGCCGAAACCGCGGATATCTCCTTCGGCGACGCCTGGGTCGAACCGTACACGTCCGACGGGAGAGGAACCAATGTCATCGTCACCCGCTCGCCGGTGGTAAACGACTTGATTCAAGCAGCCATCGAGGATGGCCGCCTTTGCCTCGAGCCGGTCGACGAAGAATTCGTGGTAGCGACGCAAGCCGCCGGATTTCGGCAGAGGCGCGAGGGGCTTTCCTATAGGTTGACTTGGCCAAAAACGGGGCTCAAGTCCGTCAAGCGGGTGCGCCCCGCCGCCCCCGAGTCGCGTCGCCGTCGGCTAATCTACCGGACCCGCGCTCTCGTCTCCCGGTGGAGCCACCGGATCTTTTGGCTTACCCAACGAACCGGAAATCCGATTCTCTTCATCCGATGGAGCAAATCGGCAATGACGTTCTACCACGCCCTCGCCTACTCCCGTGGCGAGCTTGGCAAGCTTCTGGATCGCTGGGGACTGACGTAAAGAACGGCCCCGGAGATTCTTCTCCGGAGCCGTCTTTTTACTCTATTTCGACTAGTTTGCAGTCGGTTCGGATGGGGTGGCTCGGGAGGCGAGTCTTTCGACGGCGTCTGGGTGCACGTCCCAATCGGGCGGGGCATCCATGACGAACCGGGAGATTAGCCGGTTCCACCAAGATGTGTCGTGAGTCCCGCGCGGATTGCCGGGACGATCGGTTCGACCGGAGAGGCCGAGGTTATTGCCTTTTAAACGGATCGTGCTTCGTTGCATCGTTTCCTTCCAAGCGATTGTACGACTTAAGGTAGGGCCTTGTTCCGCCGTCTCCGCAGGTTCGACGGTTCTAACGGCAAAATGAGGCGATTGACTTACGTTTATTCGGCGCATGAGCCGTTCTGCGTGACCAGAAAGTTTTGCCGGGTTTCGGTGGCAATCAAAGGCGCGTAAAATGATGCCCGTTGATCGATATTCATTGCCACATCCTCCCGGGCGTCGACGATGGAGCCCAGAGCGATGAAGAGGCGATCGCGCTGATTCGTAAAGAGGTGCAGGGCGGCACACGAGCTTTCATCGCGACCCCGCACTTCATCGAACGCCGCGACTATGACCGGTTGCGAGACGTCGGCGAGCGTGTCGAGCGACTGAATCGGGTCGTTTCGGATGCGGAAATTGAGGCGGAGATCTATCCGGGCGGAGAGATCTACCCCACGGCCGCCATGTTCGAGGCGATGGATAAAGGCGTCTCCATTACCCTGGCCGGAAAGGGGCGGCACATGCTGGTCGACCTCCCGATGGGAT
Organism: Fimbriimonas ginsengisoli Gsoil 348; assembly: GCF_000724625.1. GTDB lineage: Bacteria > Armatimonadota > Fimbriimonadia > Fimbriimonadales > Fimbriimonadaceae > Fimbriimonas > Fimbriimonas ginsengisoli. Next base: position 3,620,465 of record NZ_CP007139.1, on the reverse strand, counting down.
CGCTGCCGCACGACTTCGACCAGATCCTATACGAGATCCAGGTGCGAGGGATCGTTCCGATCCTCGCCCATCCGGAGCGGTGCGCTCCGTTTCAAGAGGAGCCGGATCGGCTGCAGGAGTACCTGCAGCGAGGAATCGTGTGCCAAGTGAACGCACGAAGTCTTGTCGGGAAATACGGTCCGAGGGCGATCGAAGTCGCAAAGCTCATCCTCCGGCGAAGATGGGCGCACTTCCTAGCCTCGGACGGGCATCGAGCCAGCAGCGAACCGGTGCTAGGAACGGCATACGCCATGCTCGTTCCTACCCTGGGCGCGGAATACGTAGACCTGCTTACCCGCCGAAGCGCCGCTCAGGTTCTCCAGGGCGAGGCTCTGCCCGAATTACCCGCCGCGCCACCCCAACCGGAGCAAAAAGGGTGGCTTTCCCGGCTGCTTCGAAAGTAGCCCGGCGAGTGACGGTGCAACTTATTTCTTGCTGGTTCGGGATCGCTTGGTCTTTGCCACCTTCTCCTCCGCCGCGGGATCGTCTTGGTAGGAACTGTATCCGTAGTATCCGTAGTAACCGTAATAGCCGTAGTACCCCTTGTTCGAGTGCTTGATACGGTTGATCACTAACCCGAGAAGAGGCGCCCCCGCCTGGCGGAGCATGCGCATGGTGGCGTGCATCATCGGCTTGGACGTGGAATCCAGAGCTGCCACCAAGACCACTCCGTCCACGATCGTGCTAATGACCTGCATATCGCTGAGACCGGTACAAGGGGGCGCGTCGACCACGACGACGTCGTATTCGTTCGCCGCGAGCTGAAAGACGTCTTTACTGCGGTGCGAGTTTAAGAACTCCGTCGGATCGGGCGGAAGCGGCCCCGACGGGAGCACTTGCAAACCGTCCCACTGAGTCGATCGAACCGCGTCGCTAAGCGAGGAAACTCCCCGAACAACCGAGGTGAATCCTTTCTCGTTCGTCATGCCGACCCATTTGTGGACGGTCGGACGCCGGAGGTCGGCGTCGATGATGAGAACTCGTTTCCCATCCATCGCCATCGCAATGGCGAGGTTGACGGAGATCGTCGACTTACCTTCGGCCATCGCCGCACTGGTAACGGCGACCACCCGGAGGTCCTTGTCGGGAACCGCAAAGGCGATATTGTTCCGAAGCAAACGGAAGCTCTCGATGAAGGCGTGGCTTGGTTGCGCCTCGCCCAGCAGGAGCCGGTCTCCAGACGTGGTGGCCTCCGGAACAAAGGTGAGCGCCGGAAGCCCGGTCGCTCGCTCCGCCTCCTCGGGGCTGTGGAGTTTCGTATCGAGCCTTTCGAGAAGCACCCCGACACCCAGACCGAGGACAAGGGCGATGATGATTCCGAACGTCAGATTGAGCGAGGTGCGCGGCGACGAGTGAGCGCTGGGCGGCCTTGCGAGCGCCGCGACGAGGCCGTTGGGCAGGCTGGAACGCCACTCGATCAGCAAGGCGTAATACCGGTCCGAGAGCATGTTGAACGTGCGGTAAAGAACGTCGACCCTTTGTTGCAGCTCTGCGAGATGCCTCTCTTGCTCGGGATATTGTCGAAGCGCGGCCTGATCTTTTACGAGCTGGCCGCCCAAGGCCTTCGCCCGCTCCGACGCGACAACCTGGGTCGCGGTCGCCTCTGCGTAGTCGGAGGCAAGCTTGTCCAGGAGGGGATTACGAACCTTTTCCTCGGTGGAAACGGTGGTCCGTGCCAATGCCTTGAGCTTGTCTTTCTGGACCTGCAGCTCCTGCTTGACCTGGGTGACCTCAGGCGAGTTGGGAGTGAACTCCTGCGATAGCTCGACCAGCCGTCCCTCCAGTTGAAGCACGTTCGCCCGAACGAGAGCGAACTCGGGGTTCTCCGCAATAGTCCGCTGGAAATCGATTTCGGGACTCAGGGCTCGAAGCTGGCCTTTCAGCCGGGCGAGGTTTCGCTCCGCCGCGAGCATGTCGGCTCGCGAAGAATCGAGCGATCCCTGGACCTCGAGCTCGGCCTTTGCGAGGCCGCTCACCTGGTCGGCGGCAGCGACCAGGCCGGTCTTTTGTTTATAGTGTGCGAGATCGGCGGAAGCGATGGCGAGCTGGTTACGCGACGTCGCCATCTCCCGCTGAACGTATTCCCACGCTTGGCGAGTTGCCTGGCTGTTTCGCTTCAGGTCCTCGTCTAAGTAAGTCTGGGCGATGGCGTTGGCGAATCGGGCCGCCAAATCGGGGCGGAACGAACGCGAATCGATCAAGATCACGTCCGTTTCCGCTCGGCTCTTGATCTCATAGGACCAGGCGGGCGCGGTGAGCGATTTGAAACCGTTCATTCGCTCGGCCGGAGTCATGGTTCGGAACGCCCGGTCGATGAGGTCGAAGCTGTTGATGATTTCGACCTGGGTGTCCACCGTCCGGCTCTGCCGGATCGCGCCGAGCGTCGCGAGGAGAGTATCTCCGCCGCCGATCGATGCCCCCTTTGTGACCACGACGAGCTTCGTAGATGCCTCGTACACTTTTCGCTGCAGCATGGTGTAAGCGGCCACGAGGCCGAAAACGGCCAAGGCGACCACGAGCATGGCGGGCCACCGGCGACGCAGGACCCCTCCGTAATGCAAGAGCTCCGTTCTCTCCTGCTCGTCAACGTCGTAACCGCCGCCCGACCGAAGGTCGTCCGTAATTCGCTTGGGATTTGTCATCTGTTCGATACTTTTCGGGGCTAGTGCTTGAACACGTTGAAGAGCAGAGCCGAGGTGGAGATGGCACTTAGAATCGTTCCAAGCTCCGCTCGGTTAGTCTCCGGAACGTACACGACGTCCCCCGGCCGAAGGGCAGGATTCTGAGACGAGTCCCCCTTTTGCAGAAACCGTCCGAGGTCGTAGATGGACCGGGTCTGCTTTCCGTTTTCGGTTCTCACCAAGCCAACCTTGGAGAGCCGGCCGCGCTTATCGGCTCCTTCCGCCAAGGCGACGGCATCGCTCAGCGTGTAGAGCCGCCCTTCGGGAATGGCGTAGTATCCGGGCTTGCTTACGAACCCGAGAATGGCGAACTTGCTGGTTGCCTCCGGCACGATGACCATATCGCCCGATGCGAGCACCGGAAGGGTCGAGGACTCGCCTCTCACGAGCGTCGGGACGAGGTCGACCACATCTTCTCCGCCGTTGACGTGGACCACCCGCACCTTGGCGATGGAGGCGTCCTCGGTGGGTCCGCCCGCCTCGGCGATGGCCGCCAGCAGCCCGGTCGCGTCCTCCCGCAGTCGATAGAGTCCCGGATTCCTTACCTTGCCGGAGACGTAAACCGGCAATTTTTGAACGGCGTCGAATCGGACGATATCGCCGGGAGCGACTTTAGCGGCACCGTCGCTCAAGGCTTGTGGCAATCCGACCCGGATCTTCTCGCCCGTGCCGGCCTTCTCGATCGTAACGCGAACATCCTTCTGCTGGACGTCGGCGCCCAACCCCCCGGCCGCGCTCAGCGCCTCGGCCACACCCCAGCCGGGCTTGACATCGTAAATCCCCGGCCCTTTGACGTCGCCAAGGACGTAGAAGCGCTGGACCCTTGCCATTTTGAGGGTCACGGAAACCTCCGGTTTTAGCAGCCGAGCCTTGAGTTTTTCGGTGAGCTGCTTCCTGACTTCGGCAAGCGATAGACCGGAAACCTTGAGGCCGCCCGCGACCGGGAACTGGATCACCCCGTTCGCCGGAACAAGGAAGTCGCCGGAAAATTCCGGGTGCTTAAGCACCGAGACGCTGATGGCATCTTCGGGCCCGAGCCGGTATTGGTCCGCGTCGGGATTCGACTGAGGGAAGCTGCTTGCCGCCAGCAAACAGATGAACGATAGCGAGAAAGACTTTCGCATAGATCCGAGACCTTGCGCCATCTTTGCCGCTTGAGATTAGTATAGTAGAACATTCGCTCCCCGCAAAGGGTGCGAAAAATTTGTCTAATAAATGTTTCTAGCGAAGGATCGCGAATTCTTTCGTAAGGCCTCCCTGAGAGCCTTTGACCGGGCCAATTGCCTCTGAAGCGGACGCGAAAAACCGGAAATCAATCTCAAATCGGGTCTTGTAGACTCTCAAAAGGCGTGGTATGATACGCCCACTCTACGGAGATCCAGAATCGCTTCTCGCTCCGATCCGGATTGGACGAGAAAACCCGCTTGCAAAATACGATTGCAAACTGAGGCAGTGTCGCTGAAGTTCACTTAGAACCTTGTGACACGCATGTCGGATCTAGAAGGCATTGCCCCTCCTACCTTGGCACCCACCGATCGCGTGGATGCGCATGATCGCGGAAAGCAGCGGGTTAAGCGGGCAACTCTCGTGGCGTTCTCGGCCCTCCTGGTGAAGCTCGTTTCGGCAGTCTCACTCGTAGTGACCGTACCGTTGACCGTTCACTACCTTGGCCCCGAGCGGTATGGAGTCTGGATGACGGTCAGCTCCTTCGTGGCGATGATGGCGTTTGCCGACCTCGGCATGGGTATCGGCCTTCTCAACCAGGTGGCGGACGCCAATGGCGCTCAGGACCGAAAGCGGATGCATATCGCGATATCGAGCGCCTTCATGCTCTTGCTGTGCATCGGATCTGTGTTGTCACTGGTCCTGATCGGCCTCGTCGCCTTGAACGTCCAGTTTCCGCTGATTAAGACATCAAGCCCTGCCGTACTGCGCGAAGCTTCGCTAGCCGTCTATGTATGCCTAGCTTGCATCTTGATCAACTTGCCCATGGATATTGTCCAGCGAATCCAGATTGGATTGCAGCGCGGACACGTCACCTACATGTGGCAGTTGGTGGGAGGAATCGGGTCGCTGATGGGAATTCTGTGCGCAGTCTATTTCCGTGCGCCGCTTCCGATTCTTGTACTCGCCTATTCCGGGATACCTCTTATCTCGACGGCACTCAATTTCGCCACTTTTTTCGCCCGAGAGCCCGACCTCACGCCATCTTTCGGAGCCGTGAAACGAAGCGTGGCGACCGCGCTTTTGAACGAGGGAGTGCTTTTTTGCCTCCTCCAGGTGGCGGCATCCACGTGCAACAACATGGACAACGTTATCCTCGGCGGGGTGATGGGCGGAATCGCGGTGGCGATCTACTCCACCGGCGTCCGACTATTCAACGTGGTTCAGACGCTTATTACGATGTTTATCAATGCCTTGTGGCCCGCTTATCGCGAATCGCACGCTCGGGGTGATCACGAATGGGTGAGGCGCACATATACGCGGTCGATTATTGGAGCGCTGATCGTGTGCTCGATCGTAGCGCCGATTCTCGTACTTCTGAGCCCTTGGATCATCAGGGTCTGGACGGAAGGCCACTTGACGGTTCCTCTTAGCGTTTTGATCGCCAGGGGCATTTGGCTAATCGTAGATAGCTTCGTCGGCCCGACCGGCGTGTTGCTCTCTTCGCTGAGCAAGATTAAGTTCCAAATTCTCCTGATGGGGCTGTATGTTCTTATCGGTTTTTCGGTGAAACCCATGATTGCGAGAACGTTTGGATTGTCCGGTGTGGCATGGGCCAGTAGCACCCTGTACGTGTCGATCGTCGCACTGCCGATGTATTGGTATCTCACGAAGAAGGTGTTTCGTCCCCAGGAGAGAGTGTCTTCAGCGAACTTCACCTCATGAACCCGATCATTCTCTATCGCCTTTCGAGACGGCTTCACCTGATGGGTGCGGTTCGTATCGCCCGGCTCGTATACCGCCTCAACTATTTTCTAAGCGGTTGTAGCATTCCGCCTCAGGTTTCGATCGGCACCGGATTTCGGCTTCCCGACTATGGAAACGGCGTCATTATGAATGCGGCGGTTGAGATCGGTAACGACGTAATGATCCTTCCCCATGTCGTTCTCGGCCAAAACGTGCGGAAAGGGCGAGAGGTTGTCTCGGCGAATATCCGAATCGGAGACGGTGTAGTGATCGGAGCTGGAGCGAAAGTTATCGCATCGGGCGAGTTGACGATTGGCCCGGGAGCCGTTATCGGAGCCAATGCGGTGGTTATCCGTTCCGTGCCCGATGGAGCTACCGCGGTCGGAATTCCCGCGAAACTGATACGGACATCGGAAAGAGACGCCGACGCGATCGAGAGGATCGCCGTCCTCGGTGAATTTCTAGAGTAGGTTTCGGAGGTCGCCGTGGTCATTATTTCAAACGGATACGGAAAATTCCACCTTAGTGTCTTGGCATCGGAGCTTGCAAAACGAGACGGCTTATCTCGTTTTATAACCGGCTCCTATCCGGTTGGGCGCTTCGGAAGTCTCGTGTCGAGATTGCCGGCGAAAAAGACCGGGCGCCTACAGCGGCTCCAGCAGCGGGAAGAGTCTCTCCCGGAACGCGCGATCCTGGCTTTTTGGAAAGAGGAGTCGCTTTATCACGTGTCGCGAGCACTCCGAAAATCAAGCCGCCTTCATACCCTGGCCCAGAAACTGCAAGCCCAGTCTTACTCCCGATACGGCCACCGCGCCGGACGCTTTATCGCAAAAAATGCAAAAAAAGGGGTGTACCACTATCGCGCCGGATATGGCGGAGCATCGGTTACGGAGGCCAAAAAGGCTGGAATGGTAGCGCTCTGCGACCATTCGATCGCCCACCCGAAGGTGCTCGAATACATGATGGGGCACATGGGAAGGTTTCCCGAGGGAGCCCTTCCCGAGCCGACGAACCCGGTCGAGCGTCTTATCCTGGCCGACATCGAGGCGGCAGACCATGTGTTGGTCAACTCCGACTTCGTCAAGGCGACCATGCTGAGCCAAGGTTGGAGCGACGACCAGGTCACCGTCGTTTATCTGGGCGTCGACGAGCAATTTTTAGAGCGTATTCCAAAGCGAGAAGCCGCGCCGGAATCGGCGCGGCTTCTCTTTGCCGGCTCTTACAGCAAACGAAAAGGAGCGCCCGAACTGGTGGAGGCGATGTCCCGCATTCCCGAACTGCCGTGGACCTTTGAGATCGCCTCGCACATCGACGAAGCTTCTGGGGAGGGGGTGAGGGAATTTTTGCGCGACCCGCGCGTCACCGCGCTCGGATTTCTATCGCGTGGTGACCTGGCAAAAAAGATGGCGGCAAACGACATCTTCGTCTTCCCATCCCTGGTCGAGGGCTCCGCCCGTGTCATCTTCGAGGCGCTTGCGGCGGGATGTTATGTGATTACGACCGGTAATTCCGGTTCCATCGTGGTGGACCGTGTGCACGGTGCGGTGGTCCCCGTCGGCGACGTGAGCGCCCTTGAAACTGCGATCCGGTGGGCGATTACGAATCTAGATCAGGTTCGCGAGATCGGAAAGGCGAACCGCGAGCTGGTTCTTTCTTGCTATCGGCAGTGGCACTACGCAGATCAGGTTCAAGAGCTGTACCGGCATCTGTCTGCATAGCGCCGCCGTCTTACCGTTGCTTGACGCTCAGGATGAGGTCGCAGAGTTCGCGCACGGCCCCCTCGCCCCCCTTGGCTTTGGTGACAAAGTGGGCAACCTGCTTCACTTCATCGACCGCGTCGGCCGGGCATGCCGCGAAACCGACCTCCCGAAGGATCTCCAAATCGTTGACATCGTCGCCTATATAGGCGACGTTTGCCGGCGAAATGCCGAGCTCTTGGCAAATTTCTGTCAACACCACGCTCTTCCTTTCGACCCCTTGATGGAGGAAATCCATCTTGAGCTTTCGGGCTCGGCGTTCGACGAGCAAAGTATTTTCGCTGGTGACGATGCCGATTTTTACGCCGATCTTGCGCATCAGCTCCAGCCCTTTTCCGTCGCGCGTGTTGAATTTCTTCAGCTCGTCTCCCTGTTCGCCGTAGTACATTCCGGCGTCGGTTAAGACCCCGTCGACGTCGGTGAGCACGAGTTGGATCGAACCGAGGCGCTCGACATAGCTGTCTTGGACGGCTTGACGAGTTCGAGAATGGATCAGGGCTTCCAATACTTCCCAATCGCTCGGTTCATCAATCTCGATGTAGGTCTCGTCCTCCATCTCGTAAACGGCGACATTGCCGAAGAGCCGGTATCCGTGCTTGATCAAACCGAGTCGATCGCACACGATAATCGCGCCGTTTTCAACCACGTATCCATCGAAATCCTGACGGCGGGGCCGGCGGGACGGGTCGTAGTTGATGGCGCGGCCGAGGTGGCCGTCGTTACGCTCCCAGATGAACCTCTTCTGCCGAACCCCGGTCACCAGCGAATCGGCGCCCGTTTCCTGGTAGATCCGAACCGCGTTTCGAACATCCTTCGACGTCGTGAGGGGCGAGGTGGCCTGCAGCAAAACGAAGGTGTCGAAATCTTCGTGAACCGCATATTCGAGCATCACGCTATCGGTGCTCGCCGTATCGGTGGCGTTCGCCGGGTCGCGGTCGACCACCACGACGCCCGGAAGGGCGGCCTGCTGCACGATCGCTTTGATCTCCGCGTCGTCCGTGGCTACGACGACGCGGTCGAGTACCCCGGACCGGGCCGCCGCTTCGACCGCCCAAAGAACGAGCGGTTTACCGGCAAGCGGCCGAACATTTTTGCGTGGGATGCTCTTGCTCCCACTGCGCACCGGGATGAAACCGACCGCTTTCATCGCTGCGCTACATATTTTTCCGCGGTGTACTTCTCCTTGTTGCGGTTTGGCATTTCGGAGTCCAGGATCTCCTGATGCTTATATTCGAGAGCCTTCGATACGTTCCGAACGTCGCGGACCAGCCTCCGCAACCCGTCGGGCTCGAGCGAAGCGGCGTGGTCGGTTCCCTTCCAAGTTCGATCCAGCGTAAAGTGGCGCTCGATCCAGGAGACTCCAAGCGTAGTGGCGGCGACGTCGGCCGCAATACCGTTGTGGTGCCCGGAGAAACCGATCTCCTTAACCGTTGATCCGTACGTGTTCTTAAGGCGGACAATCTCCAGTAAGCAGAGATCCTCATGCGCAACGGGGTATCCCGAAGTACAGGAGTAAATGACCAAGTTCTTCGCGCGCCCCTTTTTAACGAAGACTTCCACGATCTCTTGCTCTTCGAGATGAGTTGTCATGCCAAAGCTGACGTGCATATCGCCGTGATATTCGTCGCATAGGTACTCCAGCATTCCAAACCGAAGATTTCCCTGCGATGGGATCTTAATGAAACGTGGGTTTAGGGAGGCGATCTCTTTTGCGGAGGTGAGGTCGAATACAGAAGAAGAGTACTCGACCCGATTCTCTTCGCAAGTCGCCTTTAATTCTCGGTGTTGGTCGACGGTAAATTCCAAAAACTCGCGATGGGCTCCGTAAGTTTGCCCGTACGAATTCTCCGGAACCGGGTGAACCGAATTGTATTGGTTAGGAGAAAGCGCCTCCTGTGGGTTACGTTTCTGGAATTTTATTACATCGACGCCGCTAAAGGATGCGGCTACATTGATCATTTGCTTGGCGATCATTAGATCGCCCTTGTGGTTGCAACCCACCTCTGCGATAACTTTTGGAGGAATCATAGTTTTGCCCTGAGCTTTGCCAGCCGCAATGCCGGGCAAACGAGGCCAGCATCAATGCAGGGCCAACGTCCAACGGAGACGATTATACGACGAGTAGGTATAGTTTGCAAGTGGATGGCTTGCTGCAAACGCCTATTCTCCAGGTGAGCCGCGATTGCGAACATTGGGAGAAGGTGCTCTGCGACAACGGCGGTCAAGAGCTCATTGCACGTGTAGCGGAATACTCGGGCGCAAGCGCAGAAGCAGCCCGAATCCATGTGTTCCAATACCTCACAAATTACGTGCGCCCGGACGGGGCGGTCACCAAATCCAAATCGCGGTTTCACCTCCTTGCCGGAGCCTTTGTTGGATATTTCGTCTCGCTCTTTCGTGCGGCCAAAAGATGTTCGGGACGAGAGGCCAATAGTGCGTCCGTCATTATCTTTCGGGGCGATTCTCCGGTCGAACTGAAGACGAGCGCGGAGATCATCGAGGAAGAACCGGCGGGAAGTTGTTTGGAGATGCCGGTCATCGGCATTCGCGACCTGCTCTTTGGAAAACCGCCCCCCTCCACCGCCGTTATCGGGTGGGGCTTCGGGCCTCGAAACACCATAACTTCGTCGATAGGATTTCTCCGATGCCTAAGCGCCGCCTGGCGAGTGGCCGGTGTTTTCCCAGGCCAAGCCAAGGCCTGGGGACGCTTCGGGCTAGCCCTGACGCCGATGTTGAGATCGTATGTTAAGGAATCGCGAGCATTCTTTATACATGCCGACACGAGTCGCATCTGGTTTACGACCTACACCTCGATGTGTTCCTACATTGCCGACGCCGCCCGGGCGCGGAATGGGATTGAGAGCGTGACTCTGATGCACGGAGTTCCGTATCTCCCTTTTGTAGCACGTACAACAACTGACATCATCTATACCGAATATGAAAGCGACCGATCTGCCCTGGCGCGGTACGGCTTTTGCCGGGAAGTAAGAGCGCGTCGCGACCTGTTAGATACGATCCGGAGAGCGTTGGGAGAGCGCATTTCATCGGATGCAACGCCGCGGTTTTCACGCGTCGGTTATAGTACGAACCTCTTCTTGGCGCTCGGGCGTTTTGCGGGAACCGACGACCTTATGATGGGTGCTTTGCGGATTCCCGAGGGGCGGCGCTGCGCATCGATTCTCACCGATTTTATCTCGCGAAACGCGGTGGACGAGGTCCTGCTAAAGATCCATCCGCGCGAGGAAATTGACAGTTACGAAGAGATTTTGGCCGGCTGGCGAGCCGTCGGCGCCGCCACGATCGTTGCCGATCGGACCCAGATCTTCAGCGCGTCGGAATGTCTCCACGTGGCTCATCTAAGCACTTTGGCCCTCGACCTTTTAGCGGAGGGTCAAAGGGTGGCGCTGTTCAAGCTTAATTTCCCTCAAGACGCGGAAAATACGCTGGGCGCCCTCGCCGTCGCACTGGCGTTTGATTCCGTGGAGGATCTCGAGCGAATCGCCTCCGAGCCGGAAGAGTTGTACTGGCGTCGGGTTTTCGGCGCACTCGAAAACCTTGATAGTTTCGCTAAACCCATTGCAAATATTCCGGGAATATAGCAGACTGTTCTTGCGCTTGCTTAGCAAGACGATTTCACACCGACAGGGCCGCCGGTGGGAGCCGATAGCAACGCGCTACGCCAAGAAAGAGCGGATTCATGAGCGCGCCCACATCCCTTTCATACCTTTCGTTTGCGGAAGGTGCTGCCAGGTCTCGACCGTATCATCCGCTAAGGGATCGGAACGTCTGGCTCCTGTTTCTTATCGGCTTGGCCGGACTCCTTAAATTCTCCTTCGTGGGCGAGCTTGGGGCGCGCGATATTTTGGTGATCGTGCTCGCCCCTTTCTACATTCGGAAGGCGACGCAGATCGTCCGAATGAAGCCTTTTCGGACATTTCTCTCGCTTGGAGTGATCTATTTCGTCTCCTTGGTGACCTCGGATTTCGTTCGGCAATCCGCCGAGGAGGATTACTTCCGTGGCTGGGCGAAGATATTGATCTTCTTGCTCACCCTTTTCCTAGCTCCCGCCTTATTGGACGGCAAACCATGGCGAATGGCCGCCTACATGGTCGGTTCGTTAATGGTTATCCTGGCCTCCGCCGCCGCCGGACCGACCTTACCGCTTTATAAGTTTTACTTGGCGATTCCGGTTTCGTGCGTCTGTTTCATCGGCGCCGGGTACCTGTCCGCAAGGTTTGGGCGGATGGCGCTTATTCTGCCGCTTCTTTCCGGGCTGGTCGCGCTCTCGCAAAATGCACGTTCGGCCGCAGGAATGACGCTTCTTGCGACCGGAATTCTTTCGCTTTGGATCTTGGATGTAGGCAAAGCAACCCCTTCCAAAACGAAGCTGCGACGTAAATCGATTGCGGCGATTTGCACGATGGTCCTCGGGATTTTGGCGATCCTTGGACTATACAAATACGCCGCCTCGAACGGTTTGCTTGGAAAGGAAGGGCAAGAGAAATACGAAACGCAGATTTCGATTAGCCAGGAGGACGTCGGCCCCTTCGACATCGTCCTAGGCGGCCGAAATGAGATGCTGTTTTCCGTTCCGGAAATTTTGCGATCGCCGATCATCGGATACGGCTCGTGGGCCAAGGACTATGAATTCGTCCACTCCCGGTCGTACGAGCTGGGGATTCAGAAAGGCTCGGTGCGTACCACGGGGCGCATTCCAACCCACTCGTTTCTCCTTCAGGGGTGGGTCGAGGCCGGAATTTGCGGCGGAATTTTCTGGATGTTCGCGCTGCTCCAGATGTTGCGTACGCTGTTCACCGGCACTTTTAACACGCTCGGGGTGTGGGGTCCGCTGTTTTGCTACACCATCACCCAGCTCTCGTGGGACCTTCTCTTCTCCCCATTTGGAGGCGAACGCAAGGTCGAAGTCGGGTTCATGCTGGCGATCGTGAGCTGGATGGCGGTCATTGCAAGGCGAGAGCAGCAGGCTCAAATTCGTTTGCGGACGTCGGTGGAGGCGACCGCGTGAGATCTAAGATGGACCCGCAGCCCCTGGTGTCGATCGTGACCGTCTCGTTCAATCAGGCCCAATACCTGAGGGCATGTATCGAGTCGGTCTTAGGGCAGACCTATCCTAACGTCGAGTACATCGTGATCGACGGTGGCTCGGCGGACAACAGCGCGGAAATCATCGCCGAATATGCGGACCGGTTGAAGTATTGGCATTCCAAAAAAGACAACGGTCCGGCGGACGCCCTGAACCAGGGATTTGAGCAGGCAACCGGCACGATTTTTGCTTACCTGAATTCCGACGACGTTCTCCTTCCGGAGGCAGTTCAGAAGTGGGTAGATGCCTTTCAAAAAAACCCTCGGGTGGATTTGGTCTACGGAGGAATCAAGTATCTAGATGGAGAGGGCCGGCCGACGAAAGGACCCGGAGGTGGAAAGGCTTGGGGCTACCCGGCTTGCCCGTGGTCCATTAGAACCTACGCTGCCGGCGTAATGGTTCTTCCGCAGCAGGCTTCGGCATGGAAGAGAACTCTTCACGAAGCCGTGGGCGGGTTCAACGCCGATAACCGGACCAATTGGGACCCCGAGTTTTATGCGCAGGCCGCGGTTAAGGGATTCGCGTTCAAAGATATTCCGGCCGTCTTAGCCGGCTTTCGCTTCCACGAGAAGAGCATTACTGTTGGACTGTTGTCGAATCCCGATGAGAAAACCTTAGCTAGACGCGCGACCGCGCGGGCGCGGACACGGGAAATCTTTGCTTCAAACGGGATTCAGATCTCCGACCTGGAGCGGAAATGGCGTAAAGCGACGTTTCGCTTGATGCACGCCGCCTGCCTGGTAAGGGACTACCGTCAAAATGGCGGCCGAACTTGAGAATTCTCCAAGTCGTTTCGAGCATCGATCCGGCTACCGGCGGACCCAGTGAAGTGATTCGGCAACAGGCTCGTGCATTTATCGAGTTGGGGCATTCGATGGAAGTCGCCACTTGCGACGCCCCCGGCCTGCCCTTTATCGACGAATTTCCTTGCAAGGTGCACCCACTCGGCCCGGGTTCAACCGCCTTTGCCTACGCGCCCGACCTTCATCCTTGGTTGCTGAAGAACGCCGCCGGCTTCGATGCGGTAATTATGAACGGTCTTTGGCAGTACACCGGATTTGCAACCTGGCGCGCAATGCGGAAACTTGGCCGCCCCTACGTGGTCTTTACCCACGGCATGCTGGACCCTTGGTTTAAGCACACCTTCCCTCTCAAGCATCTCAAGAAAAGTCTCTACTGGCCGTGGGGCGAGTATCGAGTTTTGAGGGACGCAAAATCGGTTCTGTTTACATGCGAGGATGAGAGGGTGCTTGCTCGACAATCTTTCAAACTCTACAAAGCCAACGAGCGAGTTGCGACGCTCGGAATTACCAACCCGAGCGGAATACCGGAGCAGCAGCGTGCAGTCTTCTTCACTGCTTTTCCTCAATTGGAGGGGAAGCGGATTCTGCTGTACTTAAGCCGGATACACCCGAAGAAAGGGTGTGACCTTCTGATCACCGCCTTCGCGGAGGTATGTGCCACCGATAAAGACCTTGCCCTGGTCGTGGCTGGTCCCGATCAAGTGGGGTGGATGGGAGAGTTACAACGACTCTCGGAATCGTTAGGTATCGCGGAACGTGTTCACTGGCCGGGCATGTTGACCGGTGATCTCAAGTGGGGCGCGTACCACGCTTCCGAAGCGTTTATCTTGCCGTCGCATCAGGAGAATTTTGGGATCGTCGTCGCCGAGGCGTTGGCATGTGGCAGGCCCGTGCTCCTTTCAAGAAAAGTGAACATCTGGCGGGAAATCGCGGAAGACAAAGCCGGGTTCGTTGCCGAGGACACTTTGGAAGGTACTCGCGAACTTCTCGTAAGTTGGCTCGACACTGCAGTATCCGAAAAACTTGCCATGTCGGATCGGGCAAAACAATGTTTCGAGTCACGCTTCGAGATCAAAAAGTCGGCGCGAGGATTGCTCGAAATTTTGGAGGAGATGCGGTGAGCGAGATCCTGGTTAATGTCGACACGCATCGAGGTCCCAGTTTTTCTTTGAGCAACCGATTGCGACGAGTCCTCTGGGGAGTGGCATGGGTCGCATTGTTTCGATGGACTCCGCGCCCCGCTCATCGATGGCGGGCATTCGTGTTAAGACTTTTCGGAGCTGAAGTAGGCCGCGGCAGCCATGTCTATCCAAGCGTTAAAATCTGGGCTCCGTGGAATGTCCGAATTGGTGAAGAGTCGGGTATCGGCGATGGTGTGAATCTTTATTCTATGGCTCCGATCACGGTCGGAGACCGCGTGACCATCTCCCAGGGAGCTCACCTTTGCTGTGGGACGCACGATATTTCTGATTGGGGCGCTCCTCTTCTTGCGTTTCCGATTTCAATCGGAAACCATGCCTGGATTTTTGCCGAAGCATTCCTCGCTCCGGGAGTCGAGATTGGGGAAGGCGCCGTGGTCGGCGCCCGGTCCGTCGTCACGAAAAGCATGCCTGCCTGGATGGTTTGCGTAGGAAATCCCTGCCGGCCGATAAAGCCTCGGATCATGAAAGAGCGCCGATGATTTCAGTTTTAATTCTCACGAAGAATGAAGAATCGGATTTGCCGACGTGCATAGCGAGTCTCAAATGGTCTGACGATATACATGTCTTCGATTCAATGTCGACGGATCGGACCGTAGAACTGGCTAATGAGCTGGGCGCTAAAGTTACGCAACGTGCGTTTGATGGATACGCCCGCCAGCGGAACGCCGGACTTCACCAGATTAATTACAAACATCCTTGGGTCCTGATTTTAGATGCCGACGAGATCGTTCCCGAGGCCTTGCGGATCGAAATGGAAACGTTCGTTTCATCGGCCCCCGAAGGAGTCGTCGCCTGCCGCATTCGGCGACGCGACTTTTTCATGGGGCGTTGGTTGAAGCATGCTCAAATGTCTCCGTTCTTCGTCCGGCTTGTAATGCCAAATCGGGTTCGCTACGAACGGGAGGTAAACGAGGTTCTGATTGCGGACGGCGAGATCGTCGACCTAAAGAATCCGTTCGACCACTTCCCTTTCAGCAAAGGAATCACGCACTGGGTCGATAAGCATAATCGATACAGCTCGATGGAAGCCCAAGAGCTCGTTCGGCAAAGGGCCGCCCACAAGCCAAGCCTCAAAAGCGCGCTGTTCGAGCGCGATTTTAATAATCGGCGCGTCGCGCAGAAAGCGATTTTTTACCGAATGCCTTTGCGCCCGCTCGTCAAATGGCTCTTTCTCGTGATCGCGAAACGAGCCTTCTTGGATGGCAAGCCGGGAATGACCTACGCCCGGCTTATGATGATCTACGAATATCTGATCGATCTTAAAGCTAAAGAGATCGAGAGTTCTTAGCGGCAGCTTTGGAAAGCGTTGCCTCGAACTTTTGCGCAATGATATCGCTCGTATACCGGGCCTCGAACAAATATCTTGCCCGGTCCCCCTGAACTCTCAGCTCCTCGGATTTAGTCGTGAGTTGCAATACCGTCTTTGCCAACTGGCCCGAGTCGCCCAATTCCACCACGATTCCGATATCCTCCCCGTCCACCGCATACGCGACTTCCGACTTTGCCCGCATTAGTGCCAGGGTAGGCCGGCCGCCGGCAAGGATCGAATAGAACTTGCTCGGAACGCACAGACCTTCCATTCCGGCCTCCAAGGTGACGAGGCAAACGTCGGCCGAGGCAATCAGGTCGGCGTAATCCTCCTCCGGAACGAAGTCGAACATCTTGACGTTGTGGATTCGCTCGGTCGCGATTCGCGTCTGAAGGTGCTCCTTCTTGGCGCCACGCCCCACCAGCACGAAAGTTACCGACGGCTTTTTCGACCAAACCGCCTTGGCCGCGTCCAAAACCGTGTCGAAGTCGTGGTACTTGCCGAAGTTTCCGGAGTACAGCACGATGAAACCGTCGATTTCGTTTTCGCGCCGAAATTTTGTATTCCGCGGAAGGGGCCGCACCGTATAGGCGTCGGCTCCGACCTCGATCACCTCGATCCGATCGGGCGGAACTTCATACCGTTCCATCAGGTGGTCGCGCATACATCGCCCAATCGCCACAACCGTATGCGCTCCGTGGAGCCATTTTCGTTGCTGCCAAGAGAGCGCTCGCACGGGCAATCCATGCGGATCGGCGATCCCGAGAGCGACCGCGCGATCGGGATCCATGTCGTAAACGACATACACATACGGAATTTTTCGCCGGCGCAGGTACGCCAGCGCCGCCATCGGCAACGTTACCGGCGCCGAAGACACCAACACCACGTCGCATTTCACATCCCGCAACATGCGCCGCTTGGCCCTGTGCGTGAAAAGTAGGTTTCCGGCGAGGCGTTGCGGGGTGCTCTTCGAAGTCCAGTGGGGTGCCTCGACCCTGAAAATCTTTATCCCTTCCCAATTTTCATAGGACGAAAACTTCACGCTGGGGTCGCGATAAGAATTCCGGCTGGTTATAACGCTAATGTCTAAGCCATGGGAGAATCGCAGCTTCGACGCAAGGTCGGAAAGCACCTTTGGGGTCCCGCCCATAACGTCGGGATAGAAGAACTCATTGAGAATACAAACTCGCATTAGAAAACGAGAAAAGCCGGGTGGGCTTCGCTAATAAGCGCCTTCACCTTTGATGACGGCGGGTATTGCAAGGAGGAATATTTTCGCGTCCAGCCATAGCGACCGGTTTTGCACATATTCCAGATCGAAAAGTATCCATTGCTCGAAGGAAAGGTGGGACCGCCCCCTTATTTCTCGCAGGCAAAGCAATCCGGGTTTCACGAACAGGCGCTCGTGCTCTTCCGGTGCGTAAGTCGCAACTTCCGACTTCAGATGCGGCCTCGGACCCACGATCGACATATGGCCTGCCAGCACCGAGAATAGCTGCGGCATTTCGTCGATCGAAAACTTCCTAATCGTCCGTCCTATCCTCGTCACCCGAGGATCGTTTTTCATCTTAAACGCGGCCCCCTCGGTATCGCTGCTCTTCAGGAGCTCCTCCCGAAGCCGGTCCGCGTCCAGCCGCATACTGCGGAATTTGTAAAACCAGAACGGGACTCCGAAACGGCCGATTCTGGGCTGCCGATAAAGAATCGGACCCTTGTCCTCCAGAAAAATCAGGATCGAGACGATGAGGAAGATCGGTGAAAATACCGCCACCGCGGTCAGGGCTACGGTCACGTCGGCCAAACGCTTCACGCCCCGGTAAGCGAGGCTCTCCGAGAGCGGCTCGGCAGGAACGAATTGATCCCGCATGAGTGAGCGGCGATCGTAATCCGAGTCTTCGCCGGAAGGCTCACGGGCAACGTGTGAATAATTGGCGAGCATGGGCCAGGAGTCAAGGTCAACGGTCAGGGGATCTCGTAAGCTTCGTTACGGTGGGAGATCCGTGAGATCGATGGCCGCCTCTTTGCTGTGCCGACTGAATTATAACGGGAAATGCTCTTCGCGCCAAAGATTCCAAGCACTATTTACTAAAACTCTTTTTGAGACCGCAATACTACCGGTCGAACGGGGACGGCGCGGACGCCGTGCTTCGAAGTTGATCCTTATCGGCGATTAGCCGCCACGGAATCGCCCTTCTGCGGTTACAATCACTTCTCTGTTCGTCGTTCCAAAACGTCGAACGGACAATCTGGGACGCCGAAGCTGCCGGACCGCGCATCAGGAGATTTCGAATGAAACGAGCATTAGTTACCGGCATCACTGGTCAGGACGGCTCTTATTTGACCGAGTTGTTGGTCAAAAAGGGATACGAGGTGCATGGCATTATTCGCCGAGCATCCACGTTCAATACCGACCGCATCGATCACCTTTACGAAGACCCACACACGCCTAGTCCTCACGTAAAGCTTCATTACGGCGACCTCGCCGACGGATCCGGACTGCGGAGAGTCATCGAGGTAGTCCAGCCCGACGAGGTATACAATCTTGGCGCTCAGTCGCATGTCGCGGTTTCCTTCCAGCAGCCGGAATACACGGTCGACGTCGATGCGCTCGGCACCCTGAGACTGCTGGAAGCGATCCGAGACTTTGGCGCCCGCACCGGCAAGTTCGCCCGCTTTTACCAAGCCGGTACTTCCGAAATGTTCGGGGCCACCCCACCTCCGCAATCGGAAGCGACCCCGTTCTATCCTCGCTCCCCGTACGCCGCGGCAAAGGTATACGCTTACTGGCAAACTATCAACTACCGAGAGGCCTATCAGATGTTCGCCTCGAACGGAATCCTGTTCAACCACGAGTCCGAACGTCGAGGGGAAACGTTCGTGACCCGAAAGATCACCCGCGCTGCCACCCGGATCAAGGTTGGGCTTCAAAGAAAGCTGTACCTGGGCAATCTCGACGCAAAGCGAGACTGGGGCCACGCGGAAGACTATGTGGAGGCGATGTGGCGCATCCTACAGGTCGACGAGCCGGACGACTTCGTCGTTGCCACCGGTGAGTCGTACTCCGTCAAGGCATTCGTCGAGCGGGTGTTTGCCCAGCTCGATCTCGATTGGGAGGAGTTTGTCCTGATCGATCCGCGCTACTTCCGGCCGACCGAGGTCGAGCACCTCCACGGCGACCCCACAAAGGCGAAGCGAGTTCTCGGTTGGGAGCCCAAGGTGAGTTTTGCGCGATTGGTCGAGCGGATGGTAAAGCACGACCTCGAGCTGGCGCGACAGGAAAAGACCCTGGTCGAAGCCGGACACCTTGTCACCGCCCGTGGCATGGCGAACGTTTAGGGGCCAAGAAACTAAGGACGGCAGACGACTTTGCCGACAACTTCCATTCCGGCGACGGACAGGATGTTGAAGGAAAAGACCCGTCGGTCGTCCACCACGGTTTCACCGAGGACGAATAGGCGGCTCTTTAAGTGGGCGGTGAGGAATACTCGGTCGCCGTTTCGCTCCCATCCAACTTGGAATTCCGGAACGAGCTCGCAAGGATTGGCGTTATTCGGATCGGAGAGGTCGAAAAGAGCTCTGAATTTTTCGTCCCTCCACTTCTCGTGCATGAACGGGCCGGCCCGTAACCGTGTCCGGCGCCTCAGTACTCCTTCGATTTCGATTTGCATCCTTGCGTCGCCCGTCCGCGCTGACCTTCCATGTTAAACGAAGTCGTGACTCCGATGCGCCAAAGGTCCGGGTGGCGCCGCACTCCTCACGCGATGATGTACAAGCACCGACATCAAAGATACCGGACCCACGGAGATTTCTTCCCGGGCTGGGCGACCACACGGATGAGACCCAGCGTAAGTCACTCCCTCGGGTAGGATTTCTCCGCGATTCAACGGACGAGGCGGTCAATTGAACAAAGATCCAATGAGGGAAAGTTGGCTGCGCCGGCTGTGGCGAAGAATCCTTAGGGTGTTTGTGATGGACGCTCCTGACGACTGGGACTTCCACCCAGATGCGCTCGAACCCCGCAAGACCCCTAAACCGTCCGATAGCAAGGACGATTAGGCTCCGGAGAATTTTGGGTTGAACGACAACCGTGGACGAACTCCCTCGCTTTCACCCATTGGCGCTAAAGTTGGCCAGCCGAACTGCCGATAATCGGTAGTGAGCGGACACGACGTGGCACAGCCGCAAAGCTTCGCACGTATGCAGAGATCGGTCATTCAGCCCTCTAGACGTCCGGCAGCACCCATGATCCAAGAGATAGAGCACGAAGTTCACAAGGAAATTGCCGCGCAATGTCTCTGTCCGTACTGCCGGAATCCGCAGGTTTACTCCATGGAGGAGTTGAGCGAGCTCGTCTCTAAGCCCTCGTTCTTGTTTTCCGCCGATCTTGCCGAGTGGCTGACACCCCCTCAACGCCCTGTCCTCGAGCTTTCGCGTCGGCACCGTACCGGTCTGCGCAATGGGGTCGCTTTCGGCGTGGTCTGCATCATCGTCTTTACCGTCGCCTACTTCGCCCTAACCGGCGCCGCTCCCAGTCTCGCCTTCGCAACCTTGACGTTGGTATTAGCGACGATCACCGGGTTCAGGAGCTGGCGCACCGAAAGGGCGCTCGCGGCGAGCGAGGATAAGCTACGGCTGGATAGTCACCGTGAGCGGTATTGGGCCTACATTCAGCGGCGTCAGGTTTGGTCTCGCCTGCGATACTGTTCCAAGTGCGCGGTCGTCGTCGACCCGGTAACCATGGGCAAAACCTCGCTCTTCGAAGTGCACGAGCTGGCCAACAATGGACTCGCCGGCGTTGGCTCCCGGTAAGCTTCGCGCCTCGACCGAAAGAGCTGCGGGACGGACGGCGTAGACTTTGACTAAGTGAACCTCCAAGCCCGCGACCTGCTCATCATCTTGCGCGATGTGTTCGCGGGGATGACCTGGGTCGTCTCGGTCATCTATTTCCTCAGCGGGTCTCAAGACCTGGTTTACGACATCGGAGCTTACTGGCTCCGTTTTTGGAGGCTGTACAGCTACCGGCGTCAGCCGCGACTCTCGCTGGAGCGATTGCGTGCCCGCGACCAGCAGCGGATCGCCGTAATGGTCCCTGCATGGAACGAGGGCGAGGTCGTCGCCAGCATGGTCGACAACATCATCAAGCGGGTCGAATACGAGAATTATTCGATCTTCGTGGGAACGTATCCGAACGACCCAGCCACTCAGGCTTGCGTGGACCGCCTCGCCAAAGAGTATCCGCAGATCAATAAGGTCGTCACCCTCCGCCCCGGCCCCACCACCAAGGCGGACTGCCTTCATAACGTGCTCAAGACGATCCGAGCCCACGAGGAGGCATACGGCGTCAACTTCGACATCATCCTGATGCACGATGCCGAGGACTGGGTTCATCCGCAATCGTTTCTCCTACACAACTATCTCATTCCTCAGGTCGACGTGGTGCAGCTTCCGATCTTGCCCCTCCCCACAAAGTGGAATAAGTGGGTGCACTGGATCTACGCGGATGAATTCAGCGAGAACCATCTGAAAGATGTCCCGGTGCGGGAGAAGATCTCCGGATTCGTCCCTTACGCGGGAACCGGCACCGGCTTCTCTCGGAAGGTGATCGACTTCCTCTCCGACGAGCACGGAGGGCACGTCTTCAACGAATCTTCGATGACGGAGGACTACTCCATGTCCAAGAAGATCCGGGAAGCCGGCCTGCGCTCCGTCTTCGTGACGGTGGTGCTGGAAGACGATAAATCGCCCTGGTGGACCCCGCTTTGTAAGCGACCGATGTTCATCTCCAACTGGTCGTACTTCCCCATGGACTGGACCCGCTCTGTCCGGCAAAAGTCGCGCTGGATCATCGGAATCTCTCTGCAAGAATGGGAGCAATCCGGGTGGGAGGGAAATTGGTTGATGAAGGAGAACTTCGTCAAGGACCGGAAAGTTTTCGTCGCCGCGAGCGCCTCGTTCCTCGGCTATTTCATCCTTCTCTACTTCGTCCTGTACGCGATGGGACAGGCCGGATGGATTCCGTTCAGGCTGCTGTCGATTCTGGTCCCCGGCACCGCCCTCGCCCACCTGGTGGCGTTCTGCAGCTTCTTTATGATCCTTCGCGTTACCCAGCGCATCACGTGGGTGAGCCTCACGTACGGCCTCGGGCCAGGCATCCTCTCGGTACCCCGCCTAATCATCGGCAACATTCTCAATGGACTCGCCACCTTCCGAGCCCTCAAGGTATTCGCCGACTCGAGAAGCGGAAAAGCCGCCGTGCGCTGGGACAACACTCAGCACCTCGAGGGGGTTGGCGGACTTCACGGGGAAGACGTCAAGCGAGACACTTCCGCCTCCGACGAACATCCGCTCGAAGAGGTACTGGCCGGCCTGGCCTCGGAAGATCCGCTTGAGATGGTGAAGGCGATGAGGCACGTCCCGGCCTCCATTGGAGAGCTCGAACGGGCCGAAGTCGTGGCGTATTTACGGGGGCAGGTTTCCAGCAACGAGCTACGCGTGCGGGCGGCGTTGGCCCAAACCCTGGGACGGCTTCAGTGGCCTGAGGTCACGCCGACGCTGTTCCGCCTGCTAAACGATCCCGATTCGGTGGTTCGGCTCAACGCCGCCCGGGCGCTGCTGCAGCGCCCGAAGGTCGGGGCTCTCCTGGAGCAAGCGTTCACCGCGGCCGGACCAAAAACGATCGACGCGCTCATCCGGGTCTTGGAGCAAGACCGACGCCGTCAAAGAGAGGTCTTCGACCTCGTCGACCGCGAAGGCCTTGCCGTCACGAAGGCAACGATCATGGTCGAGTCCCCGATCCTGCGCAAGCGATACGCGACTTACCTGGAAGAAATGGCCGGCGACCCGTCAAACGCGAACCAAGCTTAAAGACGGTCGCGCGTACGGTTCGGAATCCCTAAAGTGAAGCCCCGGACCTCAGCGCTCTTTGCGAGAAATCCCTTTCCGCGGTTTCATGTCGAGAAAACCGCCCACTCAATAATCCGAATGCCTTGGATATTGTGCGCGACACCATGTGTAGGCACATTGCACCTGGTATGTCTAGTCGCTCGGGCAGGGACTAGGGACTGCCGCTTAAATCCCGTTCGAGGGTGGCATTCGCCTCACTCTCCGTTGGAACGCGATTAATAGGTGTGGTGGCGCTTTGCCGAGTCGGCGGCCGCCATCAACAGTAGTGATATAAGCCCGAACACCATCGTTAGGACAAGCATATTTATTTGACGTTAATTTAAGGGGCCGGTTTCAGCCCGGCAATAAAGGGCAGGTCTTGCGCACCATGCCGCAAGGTCTCTCGTAGAGATCTTTTTCGCTGTTTGCAGCGCTTGGGCACTCACTTGAGGCTGGGCATCCTTGCCCAACGCGGTTAGAGCGTCCGTCGATCTTTGAGCTTATCCGCGCCAGTAAAGAGGCCGGCGGAGATAAATCCAAGAGTCATTGCCATGATTAACATTTCGTATTCTTCCTGACGAGTCTGTTAACAGCATCCAAACCCCGACCGAAGATCAGGGCCATCAGATGGCGTCCTTGCACTCAGTAATTAAAACGGATAATGCCCCCTGTTTAGGGCATCGTTTATTGCTCCTTTAGTAGCAGCCCAATTTCGGCAGGTTCGTCTAGGTTGAAATCGGGGAAATCCGACGCGGCGATCTTGTTAAGCTTTTTTGTTAAGGCCGTCTCGCGATATGGGGCGCATCGGCGCAAAAACCTGGAGCGACATGGCACTTCCGACCCCGAGTTAGCGGCGAGTGGCCTAGTCGAAAAGGTCTGGATCGCGAGAGATCACGCTATGGGCGAGCCGGAGCCGGTCTGCGGCAGACATTAGAGAGATTGAGATTGTTGCGAGAAGGAGGATCGTGGGTGCCATGCCCTATCTTCCGAGATCGCAGAGGGCGAAAAAAGCCCATCTTTCGTGCGACCGGGAGTCGCGTTACCGCAAACCGAGCCCCGCCCGAGCCTCGATTGAGCCGCCAAAAAGCCGGTCGACCCCGTGTCTCCTACCGCGCAACCCTGGACCGCTGCTCTCCAGGCAGGCGGCTCCGCCAGGGCGAAGCCGCGAAGGCGCAGCTTGGCTCGCACCCACGCGACAACGCCTCATGATCCAAACGTAGCTCCGGCCCCAATCGGGGCCGGGATTCATCCGCCGGTAACGCGGCGCTAGTCGTGGTCGTGGTCGTGGTGATGGCGATGGTGCCTTCTTCGCTCGGCCTGAAGCTTCGCGTACCGAAGCGCCCTCATTCGCTCCCTAGAGGAGGTGATGGACTTTCGCTCCGCCCGGCGGAACGCGGCGTCTCGCTGGGCTCTCGACCGCAAAATCGCCGCGCGCTCCCGTTGCTGAGCCCGAGCCTCCCTCAACTTCGCGGCGGAAACCGCGTGCATTCGGATCCTGGAGGCCTTGATCGTTTCTCGCTCCGCCCTCTGAGCCGCCGCAAGTCGTTGCGCGCGTGAGCGTAAGATCGCCGCGCGTTCCCTTTCCCGTGCTCGCGCTTGCGCCAGTTTAGATGCGCTGAGGGCGTGCATCCGGATTCGCGACGACTGGATCGCGTTTCGCTCCGCCCTTTGGGCGGCGGCTACTCGCTCGGCTTGACGACGCTTTGCCTCCGCCCGGCGAAGCTGCTCCGCTCGGACCGATGAAGGCGGCCTCTGGGCCACGCTCGTCTGAACCATGCCAAGCATCATGGTGCAGACCACTCCGGCAAGTAACATTCGAATTCCGCTTAATTTCATGATATTTGGACCTTCCTTACAAAGGGCGAGAGATTTGGCCGTGCGGTTCCGTGGAAGAGACCGACCTTAGAGATTGCTAAGTAATAGGGGTGGGCGAGAAAGCGATCCTAGTGATCTTGCGCGGTCTCCGATAACCGTTTATACTGCCTGCACCGTTAGCTAAACGGATGATATTTCAATGAAATTACTTAAATGTTGGGTTTTGGTGGTGCCTTTGCTGGTCTCGGGCTGCGGTGGTGGAGGTGGCGGCGGTCGCTCGAACCCCATCGCGCCGGTCGTGGAGAAGGGCGAGGGCACCGCTCGCGTCATCGTCAATGTCGAGACGGGCGAGGTAACCGTGCGCCCGCTGCAACCCGGAACGAGCCGGGCGACCTTCGGAGGCTCCGCGCTAAGCGTGACTTCGAGCCGGTTGCTGGAAATTCCCGGCGAAACGACCCTACGCCGGCTTCAAATCTCCTTGAAGAACAATCTTGCCGAGAACATCGGCGGAAGCAATGGGCTCCGTGTGATCCTCAGCAACTTTGTCAACGGAACCGGTTCGGTTACCGACCTGCGCTCGTTAACCACCGTCACGAAAGTGATCGGCACCGGCACCAACAGCAGTGTCGACGGACCGGCCGGCGGGACGACCCTTTCTTCCCCGCTTAGCCTCGCCGCCATCTCCAACAACGAATTCTATTGGGGCGAGCTGGTGGGCGGCCTGCGAAAGAACGACAACGGCACCACCTCGCACCTCGCGACTGGTACCGCGAAAGTGCAAGCGGTTTCAGTAATCGGGACCTGGGTCTACTTCTTTATGGCCAACAACGGTTGGGAGTTGTGGCGCGTTCACAAGGACGGGACCGGCCTTGAGAAGATCGCCGGCGGCGCCGCGGGATATGCCGACGGCAACGGCCTGAACGCCCGGTTCAACACCGTGCGGGCTATGGACACCGACGGAACCCGACTCTTCGTGGCTGATGGCGGGAACAACGCGGTACGGGTGATCTCGGACCTCGACGGCCTCCGCACGACTACCACGCTTACGCTGAGCGGAACGCTCGCCGGCATGCTCGGCATCACCTACGGACAGGTAGGGGGATCGAACAAGCTGTTCGCCACGGTCTCCCGGCGCGTATTCGTGATCGACCCGACCACGGGCGCCTCGGCGCCGATCGCAGGCAATGGGCAACCGGTCCAGGCGGACGGGACTGGCGTCGAGGCCAGGTTCGACACCCCGGTTGGCATCGCCATTTCCAACGGCGGCATCTACGTCTGCGACGCGGGTACGGTGCGGCAGTTGACGCTTAATCCTTCCGGATCGATCACGAACCCTCACGACTACCTTGTCTCGACCATCGCCGGCAACGGCATCGCCGGCGACCTGGACGGCCCGGGCGACGTGGCCCAGTTCGACGGGAAGGCTTATCTGGCTACCGACACATCCGGCGACCTTTGGATGACCTCGCCGGCGTTCAACAAGATTAAAAAGATCGCCGCCGTCAGCGGAAATCTTCCCGTCTCTTCGGCCTCTGTCGGCACCTCCGAGCCGGTCCGAGTTTCCAACCCGACCGGTTTCCTCCCTTGGACGGGCGGAGACGCCCCCTACTTCCAGTTGGCGAGCACTCTGGCGCCTCAAACGACGGTTCCGGTTCCCGCTTGGAATTTCGCGCTACCGGCCGGCGTGCGTCAGTTCTCTTTCACCATCACGGTGGAGGCGGATACAACCATCGAGTCGTCGATCGGGGCGATGTACGACCCCACCCAGGCCGGCTTCTACGGCGCCGACAACGTCCTCCTCCGGACCATCGCCGGACGCTACACTGGGGCCGACGTAAGACCGCAGGACGGCTCTGGAACTAGCGCCCGGATTCGAAAGGTTAGCTCCATCGCCACTGCGGCCGATGGCACGGTCTTCTTCGTCGACCAAGCGGAAGATGGCTATCCACGCATGGTTCGCCGCATGGAGCCAAGCGGCTTGATCACCACGATCATGCCTTACAACCCGGGTGGGAGCCTCACGAACGGATACGGCGACGAGGTGGTTCAGGGCCAGATCGACTCGGTCGAATGCTCGCCGGACGGACGCCGCCTCTTCATGTTCTGCCATCAGGACCCGGACGGAATTTCCACCAAGGGCGGCGAGCTCCGCACGGCGTACTTGGGACCGGGTCTCGATCCGCGCCTTCCCGGAAGTTGGTACGTGCTAAAGATCGCCGGAAACTCGACAGATACGAACCTCTATAGCAACGGTCTAGGAGGCGACGCCCGCTTCAGCACCTGCGCCCCCGATCTCATCTGGTCGGAGTCGACCCGCACGCTGTACATCTGCGAGTGGGACGGAAACCGGGTGAGAAAGGTGACGCAGCGCGATGAGGCGCCCGACCTCGCGACTTCCTGGCAAGTCGACCTGGTGGCCGGAAGCGAGTCTGGAGCCTCCGGCCTTGCCGACGGCCAGGGCGCCTCGGCGCTCTTCTCCGCGCCGGTCGCCATCGCGGCGATGCCTGACGGGGCGATCCTGGTTTCGGACCACGAAAACAATCTGGTACGCCGCGTCGACCCGGACGGTACGGTTTCCGTCTACGCGGGCACGGGTGAGGTCGCGGCCGACCCCGAAGCTTCGGGGACGTGGTACGCGGACGGGGATGGGATCGCCGCCGGCGTCTATCATCCGGGGTCGATCGCGGTCGACCCTTACGGGTACGCCTATGTCTGGACGCACAACCGGCTCCGCCGGATCAGTCCGGGTCAGAAGCGGGTGGCAACCGTCGTGTACGGCGTGGACTCCGCACCGGCGGACGGCAACTGCTCGACGACCGCCCGCGAAGCCACCGGCGCCTACCAAACCTTGGCGTTCGACCGGAACGGAAATCTCTATGCGGGATCTCACCGGACGATGAGGCTGTACCAGCGGCTGATTCAGTCCGGATCCAAGTAGAGCGCAAACGAAAAGAGCCGGGACCAGACTTCTCTGGTCCCGGCTCCTTTTGTGCCGGAGGTCGCCCGTACCGGCCCTAAAACCTCGTGGAGTTTTTCTTCGCCGCTTCCGCCGCGTGCATGAATCCCAGCGAAACCAATCCCAACACCATCGTGAGGATGAACATGGACTTACGACGACGGATATTCTCCGAGGTTTCAAAAAGACCTAGCGGCTAACCGATAAATCGGCTCTTGATCCGGTCGGCGGCGCCCATCAGACCGGCGGAGATGAGACCCAGGGCGAAGGTCAAAATCAACACCCGGTCCCCCTTCGGCATCCGCCGCATGCTTCCCGTTGCTCGGTGGCTTGTTGCCCGACCATATGTTTAAGAACGCATTAACCTCCCTTTTTGGAGCAAGAATCGTTATTTTTTTGGTGCGCCACTTGAACCGCGGCTTTTCGGTAATGGTCGTGCGGTCCAGGGGAGAAAAAGCGGGCGAGGCCGAAGAGGGTGAGAGACACGGCGGTCATGGCGATGATGAGGAGCAACGTTGTTAGCATCGTTACCGTTCATCCTCGCCAATTGCCGCTTCCCTGCCAAGACCCAGGACCAAGCGTTGGGACCAACGGCAAATCGGCGCGGGACCATCGCCGAAATTCCGGGGAAGAACAGCAAAAAAAAAACGGCCCCGGCTCGCTTAGAGCCGGGGCCGTTTCCCGAAGGTTGCGAGTTGTTATTTGGCGTAGTGCTGAGTCGATTCGTCCACCGAGGATTCGAGGATCGAGATGTTGTACTTGCCCCACGCCAGCTCCATCAGGAACTGCCGCGCACCGTCGTCGTTCTTGTCCTGACAGAATCGCACCAGCGTGTCGATATCCCGGCGCAGCACCCTCATATCGACGCGCGGATGGTCTGCGACCATTCGAATCTTGGGATGGCTGGTCGGCTTGAGGTCCTCCTGAGCGTACAGGAGTTCCTCGTGCATCTTCTCACCCGGCCGCACGCCCGTGTATCGCACCTCGATGTCGTCGCCCGGCACGAGGCCGTGCATCCGGATCAGCTCGAGCGCCAGCTCTTCGATCTTCATCGGCTCGCCCATGTCGAGGATAAAGATCTCGCCGCTATCGCCGATGGCGCCCGCCTGCGTTACCAGCGAGACCGCCTCGGGGATCGTCATAAAGAACCGGGTCATATCCTTGTGAGTGACGGTGACCGGGCCCCCTCGGCGAATCTGGGCCTTCAGGAGCGGGATCAGGCTTCCGCGGCTTCCGAGCACGTTTCCAAACCGCACGGCGGAGAACTGCGTCTCCGAGGCCTGCCCCATTCCGCACACCACCATCTCGCAGACCCGCTTCGTCGCCCCCATCACGCTGGAGGGGTTGACCGCCTTGTCCGTCGAGATAAGGATGAACTTGCGAACTCCATACGTAACGGATAGCTCGGCGGTGTTGAGCGTCCCAAGGATATTGTTCTGGATCGCCTCCGCCGGGTTCTTCTGCATCAGCGGCACATGCTTGTGCGCCGCCGCGTGGAAGACGACCGTGGGACGATACTGGTCGAAGATCCGTTGGATCGAAACTTTGTCGCGTACGTCGGCGATGACCGTGATCGGCACGAGTTGCGTCGTCTGCAGCAGCTCTTGCTCGATGTCGTAGATCGAGTTCTCACCCTTTCCGACAAGGATAAGGCTGGCTGGCGACATCCGGGCCACCTGCCGGGCCAGCTCGCTTCCGATGGATCCGCCGCCACCCGTAATGAGGACGTGCTCTCCCCGCAGGTAGCGGGAGATCTCCTCCATATTGGTGCTCACCGGCTCTCGCCGGAGAAGATCCTCGATGTCGATATCGCGAAGGTGCTTGGCAAGCCGGTCGCCATTAATAAGGTTCGTCAGGCCGGGCAGAGTTCGAACCCGGGCAAGCGTCTTGCTGCAGCTATCGTAAACCCTTCGGATGTCCGACCCGGTGGCCGTCGGCATGGCGATCAGAATCTCGTCCACGCGGTAATGCTCTGCGATGGAAGGAATGTCGGCGACCGTTCCCAGCACCGAGATGCCGTGGATTCGCAGCGACTGCTTCTCCATCGAGTCGTCGACGAACCCCACGATCTGGTGCGAGGCATGCCGCCCCCGGCTCAATTCCCGAACGATCGTCTCTCCGGCATCGCCAGCTCCCACGATAAGCGTTCGCCGCGGCCTTACCTGCCCTTCGTCTTCCTTCGTGCGAGGGCGCCAGGCGAGGGCTCGTCGCATGACCCGCAAGCCGGTGAGGGCGCCCGCCGACATCAGCGCGAACAGCACCGGAACCAGCAGCACGCCGTTGCTTCTATCCGTAACGTGGTAGATCCGCTCCATATAAGAGGTCGGAATCGCAAGCGCGAAGCAAACCCCGGAGATGTTCAAAAAGTCGTGGAGCCCCAGATACCGAGGGTCGATGGAATACATCCCGCGCCAGAAGAGCAGCAGCGTCGTCAGGACGGAGGTGCCCAAGATTGCCATCACGGGAATCGTCGTAAACGCGAACGGACCGGCAAACGAATTCACCAACCCGAAAGCGAGGGCCAGGCAAAGATTGACCAGTAAAAGATCTACCGTTACGTCCCTGATTAGGCGAAACCATCGAACCGGAGGCTTTCTCAGTCGCGCACTTAGTCGTTGTAGCCCGTTCATATCACTCCCCACAAAAAAGGTCGTTTAACTGCCTTCGCACAATATTGCAAGAAGGCCAACCCAAACCGCTAAATTCTACTCCGTTCGCCCAACCTTGTATTCATCCCCCGCCGAATTCCTATAGGAACTTCGCAGATAAACACCTCATCTCGGGCTGGTCGATCGGACGGACCCAGTATATGTCATAGGAAGAAGCGCAATACCGAACCTAGTCCAAAGTGCCCGGCAAGCTAACAATCGGCTAAAAAAGGGAGTCAGTTTATGCCCAAATCCGGTCGCAACCCGCCGCGTGGACGAGTTTGGAACTGGAAATTGGGATTGCCGGTCTACCTTGTCGTTGCACCCGATTGGGTGCCTTAAAGGAGATTCTCAAACATGCGCAAACTTGCTTCCCTTGGCGTTGCCGCCCTTTTCGCTCTGGTTCTGGTTGGATGTGGAGGCTCAGGCTCCACAACCCTCGGAGCTCGAAATCCTCGCGTTCGGGTGATGGACTCGCTCGACAACCCCACCAACGTGAAGATTGCGGTTAACCACCAGGTACTCGCGAATAATTCTCAATACGGTTTCGCGACCGGTTACACCGTGATTGACAACGGGAACCAGACCGTCCAATTCAGCAACGCCGACACCGGCGCCTCATTGGTCGACACCACCGAGCTATTCGAGCTCGACAACTACTACACCGTTATCGGATACAACACCGCCGGCGGCCCGCGCGAGATAACCCTCTCCGATATCCCGAACACCGGCATCGCCTCTGGCCACGCCATGGTTCGAGTAGTAAACGTAGCAACCCAAAACGTCGACGTTTACATCACGGCACCGGGAGCGAATCTCAACACCTCCACTCCGACCGTGACGAACGATAACATCGGAGACGCCGCTCAGGCGTACACCGACGAGACCATCGGTACCTACGAAGTGCGCGTCACCCAAGCCGGCACCAAGAACGTTTTGGCTTCCAACACATTCGCGTTCCAGGATCGGCTTGCCCAAACCATCGTGTTTGGCGTCAACAACGGAACGTACACCCTGTCTCTGCTGGCGGCCCGGCCGATCTAAGGTCGACCCCTCCCGCTTCGCTTCAAAGAGCGTAAACCCAACCGGGTTTACGCTCTTGTTCGTTTCTTAAACCGCTTTTAGAAGATTCCGGCAATCTCCTCTTCGGACTCGCAGGTTCCGAAAGGTACAGTCGGAGAGGTGAGACCCGTCGTTCTTTTGGGCGCCGGCGGCCATGCCAAGGTCGTCGTTGCCGCCTGTCTTGCCCAAGGCGTCCCGGTTCTCGCCCTCGTATCCGACGATCCGAAATCCCATGGTACGACCGTCATGGGGATCGAGGTGGTGGAAGAGGGAGACCTCATCGCTCGCTTCCCGGAAGCCGCGTTCGCCATCGCGATCGGGAACAACCGGGTCCGAAAGCAGATTTCGGAGCGCCTTGATCTCCCTTGGGCCACGATCATGCACCCGTCCGTCATCGTGGAGCCGGGCGCCGCGATCGGCGAGGGCACCGTCGTTCTGGCGGGAGCGATCGTCCAGCCCGACGCAATTATCGGGCGGCACGTCATCTTGAACACCGGATGCAGCGTCGATCACGACGCTCGCGTAGGGGATTTTTCCCATGTCGCGCCCCGAGCCGCCCTCGCCGGCGGTGTCATCCTCGGCGAAGGCGTACTCTTCGGTTGCGGCGCCTGCACCACCCCTTATATAGAGGTGGGAGATTGGGCTTCCATCGGCGCCGGAGCCGCCGTGGTCGACAAGATCGCGATGGGCACTACGGCGGTCGGCGTCCCCGCGCGACCGCTGGAACGATACAATGGCCGATGATCGCAACTTACTTAGCCGAACGTGAGCTGACTCAACACCAATATGGATCTCGCTAACTTCACCACCACCCCCGAGGACAGTATCCGCAATGCGATGTCCCTCATCAACCGGAACGCAAAAGGGATTTCGATCGTCGTCGACGACAAAAGGAAAGTGATCGACACGATCACCGACGGCGACATCCGCCGCGCCATCCTCGCCGGTTGCAGCCTCGAAAGCACCGTCGGCGACCTCCTGGGCACGAAGCAATCGCATAAGCCGGTGACCGCGCTCGCGTCTCGCGACCCGGAAGACCTGCTCGAAACCATGAAGGAGACGAGCGTCCGGCAGCTTCCCCTCGTCGACTCCGAAGGACGGCTCGTCGAGGTCGTGACGATGGAAGAGCTCGTGGACCGAGGTCCGCTCGGCGTCCAAGCGGTGATCATGGCCGGAGGTTTCGGCACGCGCCTCTATCCCCTAACGGAGCAAACTCCGAAGTCGATGCTGCCCGTGGGAGATCGGCCGCTGATGGAGCACGTGATCCAGAGCCTCCGAAGCGCCGGAATCCGGCAGATGAGCATCACCACCCATTACTTGGCCGAGAAAATCATCGACCACTTCGGCGACGGCAGCCAGTTCGGCGTGAACATTAGATACTGCCGCGAGGAAACTCCGCTCGGTACCGCCGGCGCGTTGAGTCTCTTGGGACGCCCTGCGGATCCCACGCTCGTGCTGAACGGCGACATTCTTACCAACGTCAACTACCGCTCCCTCGCCAAGTTCCACAAAGGGCATCAGGCGGACATGACCGTCTGCGTCCGCCAGTACGATCACCAGGTCCCTTACGGAGTGATCCAATCGGAAGGCGAGTTCATCAAGGGGATCACCGAGAAACCGCGTTACACCTTCTTCGTCAACGCGGGTATCTATCTGCTAGAGCCGCACCTTTATGACCGTATCCCTTCTGGATCACGGTTCGACATGCCCCAACTGGTAGAATCGGTCATCGCGGATGGGGGGAGGGTCGTCAGCTTTCCGATCATCGAGTACTGGCTCGATATTGGACAGACTGCGGACTATGACCGCGCACAGGTTGATATGAAGAGCGGAGAGTTCCTTTCGTGAGTTGGCAGGGGCGTACGGTACTCGTCACTGGAGCCGGAGGCTTTATCGGAAGCCACCTAGCCGAAAATCTCGTTAAAGCCGGCGCGAAGGTTCGCGCGATGGTCCACTACAACTTTCAAGGAAGTTGGGGCTGGCTCGAAGAGAGCGAGCTGAAGAACGAGATGGAGATCGTCGCGGGCGACATCATGGACCGCGACAGCGTTAAGGGGGCCATGGAAGGACGCGAAGTGGTCTTCCATCTCGCGGCTCTTATCGCGATCCCTTACTCCTATCGGGCTCCTCAGAGTTACGTCAATACCAATGTCACCGGCACCCTGAACGTCGTTCAGGCCGCCCGGGAGCTGGGCACGTCGCGGATTCTGCACACCAGCACCAGCGAAGTTTACGGCACCGCGAGGATCGTTCCAATCGACGAAGAGCACCCGCTGCAAGGACAGTCGCCGTATTCGGCGAGCAAGATCGGCGCCGACAAGATCGCCGAGTCGTTCTATCTGTCGTTCGGCACCCCCGTCGTCACGGTTCGCCCGTTCAACACTTTCGGACCGAGGCAGTCGGCCCGCGCCGTTATCCCCACGATCATTAGCCAATGTCTTTCCGGCAAAGTGGTCAAGCTGGGCGCGACGAGCCCAACCCGCGACCTTAACTACGTTCAGAACACCGTGGAAGGATTCATGGCCGCCGGACTGGCGGACGCCGCAATCGGAGAGACGATCAACTTCGGATCCGGAAGAGAAATCTCGGTTGGGGAACTGGCACAGCTCATCGCACGGTTATGTGGGAGGGAAGTTGAAATCCAGACCGAGGCAGAACGGCTTCGTCCCGATAAGAGCGAAGTCGAACGGTTGTTGGCGGCGAACGAGAAAGCCAAGCGGCTGACCGGCTGGACGCCGGGCGTGAGCCTGGAGGAAGGCCTCGAACGCACCATCGCCTGGTTCGAAACAAATCTACACAGGTACCGACCGCATGCCTACAATGTCTGAGAACCGCCCCGCTTCGACCGAGGAATTCATTCCGCTATCGGTTCCCGAGCTCCGAGGTAACGAATGGCTCTACCTGAAGGAGTGCCTCGATACCGGCTGGGTCTCGTCGGCCGGCCCGTTCGTCGAGCGGTTCGAGCGGCAGATTGCCGCCGCCGTCGGCGCGGCGCACGCCGTTGCCGTCGTCAATGGCTCGGCGGCGTTGCAGATCGCGCTCCAAGTTGCCGGAGTTAAGCCGGGCGACCTCGTTCTCTGCTCCGACATCACCTTCATCGCGAGCGCCAACGCCATCCGCTACGCCAACGCGGAACCGGTGCTCATCGACTGCGAGCCGGATTATTGGCAGATCGACGTGAACCTGGTCCGCCGCTATCTCTCCGAAGAATGCGAGCGACGAGACGGTCAGGTATTCGAGCGAGCCCGCCAGCGACGGGTTTCCGCAATCATGCCGGTTCACATCCTCGGGCACGCGGTGGACCTTGCGCCGATCCAGGCGATCGCGGCCGAGTACGGTCTTCCGGTCGTCGAGGATGCGGCGGAAGCGCTGGGAACGGTCTATCGTGGACGTCGCATCGGCAGCCACGGCACTCGGGCCACCTGCTTCAGTTTCAATGGGAATAAGATCCTGACGACCGGCGGTGGCGGCGCGATCGTGACCGACGATCCCGCGGTGGCGGCACGCGCGAAGTATCTGACGACTCAGGCGAAAGACGATCCGGTGGAGTACATCCACAGCGAAATCGGTTACAACTACCGCATGCCGAACATGCTGGCCGCGTTTGGTTGCGCCCAGTTGGAAATGCTCGATTCTTATGTGGAAAAGAAACGGGAAATCGCGGCGCGCTACGCGGAAGCGCTCGGCGGCGTAAAAGGATTGTCCGTAATGCCGACTCCGCCCTATGGGGAGAGCACTTACTGGCTCTACACAATCAAGATCGACGCGGAGGGATTTGGCGAGGACTGGCGCGGAGTTTTGCGTCGCCTGACCGAGCTCAACATCCAGACCCGGCCGCTTTGGGAGCCGATGCATATGAGCAAGGTCCATCGCGATTGCCGCTTCGTCGGCTCCACGATCTCGGAAAATCTGTATCGAAGCTGTCTTAGTCTTCCCTGCTCCGTCGGGCTATCGCCGAGCGACCAAGACCGCGTCATTCGTGCTCTCGTACAAAGGAAATAGCTGATCCGTGAACCTTTCTTCACAGCCGCAACCGCAGCCGAAAAGTGTGTCGGCCATGTTTCGCCGTCATCCCAAACTTGTCCTCAAAGTTTGCTTGGCGTGCATTTTGCTGAGCGTCGTAATCGATCTCGTAAAGCCGGCCACCTGGCGGTCCGTGGCGATTCTGCAAATGTCGTTCAGCGTTCAAGACAGCAGCTCTCCGCTTAGTCTTATCAACGCGATGTCCTCGGAGCCGATCCGGATCCTTTCCGCCTTTTTGGAAACCAGAGCGGCCAAAGTCGCGGTTTCAAAGCACATTAACAATAAGATTTATTGGGACAAGATCGATTACGTAGTGCGCCCCGACGCCCCGTCTGGCGAAATCAGCATCACCTTTATCGATAAAGACCCGAAAATCGCTCGCGAAGTCTTGGTCGGAGCCATCGACGCCCTTCACAACATCGAAGAAAACATCAGCTATGTGCCTGGCAATCTTGATGCCAATAAGATGGCCGTCGAGTTGAAGAAGCGGCAGTGGCAGCTTAAACTTGCGGAGAACGAAATGGGCAAATTCGCGGACCATGCGGTCACGGTCCC
The DNA here is from genome assembly GCF_000724625.1 of Fimbriimonas ginsengisoli Gsoil 348. Taxonomy (GTDB): domain Bacteria; phylum Armatimonadota; class Fimbriimonadia; order Fimbriimonadales; family Fimbriimonadaceae; genus Fimbriimonas; species Fimbriimonas ginsengisoli. The sequence continues at coordinate 3,584,719 of NZ_CP007139.1, read as the reverse complement.
AGACCCGACGCAGCCCGGTTCGGCGTTCACCTATCGACTGGAATACACCAAAGCCACCCAAGAGCTTGCCAAAGTCGAGGTGCTCATTAATGACCTTCGGAAGAGCGGACAGCGATTGCTCGTTGGCAGTGAAACGCTGCCGGTCGAAGTGCGGAACGACATTACCGAGTGGCGCTCTACCTACGAAAAGCTCGCTTTCGAGCTCAGCACCCTGCGTATTTCGAAGGGCGAAAGCAATCCTGAGGTCGTCCACAAGCGCGAAGAAGTAGATCTCGCTCGCCAGCGGCTTCAAACTCAGATTTCTCAAGCCCTAAAGGCGGTGCAGTCCGACCTTTCGGTCGAAGCCGCTGCCCTTATCGCGCAACGACTCACTTGGCAGAGTCAAGTCGATTACCTCAAGCCGCTCGCAAAGCTAGGTCCGCAGGAAATGATCCAGATGACCCGGCTCTTCACCCGGCTTCAGATCGCTCAGCAGACGGTGAAGGACGTCACCGCCGCCTACGAAATGGCCCGCATCCACGCCGATGCCTCCCCGACCCGCTGGACGGTGCTCGTTGAACCATACATCGAGGACAAACCCGCCAACAAGGGACTCATCCGAGCCTCCCTCTACGGCCTGGTAGTCGGACTAGTCGCCGCCTGGATCATGCTTATCCGAAAAGAAAAGAAGTCCCTCCAACCCACCCTAGCCTAACCTCCCACCGCCCAGTCTCCGGAGCCCCCTCTCCCCACCGTATCCCTACGGCGAAGCCGTGTAGACGCAGGTTGGTTCGTACCTGCTCCTGGTGTACGAAGTACACCAGCTACGCCAACGCTTCCATCCCACGTCCGGCTCTCCGCACACCTGCGGTTGCCTCGCGCACGACAACGCCCCATCGGTCCAAACGTCCCCCCGCAGGTACGAGCCAACCTGCGCCTACAACGCTCCGCGTTAGGTTCCCTACCAACACCGGATACATCTCGCCTCCCACTTTGCGCCTCCGCGCCTTTGCGTGACCCTCCCTTCACAGCCATATAAATAGGCTCAGGGGCGGAGAAGGGCAGGGCGGATTCGAATAAGAACCGAAACGTCTAGTTCCGGTCGAAATCCGGATACCGGCGCATCCAGTCGACGGTCAGCTCGACCGACTTTTCGATATCGTACGGAGCCGGCCCGCAGACGTCCCGGAGCGGGGTAACGTCGGCTCTCATCTGGGCAAAGAAGTTCTTCAACCGGTAGGTGTAGAGCGGAAAGGAGCGGCCGGTGGCTCGGACCACGTCTCCAAAGCGAGCGATGGCGACGAGGGCGATCGGCGGCACTTGCCGGATCGGGCGGGCGCCCTGTACGCGGCGGATGGTTTCGGCGTACTCCAGCAGGTCGTACGGCTCGTAGTCGGCCACATAAAACACCTTATGGACCGCCTTGTCCGCCGGCGCATCGGCAAGACGGCTCAGGCAGTAGGTCGCGTTTCCAACGAATCCCCACACCTTCCGGATCTGCTGGCCACGGGGATGCATATACCGTCCCGCTTTGACCTGCTGATAAAGCCCCTGATACTTGACGCCGAACCACGGGCCCCAGATCGTCGTAGGCCGGATCAGCACCCATGGCAATTGCTCCGTGAATTCCCGGGTGATCTTCTCGGTTTCCACCTTACTCTCGCCGTAGGCGTTCGGTGGATGAACGTCGAACTCGTCGGTCGGCACGTAGTTCGTCGGGTTGACCAATTGGCTCGACGCGACGATGATCCGGTCCAAGCTATCCAGTTGGCGGGCCGCCTCCAACACGTTCCGAACCCCGGTCGTGTTCGCCGGATAATCGGCGAGCGTCTGGCCGTCGATATCGGTTCGCGCCGCCAGGTGGTGAATGACGTTAGGTCGAAATTCCGCGACCGCCTTTCGAACCGCCTCGGCATCGCAGATATCCACCTTGATCGAGACATCGCTATGGGCCGGATCTCGCGCGGGCGCGAGGTCGAGCCCCCGAACCTCGTCGCCTCGACTTCGATAGAGTTCGACGAGGTTCGTGCCGATGAAACCGGTGCTACCGGTGATTAAGACGCGGGACATGGCTGGGTTCCATCCAGAAGCGGGCGCGGCTGAATTCGGCCGTCGGAGATGGCGTTGATCACTCTCATGTACCCCTGAGAAACGAGCTTGATATTCTCCTCCGAGGTGCCGATCGGATTGGTGATGCGATCCACGATCGTTCCCTCATGGGCATTCTCCAGCATCCAAGCCATCACTCTTAGGTCGTGATCCAAGTCGTGGACGGGGGGCGGCTTGCGAAGCAGATCGGCCACTTCCCGAGGATGGGACAGAACCCGGACCGTGGAAAACAGGCCGATGAAAGTGTCGGAAATGATCGCCGCCGGCTTCCCGTACATCGCCGCCTCCACGCAGATCGTTCCGGTAAGGCTTACCGTCAGGACCGCCTTCGTGAGAAGGTCGTGGCTATCCACGTAAGGGTCGATCAGGCGTACCCCCGGCAGACGCTTCATCATCTTCAAATACTGCGGGCTCCGAATACCGAGGGCGCTCGGGTGCTCCTTGATATAGAGGCGGGTGTCCACCGGAAGCATCCGCGAGATGCTCTTGACCACTTCATACGCGTTCATCCAGTGGGGAGACTCAACGTCGATGGAGTGCTCCGGCTGATAATTCAGCGTATACAGCACGAACTTCTCGCCCTCGACCGGTTTCTCGAAGAGGCGGTCCCATTGAAGCTTGTTCCGCCGGTAATTGATCGGAATCATGTGGTACTTCAGGTCGAACAGCACGCTCTTGACCGTGTACATGTGGCCGTCGTGCTTGCTTCGCACCGCCGCGCGATAGATCACGCCGCGAGTCACCCGGCTGATGAATTTCAGGCCGATCGAAGGCGCCTTCCGCTTCACCGCGAGGTGCTGCATCCGCTGGCGGTTCAGAATCTTGTTCCGAGCCTCGGCGGCAAGTTCGAGCATTTCCGGAGATACGTCGTTCGGAGTCTTCGCCGCCGTAATGAACGGCGTCGCCTCGATCTCCGAGTCCCACAGCACGAAGCGGTTGACCGGAAAACGAATATCGAACGGCGCGCCGTAGTGTCGGCCGGTGGCCCGGCAGATCAGCATCGCCACAAGGTCGTGCGTATCGCTCGGCTCGCCAGAACAGAAACGCACGTCGTTCTTATCGAGGAAGTCGTGAATGCGGCGGAAGCAGTAAGCCGCGTACTTGATCATCTCCTCCCAAGGACGAGTCCTGAGGAAGCGGTCCATCATCAGGTAGTTCTTGAGTGAGATTCCGGTGATCTCCTCGTAGTGCCGGATACGGTCCAACGATTCCGTATCCAAAGGCGCGGCGAGCGCATCATCGATACGGAGCCAAAGGATGTTCTCCTTTGGCACCCCGTTCGCGAGGCACATGTCGAAGTATTCCCGAGGGGTGACCACATGGAAAACCTGGACGCCGTTCTCGGCAAGCTTTTTGCCGGTGGCAATCCAGGTCTCCGTACGTTCCCAAATAGAAAAGAAGCAGACGTTAACTTGACTCAACAGGCTTTGTCCTAGGCGATGGTGGCGAAGAACACGATCCGCTCTCCGGTCTTCGTGAGGCCACCGCGGTGGACGCCGTTATTGGCGAAGAGGCCGATATTTCCCATCTCAGAAGTCAGATAAAGCTCCGACTTCAGCATTGCATCGCAGTCCGGCGTTCCTTCGAGCAGGTCGAGTCCGAAGGTGCACTTCTTGCGGAGGAATTTGGGAAGCGCCATGAACATTCGCCGAATCTCCGGCTTGGAGCCCGATAGTCCGGCTCGGTCGACGGCGCGCCGAAGCACCCCTTCGAAGCCGAGTGGCCGAACCTTCTGGCTGCCGAGAACGAAGCTGAACGCTCCGTTATCCATGCCGACTTGGTTGAGATACACCACGCACTTGACCATGTCGTAGCTCTTGTCGACGTGCATGTATTTGCAAGGCGAATCGGGCAGGTTGACATCGACGAAGTTTCCGTGGAAGTACTTGTCGTTCGGATCGTTAATCTGGATGAGCAGGTGGGTTACCTTCACCGGACGGCCGATATAGGCGCCCGCAGCGGCCAGCATGCCGTGCTTCTCCATGTAGGTGTTCATGGCGTCGAACAGCTCTTTATCGTCGCCGGTATTGAAGAAACGGGTGTTGCCGACGAACGTCCGCTCGGTCGCCTCGGCTCGCGACTTCCGAAGATCGGCGATCGGCTTCGCGACGAGTTGCTGAAGGTGCTCGAGTTCGTTCTCCTCTAGGTCGCCCACCAAGAAGCCGGTCTCGACGAATTCGTCGGCTTGGCTCTTAAACTTGGGATCGATCTTCGAGTGCTGCGATGCCGAGAAGAGCCCAACGAGATCTTGCTTATAGCCATTGAGAATGTAAGGCAAATACTTAGGCAGAGCTCGGAAGCGCCCTAACAATCCGCCGCTGATGTGGCCCGAGTAAGACGGCAGGGCGGGAATTCGATCCATCTTCGCCAAGCGCTTACCCAACACGAATCCCATCCACGGAGCCAGCGTCATCAACGCTTTCACGCGCATCTTCAGGGTGGGCTTGGGGAACGCCTTTCCATATGCCGGGTGGGCATCGTAATCGATAATGGGAAGTCTCTTAATGTCGGCTAAGGGAGCCGACTGAATGGGGGCTTTGTCCACTAATTGCGTTACTGGAGACACGTTCGTTACCTCGTGACGGACTCACATCGGCATGCGACCGTCGGAAGTATTCTACTCCAACCGCTTGAACCTGGACAAGGACTTAGTCCCTGCCCCGGAACCCTTCACCCTTCCATAACGTCGTCTAAGCGCCGGTCTCGGCGACGGCCGACCGGGATCGAACGCTTGCCCCGTATTTCAAAGCGAACATGACCGTCCAGCAGATCAGAAGGGAGATTCCCGCCCCCATGAGCCCCCATCGCGGCACCAGGGTCATGATTAGAACGACCAGGACGACGGCCGAAACGATCGAGGATCGGGAGATCATCTTGTCCACGTGCCGCGAGTAAAGCTCGTTATGCGGCCACATCCCCATCGCATTGACGGCGGCCGCCAGCAAGATCACCCAAAAGGCGGCGAGGTGCTCGGTATAGATCGGTTTTCGCACGTAATACTTCAGGGCCGCGAGAAGGCCGAACGCCGCGAACGCCGAACATAGCAGCACGATCACCACAAGACGGAGGCCGAGCTGCCGCAGCAAACGCCGGTGATCGTCCATCCGGCCCTCCGCGTAAGCCGCGATGATCTGCGGTTGCATCACCGTGGTCAGCCCCGCCTCGGGGAACGCCACCACCAGGTTGGCGATCGTGCTGTACAGCGCGTAGACGCCCACGAGGTCGCGTCCCCACCATCGCTCGATCGAGTACCGGTCGACGAGTGTGATCGCCAGCAGCGAAATGGTTACCGGCAGAAAGTTAAGCGTCGTCCGCATGCCGCGCCGGATCCACTCCCAATCCGTCGGCATCTTGAACGCGCTCTTCGCGCCCAGACGGCGGTTGTACCAAAGGGCCAGCATCACGCTGAAGAGGGAGAAGCTGAGCCAAAACGCCCAAACCACCGTCAGGTGCCGGGCCGCCGGCTTGATGAACATCACCACCACCATCGGATAGACCCAAAGCCCGGTCCGGACCGTATGGATGACGTTCGACTTCACCGCCCGGTGGGTGGAAGCCAGAACCCGCTGCAGCTCGTACGAAGCGTGGTCGGAAACGAGGATCGCGAAGAACCAGCCCGCCAGGGCCCAGGGCAGAAGCCCGAAGACGAAAACCAGGAGGGCCAGCGGGAAAACGACGCAGTAAAGCGCTCCGTAGAACGCCATCTGATTTCGCACCACATACCCTTTCTTCTCCAAGGGTGCGGCGGCGAGCTCGCGATTGGCGTACAGAAAGAACTGCATTCCGGCGAGCATCACCCCGTTGGCGATGGTCACCGTCATTAGGTTGAGCGTGCCCACCTCGCCGGGCGTTAGAAGCTTCGCCAAAAAGACGAGCAGGATGAACTTACTGCCCATTGCCAATAGGCGCAGCAGGGTGGAGGCAATAATGGACGCCATTCGAAAACTACACGCGGACAGTGCAGGAGGCGGCTACCGAGCGGTAGTTCCGTTCGCCGATCCCCTGGCAACCGGGCGAGTATACTTTCCCCGGATGTTGAGATATAGGGGGCGGCACTCTTGAGCGATGTCGAAGAGCCTTCAGTAGGAGGAAAGTCCGGCCCGGTGGCCTTCAATCTCCCCCTCGCCTACTTCTCCCCACGCTGGATGCTGATTGGCGGCATCCTCGTTTGGCTCTTCTTTCGGATCAGCACGTTCTATCTGACCTACGACGCGGAGATCTCGGAACGAGCGCTTCTCCTCTTCGCCGGCTATATTGGCGCCTTCGTTCTTGGAACGTACTTCGTACCCTCTTGGATCAGCGGGCGACGCCACGGGAATGTCGAGGAGTCGGTGGAGGACGATAGGCCGGCCGCCGATGGTTTAGCCTGGCTCAAAACGGTCAGCGGCCCTGGCGTCCGGGCGGCGGCGAACGTCTTGTTCGCCCTGACGCTGCTGTTCGTTATCATGCGCGTCTACGACCTCCTCTTTGGTCGTGGACTTCTCGAACTCGGCAGCATCCAGGCGACCCGTTACGCCGACAACAGCGTTGACCAGGGCCGCAGCACCAGCGCCGTCGGATTCATCTCGGGCATGGGCTATCCCATCGCCATCCCGATGATGGTCTTTTGCGTGCTGTTCCACCGGTTCCTGCACAAGTGGCAGTGGTTCACCGGCATCTCGCTCTTTCTCACCTACGCCGTCTATGTCGTGATTTCCGGGAACCGCTACATCGTTCTCGGTCCGCTGTTCCTTCTCCTCGTCGCCTCCGCTTTCGCCCACGGCCGGCTGATGGTCTCCCGAAAAGCGATCTACAGCGGCATCGCGATCTTCGCCCTCGCCTTCTTCTTCGTCGTCAAAGGGACCACGGAGCGCGACGTCCTCAAGGGCGCCATGTCGGCGGTAGAGTCCGCCTCCATCGCTCCCGAGCGTTGGGGGATCACCCCCTCCGAAGGGTTCATGACCTGGCTCAACGAGACGGACCCGACCACAGCTCAGACGGTATGGGGGTGGGCCAGCCTTGCCTGGTACGCAAACCACGGCGTGTACGAGTTCAGTAAGACGGTCAATCACGCCGACCCATCGAGACTCTACTGGGGAGTGGCGCAGTACTCCATCGCCTTCTACTTCTTCCGCCTGCTCGGCCTATCGGAAGTGAATGAACGTGGCTGGCGCGAGCAGTTTGCGACTTTTGGCGTCTACTCGACCTTTTTCGGGCCTACTTATATCGATTTCGGCATCATCTTGGGGTTCGCCTACCTGTTCGCCCTCGGCGTCTTCACCCAGTTCTTGTACCGGAGAGCCCTGCAAGGGAGCCTTCTGCCCCTTCTGCTCTACCCGTTCTTCGCCTCGGTCATCTTCAACTTCATGACCAACAACCTTATCCAAAGCGGCCTCGGCGTACCGATCATGGCGAACATCGTCGGCGCCTATCTCATCGCCAAGTACTGCATCCAGCGCAAAAACGGCAACCATCTAAACGGCAGCGCCCCCGCCCTTCCCGCCTAATAAAGTGGCAAGGGTGGCCCGTCCTTCCTCAACCGGCCTGGGCGTTCTTTGCAAAGCTCTTTGTAGTACGTTTTGTACACGCCCTTACCAGTGAGTTGACCCGCTGGCATCGAGCGAGCCGCCGGTCTAGGAAAGGTCGTAAAACCGCTTCTCCAACAAGCGCTCGTCGATTTGCGTCGCCTTGATCGCGGAAACCATCTTCTCCGCGGCTCCGCCGCCGCCGTACGGGTGGTTCGCCGCCGCCGCAATGGCTCGAAACTCGGGGCTGACGGCCAGTCGAATCGCCTCAGCGATCGCCTCCCGCTCCGGCGCTACGTCCAAAACGTTTTCGCCCCGAATCCGGCCCGCCTGCCGGTCTCCTATATTCACGACCGGTAAGCCGAAAGCCCCCGCCTCTAAGATGCCGCTGCTGGTATTCCCAACCATGGCTCGCACGTAAGGCAACACGGAGAAATACCCGCGCATGCGGAAATTCTCGACCAGGCGGAAGTTCGGCCGCTCCGCGACCGCCTCCTGAATTCGGGCATTGATCATCCGGCCCCCGGTGTCGGCGTTCGCCAGCGTAAAGATCACCGGCAGGCCTGAGTCTTGCAGCGCCGCGAACAGCGCGTCGATGTGCGCCTGGGCATGCTCGATCTGAAGAGTTACCGGATGGAAAGTGACAAGCAGCGGAGGCTCGCCCAAGTCGATTCCGAACGTCGTTTCCAACTCCTGGCGAGACATCGGCTCGAGAGTTCGGATGTTGTCGAGAGCCAGGGCGCCCGTGACATGAACTCGCCACGGCTCCTCACCCATCTGCACCAGCCGTCGCCCGTACGCCTCCGTAGCGGCGAAGTGTAGGTGCGCCATCTTCGAGATCGAGTGACGGAACGCCTCGTCGATCGCGCCAAACGTCGCCTCACCGCCATGCAAATGGGCGAGCGGAATCTTGAACGGAACGGAGGCCGCCGCCGCGGCGAAAGTCTCGAACCGGTCGCCGAGCACGACGAGCCAGTCCGGCTTCTCGCGGGCGAACGACTGGGCGAACCCCATCATCCCCAACCCCATCGATTTCGCCACCGCATCGGCGCTGTCGTTGGCCAAAAGCATCTCGATCCGCTCGACGATCGTGTAACCGTCCGCTTCGACGAATCGAACGGTGTAGCCATGCTCGGGGCTCAGATGCATGCCGGAAACGTAGAGGCCGAGATCGATCTCGGGATCTTTGTGCAGCGCCTTTAGGAGCGGCTGATAAATGCCGTAATCGCTCCGTCCAACGGTGACGACTCGAACTTTCATCAAATTGCGTCCAGCCGGAACAGATCTCCGGCGCTCACGGGATGGCTCAGGGTCATCCCCACCAAATGAGGCAGCATCGCCGGTGGAAGCCCTGTTCCGGGACGGAGAATGGCAATGTCCGCTTCGCTAAGCCGCGTTCCCGCCGGGAGGTCCCGCGCCGCGACCAGCGACCGCCGCGCGACCGAGGCCGTGTTCGCTTCCGAGGCCGCGGGAACCTTGCGTCCGGTTCCGAGCGCCGATTCCACCACCCGCACCCCCCGCACCGCCGCCGCGATCTCGTCTGGCTCCAAGCTCGCCTTGTGATCGGGCCCGGGAAGGTTCCGATCCAGAGTAAAGTGCTTTTCGATAATGCGGGCGCCCAGCGCGACCGCCGCGAGCGTCACCTCGAATCCGGTCGTATGGTCGGAGTACCCCACCGGCAATCCGAAGGCGGTGTCCATCGTGTGCATCGCGCGCAGATTCACGTCCGCCGGGTCGGCGGGATAGTTGCTGACGCAGTGCAACAGGGCGAGCCGGTCGTTGCCGGTCTCGAGGATCGCTTGAACCGCCTGGTCGACTTCGGCGAGCGTCGACATACCGGTCGAAAGAATGATCGGCACGCCGTACCCGGCGACATGGCGCAGGAACGGAAGATTAGTCACCTCGCCCGAAGGGAGCTTGTAGCACGGTACGCCGAGCCTTGCCAGCATCGCCGCGCTCTCCTCATCGAACGGCGTGGACATGAACTGGATCCCTACGTCTTTGCACCGCTGGATGAGTTGCTCGTGCGCCTCCTCACTCAGTTCAAGACGGCGAACCATCTCGAACTGGCTCTCTTCGGCGTCCGTCGACCTCTTTTGGTAGTCGGCCTTGGCGGCGGAGCGAGTGACGAGCTGGTCGGTTTTGAAGCTTTGGAACTTGACCGCATCGGCCCCCGCCGCCTTGGCCGCGTCGATCAGCTCGACCGCAAGGGCGAGGTCGCCGTTGTGGTTAACGCCGGCTTCGGCGATGAAGAGACAGTGCGAAGGAAGCCAATCGGTCGCCATTCTCTTACCAAGCGGTCCAGCCGCCGTCGACGGCGATGTTTTGCCCCGTCACGTAGCTGGCGGCGTCCGACGCTAGATAGACGACCGCACCAACCATCTCCGGCGGATTCCCCATCCGGCCCAGCGGGACGCGGGCGGAATAGTTCTTCTTAAACGTCTCGTTCTGCCCGCTCTCGTTTCCGCCCGGGGTGAGGGTGTTCACACGGATGCCGTGGGGCGCCCAGTAGGTAGCGAGGTAACGGCTAAGGCCGATGACGCCGGCTTTGGAGGCGGCGTAGATGGCCGGAGTGTTGATTCCTACGCCCATGTACTCGGACCCTTCGTAGATACGCGGATCCGGACCCACCACACCGTAAATGGAGGCGGTCTGGATCACCGAGCCTCCCTTACCTTGCTCGATCATCTGCTTGCCCACCCGTTGCGCCATGAGCATCATGCCGTCCAGGTTCACCGCCATGATCTCGCGCCAAACCTCCAGCGAATACTCTTCGAACGGGGCGAAGAACGCCTTCAGATCTTTGGTTTTGGCGGCCGCGTTGTTGTGCAGAACGTGAATGCCGCCAAGATCCGCCACGACCTGGTCCACCCCTTGCCGTACCGACTCCGGATCGCTTACGTCGCACGCGAGACCGATCGCCCGAACCCCGTACTCGGCGCTCAAACGGCTCGCAAGCTCGGCCGCCGGGTCGGCGACGATGTCGAACACCGCCACATCCGCGCCGTGCGCGGCGAGGCCCTCGCAAAAATGGCGGCCCAAGATGCCGGCGCCGCCGGTGACGATCGCGACCTTACCGTCGAGGCGGAATAGGTCTCTCACCGAAGCGTCCCAGCCATGTTGTTCTTGAACCACTCGTACGTATCTCGCACTCCGTCTTCGAATTCGATGGAATGCCTCCACCCCAGCGAGTGGATCTTGCTCACGTCCATAAGCTTGCGGGGGGTGCCGTCGGGCTTGGACGAGTCCCAGACGATCTCCCCGTTCCAACCCACCGCGCTTCGCACGGTCTCCGCGAGCTCGCGGATCGTCACGTCTTCTCCGACGCCGACGTTTACCAAGTCTGGGTCCTCGTGATTGTTCATCAGGAAAACCGCCGCCGAAGCAAGGTCGTCCGCATGGAGGAATTCCCGCCTCGGAGTTCCGCTTCCCCAAAGCGTAACCTGCTTGTCGCCCCGCTCCTTGGCGTCGTGAAACTTGCGCATCATCGCCGGCAGCACGTGGCTGTTCTCAAGATCGAAATTGTCGTACGGGCCGTAAAGGTTGGTAGGCATCAGGCTCACCGACCGGAAACCGTACTGTCTATAGTAAGAGCGGCACATCTCGAGCCCCGCGATCTTGGCGATCGCATACGCCTGGTTCGTCGGTTCGAGCGGTCCCGTAAGCAGAACGTCTTCGCGCATCGGCTGGGGCGCCAGTTTGGGATAGATACAGGAGCTCCCGAGGAAGAGCAGCTTCTCGGTCTTGTGTCGGTACGCCGCGTCGATCACGTTCCCCTGGATCGCCAGGTTTTGGAAGATGAAGTCGGCGGGATAGGCGTTGTTCGCGTGAATCCCCCCCACCTTTGCCGCCGCCAAAATGACGTACTCCGGCTTTTCCTCGGTGAAGAATGACTCCACCGCTTCCCTGTCCGTCAGGTCCAGCTCCTTGTGAGTTCGGACGATCAGGTTCTCGTAGCCGTCGTTTTGCAGGCGCCGGACAATCGCCGAGCCAACCAGACCGCGATGGCCCGCAACGTAAATCCGGGCGTCTCGACGCATCGCCTCAGGCACTTCGACCGCCTGCCTTGCTGAACCCTGCTTCGGCCAGGACGCGCTCCTGCTTGGCCAGTTCCATGTCGTGTTCCACCATCATCCGCACCAGGCCATCGAACGAGACTTCCGGTTTCCAGCCAAGTATTCGCCGCGCCTTACTGCTGTCCCCTTCGAGGTGATCGACCTCGGCCGGCCGCAAGTACCGCGGGTCGAATTCCACGACCGTCTTCCAATCCAGGTCGAGCTCGGCGGCGACTTTATCCAGGAACTCGCTGACCCGATACGACTCGCCGGTCGAGACGACGTAGTCGTCCGGCTGGTCCTGTTGCAGCATTAGCCACATCGCCCTCACGTAGTCTCCGGCGAAACCCCAGTCGCGCTTCGATTCCAGATTCCCCAAGAAAAGCTTGTCCTGAAGGCCAAGTTTGATTCGAGTGAGCGCCCGGGTGATCTTTCGCGTCACGAACGTCTCGCCGCGGCGAGGGGATTCGTGGTTGAACAAGATGCCGTTGCAGACGAACATCCCGTAGCTTTCGCGATAGTTGATCCCAAACCAATGCCCGGCGACCTTGCTGACTGCGTACGGGCTGCGGGGATAAAACGGGGTTGCTTCGCTCTGCGGGGCGGGAGCCGCCCCGTACATCTCGCTCGATCCGGCCTGATACATCCGGACCGTACGACCGCTATCGTCCTGGTAGTCGCGAACCGCTTCGAGAAGACGGAGCACGCCGGTTCCTACGACGTCGGCACTGTACTCGGGTTGATCGAACGAGACCCGTACGTGCGACTGGGCGCCGAGGTTATACACCTCGTCCGGCTCTACGCGGGCAACGAGTTTCCGGAGGTTCGTTCCGTCCGAGAGATCTCCGTAGTGAAGGTGCAGCCGCGTGTTCGAGTGCGGATCCGCGTAAATGTGATCGATTCGGCCCGTGGTGAAGGTGCTGGTGCGACGGACGATGCCGTGCACCTCGTACCCCTTGGCAAGAAGCAGTTCCGCAAGATAGGAGCCGTCTTGGCCCGTGATGCCCGTGACCAGGGCCTTTTTGTTCGCAATCATGATTTTATGGTTGGAGGCAAAGGATACGGGGCGACTAGGTTAGCCGCCGGAAACCGGGGCTGGCGACGCCACCGTCAAGCCGCTCGACGACGTTTCCGGCGTCCAGCGCTTCGGCAAGGATCTTCCAGACCTCGTCGGAAGTCTCCAAGAATCGATTCACGATCTCATCGGTGTAGGAGTAGGTGGTATACACCGCTGCACCGAGCAGATAACCGCGCTTCAGCATTTCCTGTGCGTACAGCGTCTGGAGGGCCAGCGGATTTTCGACCTTGAACGAGAGAGACGTGAGGGGCGGGCAGCCGCTTACGCCGATCGGGATCCCGTGCTTCTTGGCGAGCGCCTTCCAACCTTCGCCGATCGCCTCGCCGGTGGCGACGAGCCGCTCTTGCACCGGTTCGTTCTCCATCTTCTTGATCGCCGCGAGCGCCGCGCAGAAGCCGGTTCGCTCCGACCACATCGTGGAGCTGATGAAGCTATCTTGCGCTACGTCCATCACTGATCGCTTTCCGAGCACGCCGGAGATGGCGTAGCCGTTACCGAGCGCCTTACCGAAGACGGCGAGGTCAGGCCGGACTTCGGTCAGCGTATGGTGAATCGCGCCGCGATTGACACGGAACGCCGAGGTCACTTCGTCGAAGATCAGGACCGCGCCGATCCGGTCGGCGATTGCGCGAACCCCTTCCAAGAATCCGGGAACCGGATAGCTGCCGCGCATCGGCTCCATCATAATCACGCCGACCTTTCCAGGATTGGCGGCGACGAGCGCTTCCAGCTCTTCCAGATGGTTGTAGTTGAACGTCAGCGCCGTTCCCTTTAACGAACCGGGAACGCCAGCAGTGTCGAGACCGGGGAGAAGCTGGGCGTCGAGCGCTTCCTTGTTCTGAAGGTTGGCGGCAAGGTACCAGTCGGTCCAGCCGTGGTAGCCACAGAAAGCGATAAGGTCTCGTCCGCTGGCGGCTCGACCGATGCGGACGGCGATGGCGCACGCCTCGCCTCCGGTCTTGGCAAACCGGGCCATCTCGGCCCACGGATGGAGCTCGAGCAGCTTCTCCGCGAGCTCGACCTCTTCCGGCGCGTTCAGCGTGCACATCACCGAGCGGCGAACCGCCTCGATGACCGCCGCGTCGACGTCATCGTCGGCATAGCCGAGCGTACAGGCGCCGACGCCCATCTGGGCGAAGTCCCAGTAGTGCTTCCCTTCCAGATCCCAAACTTCGCACCCCTTGGCTCGCGAGTAGTAAGCGGGCCAGTAGTCGGGGAGGTATCGCTCGGATCGCTTGGAGAGAATGCCGTTTCCGCCGGGGATAAGCCGCTTAGCCTTCGACCAAAGGGCGGTACCGGTTAGCACGTCGGTAGGGGTTGCCATGGCGTTTATTCTGACCGAATAGGAGTCGAACCGTCTGCGAGACCCTGGCTTTGGGCCTGAAGTCTTTCCCAGTATTGGTCCTGGCGATGAAGGTTGATGTTTATCAGCGCCGGCTCGGCCTTGAGCGCATCGATCACCGCGTTAAGCCGGAGCGGCTGTCCATCCTTGTAAAGGCGCGCATAGAGCGCCTCCGCCAGCTCGAAATCTTCAGGGTAGTCGATGGTGAGCCGGACGTCTTCGCTGAACTTCTGGGTCTCCGGATCGAGCACCGAGAAGTTGCCGAGTTGGAACCGCTCCGGCTGCTTCTCAAAGAAGTAACCCCAGCCGTCGAGCCCTTCCGTCGTGCGCTCGGCGCATAGGGTCGCCATCGCGTTTCGGCTGATCGCCCGCGCCCAGGCGCCGATCGGGTTCCCTTCGATGTGCACCCAGTCGCCGCCGTTCTTCTCGACATACTCGAGGAGCGCGTCGATATGCGCCGGGTCGGTGTAATGCTCGTCAGTCTCGCAGAGGATGAAGGTCTCGACACCGAACTTGTCGCACGCCTGGAGCAATCGCTGCGGAACGTCCATTTCCGGTCCCCGGAACACGTCGATCCCATACTCCTCAGCTACCGCCGCCAGCTCGTCGTCGGCGGGCGAGTCGGTCGTGCAGAGCACGAGCCGCTCGGGAAGCTGGGCAAGCTTCATTCGGTCGAAGTGGTGAAGGATGAGTGCGCGTCCCTCGATCGGGAGAAGCACCTTTCGCGGGAGCCGGCTCGAGCCGGTGCGAGCAACGAAGAAAACTGCGGAAGCGCCGCGGGCCATAGGTCGGGATATTACCTAGGCATTTTCAAAATTCAGGCCCCATGGCTCTGCCCTGGGTTCGACGGCCTACCGGTTCACTCCACGCATTCCGCCCCGTGTCCAAAGCACTGCGACCGCGAGAAGCAAGAGAATGCCACCCCCCTCGTAAGCCGCCCGGTCCGGATGCGAGATGGCGTCTTGCGCGATCGGGAACAGCACCAAAAGGTTGACCGCTACGACCAGCAGCGTCATCCTTACATGCTTCCCGCCCATTCGCTTAGTGCCGACCTGGAACGCGTGGGTGCGGTGCGGCTCCGTGAACTTCTCCTTGTTGAGAATGCGGCAGATGAGCGTGACCGTCGTGTCCACGAAGAACACCCCCAACACGAGCGGCCAGAACCAAAACCCGACCCCCGCCTTCATCCCCGCGACGGCCAAGGTGGCGAAGGTAAATCCGAGAAAGGTGCTTCCCACGTCCCCCATGAAGATCTTGGCCGGCGGCCAGTTAAAGAAGAGGAACCCAAGCGCCCCCATCGCGATGCTCCCGCCGAGGAGGCCGAGACCGGTCTGGTGGTGCGCCAAGAGCACCACCGCCGAGAAGAGCCCAACGGTTACCGCCTCACTTCCGGTGAGGCCGTCGATCCCGTCCATGAAGTTGTAGAGGTTGACCGTCCAAGTCATCGCGATCACCGCCACGACGTTTCCGACCGGACCCATAGTTAGCTTTGTAAAGCCAAGGTCGAGCGTATCCAACCCGCCCAAAAGCGCCAGGGCGAGGGCGCAGCCGCCCGCCTGAACCAGGTAGCGAACCTTGGCAGGCAGACTGACCTGGTCGTCTCGGAAGCTCACTGCGGCAATCGCTCCGCCTCCGATGAAGAAGGCGAAGAAGGTCCGATTGTCCAGATAGCCAAGCAGCCTGAGCAAGACGAGGCTGATCAAAACGATGGCGACGATGGCCAATCCTCCGCCGCGCGGAGTCGGCACCTTGTGCATCCCCCGCTCGGAAGGCTTGTCCATGATCTGCAGGCGGACAAGGTAGTTCCGGACCATGTAGGTGAGCAGGGCGGAGACGATCACCTGCACCACTCCGGCGGCAAGCCAAGCGGGATTCCATTCGGGCGGCATCAGCCCTGAGCCCTCGCTTCGGCGTAGCTTCGGCCACACTCAACCAATCCGTCTTGGATCGATTGAGGCGGCGTCCACGCGAGAAGATCGCGGGCTCGGGAACCGTCGACCACAAAGCTGCCGAAAAGCTGCTCGTACATTTTCTCTTTCCGCGCGAGCCGAGCCAGCCCCCCCACGAGCCCGCTCGGCAGCGGAAACAGTCTAGCCGGTCGTCCTAGCCCAGTGGCGAGCGCGCGGACGATTTCCGGCGTCGACACTTCGTCGGCGTCGGCGACGTTAAAGATTTCACCCGCCGCGCTTGGATGTTCGAGAGTGATGGCCAGGAGATCGGCCAGGTTTCGCACTCCGATCATGCTCCGACGGTTGCGCACGCCTTGGAATGGCAGCGGCAACCCCCGCCGGATCAAACCGAGCAGAGTGCGGAGGTTCCCCGGTACGTTCGGTCCGTACACCAGCGGAGGTCGCACCACCACGGGACCGATTTCCTTCATAGGCAGCAGTATCCGCTCCGCCTCCAGCTTGCTCACCGCGTAATCGTCTCGCGGCGCCGGTTCGTCGGCCGGCGAATATCCGGGCCCCTTGTAGTCGGCGGCTTGACCCCGGCCATGAACGCCGATCGAGCTGACGAATACGAAGCGTCGAACGCCCGCCCTCGCCGCCGCCTCGGCCAGTACCCGCGTTCCCTCCGTATTCACGGCTCGGAATCGGGATATCGCGTCGGCATCCGGTTCGCGCAGCACATGGGCTCGGCCGGCGACGTGGAGCACGGCGTCCACTCCCACCAATGCCTCCGCCCAATCCGTCGTCGGTCCGATGTCTCCGACCTCGACGGCGCGGAGAGAGGCGGCCAACGGTTTCGACTCGGACCCGCCGCGCACGGCCGCCACAAGGTCGTGGCCGGCGAGCCGCTCGACGCAGGCCCGGCCTACAAAACCGGTCGCTCCGGTGAGGAGAATTCTCAAACCGCCGCCCTAAGGCTCTCGGCCGTTTTTGAAAAGGTGTGCTCGGGAGTGTAGAGTCGCTCGACCGCTTCGCGGGCTCGACGACCCATTGCCTCCCGCTCTTCAGCGGAAGTCGCCATCGCCTCAGCAATGGTTTGGATCAACGATTCGGGATCGTCTGGCTTTGCGATCCAGCCGATTCGGTGCTCACGAATGACAAGACCCAGCTCGGATTCTTCTCCGCAAACCCCAATAATCGTCCTGGCCGAGGCCATGACGTTGTACATCCGGCTCGGGACCGACACTCCCTCCATATTGGCGGCGAAAGTGATGAGGGCGACGTCGCACGCGGCCAACGATTCCGAAAGCTCCTCGATGGGGCGGTAGCTCGAGACGGCGACGTTTGACCACTTATGTTCGCGAACCTCATCCTCCAACCTCTTCTTAAAGGCACCGGAGCCGACAAAAAGGAAGAACGCTCTGGGATCCTCACGAAGCCGTTCGAGGACGGTCAAGACGTTCTGAAGCCCGTGGGTTCGGCCCATGTTGCCCGCATATTGGATCACGAAGCGGTCGGCTACGCCGAGCTCCGCAAGGATCCGGTTCCCGACCCGCGGCATTGGTTGAACCTCGTCGACATCACCATAGTTCGGCACGAGATCCATCGGCGGAACGTTCTTTCCATACCGCTTCAACCTCGCCTCGAGCAGCGGGGGAACATCTCGACCAAGGACGATAACCCGCCGCATCCGCGAGATAAGCTTGGCCGACATCTTGTCGATAAGACGGTAAGCGAACCCTTCTTCCGACGTGAGGCCCGCCCGCGCCAGACTCTCCGGATAGACGTCGTGAACGAGCAGCACGCACGGAGCTCCTTTCAGCCGGCAAGCGAGCTGGACGATAAACGGCAAGGTCGGCGGGTTCGTCACCACCAAGACCACGTCTCCCCTCTTCACCCCGAAAAGGGCGTGGAAGAAGGTGGACAGGGTGAGCGAGAGCGCGTTGATGGCCCTCAGCGGCAATACGGTCCGGGGAAACGTCGTGCTGGAGCACCGGACGATCTTCGCGCCGTTATGGGTCTCCCGCTTCAGGGCTCGCACCCCTTTGGCGTCGTACGTGGGCTGGGCGCAGAGGACGTGAACCTCTTCGGTACGGGCCAGCGCCTCCGCGGTGGCGGTGAGTACCCGTCCGGTCGAGGTTCGTTCCGGATAGTAGAGTTCGGAAACGACCCAGATCCGGCGACTCAACGGCCCTTCCCTTCCGGCGTCGGTTTCTCGTTTGGCTCGGTGGAAAGCGGCGGAAAGGTACTTGGCATACTCATCGGGCTTAGGAGATTATGGCGGTCTTGCCGCCATAATCGGGCGATGTTGATCTTTCGCCCTACGCTGGACAACGATTCTCTCACGGCGTTCCTTGTCCGCCAAGCGAATCACCTGGTACCCGATGGCGATGAGCTAACTGTCGAGTCGCTAAGGCCGAGGGTGGCGGAAGCGGTGACTCGGGTTCACGACTGCTTCCGAAATATCAACAAGAAGTATTACCGGGAGGGGAACGACATCCTCTTCAGCCACCTCCACTCGGATCATTGGGCAATGTTCCTGTACCTGGTCTCCAATACCGTGTACCGGGCGGGGGATGAGAATGTAGCGGCGAAGCTTTTCATCTTGAACAAGGCGCTTCACGGGGTCGACGCATTCTACGGGATCGGTCTTCCGGAGACCTTTCTGTTCGTCCATCCGGTCGGCACCGTGCTGGGGAACGCCAAGTACGGGAACTACTTCGTCACCTACCAGAACTGCGCCATCGGAGCGACCGAGAGCGGCTATCCGACGTTCGGGGACGGCGTGGTTTTTTATGCCAAGTCGAGCTGCTTGGGGGGATGCCAAATCGGAGACGAGGTGGTGTTTGGGGCGAACTCGTTCCTTATCGACAAGGACGTTCCGTCCAATTCAGTGGTGATCGGTCAGTTCCCGGGTCAGAAGATCAAGCCTAACGAGATGACCGCGCGGGAGCGGGTTTTCGGCTGGCTCTAAACGCCGTTCCTACCCGAGCCCCCAAGGGGGCGACATCTCAACCCGAAGGGTGTAGCACAGCGGAACCCCTTGTAAAGAGCCCACCAATCCCTCTCAGCGCTGAAAGCGCGACCTCCTAGAACTTACTAGGGTAAGCGCAGCGGAACCCTGGTAAAGAGGCCGACAAGCCCTCCGAGCCCTGAAAGCGGCGACATCAGCCTAACCGAAACACGGGGGAGTCCCAAAAAACCGATGGCTATCGGGTAGAGAGGTAGGGCTTTAGTTCGGTTGCAAGGTCTCGGGTAAAGGTTTCGGCAGCGCTTCGATCTAGGTGGTGGCCGTCGAACGTTTGGTAGGCGCCTTGACGGGTGGGGAGCCACACCGCGCCGGCGGCCTCGACTCTAGAGCGCAAGGCGGCTTCGTCGAACTGGCCCATCTCGTCCTCGATCGCGCGGACCTGCGGTGAAATCGGCGGACGGAAGAGAAACACTTTGAAACCATCCGCTTTGGCATGGGCAACGAATGCGACCAAGCGGTCGATCGCCTCCGGTAGCGCCCCGCCGCGAGCAAAATGGGTCCGGTATTCCGCTTCCGCACTCTTCGTGTCGAAGGTCGAGCGAGTCGCCGGCATCCAGCCACCCGGTTCGAACCATTGCGTGTAGCGGGGTGCGGAGGAGCTGAGGGCACGGCCAAATAACTTGACCGGATCTTCCGGCGTGAAGAAGTAGTTAACGCCGCTTCCGATGTCCTGCAGGTAGTAGTCGACTTCCCGCATCTTCGCCCACTTGTCGTACTCGCTCAGCTTGATGGCGGCGGCGGTGAACATGCGGGGGGTTACCCCGATGACGAGGGCGCGAACCTTGCTGTTCGGGTCGACCACCGTGCGAGCCCGATCCAAGTAGGGCTGGGTGACCCCTTGGCCGCTGAAACCGAAGTTCTCGATTCGCAGTCCGGGCAGCACTTCCTGGGCGACCGCCGGCGAGATGCCTCGGTTCACCCGAGAGTCTCCGATGAAAACGACATCGGCCACGCCGGAAAGGCGCATCTTGCGAACCCAGAAATTAGTCACCTCCCGGGGCGCTTTGTCGATTTTGCCAGCCATAAGGCCGTACACCGGGCAAATGACGGCGGCGACAAGGAGAGCTTGAGTAACGCGTCGGTCCATGGTGGTTGGCTCAGAACTGGAAGTAGATGAAGGCGCCTCCCGGACCGCGCCAGAAGATGCAAACCATGATGAGGAGAGCGACGAAGACCGGGCGAAGGTTCCTTACCGTCGAGTTGTTCGCGTACAGGTTCCGTAGCCAGCCGAAGTAGCTGTTAAGCACCATGGCAATGGCGAGCAGCAGGAAGAAGTACGTGGAGGGATCAACGGCTTTGAGAGGGGCGAGGCTCATTCGCAACGGATTCAGCATCGTCGCGACGATGCTGAACGCCTGATGCGTCGAGTTCGACCGGAAGAAGACCCAGGCGATGGTGACGAGGCCGAAGACGAGAACGGCGGCAAGATGCTTTCCGCCCGGCTTCGTGGCGAGCTTCTTCGGCCAATCGGTAAATCGCTCGACGGTGAGGTAGGTCGCGTGGAGCGCTCCCCAGATGAGGAATGTCCAGGCGGCGCCGTGCCAAATGCCGCTGACGAGCATCGTGATCCACATATTGCGGACCCCCTGCCATGTCGAGCCGCGATTGCCGCCGAGCGGGATGTAAAGGTAATCGCGGAACCACGTGGAGAGCGAGATATGCCACTTACGCCAGAAGTCCTGAACGGACCTCGCTCCATAGGGATGGTTAAAATTCAGCGCGAACTCCAGTCCCATCAGCTTCGCAAATCCGCGGGCGATGTCGGTGTATCCGCTGAAATCGCCGTAGATCTGGAGCGCGAACATGATGGAGATCAGCCACCAGTGCGGAGCCGACGAGACAAACGAGGTGGCCCCGAACGCAGCGTTGACGGCGGGCGCCAGGTTGTCCGCGATGACCATCTTCTTGAAGAAGCCACGCACGATAAGGAGCATCGCTTCCCAGACATCCGAGTCCTCTAGCGGTTTCGGATTGGCCACCTGAGGCAATAGGTGGGCGGCCTTCTCGATGGGACCGGCCACGAGCTGGGGCCAGAGCGAGACGTACGCGAAGAAGTGGAGGATGTTGCGGGTCGGCGTGAGGATGCCTCGGTACGCGCCGATGGTGTAACTCATCGACTGGAACGTATAGAAGCTGATGCCGATCGGCAGCGCCAGTTGCCGCACCGGGATATCCAGGTTGAGACCGGAGAGTTGGAGAACGTGGGATAGGTTCTTCCCAATGAAGAACTGATACTTGAAGAAGAGAAGCAGGCCCAGATTCCCGCTGAGCGAGAGGGTTACCCACAACCGTTTGAGATGGGGGCGGCTGAGAATGCCGAGTCCCGCGAAATAGTCCAGGATCGCCGTGCCCATGAGGAGCAGCAGCCACCAGGGGGTGTCGTAAGCGTAAAAGAAGAAGCTGAACCCGATGATCGTCAGGTACCGGGCGGTTGGACGCCACTTAACAAGCCACCAGACCGAAAAGAAAACGACCGCGAAGACGGCAAAGACGATCGAATTGAACAGCATCGGCGACAAGCGAAGGCGGGTAGGCCCCTTGCGACAGAAAATCTACCTAGTGAGCGCCGCGTCTTGCGCGGTCGTACTCCATTCTGCCCACCCTCTCGCCAACCGAGCGAAATTTCTCGCGGATGAGGCGGTTTCGCAGGAACGCCCGTTCTTACCTGGTTGTTTTACCGTTACGGCGGGGCTATAACCCGTAGGCTACGTAGAAGAAGAACACCCCAGGCAAACCCTCCGTCGAACCGCTAGCTATTTCATGGCGCGATCGGCCGGCGGCCTTGCCAGGATTGCTCAGCTCCAGGAGAGGATTGCAATGAAAGGACGATCGGTGAGCTCAAACAACATGATTCGCTGCAGCGTGGCCCTCACGGGAATCGCCGGATTCTGGGCGCTAATGCTCGCCCACGGAACGCCTCCGCACCGAGCTCCCAAACACCAGGATGCCGTGCCGGGCACGTTGTCGATGTACGTGAGCGTGCCGGACTCCCACTACGATCCGATTTGGGAACCGCTCGACAGCAATGCGACCATCGCCTCCTTCTTCGAGCGGATTGCCAACGTACAGAAAGTCTCCAAGGTGTTCTGGCGAGGGGCT
Source organism: Fimbriimonas ginsengisoli Gsoil 348 (assembly GCF_000724625.1). Taxonomy (GTDB): domain Bacteria; phylum Armatimonadota; class Fimbriimonadia; order Fimbriimonadales; family Fimbriimonadaceae; genus Fimbriimonas; species Fimbriimonas ginsengisoli. Next base: position 3,562,633 of record NZ_CP007139.1, on the reverse strand, counting down.
CAGGGCGAGAATTACGTCAACTTGGGAATCCATCGAAAGGAGAATCCTTCTCGTTTCGAGTTCTACTCCGTGTGGGAGAGGTACCTCTACGACACGGTAGGGGTCAACCGGATCGCGGTTCAGGAGGCGCACCGGCGAGGGGTGCAACTGTATATGATGGCTTCCCTGTTCGACTTCGGTGCGTCACCTGAAGCCGAGTACTGGGACACGCTGCCTTACGGGGTGGAAGACGCAACGCTCGCTTCCCATCCGGAGTGGAAGCCGATCGACCGGTTCGGCGAGCGGCGTCAGCCGGGACCCTACGAGCTCTCGATTCCGGCGGCGCGGGCGTATTTGGTAAAGCGCTTTACAGATCAAGCGGTCAACGGCGGGTACGACGGGCTCTTCTTCTACACCTACATGGAGAACTACGCCACCCGCTTCCCGGACGAATTCGGTTATAGCGACGAAGCGGTGGCGGAGTTCAAGCAGAGGTATGGCGTCGACCCAAGGAAAGAAACGTTCGACGTCCAGAAATGGCGCGATCTCAAGGGGGAGTATGTTTCCCAGTTCTTCAGGGAGCTCTCCAAGGCGTTTCACGCCAAAGGGAAAAAACTGACCGTGGCTCTGAGCGCGGCAAACCCGAACCTTCCGCAAGAGTGGCCTCTCAGCGGCGGACGGGTCGCGGTGGGCGCGACGATGGACTGGCAACGTTGGTTGCAGGAAGGGAGCATCGACGAGCTATGCGTCATGGGCGGTACCGCGGATGCGGGCAAGGCGCTCGTCCGCAAGGCGCTTCCGTTCCGCAAGTCGGAGTCGATCTCGGTAACTCTGTTGACCGATCGCCCCTTCTCGCCCGATATGCAGGCGCTCGTCGCCGAAGGGGCGCACCTTACCGGGTGGGGCGCCCCTGGGCAGCAGATGCTACGTCATAACCTGAAGGCGGTCCCCGCGGCCGGGGTAAGGGCGGGGGACTGGAAAGACCGTTCGGAGGCGTTGGCCAGGATCGTCCGCCATGAGATCAAGCCTGAGCCAAGCGAAGTCGAGAAAGATATCGACGACGAAAACCCGATCGTGCGGCGGCAGGCGTTGCGGGCACGAGCCCGGCTCGGCCCGGCGAGCGCCAACGTGTTCGCAGGGCGGCTCTCCGACAGCGAGCCAAGCGTAAGGGTGGCGGCGATCGAGGCGCTCGGCATGTCCGGCGATGCGGCCGCGGCGCCCCTCATTCTGGACCGGCTGCGAGGGGATACGAACTGGATCGAGAAAGAGGTCGCGGTGAAGGCGTTCGTCGCCTTGCGCGGCGTCGCTCAGGACCAGGTCTTGGCGGCGCTGAAAGATCCGTCGGCCAACGTTCGCCAGGTCGCGGTACGGGCGATTATGGGGTGGAAAGATAAGGAGAACACCTTCTTCGATCAACTCCGCCCGCTAGCCCAATCGGACCCGGACGAGGTGACGCGTTACTACGCGCTGCAGGCGATCCTTCCGATTCCGGATCCCGCGTCTTGGGATATCACGATCGCGGGTCTCGATGACCCATCGTCGACCGTTCGCAGCCAGGCGACGAAGAACGTCGCGTCGTTCGCTTCGCGCCTAAGCGGGGATCGGAGGAAGAAGGCGTTCGCAATCCTGAAGGAGCAGTTCGGCCGTTACGGCCAGGGCTCGACGCTTCCGGACGCAGATTGGGCCTGGCGTAACCTTGGGAAGGCACTTGTGCGATTCGGCCCCGAAGGAAGCGCGGCCCTGGAGGCGTTCCGGACGCAAAAGAACGACCCGGTGCTGGCCTTCCGCGCCTATTTGGCGTTGTACGTTCCGTTCTCGACCGGCAAATTCAGCGACAGCTCCCTCGAAGAGGACAAGCGGGTCCACGACACCTATAGCCCAGGCATCCGCTAGTTTCGTCGGGCCTGATGGTCATTCACAAATTGGGTTGACATTCATCTTGCCCGTAGCCCGTGGCTTTAGCCGCGGTTCAAGGCTCCTCCGGGGATAAATCCCCGGGCTACGGGTGAACCTCTATTGTCAATCCATTTTGTTGGTGACCATAAGGCCTCTCTTCTTCCCTTGGGACAGTCTGCTTTGTCGCATCGGACACAAAGAGTCTGATTCGACCCGTAGCCCAGAGATAATTCCGCGATAACCCTTCGTCCGCACCTTCGATCGTTCGGCCGTGTTGGCCGCGACAAGGCTGTGGGGCTTTGGGTCGAGCACTCCCGGGTTTGCTGGGGAATGGTAACGCGAAGCGTTGTAGCCGCAGGTTGGCTCGTACCTGCGCGACAAACCTCAACGATCCACAAGCTTTCTCTGAAAACGAGACGCTCCCACGCAGGTACGAGCCAACCTGCGGCTACAACGCTTCGCCCTTCATAGGAAAGAGGCCAAGCGGAGGAACTCCGCCTGGCCTCTTTGGGCCGATCTCACACTCAGGTTAGCGGGTGAGGGATCGGATTAGGGCGAGGGTGATGCCGGCCGAGGTGACCGATTGGGTAATCGTCGCCAAGGCGTTCTGACGCTCCGCTAGGCGGATCGCTTGCACCTTCGTCGGGACGAGGATGTTGTCTCCGGCTCGGATTCTGACACCCTTTCGGTATCGGTCGAGAGCGCCGGAGGCGCGGACGATGATCGTCGATTTAGGATCGGCGTCGTTCGTCATACCAGCCGCCTTCTGGAGGTAGTAGTCCAGCCCCTTACCCTCTTCGAACACGATGGACGAAGAACGGACGACCGCGCCCGTGACGCTAACCGTGGTCGGCATCTCCGGGATGATAATCACGTCACCGTCTTGCAGAACCGTGTCGTCATGGCTACCCGGATGGCGAACCGCGCCCGAGAGGTTCACGTTCAGGTTCCCCGAGGGGAGCAGCTCCTTCGGACCCAGGACGCGAGCCTTGGTGGCCGCCTCACTGCTAAGAGCGTGGCCAAGGGCGTTGTCGACGGAGATCCCCGTCGTCGGGCCTTGGGCGCCTGGGATTCCTCCGGGCAGAATCGGCGAGGTGGCACCGTTGATGGAACTACCGTTCGAGAACACGATGCGCAACCGGTCCATATCGGCAAGAGCCGCTGCGCGTTTGTACTCGTCCTCCGAGACCAACCGCAGCGTCTCCGCAAGATCCGGCTGGATCTTGAGCTGAAGCGGGGTCGCGAGCTTCGACGGATCGCGATCGAACTCCGCTCCATCGGGGAACGCGTTCGCCGTGAGGCCGCCGGCTCGCTTAATCACATTGCTCAGACGGTCGTCGGAGCCGGTGAGGAGGTAGGGGCCGGGGAAGGCGACCTGACCAAGGACGGTGACGACTCGCGGCCGCACCCGAACGTCGCTCTTCTCAGCAAGAATGACGACGTCGCCGGATTGGAGCTGAGCATTTGCGCTCGGGACTCCACTCAGGATATCCGCCAAGCGAATCCGCTGGAACGGCGTGCCGCGCGGCGTATAGGCATGCGCGATTTCAACCGTGTCCGCGGCGGTCGGCAGCGGTCCGCCGGCCAGCTCGAACAGATCCTTCAGGGTCATGTTGCTCGATTTGGGGAAGACCGACGGGCGCTGAACCGCTCCTTTGATCTCCACCAGCTCATCGACGTGGAACGACACCATTTCCTTGGTGTAGACCGACAACCGATCCCGATCCTGAAGCACCAGATTGGCTTTCGGATCGCCGGCCATGACCTGCCTAAGGTCCAACGGAACGAGCGGTCCCTGGGTGTTGTCCGGATTGACCCGCTGGAGCCAAGCCTTCTCCAAGTAAGCCTTCGGCGTCAGGCCGCCGGAGAACTCGATGAGGTCCTTGACCGTCATGTTGGCCGACCGCGGATAGATCGCCGGCCGTTGAACCGAGCCGGTGATTTCGACCGTCTTGTCGCCCTGAACCTGCGCCATCTCCTTGGTGAAGACATTCAGCTTGTCGCGGTCTTCGAGAAGGATGTTCGCCGCCGGATTGCCGGCGAGTACGGCCTGAAGGTCGACGACAAGCATCGGCCCGGGGGTGTTATCTGGATTGGTGCGCTGCAGGTATGCCCGATCCAGGTACGTGTTGGGCATCACGCCGCCGGCGAGGGCGATCAGGTCCCCAACTCGCATATTCGTCGAGCGCGGAAAGACGTTGGGCCGTTGAACGGCTCCGGAAACTTCGACGGTCTGCGGGCCGACGAAGCCGATTTGCGAGATCGTGTAAAGGGTCAACCGGTCCCTTGGCTCCAAGGGCAGGTTCTGCGTCGGATCGCCGCTGCGGACTCGACCAAGGTCGAGCTGGAACAATTGACCGGGAAGACCGTTCGGCTGCGTTCGCTGCAGGAAGATTCTCGACGAGGCGTCGAGCGTCTCGTTACCGGCAAGCTGGAGCAGGTCTCGAACCGTCATGTTCGCGGATCGAGGGAACTGGCCCGGCCGCTGAACGGCGCCCGCGATTTCCACGAGCTGATCGGGCTGAGCCTGGAACTCCTGGAGCGTGCTGATTCTCAGAACGTCGCGATCTTCGAGGACGAGATTCTGTCGCGTATCGCCGTTAGCGATACGGCCGATGTTAAGTCGGAAGAGTTGACCGGGCGTACCGTCGGCATTGCGGCGCTGCAGGAATGCAACGTCGCCGTACGCGTCGGGCAGGAGGCCGCCGGCCTGAATGAGAAGGTCGCGAATCGTCATTCCCTGAGCGCGAACGAACGCGCCGGGTCGCTGCACCGCGCCGATGATCTCGACCTGGTGCTCGCCGGTCCATTGGAGCTCCGACACCTTGTAGACGACCAGCCGGTCGTTCGGCTTGAGAACCACGTCCGCGTTTAGGTCGTGCCTGAGCGCTTGCCCGAGGTTGATCGGGATCAGGGTCAGAGAGTAATCGGGATTGAGCCGGAAGAGGTCGGCACGCGCCAGACTGGCGTCGGGTCGAACTCCGCGGGCGTTCTCGACCAGGGTCGAAACGCGCATGCCGGGGGTGATCTGGAACTGCCGGGGCTGGTCGACGTCGCCGTCGATCGTCACCATGTTGGTGACATCGGCTCGGATGCTGAAGACGTCGACGACGTCGCCGTCGAAAAGGGAGGGGTTGTCGGCCGTTCCGTTTCGAAGGAGATTGACGTCGATGAGCTGGCGGGCAACCCCGGGCCGAACGGTTTGCACGGAGACCTTTTGTGCGACCGCGTTGGCGCGAATGCCCCCTGCATAAGAAAGAAGATCTTTCAGATGCTCCGTCGGCAGAAGCTCATAGATGGCGGGGCGCTTGACTTCGCCTCGCGCTTCTACTCGCGCCTCCGAGGGTTCGATCTGGATGACGTCGCCGGGCTGGATCGGCACGTCCTGGCTCGCGTCTCCCTTGATAAAGAAACGGTACAGGTCGATCACACGAGTCGGCGTGTTCGCCCGCCGCAGAAGGATGCGGCGCATGGAACCGGTGTCCGCCGGTCCGCCGGAAGCGTACAGCGCGCTGAACATCGTGACGCTGGACGGGACCTGATAGGTGCCAGGGGCGTACGAGTCGCCGAGGATGACGATCGAAATCGTCCGAAGCTCTTTCAGGGTCACGCTAAGCGTGACGTTGCGGATGCTGGTCGCCATTTCCTGGCGAAGCCGGCTCTCAAATTGGGAGAGGGTCTGTCCGCGCGCTACGACCTGGGTCCCGGTTTCCGGTATGACCACGTAGCCGCGGGTGTCGACCTGGACCTCGGCGGTCTTGGGCTCCATCGTCGGGCTGGAGTAGCGAACGATGAGACTGTCGCCCGGTCCGAGCTGGTATCGCTCCGGCACTGGGTTATTGACGGTTTGCTGGCCCTCAGGGCCGGCGATCCCTTGCAGTCCGCCAAGCGGAATTGTCGTTTGAGGGAGGCCGCTCGCTCGTCGCAGCTCGACCGCCTTTCGCGCCCCTTCGAAGAATTGGAAACCGTAGGTTCGGAACGGAACGTAGGTGTTCACAACGCCACCTGCGGGTGATCCGACCAGACCGGGGTTGGTGCCGGCGGCATTCGGGTTGTTGGCGGTCGATGCGCCCGCGGTAGCGACGCCGCCGGTTTGGACCATGGCCGTGGTAGCCCCGGCCGTCGGCGTTCCCGTCGTCGGCGTTCCGGTGGTCTGCGCGCCGGTGGTGGCGACGCCGGTCGTCGGCGTTCCGGTTGTCGCAGCGCCGGTTGTTTGGGCGCCAGTCGTGGGCGCGCCTGTCGTTTGCGCACCTGTCGTGGGTGCTCCGGTGGTCGGCGCTCCGGTGGTTTGGGCTCCCGTGGTCGCGGCTCCGGTGGCTTGAGCTCCAGTGGTGGCGGCGCCGGTAGTGGCGGCCCCGGTCGCTTGCGCTCCAGTAGCGCCCGCTCCGGTCGCGGCGGCTCCGGTCGTAGCGGCTCCGGTCGCCTGCGCCCCGGTTGCAGCAGCGCCGGTGGCGGCAGCTCCAGTAGCGGCGGCGCCGGTCGACTGACTGCCAAATGCGGTTACCGGTATCGATCCGGCGATGAGCGCGAAGCCGAACGCTACGACCAGTAAATGCCGGATGGAAAGTTTGCTGGAAACAGTTTGTTTTCGCTGTTGCATTGCACGTCCTGGCCCGGCGGGATGCCGGACCAACAATTCTTCGGATCGCGAGCGTACCCGCAACCTTATCCGGGCACACTAGGCCCTGTCAAAGTTGCGGTGTACTTCGCCCTCTTCCCTCGCGGACGCGACAAAAGGCAGGCACAAAAAGCAAAAAACTGCTCGTCCCCCTGCCGCCCTTCATCGCGATCCTAGTTTAACAACTCCCGGCTTAGCCGATAAGTTTCCCGAATTCGCACTGGGCCAAAAGAACGACCTTCCGAGGGGGTGGACTTGGACGTAGGTCAGGACGCTCCGTGAACCTCGATCTGAATGCATCCAAGCGGAACGGACGTGCCTTTTGCCAGTAGCCAGACTTGTACGGATCTCTGCCCGGTGTAATTCGGGGCGACCTTTAGCCGGACCCGAACGCGAACGCTCTTACCCGGTAGAACGGTGCCGGAGGAAGCCATCGACTCTCCGATCAGCAGACCAGCGTCGCTGCAACCGCACGAGCTGACAACTTGGTCGATCCGTACCGGCGCCCTCGACGGATTGCGGAATTGGAACTGCCGCTCGACGGTGGCTTCTTTATCGGACCGGGGGGCGGAAATCACGTTGGAGATCGTATGGTCGTCCCGCCGGATATTCGCGGATGTCTCAACGGGGACCAAGGTCTTCTTCGCGCCGGCGGCGCGTGGGGCCAGTGTCACCGGGCGCCCGGACTTGATATCGGATACGGAATCCAAGATTTGATCTACGATGATCTTCGGGTCCGACTCGAGCTCTCCCGCCGTCTCTTTGCTGGAGTATCGGAGGCGGCCCGAACCGTCGATCACGAAAGCGGCCGGACAGGGGAGAGCCCGGTACTTCTCGGCGATGGTGAACTTCGGATCGACGAGGAACCGAGTGGAATCGTTGCCTCCCGGCCACGCGTTGGCCATCTTCTTGACCTCGTCGGTCTTTCCCGAGTAACAGGCAAACGTCTGGACGACCGCACTTCGAGCCCGTCGCGACCATTCTTCGGCCACCAGGCGGCATTCCCGACATTCGCAGAACACAAAAAGCACCGTGGTGCGGCCCCTGAATCGGGTGTTATCCACACGCTCGTTCTTCAGGTCGGTGACGGAGAAGGTGGGGGCGAGTTGGACGGTATCGTTCTGGGGGCCCGGAGGCCCCCAGAAGAGACAGGCCGCGGTGAGCAAAACCGCGTTTGGAATCATCGCGAATCGCCACCTTCCTCGCGATCCCGAATCCCGCTCGGCCACTGGTCGGCTCGAATCGGATCGATCGTCTCACGGCCGGCGGCATTGGCGGTGCGCCGATAGTAGAACCACTGGTAGATTTCGCAAGAGCGGCATCCTTCCGTCTTGACCGAAATCTTCACGCAGAACCGAAGGAAGTTCACGCAAGATCTGGGAGCGGTCGGGAAGGTCAGCGTTACCGGCAGGACCGGGCTGCTTGCGGCAGTCGTTCCGGGCGAGAGCCAATCGACACAATGGCTATATGGGTTGGCCGGATAGGTCGGTCCGCCAAAGTTGAGACCGCTAATCGCCGCTGCATTCGATACGTATCCGAAGACCGGGCCTCCGGGCGGGCAAGAGGTTCCGGTGTTCGCCTGCGAGGAGCTGGCGATGTCGAAGTCGATCGATCTTACGCCGCCGGGGAGGCCGGTGAGCTGAAGGTTCAGCGCGTAGGTACCGGCTCTTGCGGTCGGCCGGAGAGAGTTATCGCGTCCGATCCGGATGTCTCGGCAACACTCCTCGGCGGGAGCGCAGCAGTCTACGTAGACGATTTTCGAGACGGCGTCAATCTGTGCGCACTCGGTCTCGACCTTGAGCTTGACTTTGTAATAGTGGCCGCATACCAGAGGGCGCCGGTGATCGACCGTCTCTCTCGTTACGTCGAAGAGGCCCGTGATGGGGCCGGTTCCGTTCACGATCACGCTGGTGCTGGGGACCTCGTTGTTTCCGTTCTGATCGCACTGGGTGACGGTCCAGCTATAAGTGATCACGCCGACACTTTGGCTCCCGTCGGCCTGCAGGTCCTTGTCGACACAGATCTTTTCGGGCAAGTTAAGAATCGGCTTGCCGAGGCTCTGGTCGCATAGCGAATCGATGTAGGAGTAGCCGAAATGGCCGCCGAAGCCGCAGTCCGTGTTCACAAAGATCGCGACAAGTTGGTGCCCCACCCGCGAGGCGATCGGAATTCGCTGGCACGAGACTCGACGCCAAACGATGTGGCCGCCCGGAACCATGCCGGTTTTGAAAAACGGGTCGGTTTGACTCGCCACTCGCTGGAAGCTGTCGACCATGTTGCCGGCCGTCATGTCGTAGAGCTGGTAAATGAGTCGCGGCTGGTGGTCGGCGTCGTGCCCGGGGTCCTCCAGCACCATTCCGTATTGGAAAGTGAAGTCGGTCATCGTCGGCGGAACCGTGAAGGTCATGACGGCCGCTTCCGCTCCCGAGCCGTTCATCGGATTGCCCAAACGAAGAGTGTGGGCTTGTCCGCCTGGGAACGGTAGTGGCAGGTCTTGCCCATTGCCGCTGCTGGCTCCGGCCAAACTTACGATCGGGTCGTAAGGGCCGTTCCATCCGGGAGGCGCCGTCGCGGCCGTATAGCTGGTCTTCGGCGTAAAGCTTCCGTTCGGGCTCCAACTGGTGACTGGCAGAATCGTGTGACGACTCGAAAGCTGGGTCGTCGCGGTGGGAGCCGGAGGGGTGGTAGCGGCGAGCGTCAACGCGCCGACTCCCGCAAAGGAGCCTTGGTACATGTGCCAGTTGGCAAACGTTCCCAGCTCGAAGCCGCCGTTCGCACAAACTGGCGACGTGGGGCTGCCAAGAGCGCTTAGCTGTTGGGGCGTAAGCAGCGGGGTCCTCAGATCAAAGCCGGATTGGGGAGCCCGGTTTCGGGTCGACGCTAGCCAGGGCGACATTTCGGCAGGGGTGATCCCTTCCTTTCGCGCCCGCTCCTTTTCTTGCGCGGTCGCTTGCTGGGATTTGTCTTGGAGGGTCGGGCTCCCGACGCCGGGAGGAGGGTTGAAGGCCATCGCGAGGGTCGCGGATAGAAGTAGAAGTGTCATTCGCTTTTTCCTTGAATTTGCGTTCAGGCTTGCTCGCGAAATTTCGCGGCGATTGCTAGCGACTCTACAAATGAGGGTGTGACCGATCTGTGACGGGCGGCGAAGTCCTGGGACCGCGATCGCTCGGGGGGCAGCCGGATTGGTCACGCAAAGGCGCTAAGACGCAAAGAGATTCAAGGGGGAAGGGCCTTTCTTTGCATGGGTTAGCTTATTCGGAGGGAGAGCCGGTCTGGAGACCAGCGGTCCATGGAAACTATTCTCGTCACACCGATGGGGTTAGGATGTCGCTGTGATCGATCGCGGCGAGTTCTTTGAACCTGGGGGGACTTTGCCGCCCGGCTCCGCCAGTTATGTGATGAGGCGAGCCGACGAAGAAACGACGGCGGCGCTGTTGTCCTCCGAATTCGTTTTCATCCTGGACTCAAGGCAAAAGGGAAAGTCGTCTCTCATCGTTCGGTCTCTGGAGCGACTGCACGAGCGCGGCATCACCACGCTCCGAATCGACCTCCAGCGCCTGGGGACGAACCTACAGCCCGAGCAGTGGTACGCGGGGCTGCTTCACTCGATTGGCCAAGAGCTCAATCTGACGGCCGTTCTCTTCCGATACTGGAAAGAGAGAACCGATTTCGGCCCTTCTTTCAGGTTCTTCGGAGCGATCGAGGAGGTCGTCCTTCCTTCAATAACTGGACCGGTCGTGGTCTTTGTGGACGAGGTCGACTTTGTGCAGGCGCTTCCGTTCTCCGCCGATGAGTTCTTCGCCGCCATTCGCGAGTGCTACAACCGCCGGGCCAGTTCACCGGAGTTTCGCCGCCTCAGCTTCTGTTTGGCCGGGGTGGCAGCCCCGAGCCAGCTCATCCACAACGAAGACGTGACGCCGTTCAACGTCGGCCGCCGGATCGAGCTGACCGACTTCACCTTGGAGGAGACCGATGCTTACTCCGCGGAGTTATCGCGGCATGGGCGCGATGGCAAAGCGATCTTGCGCCGGATTCACTATTGGGTGAGCGGACACCCTTACCTAACCCAGCTGTTGGCGTTTTTGGTGGTGACCGACGCGAGCGTCGTCAAACCGAGCGACGTCGACGCGCTTGTCGAGCGCCGGCTGCTGAGCTCGGAGGCACGCCAGAGAGAGCCGAATATCGCGGATGCCGAAAGACGCTTACTCGAGGCGTCCTTGCCCGGAGTATCGAAGGAGGAATCGCGCAACCAGCTTCTGGAGGTGTATCGCCTGCTGCTTCGCCGGAATCTCATTTCGGCCCACCACGAGGAAGCGCTCATTTCGACTCTGCTCCTCTCAGGCATCGCGGTCGAGGAAGCGGGGACGCTGCGGATCCGAAACCGGCTCTATCGCACGCTCTTCGACGAACGCTGGCGCCGGACTAACCTTCCCGATGCCGAAGTTCGACGTCAACGCGCGGCTTCGGCCGGCGCGACTCGAAGAGTCGCGGGGATTTCGCTTGCGCTTTTATCGGCGGTCTCCCTGGTCGCGGTTTGGCTGCTGGCGCTCACTCGTGACCGAGACCGGGCTCTCGCGGAAAGCCGGCGTCTCTCGCGCGAAAACACCAAGATCGCTTATCAAAGCTCGATGGCGCTGGCCTCCGAGCGGATTCAGGAAGGGAGCTATCTCAAGGCGCGCCAGCTAATCGAAAGCCAGCGTAAGTCGCCGCAACGGGGCTGGGAATGGGGGTTCCTGAACGCCACTTTAGGGGAACCGACGGTATTGCGCCCTCCGGAAATCCCGGGCCGCTCCCAAGTTTTCTCGTATTCCGCCTGGATAGAAGGTGGCTCGCTCATCGAGGCCCGCGATCGCGACCTTCTGGTTAACGGGAAGCGTGTCGCCTCCGTAGCCAACCCAACTAGCCTGGTTCGCCTTGCTTACTGGCTTCGCCTCACTCGCGACGAACATCCTCTCCTTGACCGAGTCCGAGCCGGTATCGGAGTCTTCTCTGCCGTGCTAAGCGAGACGATGAGCCTAAGCGGCGATATGCGAACGGTCGTCCTCGGAAGCCGAAAAGCGAGAGGATTTACATTGGTCGACCGAGTTAACGGCCAACGCAGATTTGTAGACACGCCGGTGGAGCCCATGGGACTCACCTTCTCTCACGATGGCCGGCTACTTTCCATCATCGGCATGGGCGACCAGCCCCTCTTGTATAACATCGCAACTCATAAGAGCACCCCGGTAAGCGGTGTCTTCAGTCCGGACGACAAGCTGATCGCGTCATTGAAACTGTCACCCATCCTGTCGATCATGCGGACCGTCGACGGATCGACCGTCGCTCGCCTCGCGGGCCATACCGCTCCCGTCATGGACACGCTGTGGCTGCGCAGCGACCCGAATAAGATCGTTACCTGCAGTTACGACGGAACGGCCCGCATCTGGGACGTCGCCCAGCAAAAACTCCTCAATCTCTTTGTAAGCGACCGATCCGGGTTATACAGCGTCGATATGAGCCCCGACGGCCGAACCATCCTCGCCACCACGCAGGAAAAGGGGCTGTTGCGTTGGGACACCGATTCAAAACCGCCGCTTCAAAAAATCTTGGTTCACCGATTGGACGTGCTTTCCATCAAGACGTCGCCAACCGGAACGCGGGCAATCACCACTTCGAGAGATGGAACGGCTGTCCTCTTGGATATCGCCTCGGGAAGTCCAGTCGCCACCTATAGGGTAGGCGTGCCCCTCGCGGCGCTCCCCGCGGTGTTCTCCAACGATGGTGGACTGTTAGCCCTCGTCGACAACGACGGAACGATTTTGTTTATCGAGCCCCGGGGAGGCCGAGTGTTGCGCCGCTTGAGTATTCCCGGCAAACATCCGGTTGCCGCGGCGTTCTCGCCCAAAGAAGGGATAGCCTTTCCGCTGCTCGGCGGTGGAATTGCGTACTTGTCCGATTGGCGAGCCAATCCGGTCTTGTTTGCCTCGCCATCTTTCGTCTGCAACCGCCTCTGTTTTTCCCCGGACGGGAAAACGGTCGCGGTTAGCTCTATTGGCGGCGACGTCGCGCTTCTCGAACCAAAGACGATGAAGACGGTGCGTCTCGTGAAAAAGCTTGCCTCGATGGTTACCGACATCGAATTCTCCGGCAATGGAAAGTGGCTTTCGGCCTCATGCCGCGACTCCAACGGCTACCTGTTTCCCCTCGATGGTTCGGGACGAGAGCAGATCCTCCGGGGGCACGGCGCGAGGCTTTGGCAAGCGAGATTCTCACCGGATAGCTCAAAAGTGCTCAGCACCTCCTACGACGGAACGGCCCGCATCTGGAACGTGAAAGACGGCTCGCAGGGACCGATCCTGCAGCACGGGTCGTGGGTCTCGGCCGCGGAGTGGTCGCCCGATGGCCGGCGTATCGTTACCTCGTGCGCGGATCGCTACGTCCGCATCTTCGACGCCGACGACGGATTCGAGATCCTAAAACTGAGTGGGCACACCGACTCTGTCCTCGACGCCGAATTTACGCGCGATGGAAAAACATTGGTGACGTCCAGCGCGGACCACACGGTCCGCTTCTGGCGTAGCGAGAGGATCACCCCGACCCGAGTAGGTAGCGCTCCAGGAACGGCCGGTAAGCGGGCACCCTGAATTCGAGTTGGCCCGACGTGTTCCGGATGAGCATTCCGCCGGCCATGAGGCGTAGCGGGGTCTTTGGATCGGAGAACGGTTGGCGGCGGAGGAACCTCGCAATCTCCTCGCGGGTAATCGGATCACGCGAGGTGACGAAAAGAAGCCGCCGGAGATGCTCGCCAAACGGACCGTCCTCATCGACGGCGTTCCTCTGCAGCGACTCGACGGTTCCTCCGCCGTGAACCAATGCGTCGAGCGCTTTTCGGGTGAGGAACGGCTGTCCTCCGGTGAGGTCGAAAAGGCGGCGAACGTCTTGATGGGCTAGACGCAGACCATAGCGAAGGCTTAACTCCTCTACGTCCGCCTCGGCAAAGTCCCTCACCGGAATCCGGATCCCGACATTGAACGGAGACTGGTTGATGTCCTGGATAAACAGGTGCGCCTCCGTGGCATAGGAGATCACCAGAGATAGGCGGGAGAACGGCCCTCCGGAATCCATGGCTCGAAGGTTGTGCCAACTCCGCACGAGGCCGAAGAAGTCGTCGGCGAATTCTACGCCGAACAGACGGTCCGCTTCGTCCATCGCCCAGACGACCGGACCCTCGACCTGGCGCAATACCGCTTCGACGACTGAGTGAAGATTCGAGTTGGGGCCGATCCAATCGTTCCATACCTCGGCGAAATCGACTCGAACTCCGAGCTGAGTCGCGAATCCGTAGGCAAGCGCCCGGCTGAACGAGTCGGCATCGGCCATCTGAGGGCGGCTGAGAACCTGGAAGTCGGTGATGGCGACCTTAAAATCGGCGCGAGCTCCATTCAACACCCGCCCAAGCAGAGAGGTCTTTCCTACTTGGCGGGGGCCATGAATGAGAATCGTTGCTTCCGAGCGAGCGATCGCCCGGCGAAATACCTGGTCGCACTCTCGCGAGATATAGAAGGAGGAGTTCGCTGAAATCGCCCCACCCGGCGACTCCGGCGGGGCCTCTCGGAGGGGCGGAGGTTCCCGTTGGCCCCAAAGGGCTTCGAACGTCTCTACGCTTTTCTGGGAGGGGGACTCGCCCCACTGGTTGCTTAGAAGCGACTCGAGCTCTTCGAATTGGCGGATCGCCTCCGTTCGCAGCCCCGAGGAGGCGTAGGCCCGGATGAGGGCCATGTGTACGTCTTCCCTCAACGGGGCGGCGATGACGGCTTGGCGGCCAATTCTTAGCGCCTCGTCGTACTTTTCGGAGCTTAAGAGGAGCGCGATCATCTGCTCCACGGACTGGCCGAATCGCTCCTCCAACTCCATCCGGTGAACCTGGAGCCACGGCTCTTCCTCCTCGGCCAGAAGCGGGCCGCCGTAAAGCTTCAGCGCCGCTCGAAGGTTTTGCTCAGACTCGTTCCCTTCGAGACCGGCGTCGGTGAGGCGCTTGAATCGGTCGACATCGGTCTGGACTTGGGCGGAGTCGAGCCAAAGGCGATCGCCGTGCGAAAGTACCACGGTTGAGCCGTCCTCCAATACTTGCCGAATATCGGAGATCGCCTTCCTTAGGTTTTGCGCCTGACGGTCCCCATCGCTGGCGGGCCAAAGCGCCTCAAGAAGCTCACCCTTGTGAACTGCGTGCCCAAGCCGGAGGGCGAGGGAGGCGAGCAGCCTCTCGGCGGTACGGGAGCGAAATCGCTGCGGTTGATCCGGGCTCCGGCCAAGGACCACTCGAAAGCTGCCCAGTAGTTGAATCCAGACAGCCGGGGCTTGCGCGGTTACTTCCACGTGCTTTCTATCTTCACCGTGCCGAAACTATCCTTATCTTACACAAAGGCGAGCCTTGGACCGCTGCTCTCCAGAGCGGCCTCCTGACCCCGGGCGTCTCGCGCGTTCCCGGTGTACTTCGTACACCGGGATGAGCCGCTCTCCAGAGCGGCGGTCCGCTAGGGGTATTTGCTCTCGAACGCTACGAAGGCGCGCTCCAGGCGGAGCTGGACGCGCATCTTCTCGGAGGCGCGGAGCATTTGTTCGGCCTCGGCGGTCTGCTTCCAACCCGGGGCTCGGGCGCCTTGGAATGGCCCGGCAAGCTGTGCGTAGTTTCGGCCTTCGTAAAGCGAGCGACCGGGGAGGAAGGAATACTCGATGGAGTTTCGGGCCATCTCTTTGAGGTCGCGGTAGGTCATCCCTTGGTCGCGGACGGCGCGGACCCATTCGAGGGTCATCGTGCTTCGGCTGACCCCTTCGTCGTCGGTGTTGAGGAAGACGGGGATGCCGTTGGCGCGGTAGAGGCGAAGCGGGTGGCGGTCGCCGGAGACGCCGAGGATGGAGGCGTTGCTGGTGAGGCAGATCTCGACGGCGATTCCCAGCTTTCGCATCTCGTCGAATAGGCCGTCGAGATCGTCTTCCCAGGCGATGGAGACTCCGTGGCCTATCCGCTTGGCGTGGCCGATCTCGATGGTTTTCCTTATTCGGTCGCGCATCGCGTCGGGGGGTGAGATGGCGGTCGTCAGCTCGCCGCCGTGGAGAGTCAGGTTCGGCTTGCCGAGGTTTCTCCAGAGGAAATCGATCATCCGCATCTGGCTCTCGAAGTTTTGGCGGGAGAGCGGATGGTCTTCGGGGGCGACCATGTTCATGGCGCAAACGCGGGGCTCGCGGGCGGCCAAGAAGATGCCGGCGGCGGCGTTGGCGAAGAAGCTGTCGGCGGACGCGAGCCGGTTGATCGAATAGACCCACCGGACCGTCATCGGCTCGTCGGCACTCGTGAACGATCTTTGGCCTATGCGGGCGGCGAGCTTTTCGCGTTCGTCAAGGTTCTTGGTTGTAGCGGTCAGCAGCTTTTCCAGCCGGGGGCGCAGGATATCGAGCGCCCTGGCCATATCCGCGCTGGATGGCGTGTCTTTGAAGTACTCGTTCAGGGCGTCGCTGGGGGAAGGGCCGGCCATCAGCTCCATGTATTGGAGGTTTTGCCGCTTTGCGCGGCCGATGACCTCGGCGAAGAATTCCTCTTCGGGAACCGCGTTGAGCGCACCTCCGAAGATGCCGAACGTCTCAAAGAAGTGGTCGTGGCCGCTTTGGGCCTCGCCGGTCCAGCCGCGCATGCTGGCGGCGTTTAGGAATTGGTAGAGGAGGGCGTTGTTCGTCAGCAGGTTCTTGGCTGGCACCTTCGTGCTGTCGGTGCCGAACCGGGAGGTGGCGGGGTCGAAGAAGAGCCCCTGCTGGATCGCGGCGTCCAGCATGCCGTCGGTGTAATAAGCGCCGGAGGCGTGGTTGTGGAGGTCGCCCCCTTTTGGAACGCGCTTGAGGAAGGCAATGAGCTCCGGTTCGGTCCGCTTCGCCCGCTCGAAGGCGCGTTCCGCCCCCTTTTCGTCTGCGACCGCTACGCTCGTCAGCGCGATCAGTAATCCAAGAACCAGTTTGCCCCTCATTATCTTCCCCGTCCGTACGCGTCGCTCCATGCGCGACGATATTTTGTGTGCACGTATCTTGCCACTTTGAAGATGCTAGGTGATCTATCCGCGGGCATCAATTGCTCGGTGAAGGCCATTTCGTAGCCCGCGGAGGCGGCGGCGCGGGCGACCCGGGAGTCGAATTTGCCATTCGGATAGGCGAGGAAGCGGACCGTGTGGCCGAGGTGGGCTTCGAGGGCGTGTTTGGAGCCGGCCATCTCCTCGTTGAGCGCCTTTTGCTTGAGGGTCCGGAGGTCGGCCGGGTGGGTTCTCGTTTGCGAGGCGACGGTTACGAGCCCTTCGCGGTCGAGCTCTTGGAGCTGGCCCCAGCTCATCTTGGGCCGACCGATGGAGGAGCCGACAAAGTCGGTGTGGACGAACATCGCGACCGGGATTTGGCGCCGCCGAAGGATCGGGAGAGCTCGGCCGTAGAAGCCGAGGTAGTTGTCGGCGAAGGTGATGGCGATCGCCTTCGAAGGGAGCTTTGCCCCCCGGGTGAGGTGATCGTAGAGCTGGGCGATGGAAATGAAGTGGGCGCCGTTTGCGGCGAGCCAGTCGAGCTGCTGCTCGAATTCTTGGGGCGTGCAGTCGAACCAGAGGGCGCCGGGACCGCGATCGGGCACCATGTCGTGGTAGGTGAGAACGGGGGTGCGGGTCCGAAGGTCGTGGCGTATTTCAGGCTGTCCGGCCAAGAGCAGGACTGCAAACGTGGCGAGCATGGGATGATTGTCGCTCAATTCGAGTTTTACGCCGCAGGCGGCAAGCACCCATCCCTATGCCAATATTTGGCCATGTCAACCCGCTACATCGTGCGCGACGTCGAGGAGAGCCTCGCATTTTACGTGGGGCTTCTCGGATTTCGAGAGGTCGAGAAGTGGGGGAGCGCGTTCGCGATTGTCGAATTGGACGGGGCTACTTTATGGCTGAGCGGCCCCGAGAGCTCGGCGGCGAAGGCGATGCCGGACGGACGCAAGCCGGAGCCAGGCGGGTGGAACCGGATTGTCGTCGGCTCGGAAGATCTTGAAGGGCTTATTAGCACCTTACGCGGGGCCGGAGTCGTCTTCCGAAACGAGCCGTTATCGGGCCCAGGCGGCACTCAGGTCCTCATCGAGGACCCGAGCGGGAATCCGATCGAGCTATTCCAAGCCCGCTAGGCGACGGTAACCTCCGCGCGCTGACAGAGGCTGAACCAGTTTCCGGAGTCGTCTTGGAGCACCGCTTCGATGCCGTAGAACTGCTCCTCGGGTTCGGAGCGGAACTTCACTCCCTTCGCTTTAAGCTCCTCGTAGGTCTTGCGGATGTCCGGCGATTCCATGGCGCCGACGCCGAAGTGGCCTTTTTGAACGAGGGTCCTCATCGCCGCGGCGGCTTCCTCGTCGAGCGCCATTCCCGGCTTGATCGCCATAAGGGAGATCTCGAGATCGGGTTGCTCGGGCGGGGTGACGGTTAGCCAGCGAAATCCTTCGCCGTACTCGGCGTCGGTGTTTACCTTGAAGCCAAGTTTGTCGACGTAGAACTCCTTAGCCGAGTCTTGATCGAGAACGTAGATGCAAACGTGGGACAGCTTCGTGACCATGCATCTACGGTAGCCACTGAAGCGGCCGGGGCGCTTCTTCGATCTTGCGGTCTTTCTTAACAATCCCACGTTCGTGGCACGGGCGGCTCGCCCGTGAGTTTCCATGGGCGGCTCGCCCATGTCCCGGCGTACCAAAGGTACGCCAAGCGTCGCGTTTAGGCGACGGTACACACCTTCGGCGTTGAGGGAGGGGAGGCCGGTCTGATGGTCCGTCGAGCCCGGACCGTCACATATCAAAAGTCAATCATCACCCATCACTAGACCGGACTCCCTCTCCCCCAACCCCCTCTCCCTCGTTCGGCACATACATCCGAAGGAGGGCGAGGGGGCTCCGGAGGTTGGCTTGCTACTCTTTGGCGACGATGTAGATGACGTCGCCTTCTCGACGGTAGGTTAGGGCTTGGTCGCTGCCTTTTAGGATCGAGGAAAGGACGGTTAGGGCGGAGGATTGGGAGAAGTGGCAGGTGATTATCTCGGGCCGGATCTTTGCCTTGATGACGAAGTTCGTTCCGCTTGCCTTCAGCACCTGAATGATCGCTTTCTCGACCATGCCGTGCTCCACATCGGCGGTGATGAGGCGCTCGAGGGAAGGGCCGCCCGAATTCTCCGCCGGCGTGGCAACGACTCCGTCCGCTTCGACCGGGCCTTCTTGACCACCGACACCGCCACCGGATAAGCCGCCCAGGCCAACCGTTTCAACAGCGCCTCCTAGACCGCCGCCAGCGCTGCCACCGCCGAAGCCGCCCCCTCCGGATATTCCGCCGAATCCGCCGGCGCTGGGGCCGCCACCCTTAGTCGTTCCTCCGCCAAATCCACCGGCGGCGGCACTCCCAGTGCCCAGACCTCCGCCTCGGGAAGACGCGCCTCGGACAGAGCGAGTGGTCGTTTGGCGGCCCCCCGTCGCGACGGAGCCACCAAATCCACCGGAACCGGCGGCCCCAGTGAGCCCGCCCCCGCCAAAACCTCCCGTTTGAGCGGCCGTAGAGACGCCACCCGGCGCGCCGCCTCCTACTTGGAGCCCGCCCAACCGGGGGCTGGAAATCCCGCCGGCCATGCCGCCGGGAACTCCTCCGCCGACCAGAGAGGCTGCAAGAGGGACGCCGGCGGTCCCGGTTAGACCGGTTGGGGCAGAACTGGACGGCTTCGACTTCTTGCTTTTCGAGATCGTTTTCGCCGAGTGATTCTTCTTCGACTTCGATCCGGTCGCGGTCTTGAGGGTCGAACCTAGCGTCTTAGTGCGGGCGCTGGACTGGGCGACGACGCTCCAAGGGAGAGCGGCCGCGGCGCCGGCCGCGATGAGGACAAGCCAACTGCGGCGGAGCGAGGATTTCGAAAGGTTGGACGTTCGTTTGAGCATGGTGATTCTTCTCCGAAGGTTTCGGTAGCCATAGGCGGCGCCCAGCGCGGCAACCGGGGTGCGGCCTTGGGCGGACTTGAACAGGAAATGGGCGTAGACGCTGGGGCTCTCGCCGCATAGACGCAAAACGTCGAGGTCGCACGCCTCTTCACGAGCGATCGCGGTTTCGTGAGACGCGAGCCAGACGAGGGGGTGGAAAAAATAAGCCGTTTGCACGGTCGCGACGGCAAACGAGAGCCAAAGGTCGCGACGACGCAGGTGGGCAACCTCGTGAGCGAACGCCATGCGAATCTCGCCAGCATCGTGCTCGTCCGCGAACCCGGACGGAACTACGATGACCGGGCGAACGTAGCCGGCGAGCAGCGGACACTTCACATCGGGCGACTCGAGCAGGCGGGGCGGGCGATCGGTGAGTTCGTTGAGGATCGTCAGCGCCAGTTCGCTATTTAGGGGTGCCGCTCGTTTCACGAGGCGGCGCGCGCCGAGGAGTCGCCGAACCGCGATGCCTCCACCGGTGACGACTCCCACTCCCCAGAGGCCCATAAGGATGAGCATCGGCGACGGTCGTTCGGGTTCCGGCGTCGACCGCTCCACAAGGGCGGTAACGGGAGCGGGCGAGGACTCGATCACGATGGCATGCTCTACGGTGGCGACGGCGGCAGGCAGGGCCGGGGTCGCGACCGCCATGGCGATCGGCAAAGTGAGAAACACCCGAAGCAGCATCTGGGTGCAGGCGATCCACCAGAGCCAAGACTTGACCCACGGCGGCATGCGCCGGAAAGCGATGCACAAGGCCCAAACTCCAAGGATAAAAAGGCCTCCCTGCCAAGAGGCGGCAAAGAGGGCGCGGGCCCAACTCTCCGCAACCGCGTTGGCGGCGTTCATGCGCCACCTTTCTCGACGGTGTCGACGAGGCGGCGAAGCTGCTCTTGCTCGGTCGAGCTAAGTTCCCCGGAATCGACCAGGTAGCTCACGAACGGCGAGAGCGAGCCGCCGAGGGAGCGACGGACGAAGTCGGCGACGAGCCCCTTCATGGCCTCCTCGGAGTCGCGCTTGGGTGAATAGTGGAAGACGCCCCCTTCCTTGGACCGTTGCAGAAATCCTTTGCTGCGCAGGCGCTCCATCATCGTGAGGACCGTCGTCCGGGCGAGTCCGCGAGGCTCACCGAACGCCTTCGCCATCTCGCCGACGGTGATCGGCGCCCGTTCGCGGACGACTTCCAAGGCTTCGAGCTCTTGCTGTCCGAGGGTTCTGAGGGGTGGTTCGGTCTCTTGCATGACTACACTGTGTAGTCAGTATAACCACGAATTCGGAATCTGCCCAACGATTTTCTTTTCGCGGACACTTAACCGCTCACTACGTATACTTAGAGACAATGCCCGACAACATTATTGAAGTTAAAGACCTCAAGAAAACGTACCCAGGCGGAGTCGAGGCGGTTCGCGGCGTCACGTTCTCCGTCCAGGCGGGCGAGTTCTTCGGGTTTCTTGGTCCGAACGGCGCCGGCAAGACGACCACGATCAATATGCTGGTCAATCTAGTTAAGCGGACCAGCGGCGACATAAGGATCGACGGCCTCAAGTTCGAGGAAAAGCCGCAGGAGATCTACCGGCGAGTGGGCTTCGCGATGCAGGAGATCGGCCTGGACGAGACGTCCACCGCTCGCGAGATGCTTCACTTGCACGGGCGGCTTTACCACCTACCCACCGATCGGATTGCCAGCCAAGTCGACAAGCTGCTAAAGCTGGTGGAGCTGGAGAAGGTCGCCGACCGGTTTACCGCCACCTACTCGGGAGGCATGCGCCGGCGCTTCGATTTGGCGCTCTCATTGATGCACGAACCCAAGATTCTCTTCCTAGACGAACCGACGCAAGGTCTGGATCCGCATGCGCGCCAGCTCATCTGGAATCACCTTCGCGAGCTAAACCGGGCCGGGATGACGATCTTCTTGACCACCCACTTTATGGAGGAAGCGGAGACGCTTTGCGATCGGCTCGCGATTATGGATAAGGGGCAGATCGTTACCGAAGGGACGGTCCCTGAGCTTCTGGCGAAACACGAAGCGAAGAACCTAGAGGATGTTTTCCTCCGCACGACGGGAAGCAACCTCGGCGATGAAGAGGTCAATCTGAACGCCACCGATCCTTACTCGCGCAACCGAATGTGAGACCGATGAGCACTTTCTTTTCCGACTGGTACTACCTCTCGATTCGGAGCATCAAGCAGATCTGGCGGCCTTTGTTGGCGCTGATCCCGTCGCTGTTTATTCCGATCTTCTTCTTCGTCGTGAACTCGTCGTCGCTCGATGCGTTCTCGAAGGTGCCCGGCTTTCCGCCAAGCATCACCTATCGCGACTTCATCGCGCCGACTGCGCTCTTCACGGCCGTCTTCTTCTCCTCGGGAAACGCGGGGATCGAGCTGGTGCAAGACATCTCGAACGGATACTTTAAGAAGCTGCTGATCATGCCGATCAGCCGGCTAACGATCATTTTGGGACGCCTGACCGAGGTCGCGGTTCAGGCGGTGATGCAGGGCACGATCGTCGTGGTCTTGCTGCTGTTGGTGGGCGTGCGAATCCAGACCGGCGTTCTCGGCCTCCTCGCGATCTTCGCGATGCTGATGATCTTCGCCATGGCTTGGAGTTGCGTCAGCATGATCTCCGCGCTCCGCACCCAGAACGCCCGGCTCGTGCAGTCGCTCTTCGTAGTGGTCTTCCCTTTCCTGTACCTGACCACTTCGCAGGCGCCGATGCCGCTCTTGCCGCCGACCTTCCGTCTGATCGCGTCGTACAACCCGGTCACCTACATCATCGAAGGCGTCCGAGCCCTCGTCCTAACCGGCTGGGGCAACCCCGCCATCTGGCAAGGGTTTCTGGTCGCGACCACCCTCTTCGTAATCATGGTCACGCTGACGTTGGGGTCGTTCAAGAAAGCCTTAAGGTAATTCCGGAGCCCCCTCCTCGTCGATGTTCGTGCGATGAGGAGGGGGTTGGGGGTGGAGAAATCCGGAAGGACCGCCGGTCTCCAGACCGGCCACGGCGGACGTACGTTCGCCACCCTCCGTTAGCCGTTCGGCCGCAAACGAACATGCTCAAAGCGGTGCCCGATGTACGGGCGGCCCAAAAGGGTGAGGGCCGCGGTATCTCCCGCTCCGTTTTCAAGTTCGATAACTCGGCGCCGCGTGTGGCTTGGGTAACCGACGACCGTCAGGTTGTGCCCACCGAGTTTCATCTCAGGCACGATGTCCCAGTTGGCGTATTTTTCGGGAATTTCGAGCTCGAGAGACGGTTGGTTCCACCATCGACGTAGGTCGTTCATACGCCGGCTGACGGTGTAGCGGACGCGGAAGCCGGGCCCAACACTTTGCCAGACCCCTCGCTTGAGCGTGGCCGTAGGAGTGATGGGGTGCGGCGGCCCGGCGGCGACGAACAGGTCGACGGTCGCTTCCCGGCCCTTAGCGAAGCCGACGAGCGAGAAGGCGGCCAACTTCGAGGCGGGGTCATGGTCTTTCCAAGCCGATGAGTCGTAGTAGCCCTTCAGACCACGCACGATTTTCCAATAGACGTTGGGAAACTCTTCGTTCTCGGCGTTTGGGATCACGGCCACGAGTTCGATCGCAGGCGTGATACGGGGAGAGACGCCGTCGCTTCGGTCGACTGGGATGATCGTAGGCAGCGGCTTCCCTTCGGGCGTCCATGCCCGTACGCGCTTGCTTCCTTTCCATTCCTGGATCGCGATCAGCTTGGGCGCCGGTCCGGACAGCGCAAGCATCGACATGAGCACGGACTCAATCAGCATGGAAACTTCAACAGGTTTGAAGCGGCAGGTAGTTCGGGGCGGGTACGCCATACTATCCATAGCCGCGTAACCGACGCGGAGGTGAACGAGCATTACGGACAATCCTCTCGATATCGCAACCAACGAAACGCCCAGCGACTATATCCGCGACGCGATCAAGGAAGATTTACGCGAAGGGCGATTCCAAAGCGTGCACACGCGCTTTCCGCCGGAGCCGAACGCATACCTCCACATCGGCCACGCCAAGGCGATCTGGATCAACTATGGGATCGCGCTCGACTTTGGAGGCTTGTTCAATCTCCGGTTCGACGACACGAACCCGCTGAAAGAGGAACAGGAGTTCGTCGACGGGATCATCGAGGACGTCCGCTGGCTCGGTACCGATTGGGGCGACCGGCTCTGCTTCGCATCCGACTACTTCGAGCAGATGTACGAGTGGGCGGTCGACCTTATTAAGAAGGGGAAGGCGTTCGTCTGCGATCTTTCGGCCGAAGAGATGGGGCAGATGCGCGGGACGCTGACGACGCCGGGAACCGAGAGCCCTTGGCGCGACCGAAGCGTGGAGGAAAACCTGGATCTGTTCGCCCGGATGCGAGCCGGGGAGTTTCCGGACGGCGCGCGAACTCTGCGCGCCAAGATCGATATGGCCTCGCCAAACATCCACATGCGAGACCCGGTGATGTACCGGATCCGGCATGCGGAGCACCATCGACAAGGGGATAAATGGTGCATCTACCCGTCGTACGACTGGGCGCATGGGAACGAGGATTCGATCGAGGGGGTGACGCACTCACTCTGCTCGCTTGAATATGAGATCCACCGGCCGCTGTACGACTGGTTCTTGGACGAGCTTGGGATCTACCATCCGCGACAGATCGAATTCCCGCGGCTGAAGATGACCCACACGGTGATGAGCAAGCGGCGCTTCATCGAACTGGTGAAGGGCGGCCACGTGGATGGGTACGACGACCCGCGCATGCCGACGCTGATCGGGATGCGCCGCCGGGGTTACACGCCGGAGGCGATCCGCGAGTTCTGCCGCCGAATCGGACTTACGAAAGCAGACAGCGTCATCGAGGTCCACGTGCTGGACGACTGCGTGCGCGAGGACTTGAACAAACGGGCTCTGCGAGTAATGGGCGTCATCAATCCGCTCAAAGTCGTTCTACTGAACTATCCAGCAGAACAGATTGAGCAACTCGATGCGATAAACAACCCTGAGGATCCGGACGCCGGCTCGCGCAAGGTGCCGTTTGCGCGGGAGCTTTACATTGAACAAGACGACTTCCGCGAGGAGCCACCACCCAAGTTCTTCCGTCTTGCACCGGGACGCGAAGTCCGTCTGCGCTACGGCTATTTCATCAAGTGCGTCGACGTTGTGAAAGACGAAAACGGCCAGATCGTCGAGTTGCACTGCACCTACGACCCGGAGACTCGAGGCGGCGACGCTCCGGACGGGCGGAAGGTGAAAGGGACCCTGCACTGGGTAGCCGCGCCAACCGCGCTGACCGCCGAGGTTCGGCTCTACGACCATCTGTTTATGAAAGCCGACCCCGACGAGATGGAAGAGGGGGAGAGCTACATCTCGAACCTGAATCCCGATTCGTTGAAGATCGGGACCTGCTTCGTCGAACCAAGCGTTGCGGGGACCGTTCCCGGGACCCGCTATCAGTTCGAGCGGCTCGGCTATTTCTGCGTCGACCAGGATTCGACTCCCGGTCAACTGCGATTCAACCGCACGGTGACCCTGCGCGATTCTTGGGCGAAGACCGAAAAAGCCGCAAACAAGCCGGGGTAGCCCACGAAAACTCTTGGGTAAAATATTCGCGGCATTGCCGGATAGCTCAATTGGCAGAGCGTCTGACTCTGACTCAGAAGGTTCTAGGTTCGAGACCTAGTCCGGCAGCCACTTCCCCTCTTTTCGCAGGACTGCCACCCTGTGACGCCATTCTTTGGCGCGTCCCAGCGACCGGACACGGTCGCTACTTTCGTTCTGAGAGCTCCTTGAGAGTGCGTAGCATCCGCTGTTCCATGACGAAGTGGATCGGTTCGAAGAGGAAGAGCTCGAGGGGTGCGGCTAGAAATGGGACGGCGCCGATATCGGTGCGGACGCCAAGGCGGGTGGTGCCGTCGGGTTGCGGACGAAGCCACATGGGACCCCACGTCTCTAGATAAAGGAGCCGATTCGGCTCTACCATTCCAATTTTCCAGCCGGTAAGAGCGGGCAATCGTCCGCCCATCCAGTCGGGCGGGCAGGACCGCAAGAAATCCCCTTCCTTGCGGCTCTGCCATTCCGGGCGAATCTCGTACACGTTATGGATTCCGGTGCCGGCCATGCGTTCGAGGAAATCGTAACTGTAGAAGCCGGCGCGGTCTTGCCCGAGCTGAATGAGATAGGACCACACCGTCTCCGGACTCGCCTTTACGGTCACCACGTGGTTGATGAGGTGCAAACGATTACCGTCCGAAGGATCGCCGATCATCGGCCTCACGATCTCCTCGTCCGTCGCCCCCCAATTCTGATACCAGGGATGAAGGAGAATGACGGCGGCGCCGTAGGCGAGCATCAGAGAGGCGATTCCGCGGCGAACCAGCGGGCCGATGCCGGTTCGCCGAGGAGTGAGGGCATGAATCTCGAAGCGGGCGCCGACCAAGGCCGCGACTTGCAAGACAGCGAGCGGCCAGAACGCTGCCAAGGGATAGAAACCCAGCAGGACGAGGGAACAGGCGGAGGCGATGACCGCAAGCAGAACCCAAACTCGGCGGAGGCCGGGAAAGCCCCACACTCCGTAAGCGGCGGCGACGAAGCCGACGGAAGCTCCCGTCCATAGGGCGACGGCGATCAGGAGACTCGTTCGAGATTGGGGCCTCGCGGTGGCGATCATTCCGGGCAAGGCGTGAAATAGCCCAAAGGCAAAGAGGCCAAAACCAACCAATATTGCCGACCGCCGGTCGGCGGCCGGCTCTGGGATTTCGACATGCGCAGGCTCGCGGGACTCCGATACGGGGGAAACTTCGAGCCTCTCCTTTGTTTGAACCATCGAAATGCTCCCGGATATTCGCTATCGGACGAACGCCTTGGGTCGAGCTTCGGCCAGCGAGTTGGAAAACTCTTCGGCAAAGGCTGCCACCGCCGTCCAATCGGTGAGCTCGTGATCCCGAGAGGTATCCGTCGGCCCTCCGGCCGCTCTGCAGATCCTCTTCAACAGCCACCGCTTGAGAAAGCCGTACTGGCGATACTTGATCGCTCCGATGAGGCTGGCGGTGTAGCGCGTCTTGAGACCGGTTTGGTTGAGGAACTGGGTCAGGAGGCGAATATCCTCCTTTCTGGCCTCCGGTCTTTTATCGGCGGCGTTCAGGCTAACGGAATAGAACGCGGTCGGTATTTGGCCCAGAGTCTTACCGTGAAGCTTTGCCCATTCGATGAGGAGCTTCGGAAAACTGCCGGCGTAGACGGGGGCTCCCAAGATGGCGGCATCGAACCGGTCGATCGGAACAGATCCGAGATCGCCTTTCGAGCTGACCAGGAAGACCGACGGCTCGTGGCCGGCTTCCCGGAGAATCTCCTTTATACGATCCGCGATCTTGGCGGTCTGTCCGTACTGGGTGGAAATAACGAGCGCGATTCGCTTCATGGTCTGCTGTCTCCAACGAATTCATTCTTAATCGACGGGCTTCTTTTAGCCAGTCACGACTACTCCGTCCATGGAAAGCAGGACGCCAAACGCGCATTGGGCGAGGAGGCATCGGCCGTAATCCTTTCCCCGGACATGGAACCGCTGACTGGTCGCCGCGGGAATCTCGCCCACAGAATGAGCGAGAAAATGAATGTCGCTAAATTTAGAAACGAAATCGAGTCGGCCGTAGAAGAAGCTTATTCGGCGATGGCAAACGAATCTTTGGCCGACACCAACGAGCCGATTGCGTCGGATTTGATCTTTGCGGAAACGGATGCCGACGAGGTGCAGCGTCGTATCTCATCGGAGTTGCCCTTGCTAGGGCATATTCTCTGGATCGGTGGCGGCCGTACGCCGTTCGAGGCGAGAAGATCTGGCTCACGCGTGCTCGTGACCATTGGCGCGGAGAACCTCGCTCCTCGGTAACCCGAGGCCACGTTGAAGGCGAATCGGTGAGATAAGCAACTCTTTGCTTTCACGGACGATACCGGGTCGCTGTGTGTCGGTAGAATCGGAAATAGGCTGGTCAGAGGCCTAAACACGATTTGGACCGCGAAGCTATGCCGGCAGAGAGACAGTCGCCTCAACTTTCCCCGCGTGAGCTGCAGCTCATCAAATTCGCCTCCGAAGGGTTGACTGACACCGCTATCGCGCAACGACTGGGGATCAGCGAGGCGACCGTCGGCACCTATTGGGGCCGGGTGCGAATCAAGATCGGTCCGTACAACCGCACGGAACTCGTCAGCATCCACCTACGAGCGCAACAGGAAGAGGCATTGGAGCTGATGCGGCAGGAAAACGCCCAGCTCATTTCGCAGCTTAGGAACGCGGTGATCCAGGATCCGGACGAGAATTCGTTCTACTACGATCTGATCGATAACGCTCCGGATGCGATGGTCTTAGTTTTCGAGTCCGGCACGGTCAAGACAGCCAACCGAGCGGCGCACGAGCTGTTCGGATACGACGCGGGTGAGATGAACGGCCTCGCGTTGGTGGCACTGATCCCCGAACGGTTTCGCGAAGTGCATCAGGAGCACCGGGCCGCGTACGTCAACGATCCGCGGAGGCGGACGATGGGAGAACACCTTCAGACTCCCGCATTGCGCAAGGATGGGAAAGAAATCATCGTGCGGGCGGCGCTCTCGGCAATTCCCACCCCTAACGGGCTTCTCGTTACGAGCGTTCTCCGTGCGGTTGAAGAGTAGCCGTCGGTTATAGTACAGAGGTGGAAGGGCTTAGCAAGAAGGATCGGGAAATCATTCGCCAGATCTGCGAAGGCGCACCTGACCTTGAGGTTTGCCGCCAGTTCGGGCTGCTTCCGACCCAGCTCCAGCAAGTCTTAGATCGAGCCTCGAAGCGAGCGGACCAGCTTGAGCCGACGGACAATGCGGCGGTGATGTACGAGCGCGCGCTCCGAAAACGGGCCGAGAACGCCGCCAACTCGCTGGAGGCAAGATTCCATGCGCTCCTCGACGCCGCGCCCGAAGCCATTCTGGTAGTAAACGCCTTGACCGGGATGATCCATCGGGTAAACGAGAACGCCGCCCTTCTTTTCGGTTATCCCGCCGCCGAGCTCGTGGGCCGCTCAGTCGAGGATCTGGTTCCGTTGAGGTTGCGCGGTATCCACCCCGCTTACCGTATCGGCTTCATTGCCAGCGTTCGCAAGCGCGAGATGGGCTACCACCCTCCCATATTCGCGGTGCGCAAAGATGGTTCGGAGGTCGAGGTCGCCATCGCCCTGACCGCGTCAACTGCCGATGAGGAAGTGATGGTCGTGTGCACCGAGTTCGCCCGTTGGAGCGCCGTAGAAAAGGCGGCTCGGCAATCGTCTCAAAGGACGTAAAGTTGCGATCCGGTAACTAACGGCCACTCTCTGTCGCTGGCAAAAATCGCTTCCGGTCCATCCCTCGAGCTGGCTTCCCCGCTTGCGCTCTGTCATAGATTCGCAGGACAAGGGAATGCTGACTGGCGTCCGCCAAGGTCAACCGATATCCTTTTGATGGACCGGAAGGTTCCGGACGGCCCGCGAAACTTGCGGAGGTACATCGTGATCAACAGCTCAGCCCATAGCAGCATCCATTCCGACGGGATCCTTCAAGAGGAGGCGCTAGCCGCCATTCGAGCCGCGGTCCAGCGGATGAGCGGAGAGCGCGAGTTATCGTTTCTCGTCCTAGCGCACCTGATTAGCGACCAGCCCGGAAGCCCCGAATTTCCGTTTGAGTCACTCTATCGAATGGTTGCGACTCGAGCCGGATTCCTGGTCACCGACGCCGTTAGGCAAAACCGCCAAGGCTACGACCACCTCCTGCTTCTAACCAGATCCACCCGACACGAGCCCGAAAACGGAGCGCACGCCGATAGAGAATCGCCTAGAGTGGCCAGCAACACGGCGTTCGGAAGAGCCACGGTCGGCTAGACCTCCGTAGTGGAGCTTCTCGCCAGCTCACTTACGGAGATGGCATATCGGCAACGGAGGATTGCTTCTCCTCCTTCGGCCGCAAAACCAAGAGCGCGCGCCTGTCCGAGGCCAGTAACCCTTTCGACACGCTTCGGCCAAGATGACGATCCAGGAATCCGTGGCGCTTGGCTCCAACGACGATGAAGTCGGCATGGGCGCGATTAGCAGCAATCGCAATGGCGCACGCGGGCATGTCCCCCTCCATCACCACCGCCCGGCAGTCGGCGCCGAGGGATGAGAGTCGATCCGCCAAGGCGACGTTCTTGCTTCGTATGCCCTCATCGATCCAGGAACAGACATCCGCGACCGGAGCCGGCAGCCTCGAAACCGACGCCAGTTCTCGATGTCCGGCCTCGTTGATCGTCAGAACGTCGAGGCACCCGATTCCTCCCGGCTTGAGTTGGAGCAGAGCGTCGACGAACTCCTCTGGCTCTTCCCGATGATCCACCGCGAACACCCCCCGGAGTGGCCCAATCCTTAGAACGGGACTCCGCACGACGAGAAGGCTTTGCGGCGCCTCGTGAAGGAGGGTTCGCGGTGTGCCGCCCAGTATCAAGTCGTCCAGTCGAGATCGCCGATTGCAGCCGACCACGATGAGATCGGCCGACTCGCGGGTGGCGACCTCTTGAAGCACCTGCGCCGGATTACCCTTGACGATCTCAACCTTGGCCTCGACGCCGAACGCCATCGAGCGACGGTGAGCCCTACCCAGCAACTTTTCACCCTCCGACATACTCTCCCGCATAAGCGCCCCGAGGGGGTGATCGTCTGGGAAGTCGACGAAAGAGCCGTCCGGCATTACCGACTCGATCACGTGCACGAAGATCGCCTGGGGAGCCGCAAACCGCAACTTAAGGAACAGATCGATAGCGTTTCGGCTCGACAAGGATTCGTCCACGCCAATGACCACCTTCAATTAATCATCCTCCGGAATGCGAAGTACAAGCACCGAAAAGGGCTCGGCCACGACCTCATGGAGTGCGAGGCTGCCGATGAGTAAACGCTCGATGAACCCGTGTCCCTGGGCGCCCAGAATTAGAAGGTCGGCCTTTAGGTCGTACATCTTCTTCCGAAGCGCCTCGATCGTGAAATCGAAAACCATTTCGTAGTCGGCCAGTCTGCCCGAGTCGATACAGGACTCGACGAGGAGAGCCCCCTTCGCCTTGACCTCCGCGACCAGTTCCTCAACCGATTGAGGCACTTCGCCCGATTCGCCGGCCGCCTCCGCAAGGGTGGCCATCTCGCCATCCTGGGCGAAGACGAAATGTAGCTCCGTGATCCCCAATGGGTCGAGCCGGAGCAACTCCTCAAGACAAGCGTCGGCATATTTGGAGTGGTCGGTGGCAAACACGGCGCGAACATCTCCGCGTCCCACCACGCCGCTTCTTGCGATGAGAAACGACTCGCGAGCGCCGATAGCGAGGGCTCTCCCAACGCTTCCGGTGAAGAAGCTCCCAAGGATCCCATGGCGGCGGGAGCCAACCGCGACGAGATCGGCGTGTTCGCGAGCCGCTATCTCCATGATCTGCTCCGTCGCCTTTCCATCGAGCGGGCACTCGATCACCGCTTCTCCCACGTTTTCAAGGCTGGCCATTTCGGTCGCCTCGCGCAAGACCTCGCGCATTGAAGAGAGACGCTCCGCTTCCAACTCGTCCACCGGAGCCAAGATCGATCCGGCGTATGCGGGCATGCGAACCGGCTCGCAAGCATGGGCTAGGAGAACGTCGCTTTCAGCGAACTGCAGCCTGCTTAGCAAATGGATCGCCTCGCGGTAAAGCCCGCCCTTGTCCACTCCAACGATTATTTTCATCTTCACTCTGCCTCGCCGCGTCGTGAAACGGTCGCCGGCTAGGTAGATGGTGGGCCGTAAAATCCTGGGAGGCAAGACGTCCACTTCTTGTCATGGATTCCCCTGACGGCGCCGCCTTACGGGAACATCCGAGGCAATGCCAGTCAGGCGGGTCTGGAAGAAGGTGGGGCCGGCCCCCATCGGAACAGAAAACCTTTCGCCAACTCGACCAGCGCGAGATACGTTAGGCTTGCAAACAGGACGAACAAGAAGAACGCCGGCGGCATCGGAACGAAGCCCAGCAACGACGCGAACGGGGAGAATGGCAGCCAGGCGGCGACGATCAGCACGAGGATAGTGGTGGCCACCAATGCCCGGCTCGGCCGGCTCCGCCACGGCCGGAACCTCGTTCGAATCACGAAAATGACTAGGGTTTGGGTGAACAGCGATTCGATGAACCAGCCGGTGTGGAAGTGGGCCTCGTCCGCTCGAAACAATCGAAGCAGCACAACGAACGTGAGAGCGTCGTAGAGCGAGCTGATCGGCCCGGCGAAGATCATGAAGCTGCTGATCTGGGACATATCCCATCGCTTTGGCTTTCGAATGTACGATTCGTCGACCCAGTCTGTCGGGATCGGGATTTGGGCCAGGTCGTAGAGAAGGTTGTTCAGCAGGATCTGCGACGGGAGCATCGGAAGGAACGGGAGGAAGAGCGCCGCCCCCGCCATGCTCAGCATGTTGCCGAAGCTCGAGCTCGTCCCCATGAGCAGATACTTCATCACATTCCCGAAAGCCATGCGACCCTCGAAGACGCCGCCGAGGAGGCGCGACAGGTGTCGCTCCACGAGGATGATCTGCGCAGCGTCTTTGGCGACGTCGGTCGCGTCGCCAAAGGAGATTCCAACATCCGCCGCGTGGAGGGAGGGGGCATCGTTGATGCCGTCTCCCATGTAGCCGACCACATGGCCGCGCGCCTTGAGGGCGAGGATAATCCGGTTCTTTTGCGCGGGAGAGGTCCGGGCGAATACAAGCGTGCGTTCGGCGGCGGCTTGAAGTGCATCGTCCGCCATCGCCTCGATCTCGGAACCGAGCAAGATGCGTCCGGGATCCAAACCGATCTGGCGACAGACGTGCCCCGCGACGGCGTCGCTGTCACCTGTGATGATCTTTAGGTCGATTCCGGCGGTCTGTAGACGATGAACGGTGGCCAGTGCGTCTTCCAGAGGGGGATCGGCGAAGGCGAGGTAGCCGATTAGGGTCAGCGAGTTCTCGTCTTCAATACCGTACGAGTCTTGAACCGGTACATCCGCAATCGCGACGGCCAACACCCGGAATCCCTGCTCCCCGAGGGAGTTTGCCAGTTTGGTTTGCTCCGCGAGCAGCGCCTCCGGGGCGTCGCACTGGTTCCAGACCCCCTCGGGAGACCCCTTGCTTACCAAGACGCGGCGTCCGTCGCGTTCCAAGACCACCGAGAGCCGCCGTCGATTGAAATCGAACGGGATCTCGTCGATCTTTCTCCATCCCGGCTCCGGCGGCGACTTCGCGAGGATCGCGGAGTCGAGAGAATTGGCGATCCCGCTCTCGAAAGCGGCATTCAAGGCGGCCCACCTCAACGGAACTTCGCTGGGTTGGCCGTCGAGCCCAACCGTTTGATCGAGGCGCATCTCGCCGGATGTGAGGGTTCCGGTCTTGTCGGAGCATAGGACGTCCATGCTGCCAAAGTTTTGAATCGAGGCGAGATTCTTGACGATCACCTTGTGCCTCGCCATACGCAGGGCTCCGCGCGAAAGAGTGAGCGTGGTGATCATCGGGAGGAACTCGGGGGTGAGACCCACCGCGAGCGCGACGGCGAACATGAACGACTGCAGCGGCGGCCGGTGGAGGGCGATCATCGAGACGATCACGAAACCGGTAAGGAGGAGGACGATTCGCATGATCAGCCCTCCGAATCGTCGCAAGCCCCGCTCGAACTCCGTTTCGGGCGGGCGCTCGGACAAGCGGAGCGCAATCCCACCAAAGACCGTTTGGGCGCCGGTCTTCTCCACGGTCATCGTGGCAGTTCCGCTGACGACGGACGTGCCCAGAAAAAGTTTCTCTTGGTCGTCGCCGGTCCCGACTTCTTTCTCGGCCGGTACCGATTCGCCCGTAAGGGCAGCCTCGTTAACGTGGAGGTCCTTCTCCGTCAGGAGTCGCCCGTCCGCGGGAATAAGGGTTCCCGCGGAGAGGCGGACGACGTCTCCTACCACGACTTCGCGACGGGCGATCGTCTGCCATTTGCCGTCGCGCAAAACTGCCGCCGTCGGGGAAATGGAGTTCTTAAGCTTCTCGGCGGCTTGGTGAGATCGGCGAGTTTGAACCCAGTCGAGACCGAAGCTGAGGGCGATCATCGCGACGATAATCGCGGCGTTGACCCGATCTCCCAGGGAGGCGCTCACCGCCGCCGCGCCTAGGAGGATCACCACTAAGGGGTTCGCAAGCAAGGGAGCCAGGAACCGCAGGATTCCATGGGCACGCGGGCGGGTCACCTCGTTCGGCCCGTCGGTTTCCAATCGGAGCCGAGCCTCGCCCGAAGTCAAACCTGCCGAAGGCGTTTGGGTACCGGGCATTGGGTAATTGTTCTCCAGTCAGCGGCCGCCCACAAGTCGGCCTTCCAATGTCATGGGAAAGCCTGACGCCTAACTCCTGACTTGCCTCGGGCGCAACTCCAAGACAGGATATAGCCTCAGGTAATCCCATGAACGAACCGTTCGTAATCGAACTATCCCAGATCGGCCTCGAAGATCTCGCTAAGGTCGGCGATAAGAACGCCTTCCTTGGGGAACTGTTCCAGAAGCTTCGCCCGCTGGGAGTGAACGCCGTGGACGGTTTCGCCAGTACGGCCGACGCCTACCGGCGGTTTATTTCCGGCTCCTTGGAGATGCGGATCAGGGAGATCCTCGCGGGCATTCAGGTGGAAGACCGCGTCAGCCTTGCCGCAGCCGGCAAGCAGGCGCGAGATGCCATTCTCGAAACGCCTTTACCGCCGGAGCTCATCGGCCAGCTCGAAGAGGGGTACGACCGGCTCATGGAGAGGCTGGGTTGCACTTCGGCGGTGGCGGTACGTTCTTCGGCCACGATGGAGGGCCTGGCAGCATCCTCATCTTCCGGCCAGAACGAGTCGTTCCTCAACGTCGGCAAGAGCGAGCTCATTCTGGCGGTGCACAAGTGCTACGCCTCTCTCTTCACCGACCGAGCGATCGAGTACCGGGCGCGAAACGGATTCGACCATTTCAACGTCGCCCTCTCGGTGGGGGTGCAGCCGATGATTCGCTCCGACGATTCGTCCTCTGGGATCATCTTCACCCTCGATCCTGAAAGTGGATTTCGCGACGCTGTGGTTCTGTCGTCGACCTATGGCGTGGGCGGGACGGTCGACCCAGGAAAGGTCACGTCGGACGAGTGGACCGTGTTCAAACCTACCCTGCGGGAAGGTAAAGATCCGATCGTCGCCCGGCACCTCGGAACAAAGATGACGAAGCTGGTCTTCGACCCGGACGATGACGGCGTGAAAGCAGCGACGGTGCCGGAATACCAGCGGGGGCGCTTCTCGCTGATCGACCACGAAGTTCTGACCCTGGCCCGCTGGGCCTGCCTCATCGAAGATCATTATTCGGCCCAAACGGGCGAGCCCCATCCCATGGAGGTCGAATGGGCCAAGGATGGCCAGACTGGAGCGCTTTACATATTGCAGGCGCGACCGGGGAAGATTCCCGCCCAAGCGGAAATGGACATCTCTTACCTCCCGGAAACGCGGACAAAGTTGATGTTGAACGTGGCAGATCCGGCCAAGGCGTTCTCTATGGCGGCGCTTCCGAATGACGGCGTCGGTCTTGCTCGCCTGGAATTCATCATCGCCAACTCGATCGGAATTCATCCGATGGCGCTCTGTTGGTATCCGGAGCTGAAAGATGGGGAGGCGCTGGAAGAGATTCGGCGGAGGATCGGTGGGCAGGAGCCTACGGAATACTTCGTCCGCCGTCTGAGCGAAGGGATAGCCCAGATTGCCGCCCCGTTCTACCCAAAGCCGGTCTTCGTCCGTACCACCGATTTCAAAACGAACGAGTATGCGCGCCTGATCGGCGGCCGCGAATTTGAGCCGGAGGAAGAGAACCCGACGCTCGGCTTCCGCGGCGCATCTCGCTACTACGACCGACGGTATGCGGAGGGGTTCCGCCTCGAATGCCTCGCCCTTCGCCGGGTGCGATCGAGTATGGGCCTTACGAATGTAAGGGTCATGATCCCGTTCTGCCGAACCACCGAGGAAGCGAGCCGGGTTGTGGAGGTCATGGCGCAGCACGGGCTACGCCAGGGAGAGAACGGGTTGGAGATCTACGGCATGTGCGAAGTTCCTTCCAACGCGATCGATGCCGACGGCTTCTTGGAGATCTTCGACGGTTACTCGATCGGCTCGAACGACTTAGCCGAGCTGACACTGGGCATCGATCGTGGCTCGGGCACCGTCTCGCACCTGTTCGACGAACGCGACTTTGCCGTGAAGAGCCTCATTACGATGGCGATTACCGCTGCCTATCGAGCCGGGAAGCCGATCGGGGCGTGCGGGGGAGCTCCCTCGGACAGTCCCGATTTCGCGGCGTGGCTAGTACGCCATCGCATCGATTTCATTTCGTTTAACCCCGACGCGATTCTCCGATCCGTCGAAGTCGTGGCGCGGGCCGAAGCCCCGATCAAGACCATCGAAACGGCCGGAGCGGTTTCGCCGGCGGCATGGTTCTCCGGCCCCCAACCTACTTACCCAGGAAAGGCGTCGACCGTAGGAGCTCGAGAGAAGTCGATAACAAGGTGAATCGCCAAGATGCGCCCCGAAACCCCTCGCCCATCCTGATCGGCGTCGCGGGAGGGTCAGGTTCTGGAAAGACGTGGCTAGCGCGCCAGGTTTGCGCCCTCGTTGGTGAGGGCGCCGGGCTCGTCAGCATGGATCAATACTTCCGAACTGAGGACTCTCCGGACGTCAAGGGGGTGAATTTCGACCATCCCAGCCATCTGGACATCGACCAATTGGTTGGGGACCTGAGAAAGATTCGAGCCGGAGAATCGGTCCGCCTTCCGAGCTACGACTTCCGCCGGATGGTGCAGACCCCGGAGGCAATCGAGCTGCCTCCTTGCAAGGTCGTGATCGTCGAAGGTCTGTTTGTCCTCTCCGCGCCGATCGTGGACCTTCTCGATTTCACCTGCTTTCTAGGCGTCGACAAAGACCAGGCGTTGCTCGGGCGCCTCCTTCGTGACTTCGACGAGCGGAGCCACGATGTTTCGCAGACAATCGACCGGTATCAGCGTTTCGTAAGGCCGAGCTACGAGGTCTTCGTCGCACCCACCCGACACAATGCCGACGTGGTTATCGACTTCACGTTTAGGCGGGCTTATTTTACGGAGCTGTTGGCGACCATGGTTCGAGAAATCATCCATTCGAACTTGGACGTCGAGACCTTCTCACAGGCGGTTCGATCCGACAACTATCGCCTCGGATACAAGGCCGACGAGTCGGTAATGCCGGCAACCGTCGACATCCGCGAGTTAGCTCGGATATATCCGGAGCATGTTCTCTACCGCCGCCCCTTACTATCGGGAAGTTCATTTGAAGAGGAGGAAAACGAACATGATTAAAGTGCTACCGGAAGCCGAAATCTGGGAGGTCGTGGACTCATGCGCCCACGCCCATCTTGGGTGCTACGCGAACGGCAAGAGCTATGTGGTTCCGGTGAGCTTCGTACGAGACGGCAACCGCATTTTTGGCCTGACCTCCGCCGGCTTAAAGATAGACATGATGCGGGAGAACCCTAAAGTCTGTCTTCAGTTTGAAGAGATAACCAGCCTAACGATGTGGCGGAGCGCGATCCTCTGGGGTCAGTTTCAGGAACTGGAGGGGGCCGAACGGGCTCAGGCGGCGGGAGCAATGTTCGACAAATATGGACCCGGATTCGAGGGGACGGAATTGCGAAAAGGAAGAGACGTAACACCGCCAAGACTAGATCACACGCCGTCGCCTCAGATCGCCTATGCGATCACCATTTCGGAGTTTTCCGGCCGAAGCGAAGGGAGTTAGTCGCAGTCAAGACCGGCCGTCGCTTCCGGTTTTCGCCAATGCAGCGGTGTCGGGGAAAGCAATGACAGGGTTGGGCTGACGACGAAGTCGCGACTTGTGCAGGCGCTCTCCGCGTCCCAAGATATTCCCATGGACACTATGAGAGCCAACGTTTTTTGCGGCAAGGACGATTTTAGCATTCGCGAGGTGCCGATGCCGAAAGCGGGGCCGAACGAAGCGGTGATCAAAATCACCCTGACGACCATCTGCGGAACGGATCTTCACATCGTACGTGGTGAATATCCGGTGCGGCCGGGGCTCGTCATCGGTCACGAGCCGGTTGGCGTCATCGTGGATCTTGGACCCGGGGTGCGCGGTCACAGGATCGGAGATCGGGTTCTCGTGGGGGCAATCACCCCCTGCGGCCAGTGCCGCGGATGTCTCTCCGGCGATCTCTCACAGTGCGGACACGGCGAGGGGTACGAGGCGCTCGGCGGATGGCGGTTCGGCAACACGATCAACGGATCTCAAGCCGAGTACCTGCTCGTGCCGGACGCCAACGCCAACCTCGCCACGATTCCTGACGAGCTCACGGACGAGCAGGTCGTGCTGCTGGCGGACATCGCCAGCACCGGCTTCAGCGGCGCCGAATCTGGAAAAGTGCGCATCGGCGACACCGTCGTCGTGTTTGCACAGGGGCCGATCGGCCTCTGCTCCAGTATCGGCGCCAAGCTGATGGGGGCCTCCCTCGTAATCGGTGTGGACGGGGACGATAGCCGCCTTGCCTTCGCCAAGAAGATGGGGGTGGACGTAGTGCTCGATTACCGCAGCCAAGACGTGGTGCAGGAAATCAAGCGGCTTACCGGCGGCGGAGCGGATGTCGCCATCGAGGCGCTGGGGACTCAGGAGACTTGGGAGAATTGCCTCCGATCGCTTCGCCCGGGCGGAACGCTGTCCAGCCTTGGCGTCTACTCCGGAAAGCTGAACATCCCGTACGAATACTTTGGCGCCGGCCTTGCCGACTATAAGGTGGTGACCACCCTCTGCCCGGGAGGAAAGGAGAGGATGCGCCGCCTGATGGAAATGGTCCGCACCAAGAGAGTCGACTTGACTCCGCTGCTCACCCATACGTTTGCTTTGGACGACATTCAAGAGGCCTACGCACTCTTCGGCGATCGCCGGGAAGGCGTAATGAAGGTCGCAATCCGCCCTTAGGAGACGTGATGCTAGGCGATCTCTCTAATGATGAAATGGAGCGATTGCTCCTTGCGGCGCCGATGGGCCGGATCGGGTGCCATTCCGGGGGCCGTACGTACATTGTTCCAATCTCCTTTGCGTACGACGGCCGCCGGATCCTCGCCCACACGCCCGAGGGCAGAAAGGTTGAGATGATGCGTGAGAACCCGGACGTATGCTTCGAAGTCGACGAGGTTATCGACCTCGTCAACTGGCGCAGCATCATCGCCTGGGGTCGTTTTAAGGAACTAAAAGATGCCGACGCCGCCGTGGCAATGGGGCTGTTGTTCGAGCGCCTCCGCCCGCTGGTAGCCAACACCTCGTCGCACGGACACGCCCTTACCCCGCCCTCCCGGGCGGTCTCTGGAGCCTCGATGGTGGTGTTCGCGATCGAGTTGACGGAGATGACCGGCCGCTACGAGCGACAGGAACCCTGATGTCGAGAAACCTTACCCTCTGCAATCCGGCCTCGCAGCTCACGGCGGCGGAAGCGGTGCGGTGCATCAAGTCTGGCGACCGTGTCTACATCCAAGGGATGGCCGCGGCGCCTCAATGCTTGATTCGCGCGATGGCGGATCGCGCGCCGGAACTTCGAGCGGTCGAAGTCTTACAACTGCACACGGAAGGGCCTGCCCCTTATGCCGAGCGCGGTATGGAAGCCAGCTTCCGGGTCAGAGCCCTCTTCGTGGGGGCGAACCTTCGGGACGCGGTGAACGAAGGCCGGGCCGACTACGTGCCGATCTTCCTGAGCGAGGCTCCTTCTCTCCTTTCGAGCGGCGCGTTGCCAATCGACGTCGCGATGATCCATGTCTCGCCACCAGACCGGAACGGCTATTGCTCTCTCGGCACCTCGGTCGACCTGACTCGAACTGCAGTGAAAGCGGCGAAGCGCGTGATCGCGCAGGTCAATCGCTTCATGCCGAGGACCCATGGCGACGGTTTCGTCCACATGGACGATCTTGACGCGCTCGTCTACGTCGACGAGCGGCTGCCCGAGATCGAGTGCCGGGATTCCACCGAAAAGGAACAGCTTATCGGCCAGTATTGCGCCACTCTCGTGGAGGATGGCGCGACATTACAGATGGGGATTGGCGCGATCCCCAACGCGGTACTCACCTCACTTCGTGGGCACGCCAACCTAGGCGTCCATTCGGAGATGATTTCGGACGGCATCGTGGACCTGATCGAGAGAGGCGTGGTGAATGGCACTCAAAAGAGGACGCATCCGGGAAAAGTTGTCGCCGGTTTTGCCTTGGGAACGCGTCGCCTTTACGACTTCATCGACGACAATCCGGTCGTCGCGATGCTCGACATCGGTTATGTGAACGATCCGGATGTGATCCGACGCAATCCAAAGGTGACGGCGATAAACAGCGCGATCGAAGTCGACCTTACCGGCCAGGTTTGTGCCGACTCTATCGGCAACCGCATCTTCTCCGGGGTTGGCGGACAAATGGACTTTATGAGGGGGGCGGCTCAATCGGAAGGCGGCAAGCCGATCATCGCTCTACCTTCGACCACCCGGCATGGTGAATCTCGTATCGCGAGCGTTCTTAAGCCAGGAGCCGGTGTGGTCACGACAAGAGCCCATGTCCACTACGTCGTCACGGAATACGGGATAGCGAGCTTGCACGGAAGGTGCCTTCGCGAACGCGCCAAGCTGCTCATCGATATCGCTCACCCGGATCATCGTGAGCGCCTGGAAAGAGAAGCTCACGAGTTGCTTCGCTTTTGACAAAGCTTGGCGCCGATGGGGAGAGGTATCGCGATAGACCGTGCGTCATTCCTTTCCCTGACACGAACCTCCTGACGCGAAACTTCTGACTGGTTGGGAGACCGATTTCTCCGTAGGCTCTCTATATCGACTGGCCGCTACGAGGCCTTCGGGAGAAGCAAATGAAACCAGACAGCGAGTCTAAGAGCCATTCCTGCGCATCGCAAACGTCCGGGACGATCGCGGCGACGACCCTCATCGCAACCAGCCCCCGGGAAGCCGCCCATGCGGCGGGGACCGAATGCGACTGCGCATGCAAGCGAGGCCTTCCCTGCCCCAACTCCAAGCCGAATCAGGCGAACGTGGGGGCGGCAAAGTGAAGGCAGTTGTCGGAATCGACCTGAACGGCGCTTATAAGCCGGCGATCAAGTTGCTGGCGAGGTTTCGCTTCGAGAAGCCGGAATCGACTCTGGCCCATTTCGTCAACCCGGTGCCAGCCTACTTTCCGATGGACGTAGTCGCCGCCGGACAATTACAGTCCGATTACGTGAAGGCGTTGGAGAACGCCGGCCGAATCGCGTTGGACGCCTCAAAGGACGAGGCATGTATGCGCGATCTTAAACCGAGATGCACCCTTCGTTTCGGCCCCGCAGCCACCGGCCTCTCGGATATTGCCGACCAGACTCACTCCGACATCGTCGCTGTCGGAGCCGGACAGGGTTCTCTGTGGTCCACGTCGTTCCTCGGCAGCGTTAGCCGCGGCCTGGCGATCGGCTGCCACGCATCGATCCTCGTATCCAAAGGTCCCATCCGGGATGGGGCGCCGCTTAAGGTGGTCCTCGCAACCGATCATTCACCGGAGTCGGAACGATGGATTCGCAAATTCCTCAGTTGGCACGCAAAGGGGATTTCGGAGATCCACGTCGTAACCGCCTACCAGATCAGCGACCACGAGGCCCACATTTTGCAGGCGAACCTTCCGGCGCTCGGAGGGATGGTGGACACCTGGATCGAGGACCATCTTCAGTCGCTGAACGATCGCCTCGTCGCCAAGCTCCAAGCCGCCGGGTACGTCGCTACCTCCCGAGTTGGGGCCGGCACGGCAAACGACGTCATTCGGCAGGCGATGCAGGACACGCAGGCAGACGTACTCGTCATCGGAGCCCAAGGACACGGCTTTGCCGAACGGCTGTTCATCGGTAGTTGCTCGATGCATCAAGTCGTCGCCGAGCCATATCCGGTTCTGGTGGTGAGGAGCTAACGATGAAAGCGGTCATCGGAGTCGACACCGAAGGGAATTACCGTCCGACGATCAATTTGCTTGCTCGTTTGGGATTCCCCAATTGCTCCGCGGAGCTTTTTCACGTCGACGAGCTGCTGCTCGCCGGAGGCGCCGGTGCCACGCCGTTCACCTACGCCAGCTACCCGACGATCGACGAAGTTCGACGGGAGCAGGGTGAAAGGCTGCTTGGCGAGGCGGAGGCGCTAGCTACAGCGGCTGGTATCGAATCCACGACGCTCTACGCGGTTGGGAACCCCTGCGACCGACTGATGAGGCGCGGCGACGAATTGCACTGCGACCTCATCGCGGTTGGCTCTACGCATAAGTCTCGGTACGGAGCGTTTTTCCTCGGCAGCGTGGGGCGCGGACTGGCCATCGGGGCGCACCAATCGGTCTTGGTTTCGAAGAACGACGTTGAACCCACGGGGAGCCTCACCGCCGTATTCGCGACCGACGGGTCAGATTATGCGGACGACTGCCTTCGAATGTTGGCCCGCATGAAGCCGAAAGGAATCCGACGGCTGATCATCGTCTCGGCGGTGGAAGCGCTGGTGGACCGCCAGCTTCCCAAGGAGATCGCTCACCACGTCGACAGCCTGGTAAGCCACCTTTGCGAGGAGGGATTCGAGGCTCGCGGTCATGTCGTGGAGGGGAGCCCGAGCGAGGTGATCGACGCGATGATGAAGGCGTCGAAGGCGGACCTGGTCATCTTAGGAGCTCAGGGACATGGTTTCGTCGAGCGGCTGTTCGTCGGTAGCGTGGCGCTTCAGGTGGTCGTCTCATCCCCTTATTCCGTCCTGCTATTAAGGAAGCCGTGAGCTTTGACGGGCCCGGGGACCTTTGCGAGAAATCCCCTTTCCAGAGTTTCTCGCGAAGGACGCGAAGGGGGAGCGCGAAGAACGCAAAGAAGACGTGTCCGATGAAAACTGTATGGCATTGGGTGAGGCGCCCGGGGGCGGGTCACGAGGCCAGGGCTTTCAGCGCGGCGTCTACGTCGGCGACATGTTGGCCCTGCGCTTTCATTCGCTGTAATTCCGGCGCCAGCGCCTTCACCTTTAGCCGGCCGACGAGGTCGATCGCGTCGGTTACGATTTTCTGGTCTCGGCTCGCCAGCGCGCTCCGAAGGGAGGCGGCGACGCGGGGGTCATCGTGCGGAAGGCGGGACAACGCGCGCAATCCGAGTTCGCGGATCAGCGGCCGGTGGTGTTCCGTCGCGGTTTCTAGAATGGCGGCGTCCCAACCGGGCGCTTGGTGATCGGCCAGTACTTCCAGCGCGGTCCGGCGCAGGGCGGGATAGGTCGCCTTCGCCGCCTGCGTCATGGCGAACTCGCGGACAGAGGCGAAATCTAACGTGGACAGTCCTCGAAGCGCGGCGGCGACGACATCGTACGGTTGGTCGTCGCCGAGGAGCTGGTGCAGCCGCGGTTGGTCTGACATTCCAAGCCCAGCGACCGCATTCGCCCGCCGATCATAGTTCGCATGGCTGGTTTCGGCGACGACGAAGTCGTGCAGAACGCCGCGTCCGAGCTTGACGAGACGCGAAGTATCGCGAATGGCCGGGAAGGGCTGCGTGTCCCGGCGCAGCCGGCCAGCGATCATTCGCAGGGTCTCGTCCGTCGGATTTCCATCGAGCAATCGGTTCATCGCCGCTTCCATGTCGATTGGATTCGGCGCATGGAGGAACACGTAAGGCAGCTCCTCGGCCGTCCACGGCTGCTTGGGCAGCTCGCGCAGGAAGTCGTGGTCGGGGTCGAAGATTACGGCCTTTGGCACGGATGGCGTCGCGATCTCAAACGTTTGATCGGCGGCATTAAGATGGATCGGAGTTCGCCGCAGACCCTGGTCGTCGATCAGGGCGACGTGAGTCGGTACGTCGAAGATCGGCGCGCCGCGCGAAGTGTCTTGGGTCTGGCGAACGTGTACGATCGCCAACTTCCGGGCGGCGTCGTAGGACCAGCTCCAGTCGATCACCGGATGGCCCGGTTTGTAGATCCATTGGTCGAACCAAGGGTGCAAGTTCACGCCGCTCGCCTCGCTAAGATCTTCGCAGAGGTCGTTCGATTCCACGTTCGAGAACTGGTGGCGCGCCAGGTATTGGTGCAGCCCCTCGTAAAACGGCTTGTCGCCGATCTGCCGTCGAAGAGAGTCGAGCGTCGTGCCTCCCTTCATATAGGTCGTCCAGCCGCCCATGCCCAGCGAGTCTGAGTAGAAGTTGGTGGCTACCGGCCGAAAGTCGGTTCGGCTATGGTCGAAGTAGCGCTGGCTGTACGCCTCGAACTCTCGAAGCGATTCCAGTTGGCCGCGACTGTGGAGCGTGTACGCCATCTCCATGTAGGTCGCCATCCCTTCGTTTAGCCACGTGTCGCCCCAGTCTTTGCACGTCACCGTGTCTCCGAACCACTGGTGCGCCGTCTCGTGAGCGATGACCCAAGCGGTGGGATTCATCCCCTCCCGGGAGTTGGACATAAAGCCGCCGTCTTGACGCCAGTAGAGGGGGTATTGAGTGGCACTGACGTCTTCCTCCGCATAACCTTCGTGTTCGTACACCACTGTTTGGGCGTATTTCGGCCATGGATAGGGGAAGTTAAGGATGTCGGAAAAGAAGCTGAGGATCTCTTTCGTCGGGGCGAAGGTCGACTCGAGCCGGTCCCCCATACCTTTGGGGCAGGTCATGATGAGTGGTTTGCCGCGCCAGGTGTCGCGGAAAAGATCGAACGGCCCCGCGGCCAGACTGTTGAGGTACCCGGCATGCGGCTGATCGAGGCGCCATGCGACGGTATGGCGGCCACTCCCCTTCGGCGTATCGGAAACCGGCGATCCATTGCTGATGACCGTCCAAGCCGTCGGAACGGTGAGTGAGATCTCAGTGGACGAAAGGTCGTTTGGCGGCGCCCAACCCACGGGCTGCGCGGCGAGTCCCTCGGCGCAGAATCCAATCCGATTCGGCTCTTCGGCCGTGGGGTTCGTCCACCGGAAGAACCGGCCCTCGATGCGGAAGTTCAGGCGATGTACTTGACCCCTCTTGCTGGGCGGAACGTCGATCTCCAAACTGCCGCCCGAGCGGGTGAACCGCGCCGGCTTTCCATCGACCAAAACGCCGCTCACCTGGTCGGCGCTCGTGTCGAAATGGACGCTCGTAACGCCGTCGCGGAGCATGGAAATTGTCGCGACCACCGACCCGCTCGCCCGCTGACGATCCGCATCCACATCCAGCGTCGTCACCGTCTTAATGAGATCGTAAGTGCGATCTGGCGCGAAGTGCAGCCGCCGTGGCGCAACTTGCGCCGGAGCGAGGCTCGACAAAACGATCGCGAGTCCGGCGACCGGAAAGAATCTCATGCCGGGCAGGTTACCTACGCTACGAGCAGGCAAACAGGGCCATGAACCCGTAGTCCATGTGGAGCTGTTGGTGGCAGTGGAATAGGGAGAGGCCGGGCTGGTCGGCGGTGAAGTCGATGTCGACTTCTTGGAACCCTCCGACCATCACCACGTCTTTGTGCACTCCGGCCGTAG
Source organism: Fimbriimonas ginsengisoli Gsoil 348 (assembly GCF_000724625.1). Lineage (GTDB taxonomy): Bacteria > Armatimonadota > Fimbriimonadia > Fimbriimonadales > Fimbriimonadaceae > Fimbriimonas > Fimbriimonas ginsengisoli. The sequence continues at coordinate 3,517,646 of NZ_CP007139.1, read as the reverse complement.
GCTTTCCGGCGAACCTTGTGAGTTCGAAGGAGTGGCGGTGGAGGTGCATCGGATGGATGTCGTCGCTGGCGTTGCGCATCCGCAGGCGGTAGCGGTTTCCAAGCTTTAGTCGAAGCAACGGCTCCATTCCGCCCATGTCCATGTTCGACATGGTTTGCATGGCAAATGCCTTGCCGTTGATGGTCCACCGGTTGAAACCGTGCTCGGCGGCTTGCTGCTTCTCGAAAGTCAGCACGAACGTCTCGTCCGGCTTTCGAGCCATGCCCCCCGGCCGTCCAAAACGGGTGTAGTCCCAGTGGAACGGCGCCGGCTTCTCCCATTTCGGCTTCCCTTTGCTTCCGGCGTACTCCACCACGATCCCCATGCCGCGGTTACGGTCGTCGTCGGAGAGATCGCCCATCACCCACACGCCGGGGTGATCCATCTCAACGATGGCGGACACCCTTTCGGCGGTACCGATGTAGAGGACCGGCACGCTGACCGGGTGAGGGACGGGGTTGCCATCCAAAGCCACCACTTTAAAATGGTGGCCGGGGAGCGCAAGGCTCCTTATCTCGCCCGCGCTTCCGTTTAAGACGTGAAAGAGCACTCGCTGCCCGCGCTTCACGCGGATGGGTTCGCTGTGGCCCAGCATCTTTCCATTGATGGTGAAGATGTCGTAGCCGACCTCATATCCTTTCGGCTTCCCTTTCGCCACTCGGTCGTTATGCTCAGCCCGTGCTTTGAGATCGGGGGCCGTGATGGCAGGCGAAAGGAAGTCCATCGCCATGTCGCCGCCCTTGGAGAACGACGGCGCGAACTCTTTCAGGGTCAGGAACACTTCCCGGTCGTAGGCGCCCGGCTCATTCTTCGGCTCGATATAAACCGGTCCAACCTGTCCGGTGTATTGGCCGGCATTGAGGTCGGCCCCCGCGATGTTGTGGGTGTGATAGAACCGAAACCCAGCCGGACCCGGAATGAACTCGATCCGTCGCATGCCGCCGGCAGGGATGTACGGGGTTCCTTCTTCTGCCGAGCCGTCGACGCTGACCGGAATCCTCTGGCCATGCCAGTGAAGCTGTTCGGGGATCGGAGTGTCGTTATGGACGTCGACCACCACTCGCCGCCCCTCTTTCAACCGAATGAGTGGGCGGAAATCCGCCGTTGTATGTCTTGGTGGAGACGATCTTATCCGGCGCAGCCTCGATAAGGCCGGTTCCGATGCGAATCGTGTAATCGGCCGGACCGTCGATCGCGACCCGGGGTGGGTTTGCAAATGCCTTGCCGGGCCGAAACGCTTCCGTCGCCCCTCCCAGGGCGGTAGCCGTTGCCAGGCTGATGAACTGCCGACGGTTGAGATCGTTCATGGGCTTCTCTAATGATCCTCCATCAGAAACGCCCTAGATCTGTCCATGGAAAGCATGACGGAGAATCTCGGACAGCCAAGGGCCGACTTGTGGGAGTAGCCGCCGCGCAGATATACCTAGGCAGCACGATGCCAAATTCATTTGCGAATCGATCCGTTCCGTCAGACAGAGCCGTCGGTGACCAAAAAAGGCTTCGAGGAATTCAAACGCTATGAACGCCGTCATTTGGAGCCGTATTCAGTTCGGATTCCTCATCACCTACCACTATCTGTTTCCGCAGCTCACGATGGGGCTCGCCCTTATCATTTTCGTTCTGAAGCTGATCGCCTACCGAAAGAACGACGAGCGGTACGACCGCGCGGCCCAGTTCTGGGCTCGAATTTTTGGGTTGAACTTCGTGGTGGGGGTCGTGACCGGAATTCCGATGGAGTTCCAGTTCGGCACCAACTGGGCGAAGTTCTCCAACTACGCCGGAGGTGTCATCGGGCTCACCTTGGCGCTCGAAGGGATGTTCGCGTTTTTCGCCGAGTCCTCCTTCCTGGGACTCTTCCTCTTTGGGGCGAAGAAGCTGGGACCGAAGGGACACCTCTTCGCCTCGTTCATGGTGTTCGCAGGATCTTGGCTGTCGGGATACTTCATCGTGGCGACCAATGCGTTCATGCAGCACCCGGTCGGCTATTCGGTGGGCCGCAACGGAGCGCTTCAACTCTCGGACCTCTGGGGCTACTTGTTCAATCCCTGGGCGATCTGGCAGTACCTGCACACCATGACCGCCGCAGCCGTCACCGGCTCCTTCGTCGTCGCGGCCGTCGGCGCTTACTATCTCCTCTCCGATCGGCACCAAGACCAGGCCAAGCTATTCGTCAAGGTGGGTGTGATCACCGGACTCATTGCGAGTGTGCTCATCTTGTTCCCGACCGGGGACATGCACGGAAAGATGATGGCAAGGCACCAGCCCGCCGCCCTCGCCGCCATGGAAGGCAAGTTTGAGACGGGCGACAAAGCCGAGATCGCGATCATCGGCCAGCCGGACGTTGCCAATCGGAGATTGAATAACCCGGTTCAAGTCCCCTACGTTCTCAGCTATCTCGCCTATGGTTCGTTCGGCGCCCAGGTGAAGGGGATGAACGACTTTCCGAAAGAGGATCTTCCCGACAACATCGAGCTCCTCTACTTCGCCTATCACATCATGGCGGGGCTTGGCACGATGCAGATCGCCCTTATGCTCCTGGCAGGATTCATGCTCTTCAAGCATCGGCTCTACAAGAACCGTGTTCTCCTGTGGGTGCTTATGCTGGCGTTCCCGTTCCCCTACATCGCCACCACCATGGGATGGATGACCGCCGAGCTTGGACGCCAGCCCTGGCTGATCTACGGACTGCAACGGACGATTCACGGTCACTCGCCCACCGTGAGCGGAGGTGAGGTCGCCTTCAGCACCCTCGGCTTCGTGGGACTCTATGCCGTGCTCGGAGTGCTCTTCCTCTATCTGGTCTCGAAGCAACTTGCCAAGGGTCCTGGAGACGGCGACACGAACGCTTACGGCGAAACGGGAGCGGCTTAAGACATGGAAACGGTATGGATCATCATCGTCGCCCTCATGTTCACGACCTACGTCGTGCTGGACGGTTTCGACTTCGGCGCGGGGATTCTCCACCTCCTCGTCGCCAAAACCGACGAGGAGAGGCGAACCGTTTTTGCCTCCATCGGCCCGTTGTGGGACGGTAACGAGGTATGGCTCCTGGCGGGCGGAGGGATTCTCTTCTTCGCCTTTCCGCGAGCGTACTCGGCCGGCTTTAGCGGCTTTTACATGCCGCTGATGATGGTTTTGTGGCTGCTGGTGCTTCGCGGGATCTCGATCGAATTTCGTTCCATGGAGAAATCGCCGCTTTGGCGGAGCGCCTGGGATGGTGTCTTCTTCGCCTCGTCCGCCCTGATGGCGATCGTGTTGGGCGCCGCTCTCGGCAACGTCATTCGGGGAGTGCCGCTGAATGGCGAGGGATTCTTTTCCGGCCCGCTCTTCACCGACTTTCTCCCCGGAATCCATCCGGGTGTGCTCGACTGGTACACGGTGTTGATCGGAGTCTTCAGCCTAGTCATGTTGGCGATGCACGGCGCGCAGTTTTTACGGATGAAGACCGAAGGGCCGGTCCATGACCGGGCCGAGATTTGGGCGCGACGGCTTTGGGCGGCCGTTATCGTCGTGGGAGTTCCGATGAGCATCGCCACCCACTTCGTTCAACCCGGCATCTTCGAGGCGGCCTTGGCGAGGCCGACGGCATGGGTTCTGATCCCGGCCAACCTGGCGGCGCTCATCGCGATTCCCGTGACGATGAAGCGAGGGAGCGAACTCGCGTCATTCCTTAGCTCTAGCGCGCTCATCGCCACGAGCCTCGCCATCGCGGCGAGCGGGATGTACCCGACGATCCTCCGGTCGACGCTGGGGAAGGAGAACGACCTGACGATCACTTCCGCGGCCGCCGGTACCCTCGGCCTCCATGTCGGCCTCACCTTCTGGCTCGTGGCGATCGTCCTCGCCATCGTCTACTTCACCTACCTCTTCCGCTCGTTCCGAGGCAAGGTCGTGCTATCCGGCGACGGTGGACATTGAGAAATCGGAGCATACTGCCGTTCACCGCGAGTGCTTCAAGGATAGGTAGATGGATAAACAGTTTTATATCGATCCCAGTCGCTGCATCGGATGCCGGGCGTGCGTCCAAGCCTGCGGCGAGTGCGATACGCATCCAGGGGTATCGATGATTCACCTCGTCGATATCGAACGAGGCGACACGGTGCAAACCACGCCCGTCGTTTGCATGCACTGCGAAGAGCCGGCCTGTGCGGCGGTTTGTCCGGCCGACGCCATCAAGCGGACCCCGGACGGGGTGGTGCAGAGCGCGCTAAAGCCGCGGTGTATCGGCTGCACGAACTGCGTCTATGCCTGCCCCTTCGGAGTGCCGAAGTACGACGCCAAGCCCGACATGATGATGAAATGCGACATGTGTTACGACCGGACCTCGGTTGGGCTTAAACCGATGTGCGCCACCGTCTGCCCCTCCGAGGCGCTCTTCTTCGGAACTCCGGAGGAGATTGCGGAGCGGAGACGCAGCCATCCCGTCAACGAATTCAATTTCGGCGGTCGCACCATACGGACCCTCGTCAACGTAATGATGCCGCGTAGCTATCGGCAACTAGAAGTCCAGCCGCGACAGATTATTCGGAAGAACGATCTTATGAAGCTTGTCAATCGGGATGGGCTTGTCGACAGCGTGAATCTATTAAAGCTGGCGGAGGGTTGATCGATGGAAAGAAAGCTCAATGAAGACTTTCCGATCGACTGGGACGAAGATCATTACGTCTCTCGTCGCGAGTTCTTCAAGTTCATGACGCTTGCCAGCGGTGGATTGGCCGTGGGATCAATCGGCCTCGCGGCATGGTCCGTGATGCCGCGCGACCATCGCAAGATGGACGCTAAAGAAATCGGGGAGCTTGCCACCCTGCCCGTTGGTGGCTCTATGGCGTTCAACTATCCACGCGAGCATGACCTCTGCATCCTCGTCCAACCTCAACCGGGCGTATTCAAGGCGTATTCGCGCCGCTGCACTCATCTTTCGTGTCCGGTCGAGTGGGAGCCGGAAAAGAACCGGCTTTACTGTCCGTGCCACAACGGAGCGTTCTCCATATCGGACGGCAAAGTGTTGCAGGGACCTCCTCCTCGGCCGCTTCCGGAAATCATGCTGGAAGTGCGAGACGGGCGACTTTTCGCGGTGGGCGTTAAAAGAGGTGACGCATGAAGGTTAGTCCCGCGGCTCACCGACGCCGGCAGCGCTCCAGCATATTCGCCGCCCTGCTCCTGTTCAATCTCGTCCTCGTTCTGCTCCAGCTCTGGCTTTTTGTCGGTGTCTTGGAGAGTCTGCAGGACGGTAGGGCGACCATGGCGATTCCGGCCGCCCTTATCTCCATCGTTATCTTGGCCGTGAACATCTGGATGCTCGACGGAATCATCCGGCTGACCCGGAACGCTTAGCTACGGGTAGAAAAATGGCACATACGACTCCTGGGGCCACTCGAACTCTCTTCTTGAACACGCTCGCGTTCATGATCTGCTTTGCAGCCTGGACGATGTACGGCGTCCTTGGCGCCTTTCTGACCGACCATGGACTGTTGGCGATCGACAAAGCCCAGATGGGATGGCTCATTGGAGTTCCCGTCCTTACAGGCTCCATCCTACGGCTCCCGGTTGGTCTCTTAACCGACCGGTTCGGCGGAAAGCCGATGTTCATCGCCATCATGCTGGTCTCCGCGCTGGGCTTGGTCGGAACGAGCTTTGCGAACGGGTTTACGGCCTTCGTGGTGACGGGGCTGATCTTCGGGTTGAGCGGGACGATTTTCTCCGCCGGGGTGGCCTACACCTCGCTATGGTTTCCCAAAGAGCGACAGGGGACGGCGCTCGGAATCTTTGGCATGGGGACCATCGGCTCTGCCTTGACCAGCATGGGGGCGCCGATCCTCCTTACCGCACTCACTAACAACGGAGCCCAGCCGGAGGAATGGCGAAAGCTGCCGCTCGTTTACGCGGGCGCGCTCGTCGCCGTTACCATCGCTTTTGCGTTTCTTACTCAAAACCGAAAGGTAGTTGCGACTCAGCAGAAAACCTGGGGAGTGATGCTTGGACCGCTTCGCGATCTGCGGGTGTGGCGATTCGGACTGTACTACTTCGTCGTCTTCGGCGGGTTCGTCGCCCTTTCGCAGTGGCTGATTCCCTACTACATCAACGTCTACGGGATGTCGTTGGCCGTCGCCGGCGTGATGGCGTCCGCGTTCAGTCTCCCGAGTGGGATAACCCGCGCGCTTGGCGGCTTCGTCAGCGACCGGTTCGGGGCTCGCGGGACGATGTACATCGTTCTCAGCGCATGTACGCTTTTGTTTTTGGCCCTCGTGGCTCCCCGGATGGATATCACCTCGACGGGCGAGGGAATCCTGGCCGACAAAGCGGGCAAGGTAACCGCCGTCTCCCGAGAGTCCATTGTCATCGGCGTCAAATCGTACGCGCTTAAGCCGGCGCCCTCATCTATCGGAGAGCCTCAAGGAAACCTCGTCTTGCCTAGGTTCCGCTCCTGGCAAGAGCCGGCGGTGACCGCCGGCCAGACGGTGAAGAAGAAGGAACTGATCGCTCGCGGAATCACCCACGTGTTCTTCCAAGCGAACGTATGGGTGTTTAGCGGGGTCGTGCTGCTTGCCGGCGTGATGATGGGGTTCGGGATGGCAGCCGTTTTCCGGCATATTCCCGACTACTTTCCGAACGACGTCGGCGTGGTCGGAGGCTTGGTCGGCGTCATCGGCGGGCTTGGCGGCTTCTTGTGTCCCATCTTGTTCGGGTGGATGCTCAAAGCAACCGGACTTTGGAGCAGTTGCTGGCTATTCCTAGCCCTGATCAGCGTCATCAGCCTTGTCTGGATGCACCTCGTAATCCTCAAGATGGGTCGGGAGCAAGACCAGATCCGGGCGGCCCAAGCGCCGGGAGGCCAATCCAACGGATCGCGTACAGTGGATGAGACGCCTTCGGCGTCGGATAACGAAGCACCCGATCCCGCCCTTGGGCAAGACGCCACGCAACCAAGAATGCCGGTGAAACTATGAGCGTTCGAGCCTATCCGCATTCGCAAGTCGTCGCCTTTGCCGGCGCCACGTTAGCCGCGGTTCTGGTTATCGGAGCAATTTACGTGGGATCGGGGTCGCTCACCCGGTTCGACACGCCGCTGGCGGCCTACGCGGCCGCAACCATTTTCGCGGCGTTCGGCTTGGTCTACCGGTACCTGATGTGGGTCCAACGTCCCCCGACTTGGCGTTACTTCGTAGCCAGCTTCCGGCTGATCGCACGGCCGAAGAGTTTTGTCAAAAGCGTCTTCCACCTCATCGCCCTTTTATTCAAGAACATCGTCGCTCAGAAGTTCATCGCCAACCGAGGAAAGGGGCGGTGGTTCGGGCACATGTGCATGGCGTGGGGGTGTCTTTTGGCGTTTGCCATCACCTTCCCGCTTAGTTGGGGTTGGGTTTCGTTCGGCCACGACGGCGTTGGAAACTATATCGTCGAGTTTATGGGGATGCGGCAATTTGCGTTCCCTCCTCACTCGATCATCGGTTTCCTGATGTTTAACGGACTGGTGATTTCGGCGGTGATGATCATCACCGGCGTGGCCATCGCCATGCACCGACGGCTGTTCGACCACGGTGCGCAGGCGGTTCAGAGTCTGGAAAACGACCTGATTCCGTTGTTCCTGCTCTTCTCGGTCTCCGTCACGGGGCTTATGCTGACGGCGAGCTACAAGCTAATGGGAGGCGAGCACTTCTCGTTCTTGTCGCTGCTGCACGCTTTCACCGTCGTGGTTCTCTTGCTCTGGATGCCCTTTGGGAAGCTATTCCATGTATTCCAGCGTCCCGCTCAGCTCGGAGTACAGTTCTACAAGGAGGAAGGCGCCAATGGACCGAAGGCGCTTTGTCTCAGGAGCGGTCAGCCGTACCAGAGCGAAATGCACCACGACGATTTGGCCCAGGTGATGAAGGAGATCGGCTTCGACTTTGGTGAGCACCAGAATCTCTCCCCTGAAGAAAAACGAAAGCTCATCGCACTGAACCAAGCCGCCGCCCTGGGCGAAGTGCCTTACGCGGGCTAGACAAGATCCGATTTAATCGACCGAAACATAATGGCGAAACTGCCCGTTCCCTTTGAACAGCTCACCCGAGAATTCGGACCCCACCTTGCCTACGAACCTCCCGGAGGCTGGAGCGGGCGTGGCGAGCCCGAGAAGCTCGTGAAGACCCATTGCTGCTTCTGCGGACAGGGGTGTGGGATTCAATTGAAGGTTCGGGACAATCGAGTCATCGGATTCGAACCTTGGGAGGAATTCCCCTTTAATCGAGGAAAGCTATGCCCGAAAGGGGTGAAGCGCTACTTGCAGAACAACCATCCCGACCGTCTCTTGGATCCGATGAAGCGGGTCGAGGGCGTCGGATTCGTCCCAATCACCTGGGACGAGGCGTTCGAGACGACGGCGAGGGAGATTCGAAGAATTCAAGCGGAGCATGGCCCCAATTCGGTCGCGGTTCTTTCTGGGGTATCGCTGTCGAACGAGAAGAGCTACCTGATGGGCAAGTTTGCCCGTTTGGGAGTGAAGACGGCCGAGTTGGATTACAACGGTCGGCTCTGCATGGTCTCGGCGGGAGCGGGAAACAAGAAGGCGTTCGGAGTGGATCGCGCGGCGGGCGCCTGGACCGACATCCCGCTCGCGGACGTAATCATGTGCGCCGGCACCAATGTCGCCGAGTGCGCGCCGATTACCACGGATTACATCTGGCGGTCGCGCGACCGCGGCGGCAAGCTCATCATGATCGACCCGCGAGTGACGCCACTCGCTCGGACATGCGATCTTCACCTTCCGGTGCGCCCGGGTACCGACTCCGCCCTCTTCGTGGCGATGCTCCGGATTCTCGTCGAGGAAAACTTGGTCGACCGTGAGTTCGTCGAGAACTACACAAGCGGATGGGCCGACACCGAGGCGGCGGCGATGGAAACTTCCCTCGTAGACGCGGCTCGAATTACAGGGGTGAATCTGGAGGATATCGTCCGAGCCGCGCGGATGTGGGGGGAGGCAAAGAGCTCCTTCCTGCTCCATGCGAGAGGGATTGAGCAACACACGAAAGGAACCGAGAACGTGCTGTCGTGCATCAACCTCGTCTTAGCGACGGGACGAATCGGACGTCCGGGGTGTGGATACGGCACGATCACCGGTCAAGGGAATGGCCAAGGGGGTCGCGAGCACGGTCACAAATGCGACCAATTGCCCGGCAATCGCGATATCGAGAACCCAGAGCACCGCGCCTATATTGCCGGGGTTTGGGGCTGCGACGAGAGCGAGATCCCGCGAAAGGGGCACCCGGCGCCGGTGATCATGGAGATGATCCACTCGGGCGAGATCAAGGCGCTCATCTCTATCTGCTTCAATCCGCTTGTTTCCCTTCCGGATAGCAATTTCACGCGGGAAGCGCTCAGCCGGCTGGAGCATTACACGGCCATCGACTTTTTCCTAAGCGAGACGGCGCAGCATGCCGATATCGTTATGGCCGGATCGCTCCACGAGGAGGAGGAAGGAACCGTGACCAGCGGCGAGGCTCGGGTCAACCGAATTCGCGCCGCGGTAACCCCTCCGGGAAGGGCGAAGTGCGATACCGACATCGTCTTGGAGCTAGGAAGGAGGTTCGGTCAGGGTAAGTACTTCGACCACTTTAAGACGCCGGAGGACATTTTCAACGAGCTCCGCGTCGCGTCCCGCTTCAGCACGGTCAGCTATTACGGCATGACCTACGAGCGACTTGAGAAGGAGCATGGAATCTTTTGGCCTTGCCCGGACATTGGGCACCCCGGGCACCCCTCGCCTGTTCGAAGACCTCAAGTTCCCCACCGCGGACGGGAAGGCGCACTTCAATCCGGTGCGATACCGGCCAAGTGCGGAAGAACCCGACGAGGAGTATCCAATTATCCTCACCACCGGCCGGGTGGTTTCTCAGTATCTAAGCGGGACTCAGACAAGGCGCATCGGCGCGCTCGTCGACCAATGTCCCGAGCCGTTCGTGGAGATCCATCCGGCTTTGGCTCAGGCGTACGGAATCAAAGACAAGGATTGGGTTCTTGTGGAGAGCCGGCGCGGATCGGTAACGCTCCAGGCGAAAGTGGTGACCACGATTCGCCCGGATACGGTCTTCATCCCCTATCATTGGGCGGGAAGAAAATCGGCCAACCTCCTTACGATCCGCGCGTACGATCCGACCAGCGCGATGCCGGAGTTCAAAAAAGCCACCGTCCGGATCCGTCCAGCCGATCAAGGCGAAGTAGAGCGGACTACCGGCGGGTCAGTGCCAAATCCCGACTTCCAAGGGAAAACGGCCGAAAGATCCAAGAATTGAGCTAAAGAGCGAATGCATTCACTTGGAATCGCGTAGGGCCGAAGATGGACAACTGGCTCCAGATCCTCCGCGTTTACGTGCGCGAGGATGGGAGGTGGCATTTGATCGGCTATCAATCCACCCGGATCTTGCCTACCAAGTAGGACGTTTTCCAAAACGTAAACCTCCAGTGCCTTCGCCCGGCAGGATGCCGGGGGGACACTGGAGGAGATGCCGCCTGGGAAGGCGGCACTACGGGGCTACTTGATTTTGCCGAGATCCTTGCCGATCTTGTCGAAGGCGGAGCCGACGGCTTCGACTCCTTTCATGGCGTCGCCGACCAGGGCGCCGAGGTCGATATCGACCTTCTTGGCACTTGCGGGAAAGTCGACATTGAGCTCCTTGGGGTCAATCTCCGTTCCGAAGTGCATTCCCATCTTCAAGGTTTGACGCCAAGAGCCGTCCCGCTCCTTACCGGTGACTACGATCTGCTCGGGAAGGTCGGTAGACGCATCCACCAGCATCTCAACCCGGTCGGGATCGGTTTTGGATTGCATGGTGACGTGGTAGACATCCTTTCCGCCCTCGCTCGTTACGGCGGAGATTTGGATTTGATCTTTGCCGTACTTGTCGCGATAGTCCTTGAGCATCTTCTTCAGGTCCATGTGATCGAACCCTTCCTCGAGGCCGGATTGAACCTGCTTTGCCACCTGCTTGAGGTCGACGAGACCACCGAGCTTGAAGCTGGTGACGACGTTCTCCTTGGGGTCATAGAAACTGAGCGAAGAGGCATCGAACCGCATCAGTAAGCCCTCGTTCGTCCTCATCGTAAACCTGCCGTCGGCGCCGGCGATCGTCAGAAACTCGTGATTTCCGGACTCGGAAGAGTCGATGGAGAACCGGAAGGTTCGCACCTTCTGCGCCGCCTTCTCGATCAGCTCGAACGTCTTGGCCGAGGCTTTCGTGGGGAGCATCGATAGCGAGGCGATGATCACTCCCGCCGCCACCGTCCCCGCCAGAGCAAGGCCGGGACGCCACAAACGGCGTTTGCGGGGGGCGGCTTCTTTCGCCATCACTCTCAGATTTCGGAGCAGGTTTTCCGAGGGTTCCTCACTTACTAAGCTCATTCGCATTGCCTCCTGGATGTCTCGATCTTCAATTCTTTCGTTCATCGCGTTTCTCCATAGCTCTCGGCTGCCGGCAAACCCAAGGCGGGGCCGAGCGCTTCTCGCAGTCCTTGCCGGCCCCGCTGGAGCAGGCTGTTCGTGGCGGCGAGCGACTTTTTGATCACCACTCCAACCTCCTCGGTGCTGAGGCCGTTGATGTATTTCAGAACCAGCACCTCGCGCTGGTTGTCCGGCAGGCGCTCCAAAGCGCCCCGGGTTGCGAGCTGCATTTCGCTTGCTGCCGGGGCAGACGCGGCCTCACTCACTTCGGAGTAGGGCCGCTCGGCCCGGCGGTATTGCCGTCGAAGGCAGTCGGCGACCTTCTTACGGGCGACGGCCAGCAGCCAGAGGCGCTGATCGTCGGCGCGTTCGACCTTGGAGAAGACGGCAAAGGCGGCGGCAAAGACTTCCATCACAACGTCTTCCGCATCTTCGCGCTTCGGCAACTGAGACGAAACGAATCGCCAGATCTCGCCCGAGAAGAGTTGCACGAGCTCCTCTGGCTTCGTGGCTCGTGGTTTAGGTAATTCGTCCGTCATGGCTTCCGTGGTTTCGCGCTGCCATTGCGGCGCGGTCGGTGCACGTTCTAGTGGCGTCATGCTCTTGGGTTCTGCTTCGGTCGTTTTATTGACCATTCGTTCTCCTTCGGCATGTCAAGTCGTTGGCAGTGGCTTAAATCTATCGCGGAAGCGTGAAAAAAAGCCGGTAGGGTCCGAGCTGTGGAAAGGGGAGTCTGAGTCGGCCGAGACAACGGTCACGTTCTTTCACCCGTACCTGGCCCCGGATGCGCAACATTAAAAGGGGAATCCGCGCAATCATAAGGAAATGCCGAACTCCGTAACCGAAGAAATCAAGATCACCGCCGACGGGCTGATCGACACCGTAAGGGACCTTATCCACGAGGGGAACGTGCGGCATATCGCGATCAAAGATAGCCACGGCAAAACCGTGATCGAGTTTCCGGTGTCGATCGGGCTCGTCGGAGTGCTGCTTGCGCCCACTCTCGCCGCCGTCGCCGCCGTCGCGGTGTTCGCAGCCGACTACACCATAGTAGTGACCCGCGATGAGCCGGCGGCGCCCCCAGTCGTCAACGATCCCGGAACGCCGCCAACTGCATAAAGAGAACGCTCCGGAGCCCCTCTCCCTCCTTCGGATGTTCGTGCCGAACGAGGGAGAGGGGGTTGGGGGTGAGGGAGTCCGGATCATCGGCGGGGGCGCCGACGCTACGGGTTAGACCGCGGGCGCTACGGGGGTGACCAGATCGACGGCGGCTTCCTTATCCGTCCGAGATTGCAGCATCTGAAGTAGCTGCAGCCCCATGAGGCCGTTCATCGTCCCTTCGGAACCGTCTCCGCCGCCGTTGACAATCAGGTCGGGGATGATCTTGATCTTGCCGCGGCCGATCTCTTCGGTGATCTTGAAGCGGGTGAAGTTATCGCCACCCATCGCCCGCACCTGAAGCTCGTACGCTTCGGCGGTCGATTTACCGATCGCCATGATCTTCTCGGCTTCCGCGATACCAGTCTTGGAGATCCGCTCGGAGTCGGCGCCCGCCTTCATCTTGGTGAACTCCGCTTCCGCGGCGCCGCGCGCTTTCGTCGCTTCGGCTTCGGCGTTCGCCCGGATCTTGGTCGCTTCCGACTCGGCACTGACCTGCAGCCGCAGGCTAGCGGCATCGCCTTCCGCTTTCTTCACCGCCGAGTCGGCGGTGCGCTGGGCGATTTCGACGTTTTGCTGCGCCTTTACGATCTCCCGCTGCATGTCGGCGATGGCGGTTTCCTTCTCCAACGTCTGCCGCTTCTCCTGTGCCATGCGTTGGTTCTCGTAGGTCTTCTCCTCTTCCTGAGCGATCTTTCGATCGGTCAGGGTCTTCATTAGCGCGTCGGGCGGGACGATGTCGCCGATCAGGGTGTCGACGGCGTTGACGTTGTACTCCTCCAGTACCTCGCGGATATGATCCTTAGCGGAGGCTTGGCGCTCCTTACGGGTGCTGAGGAAGCTGATGACGTCGCTATCCTGCGCGCTGTTTCGGAAGTAGTTGCCGATCGTCGGCTCCAACACTTGTGAAACGAGGTTGTTCATGCTGCCGAAGCGCGCGATTACCTTGGGAGCCTCGGTGGCGGGGACGTGGATGATCTGCGACACGTCGAGGTTGAACGGGAAGCCGTCCTTGCTTCGCACGGTGATGGTGCAGAGATTGCGGTCCAGATTGTGCGACTCGGTCCGCGCATTCGCCCAGTTCAAGACGAGGTTCGTCGTTGGGACGAGCTCGACCTTCATGGTGTACTTGTTGATTGGATACTTACCAGGACCGAGCGGCTCCATCCAAACACCTCGGTATCCCTTCTCCACGATGTTTCCGTGCTTGAAGGTTTCGCCGGTGACGTCTTTGCCGTCGTCTCCCACATAAGAGATCACGACCCCCACATGCCCGATCGGCACCTCAGTCATTGGGACCTCTTCGATTTGAATTGCCCAGGTGTTGATGAAGTAGCTTCCAGCGAGAATTACCTGCGGCTGCAGGCCCCGGCATCCGCCGAAGTTGAGAAAGCCGTCGAAGTCCTGAAAGTTATTGTGCGCTTCCACGTGTTCGCCGGCGATCTGGCCGCGTCGAATCGGCTGGCCGTCCAGCGCGGTGACGATGCCGAGCATGTTCTCCTTGATCACCGTAATCGGCGCCTGTGTTACCGTGAAGGCGAGGGTGTTGATCCGGTAGGTGCCGGAGGTAAGGATATGGGTCTGCCTTCCCTTTTGCCCGCCTCGATCGAGGAACGAGATGGTGTCCTGGAAGTTGTCGCAGTCGACCTTACGGGCGAGGATGTTTCCGGTGGGGAGCTCGTGGCCATCGTTGGCGAGGACGAGTCCGACCTTTCCTTCCGGAATGACGGTGAACGGCTGCATGGTTACCGTGAACTGCCACGGCCACATCATCCAGTAGATTCCAGGCGCCAGCGAACGGGCTTGGATACCCGCTTCGCCTCGAGTGGCGAGTATGCGGCCGTCGGGAAGTGATTTGTTCGCGCCGAGAAGTACGAACTTCTTCACCACGATACCGATTCGGTCCTCGGGAACAATGACCATTCCCAGCAGCAATCGGAGGATCGGCTTGAAAAGAACGATAAAGAAGAGGGGGATGAGAACCCACCAAAAGCGAAGGAACTCCGGCGAAATATTTGTTTGTGCTAATAACATGTTTGGTACCGCAAGGCGATCACGCCCTTCGTTCGGCACTGAACAAAAGACGGTCCGAAGCGGCTCCGTCGACCGCTATTTACAGTTAAGTGCTCACGTGGGTTGCGAGTCTCTGTACCGGTTCAATCCGGGATAGACTGCTCTCGTGGTTGAGTACCGGGCGATACGGCATGGGGAATGGGACCAGGCGATGGCGCTTTGGACGGGCGTCTTCGGGGTAGGTGGCTGGTTGTTTCAAACCCTTAGCGACAGCACGGCCGGGCGATCACTGGAACACACTCGGGTGGCGGTGGAGGACGGCCGAATCGTCTCCGCCGTCGACGTCTTTATTCGAGACTTACGGGATGCCTCGGGCCAGCCGGTGCGAGTCGGCGGGATCGGGAGCGTGGCGACTTACGACGATGCGCGTCGTCACGGCCATAGCGGGCGATTACTCGAGCAGGCGATCGAATTGATGGAGCGGGAGGGATGCGCCTGGTCGTTCTTGTTCACCGGAACCCACCATCACTATGAGCGTTACGGGTGGGCGCGAACGCCGCTTACCATGCGCCAGGGGAAGGTCCGGACCGAGTTCCCCGTTCGAGACGAGGAGTACCGTGTTGCCCTACTCACCAGCGATACCTGGCCTCTCGAGGCGATGGCTCAGATTTACGAGGTCTTCAACGCAACCCGCCCACTGAGCCACGTCAGGAATAAGACTTGCTGGGATATCGCAACCCGAACCCGCTTAGAGCAGTCGGAGCGGAAGACGCTGGGGGCTTGGTCGGGTGGCGAGCTCGTCGCCTATCTCTCGGCGACGCTCGGCCAAAACGAGGGTTCGGTCGACGAAGCGTGCGCGCTACCTGGACATTCCGGGGCGTTGACGAACCTATTTGTGGCAGCGGCGGAGCATGCCAAGAGCCGCGGATATTCTACGATGAGCTTCCTTCTTCCGAGTGAGCCAGGGATCGACGGTGCGATGAGCCAGGTCTGCGAGGGGTTCGAAGAACACCAACGAGGGCATACGATGTCCCGTCCGATTCGAGGCGGCTTCACGATGGAGCAAGTCAAGGAGCTCTTCGCCGCTCCCGGTCGGCAGCATTACGAGCTGGATAACTTTTAGGGTCGGTCTCCCTCCGGAGCGCCATTGTTCGAACGTGGCACTGGCTTCCAGCCAGTGGGTCCCAAGGGCATCCTGCCCTTGGCTAATGTCACGACCAGGATGGTCGTGATACGCATGGGCTGGAAGCCCATGCCACAACGAGGCTAGCTCAGAACGCGGTCTAGGAACGGGTTTCGGAACTTTCCTTCGGGGTCGTGGGTGGTGAGCAGGGCTCGAAAATCCGGCAGGCGTTCGAAGAGAGGTTGGAACTGCGCCGGGGGCATCATGAAGAGCTTGCCCCAGTGCGGGCGAGCTTGGAAGGGGGCCAACCTGGCTTCGATAATCGGCAACAGGCGCTGGACGGCCGCCCAGTTTTTCTTCCACGTGAAGTGGATAGCGATGCAGCGTTGCCGATAGAACGGGCTCATCCAAAGCTCGTCGGCGGCGATCGTTCGGACCTCGGAAATGTGGAGGAGGGGGGCGATCTGGTCGGCCAACTCGGCGATCGCCCGGAGAGCCGGGACCGCGTTGGGAAACGGGATTAGGTATTCGGCCTGAAGCTCTTCCCCGCTGCCGGGGGTGAACTCCATTCGGAAGTGAGGAAGCCGCTCATGCCAAGGTCCGGCGATCCCCATCTGGTCGGTGCAGTTCGCGGGGGAAAAGCCGGGAAGCGGATTGCGAGCGCTCGTCGCGGCAGCAGCTCCGTAGAATTCAGACCGTGGTTCGGAAGGGGTGCGGCGCTTGACCCAAACTTGGTCGATCTTCTGGCCGCTCCAGCTTGTGAAGAAGCTGACGCTGTACGCGCTGGAAACGATCTCTTCGAAATTTGCCGTCGCCTGCTCAAACGGCAGCTCTTCGTAAACGTCTTGGGCGAGCTCGAACGTCGGGGCGAGCTTCAAAGTAAGCGACGTGACCACGCCCAGGCCGCCGAGACCCACGGCTGCTCCATCGAGCTGGCGCCCCGTAAAGTTAACCAGCGAGCCATCGGCGACGACGACATCCATGCTGACCACGGCGGTCGAAAGGCAGCCGTTGTCTACACCGGAGCCGTGGGTGGCGGTGGCGCAGGCGCCCGCGACGGAGATGTGTGGGAGAGAGGCGAGGTTGGGAAGGGAAAACCCTTCCCGGTGCAGCTCACCGCAGAGCTGGCCGTAAGCGGTGCCGCCTTGCACGGTGACGGTTTGCTTTTCGCGGTCGATGGCGAGCACTTGGTGCAGGTGCTCCATCGACACGAGGTCCTCGGGCGTGTCCGCGATGTCGTTGAACGAGTGGCGGCTGCCGAGCGCCCGTACCTTCCGGCTTCCGCGGACGATCTCCTGGATCTGTTCGACGGAAGTCGGACGGTGGATACGCGCCGCACTATATTCGAAATTTGCCGCCCAGTTTTTCATTTCGCTCGTGGCACTGGCTTCAAGCCAGTGGGTCCCAAGGGCATCTTGCCCTTGGCCCGTTCACATGACCAGGATGGTCGTGATACGCACTGGCAAGATGCCAGTGCCACGTTTGGTTACTTCTTCGGCGGGTCGAAGGTGGTTGCGGAGACCTTCGGATCGAGACGGGCGGAGCGGAATTGCTGAACGATCTCGCCTTCGGGGGAATGGATCTTGACGGTCATCGGGAACGGCACGCCCTCAACCTTTCGGTAGTCGGAGTAGTCGTTGATCCGGACGATGGTTCCGAGAATGGTCGGATAGTAGAAGGCGGCTCGGCCCAGGAGACCGGTCTGCTTGTCGAAGTAAAGGGAAATCCTCGTTTTATCCGGCTGGAAGCCGGTCACGACCAGGTTATCGCGGCCATCGAGCTTCGCGGTTCCGCCGGTAAGGTTCTGCAGCTTCGGCAGCGAATCCGGGCCGGTGAAAACCTGGCGCTGGTTTACGAACTGGACGGCGTACTGCAAGGGCACCGGCTGGATGCCGTAGGGCATGCTGAACCAGGCCATGGAGCCGTTGAATCCTTCGGGCTTGTCGCCCTTCTTCTCGTGGTTCACGAACCGATACTTGTCACCGGCGTAGATCGCCTCGACGCGGGTCTTTTCACCCTTCAGCGTGGTGGTTCCTTCCAATCGAACGCCCGCGCGAACCTTGGCGGCATCGCCTCCTACCGCTTTGCCGTACGCCTGCAACACCTGGGCGGGGGCGACGGAATCGCTGCGGCGAGCCCGAACTTCCAGCCCCTCGATGGGCGGTACTGGGGTCGGGTGGGTTTTGCCGCCGTGGCATGTGGCGCAGGTGATCACGTTTCGTCCGCCGAAGTGCTTCGCGTTAATGTCACGCTGCATCGCGATCATCTCGCGCGCCGTCTTTTTCTCTTCCTTAGCATCGCTGGCTCGGTCGTCGGTATGGCAGTAGTCGCACTCGACCTTCAGCGATCCCGACATGAACTCCATCGCGGGCATGACGTCGGCCGCCTTTTCACCCTTGAAGGAAACGATGTTCTTGAACTGCTGTTCCGCCAACGGTTCCTGGCGCGGAGCACCGATTGCGGTGCCGAAGACGAGACATGAGAGCCCGAGAAACACGTACGTACGGCGCATGAGCGAATCTTAGCAGGAAGAAGACCCGCATTGGAATCAGTAGCGTCGGCGTCCTCGCCGATGATCCCCCGTAACTTCGGCCTTAACGCGAAGCGTTCTAGCCGAAGGTTGGTTCGTACCTGCGCGAGCATGTTTCGTCTACTGACTAACCTTGCGGATTGACAGCGGCTGTCCGCAGGTACGAGCCAACCTGCGGGTACACATCCTTCGGATGTAGGGGCTCAATCACAAGGGCAAGACAGGAACAGGAGAAGGTCAAGCACAGGTCCGCAATGATGTGGGTTGATAAAACTCGCGGGGAGTAAATCGATGTATCGAGCGACGAGGAGTCTGGCGGGCGTGTTTATCGCGATCACGGCGGGCGGATTGATGGCGGGATGTGGATCGGCAGGGTCTAGCGGGATATCGGATAAGCCCGAAGGCCGGCCTCAAGCCGTCGTTCCACCCGGTCCAGCGAAAGCCGCCCGCCGGGATATCGTCGCTTACGAAACGTTCGACGGGAAGCTTTACGTTCCGCCGGCATCCGAAGCGGTCGTTCACCCACCGTATAACGCGCCTCTCGAGCAGGTGTATGTCACGGTTGGGAAAAAGGTCGGCAAGGGCGAAGTGATTATGAAGCTGTCGATCCCGGAGGCGGACGCGAGCCTCTCGGATGCCACCGCAACGGAGCAGCAGGCCGAATCCGCCTACTCGAATGCGCGAAATACGCTCAACGACTCGCTTCGTGCGGCGCAGAGGCAACTCGACGTGGCGAGAAAGGCGGAGCGCGACGCCCGCGCGAATACGGCGCCGGGCGGAGATGCGACCGCATTGCAGCAAGCGGAAGAGAATCGGCGCGCGGCGGAAGCCGCGGTCCAGCAAGCCCAGGCCGAATACCAACAGAACATCCAGACCTACAAGGACCAGCTTGGCAACGCTCGTTCGGGCCGACGGTCGGCTAAGGCGAGTGCTCGGCAGACGGAGATCACTTCGCCGATACGCGGAACCGTCGTCGCTTTGCACGCCGCCTCCGGGCAAGTGGTCGGAAACGATAAAAACGAAGTCTTGGCCGAGATCGTCAACCTGAAAGATTTGAAAGTGCTCGCCGATCTTAAACCGGAGCAGTTTGGCCGCTTGAAAGAGAACAGCCCGGTGGTGATCCGCTTCGCGGACTTTCCGGACAAGCCGTTCGACGGCTGGGTGGTGAGCCTTCGAACGCTGCCCCAAACGGCAGGGGGCGGAGTCAAGCACCAAGCGCTCGTCGGCTTCCGAAACGACGACGGCCTCGTGAAGCCGGGCGCGGTCGTCCAATCGCTCGGTATCGAAACCGGCCGCGCCACCAACGTGGTGGCGGTGCCGGTCGGAGCCGTCGACAAAGACAGTCAGGATCGACCGGTGGTGATGGTGCTCGAAGGAAAGGACTGGACGCCCCACGTGGTGGAGGTCGGCGCCAGCGATGGAACCTACGTCGAGATCAAGTCCGGCGTGAAGGAAGGGGACACGGTTCGGGTTACGGCCGGAACGAAGAGCTAACTTCCAAACGACTCACGGTGGATGCGGGCGATCTCGGAGAGGGGGACCTTTGGGTTTCGATGGTAGTCGACGAGTCCGTTGATCTCTTGCTCAACGTCGGTTAGCTGGGTGTAACAGAAACCGGACACGAACGGGAGCGAGCCGATCGCTCGCATGATGTCCTCGTACTTAGTGAGAAGATCCTCGGGTGAGCGAGACGAGCCGTAAGCCCCGTAGAGGTGGTCAAGCTTCTCTGGGTCGACGTCCGGCGGGATGCTTAGGAACCCGCCGACTTCGCTGAGGATGACGGGTTGGCCACGATATTTTGCCCCCTTGGCGAAATACTCTCGCGGGTGCCGACCCCACCCTTTAGTGATCATCGGCCCTCCGTCGAGGGTCTCTTTGTATCGGGCGATCAGCTCGCCTCCCGTCGCGGTGTAGTCGTGGATAGCGAAGATATCGCCGACGTCCGAATGCTCCCAGCCGTCGTTGTCGATGATCGGACGGGTGCCGTCGAGGCGGCGGGTGAGGGCGACCAGCCGTTCGACGAAGGCGAATTGTCCAGGATGGTCGGTGTCAAGCGCGGGCACCCCCCAGCTTTCGTTAAGCGGGACCCAGGCGATGACGCACGGGTGGCTCATATCGCGACGAACCGCCCGCTCCCACTCGAAGATGAACATCTCCTCCGCCGCCGGCGACCATGCGCGGGCGTTCGGCATCTCCGACCACACAAGGAGGCCGAGTTTGTCACACCAGTAGAGCCAGCGCGGATCCTCGACTTTCTGGTGCTTCCGAGCACCATTGAATCCCATCTCTTTGGTGATCTCGACATCTCGTCGGAGGGCTTCGTCGGAGGGAGCGGTCATGCCGGATTCGGGCCAATATCCCTGATCCAGCACCATCTTAAGATAGACCGGCTCGCCGTTCAAGAAGATCTTGCGCTCACGAACCTCGATGCTTCGCAAACCGGCGTAGGTTCGAACGGTATCGAGAACGTCGCCGTTTGACTTGAGCTCTAAGGTTATGTCGTAGAGATTCGGCGATTCCGGGCTCCAGAGCTTCGCATCCTTCAAAGGAAGTCGCGCGTTGACCAAGCCGTTGATTGCTTTCGCCTCGCATGTAGCGACCTCGGTCGACCCGTCGAACACTCGCACGCCGATCCGAAGATCGATCGCGGGAGCATGCAGCATGATCCTGAGGTTGAGCGCGCTCTCGGAGTGAGTCGCTTCCGTTTCACAGGTCACCACCACGTCTTCAATGCGGAGCGACGGAACCGGCTCTAGCCACACGGTCTGCCAAATTCCGGTCGTGCAATAGTAATCGCAGGAGCGGCTGACCGCATTAACGGCTTGCTTGCCCCGGGGTTGGTAGGGACTTTGCGGATCGTCGACTCGCACATAGACGCGGTTGACGCCGGCCTTGACGTAGGGCGCGATGTTTAACGAAAACGGAACATGACCGCCCGTGTTATGACCGACCTCTTTTCCGTTTACCCACACGGTGCACTGGTAATCGACGGCTCCAAAGTGGAGCAGAAGGTCCGAATCTTCTCCAATCCACTCCGCGGGGACCTCGAAGTCTCGCGTGTACCAGACCACCTCTTCTACGGCCCGATCTCCCAATCCGGACATTGCCCACTGGTAAGCAAACGGAACGGTAATCCGCCCTCGGAATTCCCTGCCTTCGAAGTACCGTTCCGTGAGCCCCTGCCGCACCGGGTCGGTGCCGAACTCCCACTCCCCGTTCAAACAAAGCCACTCTTCACGAACAAGACGCGGGCGGGGGTATTCGGGTCGGGGCAATGTCATGCCCTAGGCTTACCCCAACGGCAGCCCCCAAAGTCCGGAGCCCCCTCCTCGTCGATGCATTGTGCGATGAGGAGGGGGTTGGGGGTGGAGAATTCCGGACGTGGCACTGGCTTCCAGCCAGTGGGTCCCAGGGGCATCCTGCCCCTGGCCTCATTCCCACGACCAGGAGGGTCGTGATACACACGGGCTAGAAGCCCGTGCCACGCTCAGCTCGCTTGCCTGATCTCGTCCTCGGTCATGAGGATGGGGTGGGCGGAGCCCTCTAGGATTCCTCGGGGGAGGATGACTCGGCGGATGTCGAGCGAGCTTGGGACTTCGTACATGACGTCGAGGACGATCTGCTCGACGATGGCGCGAAGGGCGCGGGCGCCGGTCTTGCGCTTCAGCGCCTCGCGGGCGATTTCGCGGGCGGCGGCGGGGTCGACGATGAACTCGACGCCGTCCATTTCAAACAGCTTGGCGTACTGCTTGAGGACCGCGTTGCGCGGCTCGGTGAGAATGCTGGTCAGCGCTTCTTCGTCGAGCGGATCGAGGGTTGCGATGACGGGCAGACGGCCGATGAACTCCGGAATGAGGCCGAAGTGAAGCAGGTCCTCGGGCATGAGGTGGCGAATGATATCGCTCTTCCGCTCGCTTCGTGACTCGGGCGAGGCGCGGAACCCCATGACATTCTCTTTCATCCGGCGGCGGATCATCTCCTCGATCCCCTCGAATGCGCCGGCGCAGATGAACAGGATGTTGGTGGTGTCGATCTGCAGATATTCCTGCTGCGGGTGCTTGCGGCCACCTTGGGGCGGCACGTTGGCAAGGGTGCCCTCAAGAATTTTGAGGAGCGCTTGCTGCACCCCTTCCCCGCTAACGTCCCGTGTGATGGAGGGGTTGTCCCCTTTGCGGGCGATCTTGTCGATTTCGTCGACGTAGATTATTCCTCGCTCGCAGAGCTGTTTGGGGTTGCGGGAATCGAGCTGTTCGGCCGACTGGTAAAGCTTGAGGAGGATGTTCTCGACATCCTCACCGACGTAGCCCGCCTCGGTCAATGCGGTGGCGTCGGCGATGGCGAACGGAACGTTGAGCATCCGTGCCAGGGTTTGGGCGAGCAGCGTCTTTCCGCAGCCGGTTGGGCCGACCATCAGGATGTTGCTCTTCTGCAGCTCCACCCCATCCGGCGGCTCGTGAATCCGTTTGTAGTGGTTGTAAACCGCCACTCCGAGCGCTCGCTTTGAGGCTCGCTGGCCGACCACGTACTGGTCGAGAAATTCGACGATTTCCCTCGGCTTCGGAACGTAGCGGAGGGTTCCCCGCATCGCGGCCGCTGCCGAGGGACGGACGACCGAGGGTCCGGAATAGCTGGAGCCTCCGCTGACTTTATCCGGCTCGTTCGCCAGGATGTCGTTGCAGAGGTCGATGCAATCCGAACAGACCGCGCCATGAAGGCCGACGATGAGCTTTTTTACTTGCTCCTTCGTCTTGCCGCAGAGGCAGCATTGGTCTCGTCGTTCGGTCGTCCTCATCGGCATTAACTATCGTGCGGCGCTTTCCAGCACTTTGTCAACAATGCCGTAGTCGACGGCTTCTTCCGCCGACATGAAGTAGTCGCGGTCGCAGTCTTTTCGCACTTTCTCGGGGTCTTTGCCGCTGTGGTGGCCAAGGATTCCCATGAGGATATCCATGTAACGGTTGATCTCCGCGGCCTGTACGTTGATATCGGCGGTGGTTCCTTGGAACCCGGCCGAGACCTGGTGAATCATGACCCGCGCGTGCTTGAGGCAGTAACGCTTCTTCGCGGCTCCGCCCGCCAACAGGACGGCGCCCATGGAAGCCGCCTGTCCGATGCAGATGGTGGCCACGTCGGGCTTGATGATCTGCATGGCGTCGTAGATCGCGAGGCCGGCACTTACCGAGCCGCCGGGTGAATTGATGTAGAAGTCGATATCCTTATCCGGATCCTCTTTTTCCAGGAAGAGGAGCTGCGCGACGATAAGGTTCGCGACGTAATCGTCGACGGGCGTACCCAAGAACACGATGCGGTCCTTTAGAAGCCTTGACCAGAGGTCGTAGCTGCGCTCGCCTCGCGCCGTCTGTTCGATCACATAAGGGATCCCCATTTAAATGTTTGCCTCCTCGGCTGATCTGGTCACCGTCCGGCTCGAGCGCTCTCGCCTTACGGTTTCGGTCAGCTTACTCATTTCTACGGCGCGGGGTTCCAAGGTAGCGCAACGGGGCGGAAGGGTGTTACGGTGTTGGGCCGGCGGGATTGACGCCCGTGCGACCCAAACGTGTCATCCGCCCAGCGATCATGTAAAGCCTCATGCCAATTCCGCAACACCAGCGAAGCGGAACGCCTCAACACCCCAACACCCTCCCCGTGAGCCATACTGTGGATTCGACGGCAACGGCGCCGGTTGAGAGAACACAGCTTCCCTATGAAGAAAGTTGGAATATTGACCAGCGGGGGCGACTGCGCGGGTCTTAACGCCGTCATCGCCGCCATCGTCCGAGCGGGCTACCCGCTGGGATACGAGTTCATCGGATTCGAGCGCGGTTGGGAAGGGCTTCTCAGCCCACCTTGCTACCGGGAGTTGAAGCTGCAGGATATCCGCGGCATCAGCCACCTCGGCGGAACGATTCTGAAGACGACGAACAAGGGCCGGTTCGGCGCGAAAGACGTCGACGGCGTGAAGCGGATTCCGATGGAAGTCTTGGAAGACGCCAAACGAAACGCCGATGCCCTCGGGCTTTCCGGCCTGATCGTGATCGGCGGGGACGGGTCCTTGAGCGGGGCGCTTCAACTGTGTGAGTTAGGGCTTCCAATCGTGGGAGTTCCGAAGACGATCGACAACGATCTTTCGGGCACCGACCGCACTTTCGGTTTTTCGACCGCCGTGCAGGTGGTCGTCGATTCGCTCGACCGAATCCACTCCACCGCAACGAGCCACGACCGCGTGATGTTCGTGGAGACGATGGGACGCCATGCAGGCTGGATCGCCCTCCGGGCGGGAGTTGCGGGCGGGGCGCATGCGATTCTTTTGCCGGAGTTCCCGTTCATGGTCGAGGACCTCGTCGACTTCCTGCGGCTGCGCCGGAAGCACACCGGCTCTACCGTCGTGATGGTCGCCGAAGGGGCGAAGCTGCACGACAACTACGTAGGCAGGGCAAACCTATCGGGCGAGGTCCACTTGGGCGGAGTGACCACTCAGTTGATGGACGAAATCGAAGCGCTTTCCCCCGGCGAATTCGAGATGCGGGTGACCGTGCTCGGCCACATTCAGCGTGGTGGTACCCCGAATGCACCGGACCGGACTCTGGCAAAAGCGTACGGCGTCCACGCGATTCACGCCTTCGACAAGGGGCATTACGGGCACATGGTCCGCTACAACTGCGGCCAGATGGACATCGTCCCGATCTCCGAGGCATGCGGAAGCATGAAGATTGTCACCACCGACGCGCTCGACTATCAAACCGCCATCGAGCTCGGCGTCTTCATCCACCGCCCCACCACCGTCGTCGTCGCCGACGAGGATTGAGACACATTTACTATTGACGATTGTCGATTGACAATTCGGCCGGTCTTCCCAATTGTCAATCGACAATCGTCAGTCGACATTTAACGCTCAAGCCACGGTGGCCTACAATGACCCCATGCTCTGCATGCTTGCCGCGCTGGCAGTTGTGCCGCTTCAGTATCGGTGGTTTTACGTCCAGACCAATCTGTTTCGAGAGGAGGAGGTGGGGCATATTGAAGCGCTTCTTCAGCGGGCGGCGAAGGTGGGCTACAACGGGATGGTCATTACCGACACGAAGATCGAGTCGCTCGATCCGTATCCCGACTTCTATCGCAAGCGGGTGCAGACGATCAAGGACGAGGCCAAACGGCTTCACATCGAGGTAATCCCGGTGGCGCTAAGCGTCGGCTACGCCGATGCGATGCTGGCGCACAATCCGAACCTCGTGGAGGCGGCGCCGGTGAAGGACGCGCCGTTCGTGGTCCATGGAGGGGTATTGCAGATCGCCACGGACCCTGACGTCCGATTCGACAACGGCGACTTCGAAACGGCGCAGGGCGATAAGTTCTCCGGCTTCGCGTTCCAAGACGGAATCGGAATCGGCACGTTCGCCGATCACCAGACCGTCCATGGCGGCAAGACCTCCCTCCGCATCGAGAACCCCGGAGCGTTGAAAGAGACCAGCGGGAATTGCCGAATTATGCGGCGGGTCAAGGTGCGTCCATGGCGGCACTACAACCTTTCCGCGTGGGTAAAAACGCAAGATTTCGCCAGCGCCTCGTCGGTGCGCGTGATGGCGCTCAACAAAGATGGGAAGGCGATGAGCTTTCACGACGTCTCGGTCACGCCGACCGCTGACTGGAAGCGGGTAGACGTCACGTTCGACACCCGCGAGAACGAAGAGGCGTTGCTCTACCTAGGCGTCTGGGGTGGAACCACGGGCAAGATGTGGTTCGACGACGCGAAGCTCGAGGAGCTGGGTTTGACGAACGTGGTCCGCCGCCCCGGCTGTCCGGTTAAGGTGGTTACGGCCTCGGGCCGTGTGCTTCGAGAGGGTGAAGACTACGAGCCGATCGCCGACCCAAAGTCCGGAACCATCCCTTGGAAAGGGGAGTTCGAAATCACTCACCCGTCTCCACCCATCGTGCTTACGAAGTCGTCGCCGCTTCGCGAGGGAGACCGGGTAAAGGTGAGCTGGTTCCACGCGGTGATGACCGAGACCGGGAAAACCGCCATCTGCCTGAGCGAGCCAGAGACGCGGAAACTAGAGGAAGCGGAGCTCCGCCGAGTCGCCGAGCTGTTCGGCCCGGAGCGGATCTTCTACGCGCACGACGAGATCCGGGTGATGAACCTCTGCGACGCCTGCACCCGCCGCGGCATCTCTCCCGGAAAGATCCTTAACGACGATATCCTGTTCGCCAACTCCGTTTCGAAGTCCCTCGCCCCGAAGTGTGAGCGATACATCTGGTCCGACATGATCGACCCGTATCACAACGCGGTGCCGAACTACTACGCCGTAAACGGCGACCTCACCGGTTCGTGGGAAGGTTTGCCGAAAGATCTCATCGTGGTGAACTGGAACTCCGGCCAGGCGGAAAAGAGCCTCCCATTCTTCGACAAACTCGGCCACCGCCAAATCCTCGCCGGCTACTACGATGGTCCAGTCGGCGCAATCAAAGGTTGGCTGGCAAAGGGCCGAGGCCTCGGAATTGTCGGCGTTATGTACACCACCTGGGTCGGCAAATACGACGACCTAGAAGCGTTCGCCAAAGCCGCCTGGTAACTCTCCGGAGCCCGGAGCCCCCTCTCCCTCCTTCGGATGTATGTGCCGAACGAGGGAGAGGGGGCTACGGAATCAGGCTTCGGCCTTTTTCTTGGAGGCTTTGGCCGGCTTCGCCTCGGCGACCGGCTCCGCTTCGGGCTCTGCCTGCGCGGCGGGGTCGACTTCGGTTATCTCGGCATTGGCTTCGAGGAAGTCGCTGACCTTGCGGGAGATGGTGCGGAATTGGAGCTCGTCGAGGGCGTTGTTCTCGCGAAGCATGTTGAACATTTGCTCGGCTTCGACGCCATACTCGCCAGCCATCGCGTAGAGCTCGCGGTTCAACTCTTCGTTCGAGAGCTGCATCCCTTCTTTGGTGAAGACCTCGCGAATGAGCAGCGCGCGCTCGATGTGCATCTTCGCCTTGCTCTTCCACGCATCGTACAACGCCTCCACGGTCATGCCGTTCTCGGCGGCGTACTGCTCCATCGACTTGCCGGCTTTCTGCTGTTCCTGCGCAGTCTCTTGCATTCGCTGGGCGGCGAGGGCTTCCCACATGTTGTCGCTGACGTGCACCGTACTTCGCTCGTGCAGCTTTTCAAGTAGCTGCTCCGTCGACATGTCGCGGACCATCTGCTGCTTCGCGGAAGCGAGCGCTTCACGGATTCGGTTGCGCAGATCTTGGACGTTCTCCGTTTGCAGGCTCTGCGCGAATGCGTCGTCTACGTCCGGCAGCTTGACGCCGCTCAGCGAATTGAGGGTGAGCTGGACTTTGAGCGTCTTACCGGCCCAATCCTTTTCCTGGAAGTTCTCCGGGAAGCTCAGCTCGAGGTTCTTCATCTCCTCGACCTTCATTCCCTCCATCGCCTCGTTCAACGCGGGGAACATCTGGCCGGCGATCGTCATGAAGTTTCGACCTTCACCCTCTTCGCCCTCAGCTTTGATGTTCACGACGGCAGCGTCGCCGGTCTCCACGCCGCGGTCGGTGACCGTCTCGCGGGTCTGCTTGCGCTTGCGGAAATCCTCGATCTGCTGATCGAGCTCTTCGTCCGTGACGTCGATGCGGGTCTTCTCGAGGGGCAGTCCCTTGTAGTCGCCAAGCTCGACCTGCGGAGGAAGCGGCACTTTGGCGCTGTACTCCGCTTCCGGCTTGTCGCGATCGAGCTTGATCAGCTCGACGGTCGGGCGGACGGTGGTGTCAGGGTGCACTTCCTCTTGGTCGAGCGCCTTCTTGAACGAATCGCGGACGATGATATCGGTCGCCGTTTCGTACAGTTCGTCCCTCGAAATCAATCCCTCGATCATCGATTTCGGCGCATGCCCCGGGCGGAAGCCCGGGAGCTTAATCTTTTTGGCGATCTGCTTGAGCGCCTTGTCAAAACCGACTTTCACCTGCTCGGCGTCGCATACGACGGTTAACTTGATCGTGCAGGGGTTGAGCTCTTCTCTTGTGACTTCCATGGCAACTGGCGCACCGGACGCGCGACTCGGAAGTTTACCCCCCGGCGGTCTGGGCAGGCAGCCGCATCCGGTGACTTGGGTTCTCCACCCCGCTATGCTCGAAGCCAAGGCGGTCGTAGAACGGGCCGGCATCGGAAGTGTAAAGCACCAATTCTTGGAAGGTTTCCCCCGCCTTGGCGATCACGGCTTGGACCAGCTTCGATCCGAAGCCACTTCCCCTTTCAGTGGGCAAAACATAAACCCTCCGGACGCGTCCCATCGTATTGGACATTGCAGTAAGCCCCCAACCCCGACCAAGCGATTATTGCGATAGGCGCCGAATAGCGCCTCACCCGGCTTGTCGAAACGGTTGATCCCAGTCTGCCATTCGTCCACAAGGCGCTGGACGAAGCGATAGCCTTCGGAAAGGCTGGCTTCGACCAGGGGCTGAATCGCTTCCGAGTCTAGCGACCAGATCGGTCGGATTTCTATCATGGACCGAGGTTATTTACCGAGAACGTCTTCGATCGCATCGGCGATCTCGGGACAGTGGAAACGGAAGCCGAGGCGAAGCGCCTCAGTGGGCACGGCGCGGACGCCGTTCAGGATGAGGTCGGCATCGGGACCGAGGAAGCGGCCGACGAGCTTGACTCCGAAAGCCGGGGCGGGAAGGCCAAACGGTACGTTGAGCTGCTTACGCACCTCCCTCATGAGCTCGGCGTTCGAAACGGGCGACGGGGACGCGGCGTTCACGATCTCCGGCGGGTTCGGAATGTCGAGCAGCCACGCGATCATGCCGACTAGATCGTCTAGGTGAATCCAGGAGACCATCTGTTCTCCGCTTCCGGCGTGGCCGCCGAGACCAAGCCGGGCGAGGCGCGCCAAGGCAGGAAGCGCTCCCTGGTGACCGACGACCATGGAGATCCGGAGCCTCGTCCGGGCGGTCTTTGAGACCTCGCAACGAGTTACCGCCTCCTCCCAAGCGATGCAGGTTTCAGCGAGAAAGCCGCGGCCAGCGTCCGATCTCTCGTCCATCGGCTCCCGCCCCCGGTCGCCGTAGTACCCTACCGCGCTGGCGTTGATCCACCGCTCGGGCGGGCGGGCCGCCTGCATGATCGCGTGGCAGATCGCCTGCGTTCCGTCGACTCGAGAGCGCATGATTCTGGCCCTTGCCTCACTGCTCCAGCGCTGGCTGACGGTTTCGCCGGCAAGATTGATCACCGCATATGCGCCGTCCAATTCTTTAGCCCATTCTTCGACGGTATGGCCGTCCCACTGCACCACGCGAGCCCCGGCCGGGGCGACGTGGTGGCGAGAGAGGACTACGACCTCTTCGCCGGTCGTATGCAGAGCGGTGACGAGGCGTTCCCCGATAAATCCGGTTCCCCCGGCGATGACGATTCGACGACCCGGCATAGCAGCTTTATAGCGGATTTATCAGCCACGGCCAATTTCTTGCCCGGAGATCGTATCGCTCGGATGGTCGAGGTGAAGCACGTGGCCTAGCTTTCGCAAAACGAGATACACGAGGCAGGCGCAAAAGACGCCCATGCAGGCGCCCCCCAAGACGTCGGTCGGCCAGTGAACCCCGCGATAGACGCGGCTAATGCCGACGAGCAACGCCCATCCGAACGCCGACCGGCCAATCCATCGGTAACGAGAGCCCCAGGTCATCAGCAGCAGCATCGTGGCAACCGCGAAGGAGGTCGTGGTGTGCCCGCTCGGATAGCTATTGGCCAACCACGCCTCTTGCGGAACCGAGATGGCGAGATTGCTTGGCCGGTCGCGCTCGAAAAACTGTTTGAAGAGTTGGGCGCCGAGGAGTCCGGAGACGAGGATGGTAACGAGCAGCGGTAGCACGTAATACTTCGTCTCGCGCCCTTTCAGAAAGAGAAGGGAGAGGAGAAATTGCACCTGGCCCAAGCCGGACATGCTCAGCACCCAGAAGAACGGATCCAGGAACGCCGAATGCAGCCCAAGATGGATCGCTCGGAAGGCGTCCATATCGAATTGCTGCAGCGACGTCACGATACGAGGTTACTCGCTTGGCTTATCCACCTTGGGCGGCGTTTGGTGAATGATGACGACGATCCGGCGGCGAGCCGCCCCAATCTTCTTACCCGCGGTCACGCTTAGCTGTTTGTCGGCCAAAGGAGCCTTCGCCGCCGGAGGAGTTCCGGGGGCGAAACCACCACCGCCGACCCCTCCCCGCCCCGCCCCGCCCGTGGGGACCGCATCGGCCGTCCGTTGTTTCTCAGCGGAAGACTTGCTGGCGGCGCTGAAGTCACGCACTGGCGTTTTAGTACTCTCCGCAAGCAGGTGGATCGCCTTCACCGCTTCGTCGGCCCGCTCTTCCAGGACATCGAATACGATCGTGCGATCGCCAGGCGATTTGGCGTCACGGAATCCAAAACCGCCTCCGCCGCCTCCCCTGGCGCCGCCGCCCCCGGCGCCGCCCCCAAAGGCATTGCCTCCCGAGATATTGCCTTTAGGTTTCGGTCGTTCGCTTGGCGGCCCCGATGACCCCTCCAGATTATTCTGGGACGAATTCGCGTCGAGCTTCGACGATTCCTTTCGCGCGAAGTCGAAACGTGCGGCGTACGGCGCCATCACGGTCCTGAGCTGAGCCTCCGCGTCGGAAACAGAAACGGCCTCGATGACGATCGGAGCAGTTTCGGCGGCGGGTCGCCTTTCTCTAAAGTTGAGCGCCAGCGCATCGGTTGCCGGCCTTGCGTAAGCCGATTTTGTGCGATTCTGCCCGTTCGACAGGAGCACCGGAGGCGAATTCGCCATGTTCGCGTTCGAATTACTTTCACGGGTCGACCCGGTAGATATCCCGCCCAGGGTTACCGTACCCGTGGCGCTGGATCGATCTAAGCCCGCCCCTGTTTTCTGGGTTCGACCGGCATGCGAAGGCGGTGTAAACCGCTTGGGCTTGGCCTCCGGGGGAACCACCGGCGACGCAAAGCCCCCCTTTAACTGAGCCTGTTCACTCTTGAACTCACCTTTGCCGGTCGAAGCATGGACCTCGACCTTCTCCTGACTGCTGGGAGCCGACTTCGCCATATCCGAAGCCGCCGCTCCGGCTAAAACCGAGATGGGCGAATCGACGGTTGCCGGAGATTTGCGAAAGGCGGCGGCATCGTTCATCTGGTTCGGGCGCAGGAAAACCGCCAGCAGGATGGCCGCCGCACCAAGGCCGAGCGGCAGGGCGAGCCAGCCGAATTTAGGCCGCTCCTTTCGGGAGAGGGCTCGGAGAGTCTGGTCCAAGCCTACGACCCGGTACTCGGGAGCCGTGGATCGGACCGCTAGCGAGATCGACTGAAGTTCGCTCAGCTCGCGCGCTAGCTCGGGGTCGCGCTGAACCGCCTCGCTCATCTCAGCCATCCGAATCGGCGGTAATTCACCGTCGAGATACGCCTTCAGATCGTCGCGGAAGTTCATCGAACTTCCTCCGCCGCGGGAAACATCGTCTTTCGCAGGTTCATAAATGCGTGATGCAGCCTCGACTTGACGGTACCGACCGGGACGCCGAGGATCCCCGCCACTTCTTCGTACGTCAATCCGTCGAGCTCGTGAAGCATCACCACCTCTCGGTGCTCGGTCGAAAGGCGAGCCATCGCCTGCCGGAGAACCTCCCGGTCGACGAGGGCATCCTCGTGAACGCCGATCGCGGGCTGGGCGGGATCCATTTCGAGGAGCATGGGCTCAGTACGGCCTCGGCGCGAATCTCGCCGGCACTCGTTATGCGCGATTCCGAAGAGCCAAGTCGATAGGCTCGACTCTCCGCGAAACTTATGCAGCACCTTCTGAGCGGTCACGAATGTCTCCTGAGCAACGTCGGCGGCTCGGTCTACCCCGACTCGGCGCGCGCAAAACCGGAACACCGCCTCGTAGTGTTCCCGGGCGATGGCCGCCATGTCCAAGGCTCCCGGCCTCGGCTTCACGTTCGGCACAACCTGCATACGCGCTTTCGTAGGGTGAGTGTCCGCATACGATGAAAAGGTTCAACCATGATGACGGACGAACCGGGTTCGAGGTGCGGCGATATGGTCCCGAAGATCATTCGCAACGATTGCGGGTCACGTCTTTGAGCCGTACTCCGACCGACTCCAGAGCTTGCCGGGTGTCGGGGATCCAAGCTCGAAGCCGCGCGATCTCCAAAACGATTCCGTGCGGCTTACAGCCGCGTCGTCGACGACGATGGAGACCGAACGATCGATGCCCAGATTGCACGATTGCAGGTATTGGCCGAGCGTCATGCTTCCCGCGGACCCCTCAACATCCTTAAGCCATTTAGAATAACCAGGACCGTCGATCCTTCGTGGCCAACGACCGCGAGGGGTAGGGGGAGGCGGCCCAAAAGAGAGGCCGAGGTGAGAACGACGATGACCGACGCGGCGAAGTAAAGGTTTGCCCGCACCGTAGCGTTGGTCGAACGACCGAGTCGAATGAGCAGCGGAATGCGGTCTAGCCGGTCGTGCATTAGCACGACATCCGCCGATTGGAGGGCCACGTCGCTGCCAAGACCACCCATGGCAACGCCGATAGTGGAGATCGCCAAGCTTGGGGCGTCGTTTACCCCGTCCCCCACCATCAATGTTCGATGACCGGAAGCAATGAGATCGCGAATCGCCGCGGTTTTGTCATCCGGCAAGAGTCCGGCTCGAAATTCGCAGATTCCAACCTCGGAGGCAACCGCCTCCGCCGTTTCCCGGCTGTCGCCGGTCAGCATAAGGATCTGCTTCACTCCCAAGCTGCGGAGACCCTCGAGCGTATCTTGGACACCCTCTCGCGGGGTATCGCGCATGCCCAGGGCGGCATACCGGTCGCCAACTTGAAGAATAGCGACGGTCATCCCCCGGCCCTGCAGTTCGGCGACATGGGTGACCACAGAGGGATCGAGGTTCGGAAAGAACCTTTGCTGGCCGACCTTGACGTGCACGCCGTCCACGTCGCATTCCACTCCCGACCCAGGTACCACCGCGGCATTTGAGGGGTCCTGTAGTTCGAGGCCCAAGCTGCCCGCCGCTTCAACGATGGCGCCGGCCAGCGGGTGCGTACTCGCTTTTTCCGCGCACGCGGCGAGGCGCAGCATATGAGCGGCGGCAGGCGAAGGCTCCCCTCCCCCGTGCCAGCAGGCGCTCTCATCGCGGCACCCTTCTGGTCCGCCCGAACAAACGCAAATCTCGACGAGTCGCGGTTTTCCTTCCGTCAGAGTCCCGGTCTTATCGAGGATTACCGTGTCTATCGTGCCGGCCAGCTCGATGAATTCTCCACCCCGCACGAGCATGCCGTGCCGAGCCGCGAAGGTCAGAGCACTCAAGGTGGTCGCCGGGGTGGAGATGACCAGCGCGCACGGGCTAAGGGCAACCAGGAGAGTCAATGATTCTCGGAGCGATACCGGCCATGACTCTCCGATAATCGACCGAACGACGAGCGAAAGCGCGAACGCTCCCAATACGAAGAAGGTGTAGCGTTGGCCAAACCAGGTGGATATTCGCTCGCCACTTGCCTTGTTCTCCTGGGCTTCCTGGACGAGGCCGACGATTTTATCGAGCGTGGTGTCTCCGAGTTCCGCCGAAACGACGACCACCAGCATCCCTTCGAGGTTCTGGGTACCTGCCAAGACCCGATCTTGAACGGCCTTCGACACGGGTATCGACTCGCCGGTCATCGCGCTCTGGTCGACGGCGCTCTGCCCCTCGGCGACAACTCCGTCGGCCGGAATACTTTGGAACGGCAGCACCCGAACCCGATCGCCCACTCGCAGGGTCGCTACGGGCACTCGTTCGTCTCCCGCTGGTCGTATTAGGATCGCCTCGTCCGGACGGAGTCGAACCAGCGCCTCGATGGCCGACTTGGTACGAGCCATCGCCAGTTCTTCCAGTGCGCTCGATAGCGAGAAGAGAAAGAGAAGAATCCCTGCCTCGACGGGCTGACCGACGACGATCGCGCCGCCGGCGGCGAGCACCATCAGCAGGTTGACGTCTACCTCGCGCTCTCGAAGAGACTCCCAAGCGGAAGCGATGGCAAAGTAGGACCCCGCCGCGACGGCGACATAGGCGCACCAGCCGTATCCGGGAATCAGGCATAGAAGCAGAGCCAAACCGCATAAGGCGGTCAGCGCTCCATGCACACTGCGTAGGAAAGCAAGCATCAAATAATCCGAGCCCTTCTCGTCCGCCGACCGGCGGACGAGAAGGGCGCCGACGCCGCTTCTACCTCTCCGCGGACGTGAGGTCGGGCTCGGTGCGCAGCTCCGGAGCCGCGGGAGGCGAGGAGCGGAAGCGGCCCACCAGACGGGCGATTCCTTCCGACATATCGTCGAAGATCGTGTAGGAACACGGGATGACGACGAGGGTGAGAAGGGTGGAGAGGGTGATACCGCCGATGATGACGATACCGATCGTCTCCCGGAACTCCGAGCCTCGCCCGATGGCGAGGGCGATCGGACTGATGCCGATGACGAGTGCCGTCGTCGTCATCGCGATCGGGCGAAGCCGGATCGGACCCGCTTCGACGATCGCGTCGTGGCGATTCCGGCCGCGGGCGCGAAGCGTGTTCGTGTAGTCCACGAGCAGAATCGCGTTCTTACCGACGAGACCGATGAGCGTAATGAGGCCGATGAAGCCGACCAAGTTCAGCGACTTATCGCTAAGGACGAGGGCGAGGATCGCTCCCGTCAACGCCTGCGGCTGGGCAAGCTGAACGATGAACGGATACAAGAGGTTGTCGTACAGCGACGCCAACAGCATGTAAACGAGCAAGAGTCCGAGGCCGAACGCTCCGAAGATGAATCCGGATTCTCGCGCCTGGGCGTCGGCTTGGCCGAGCGGCTTCACGGTGACCCCTTCAGGTACCAGCTTTTCCGTCTTCATCCAGGTATCGATCTGGGCGGAGATCGAACCGGCCGCAAAGCCGGGGAGAAGGTCGGCGGTGACCTGCACTTCCTGGTCTCGATCGCGCCGCGAGATCTTGTCGATCGAGGGCCGCTGAATGATGTTCGTCACGTTGGCCAGGTAAACGGGCGATCCTTGCTTGAAGGCGACCGGTACCTCGTTGACGATTCGCGGGTTGTTCTTGTCCTTGGGACTGAGCTGCACCCGGATCTTGTATTCGTTGCCGAGGACCCGGAAGCGGGCGGTTTCGTCCCCTTGGTACAGCGTCCGAACGGTGCTGCCGATATCCCCTACGGTCAGCCCGGTATCGGCGAGACGGGCGCGGTCGGGGATCGCCTGTAGCTCCGGCTTACCCGGTGTCGTGCTGACGTCGGGGTTGATGACGCCGCGGATCGCGCCGTCGAGAAGCTTCTGCTTGATGTTGTTCGCGGTCTTTACCAAGAGATCGCGGTCGTCCGACCGGAACGAGATCTGGATCGGACTACCGAAGCCTTGGCCATTGACGGTCGAGACTTTCAGCTCCGCTCCCGGAATCTTGCCGACGGCCTGCAAGAGGTCCGCGGCGACCGCGGTGTCCGAAATCCACCGAAGGCGCTCCGTCGGCTTCTTCCACGGGAGCTTGTCCAGTAGCGCGCCGCGATCGTAGAGCGTGGCGAGCACCTGGGCGTAGTTCGAGCCGGAGCTTCCGCCGCCGAAGGCGCCGACGCCCTGCGTACCGACGTTCGATAGAACGTACTTGACGTTCGGATTCGCCGAGACGACCTTCTCGACCCTCTCTACCACCTCTTGGGTGCGAGCAAGGCTCGCCTGGGGCGGCATCTTGATCGAGACGCCGACCTGGGCGTTGTCGGTGGTCGGAATGAACTCGAACTTGAACGGCGCCTCCTTCTTCCATGCGCCGAAGAATCCTCCAACGACCGCCGAGGCCGGGAAAAGGAGTCCGAAGAGCAATCCGTACAGGATGTACTTCGGCCGGAACCGCTTCTGCACGAGGTGAACGATGAAGACGATGATGCCGAGGAAGACCGCCATCTTCAGCATCGGCATCCCCACCGCGGCCGCCTCGAACGGCTTTCCGCCGAGTCCGGCGAAACCGCCGCCGATGAACATGAAGATGCAGACCAGGGCCGAGTTACCAAGGATGAACACGAACCAGCGGTGGTTCAGCGACCACTCGAGGACTCGTCCGTAGCCGCGCTCGAGCTTGCCGAATCCTTTCTCGAACCAGCGGGCGAACCAGCCGGTGGGATGCTCCATGTCTTCGCCCGCCCGATACCAGCGAGCCGCGAGCATCGGAGTGACGGTGAACGAGACGAACATCGACGCGAGAACCGCGAAGACGTAGGTTAGCGCCATCGGCTTAAAGAACTGGCCGACGATGCCACCCATGAAGGCGATCGGGAGGAAGACGACGACATCCGCCATGGTGATGGCGATGGCGGCCAAGCCGATTTCGCCTCGACCGTTGATCGCGGCGTCTCGCGGGTCCTCGCCCATCTTCAAGTGGCGATAAATGTTTTCCAGGACGACGATCGCGTCGTCGACGAGGACGCCGACGGCCAAGATCAACGCCAACATCGTCATGTTATTGATCGTAAATCCGGCCAAGGCGACCACCGCAAGGGCGGCGAAAATACAAACCGGGATCGCGATCGCGACGATCAGGGTCCCGCGGAAGTTGTGCAAGAAGACGAAGACGACGATCGAAACGAGCGCAACCCCGAACATCAAGGTGAAGTTCAGGTCGTCCAGCGAGTTCTGGATGAGCTTGCCCTGCTCGAAGGTCTTCGTGATCTGAAGGTCGGGATACTGCTTCTTGATCTGCTCGACGATTCCGTCGGCCCGGCTCGTAATCTCCACCGCGTTACCGTCGCGCGCCTTTTGAAGGGCGAGAACGACAGTGTCGCGCGAGTTCAACCGGGAATACGAAGTTCGCTCTTGGACCGTATCGGAGACGGTGGCGATATCCCGCATTCGCACGCTTCGCGTGGCGGCTTGTGGGTTCTTCGGATCTGAGATCGTAATGATCGAGTTGCGGATCTGGTCGGTCGATTTCCACTCGCCGGCAACGCGGATCGAGTACTCCTGCTCGCCGGTCACGAGGCGGCCGCCAGGAACGTTCAGAGTCGATGCGGAAACCTGTCGGGCGACGTCCGCGACGCCCACGCCGTAAGACAGCAGTTTGTCCTTGTCGAGCTGGATCTGAATTTCGCGGACGTCGCCGCCCTGGACTCCCGCGGAGGCGACGCCTGGAATCTGACCGAACTTATCCTTGAGGGTGTTATCCATCAAGTCTCGAAGCTGCTGGCTGTCCCGTTGGGTGCTGGTGAAGGCCAGGTACAGAACCGGCTGCGACGAGTTGTCGAATTTGGTGACGGTTGGCCGCTCGGCGTCGGTCGGAAGCTGGGA
Source organism: Fimbriimonas ginsengisoli Gsoil 348 (assembly GCF_000724625.1). Classification (GTDB taxonomy): domain Bacteria; phylum Armatimonadota; class Fimbriimonadia; order Fimbriimonadales; family Fimbriimonadaceae; genus Fimbriimonas; species Fimbriimonas ginsengisoli. The sequence goes on along the minus strand of NZ_CP007139.1, from coordinate 3,480,076 downwards.
AATAACGCCGTCGACCCGGGTCCGAACGTCGTCCAGGGCAACGTTGATGTCGGCGCCTAGCTCGAAGTTGGCGACGACGATGGAGGCTCCCTCCTGCGACGTGCTCGCAACCTCGCGAAGGTTCGAGACGCCGGAGATGGCGTCCTCGAGCTTCTTCGAGATGAGGGTGCTCACCGTGTCGGGATCGGCGCCAGGGTACACGGTGGTGACCGTCACCGTCGGGAAGCTGACCTCCGGGTTCAGCTCGTGACGCATGCTCTTGTAAGCCATGGTCCCGAGGAGGACCGAGGCCAGCATGATCATCAAGATGAAGATCGGGCGGGTAATGGCGGTTCGAGTTAGATTCATAGGTTAGCCCTCGACCGCCGCGCCGGAGCTACCGGACGCGGGCTTAGAATTGGAGGCGGTGCTGACCCGCTCGGTCTTCACCTTGGTTCCGGGAGAGAGGGTGTCTTGACCGCGCACGATGAGCATGGCGTTGCTTGGAACGCCCGAGACCTGGATTAGGCCATCTTTTTGCAAGCCAAGCGTCACCGGAATTCTCTTTGCCTTGTCTCCGTCGACGATGAAGACGAAAGCGTTATCGCCTTGGCGAACGACGGCTCCTTCCGGAACGACGGTAGCGTTAGAGATTTGGCGAAGCTGGATAAGCCCCTTGGCGAACATGCCCGGCTTGATCCGCCCGGCCCCGTCGCTAAGCTGAATCCTCACGTCGAAGAGACGGCCAACGCTTTCGGCCTGGGGGCTTACCGCGCTCACGGTTCCCGCAAAGGTTTGGCCCGGCAGGGCGTCCACCGTGACGGTTACCGGAAGTCCGGGACGGATTCGAGACACTTCCGCGCTCGGCACCTGGCCGCTGAAGTAGACGCCCTGGTTGCCGATGAGCCGGGCGACGGTGGTACCACCACCCGCCACGGCGCCGGCCTGGATCGGTTTTCCGAGAATCTTGCCCGCGAACGGAGCCCGTATCTGAGCATCCGCAATCGCTTGACGCGCGATGGCGACCTGAGCCTGGGCAGATTGAACCTGAGCGCGGGTCGACTCGACCTGGGCTCGGGCGGAGTCGACCTGGTCGCGCAAGAGCGGATCGAGCTCTTTCTGAGCTTGGGCCGTGCGAACCGATTCCTGAGCCTGGCGAACCTGGTCGCGCGCGGCGTCGATATCTTCTTGGCGGGTTCCGCTCCGGATCAAACTGAGCGCCTGGACCGCATTGTCGTACTGCGATTGCGCGGTCGATACCGCGTTCTGCTGCTGGTCGAGCCGATTCCCGGCGATCGCTCCCTCTTTGACGAGCGTCTCGATCCGCTTTAGCTCTTTCTGCTGAGTTTCCAAGGTCGATTTGGCGGCCGCAACGTTCGACTCCGCTTGACGCCTTTCTTCGGGCCGCGCTCCGTTCAACGCCTTTTGAAGTTGAGACTGAGCCCCTCGAAGGGCGGCTTGGGCCTGACGGATCGCGGACGAGGTTTTGGTCGGGCCGACCGAGGCGTTACGAAGCGCCTGCGACAAAGCCGACCGCGCCGAATTGCTCGTGGCCAGCGCCTGGCCGACCTGGGCCTGTGCCTGGTTCAACTGAGCTTGGAGGGTTGCGGTGTCGAGCTGGGCGATCAATTGACCCGCCGACACGGTGTCTCCGTCCTTTACGAAGACCGAGGCAACCCGGCCGGATTGCTTGGATCCGATCGTCGCGTCCTGGCCGGCGGTTACGTCGCCGGTAATTTCCAGCGTTTCCGTGAGCGAAGTCGTGGAGACGGGCTGAACCGAGACGACGCGGATTGGGTCGCCCAGGAGCTGCGCCGTTTTCTTGGCCTGATCTTGGGCCTGGCGATTGACGCATCCGGCGCCTGCGAGCACCATGACACCGGCAAGGACGAAGGTGAGAGTTCGATTCATCGTGCGCCTCCGGCCGTGGAAGCCGTAGTTTGGGGAGCCGTCGTGGGGGAAGCGGTGGAAGCCGCTAAAGTGTCGGAGCCCACTGCCCGCTGAAGCTGAGAGTAGGCGACTAAATAGTCGTAGCGCGCGCCGACCTCGGCATTACGCGCCTGGGTGAGCGACGTCTCGGCGTCGATGACCTCGACATAGGTTCCCTCGGCGGCCTCTTGCCGAACTCGGGCGAGACGGAAGACTTCCTCCGCAAGCTGGCGCTGACTGATCGCGCTTCGAAGCCGGGCTTGGGCGCTGGCGAGGTTTTGTACGGCGTTCCGCACGTCCTGCGAGATGAAAAGCTCGGTCTGCTCGAGGTTGATCTTCGCCTGCTGCTCATCTTGCCGAGCTTGGCGGACGCGGGCGCGGGTCACTCCGCTGTCGAAGACCGGAATGCTCAGGGCAAGCACGGCGTTCGTCGATTCGGGGCGGGCGCTGAAGCCGGCGGCGTCGATCTGACGTTGGTAGTTGACCCCAAGGGTAAGGCTCGGGTTCAACGTCGCCTCGGTGGCGCGCACGGTATATCCGAGGGCCCGCAAGGTCCGAACCAAGGCCTGAACCTCCGGCCGCTCGATCTGGCCGGTTCGTACGAGCTCGTCGACATTCGCCGTCAATGGAGGAAGCGCGGTGATGTCGACGAGCTCCACCGGCGTCTCGATCGGCCGGGCGAGGGTTTGGTTGAATGCGTACTTGGCAATCTGAAGACTGTTCTGCGCGGTAATCAAGTCGGTCTCGGCCTGAGCCACCTGCGCCTCTAAGCGAGTCACGTCGACGCGCGCGACCTGCTCGCCCGCGAGGAGCTTTCTGCCTTGGTCGAGTCGTTCCTGAGCATCGCGGACCGCTTGCTGCTGAACCCCGACGAGAGCGCTTGCGCGCAAGACATTGAAGTACGCCTGTCTCGCGGAGAGCCTCGTATCGTTCAAGGTCGCCCGGAGGGTCTGCTGGGCGGCCCGGTAGCTTTGATCCGCGGCTTGGACGGTTCTGGCAAGGTTGCCCGAGATATCGATCGGAAGGCTAAATGCCAGACCGCCGACCTTTTGATCGAGCGGCGAAACGACGATCGAGCCGCCCCCGCCGAGGGCGGCGGTCTGCGATTGGTCGAAACGCGTGTAGGTGGCCGAAAGTCCGACCTTGGGCCCCATGTTCCCTTTGGTTTCCTCCACTCGCTGCCGACTCTTTTCCACGTTTGAAGCTTGAATTCGCACCGCGAACGCGTTCTGCTGAGCGATCGCCACTGCCTGGTCGATCGTCAATGGCCCCGACGGGGCCTGGGCCGGCGTTTGTAGCTGCATGAGCGCAACGCCGACCGCCGCCATAAATGTTCCCAAATTAACCTTCCTCCCTGTTGAGCTTATCCCGCTCGAGGTGTTCGATCTGCTTCGCGAAGTCGTCGAGGAATTCCTTTACCGCCTCGAGCTTAAACACGACCAGACCTTGATGGATCGGGTGCCTCATGATGAGCACCTTGTCTCCGGGCTGAAATCCGATTTCCGTACGCGCCTCGGCGGGAATTACGATTTGCCCCCGCTCGCCCACGGTAGACGTTCCGAAAAACGCCTCCGAGAAGTTCCAGCACCCTTCACCATTCTTTCCTTTCATACTTTTCATACGGAGCGTACCACGCGTTACCCTCATGCATCTCGTGAGCGTGACGCCAAACTAGCAACTTTGCTAGTTCGTTGAAAGCCTCACTCTACAAGTGCAAGCGGGGTAGCGTTTTGGGGTGCGTCACGTAATCTTCCTGGCAATGGCCATACTCGCCGCTTCGGCGATGGCCGACGACTTTGGCCCGCTCGAGATCCGCAACTTTCGTTCGGTCTCGATCCCTTTTCTGCGGATCGATCCGCGCCCGGACGTCCTCGGCCAGGGGGAGCGGTCACTTTCGCTCGGCTTCACCGCGGCCAACGATATCCGCAAGCTATACGTCGGAGGCGTGGCTGTGGTTGACGAAGATTATGAAATTGACCGGCTTTTGGCCCGGTACCGCGTCGGACTCGGGCACGAGTTAGACGCTACCTTCGATTTGCCGATTCTCGACCGAAGCGGTGGGTTTTTAGACCCACTGGTCTCCGCTTGGCATCGATTCGTGTTACGGGGCTATCCGAGCCAGCGAGACGGCGTGCCGTACGGCCAAATTCGGGTGCTGTTGCCTGGAAACGGACCGTACGGATCGGCGTTTGGAATCGGCGATCTCTCGGCGTCCCTGTCGCGTCGGTTAACTCCCCGGCTCATGGGAACCGTTGCGGTGAAGCTGCCCACCGGCGATGCCCACAAGATCCTTGGATCGGGCGCGGTCGACTCGGCGGTCGCGCTGCAGTACCGGACGGCACTCGGTCCGCGATGGACGGTGTTCGTGCAAGCCGGCGCGGTCGCCCAAGGGAGTTCGACGGAACTTCGCAACACGCGCCCGCTGGTGCACCAAGAAGCGGTCGTCTTAACCTGTCGCGCGAATTCGCGCGACGAGTGGGTCGCCCAGTGGCAAGGGGAGGCATCTTCCACCGAGACCGGGATTTCGGGATCCGACGCTCCGCACCGGCTGATCAGCTTCGGATTCCACCGAAAACTTTCGGAGCGCCAGATGTTGGAGCTGTTCTTCAGCGAAGACCGAGACTTCCTCAACATCGGCGGCCTAACCGGGGTCGGTCCCGACTTCACCGCCGGCGTTCGCGTCGTCACCCGGTTCTAATCCCGGCGGAGCTGGCCCAGCGACAATCCACTTAAGCAAATTCACCGTCGGCAAGGCGCCCTCCCTCTCCTCTTCAAAGCGGGCGCCTATCAGTCGAAGGTGCGTCCAATTGCAGATCCCGCATCAGCGCTGAAAGCGCGACCTCCTAAAGCGAAGGGCGAAGCCCTGGTAAAGGTGCTCACCGAATACAATGCAACAGGCTCTCCTCGTGAGTAATCGGTGAGTCCCCAGGAACGATGGCAAACCCCCGGGGGAGAGATGGGCGCGCCGATGCCGGATTCGCCGGCCATGGGGCACAAATGAGCGAAGATATGACCGAACGGCAATTTCGAGATACGGAAACCGGTCTCTCAAACGTCTTCGATTTCGAATCGCTGCGTGCGCTGACACCCGCTCGCTTGGAACTGCGCCGGGCCGGACCGGCGCCGTCCACCGCCGAACGGCTTCGGTTCGCCGCCGACCACTCGCTTGCCCGGGACGCGGTCCGGCGGCCACTGGACGCTCGAAGCCTGCTGGTGGTGCTCGAAACCATCGGGATCGAGGCGGTCGAGGTCCGTAGCAGAGCATGCTCGTCCTCCGACCACCTGCTACGCCCGGACCTTGGCCGTCGCCTCGACCCAAAAGATTTGGTGCGCCTCGCAGGTCCGACGGAAACGGCGTGGGTGATTGCGGACGGCCTTTCGTCGGGCGCGGTGGAACGGTACGCCCCTCGGCTGCTTTCGGCGGTTGGCGGAGTCGGGCGGGCGGTCGTCGTTCATCACGGCCGAGTGGCGATCGGCGACGAGATCGGAGCGGCACTCGGGGCCTCGCTATCGATCGTCTTGATCGGCGAGAGGCCGGGCTTGTCGGCGGCGGAGAGCATGGGCGTGTACGTCACCTACGGACCGGCCGTTGGCTGTACGGACGCGCAACGCAACTGCATCTCCAACATCCGCGACGGCGGCCTGGCTCCCGAAGCTGCCGCCGAACTACTATCCGAGATGGTTGCTCGCGCTAGGCGCGAGCAAAGAACCGGGGTCTAGTTGTTGAAGTCTTGGGGAACGATCACCCTCAGAGCCCGGGGGGCAATCGCGAATTTCATTGGGGTCGATTCGTTCAGCTCGCCGTCGACGGTAACGCGCATCGGCGGCATCGAAGTAAGCGTCCCGCCGGTTGTCTCCTGGGAGCGGACCTCGGGTAAGTCGACCTGATGGCCGGTGGGTAGCCGCAACGCCAGTTTTATGAAGGCGATTTTGTTCGTCGTCGCGAGGGCGTAGAAAGTCAGCTTTCCGTCAGTGATGCTCGCATCGGGCGAAAGAGGGAACGGGCCGGCATGGTACCGGCCGTTGCCGATGACGAGTTGCAGCGTCTCGAACTCCTGCACCCCGTTTTCGGTTTCGATCCGCACCTTAATCGGCTTAACCTTACGGATCGCCTTCGCTAACGCGATCGCATAAACGAACCGCCCGAACTTGCGTTTTAAATCGACGGTGAGCGCCTTGGCGATGCTCGTAGTGAGCCCGATCGTGGCAACGTTGATAAAGTAATCGTCGCCGGCGAATCCGAGGTCGACCGCCTCAACGCGTCCTTCCACGATCGTTCGGCACGCGCTCTCCACATCGGCCGTGATGCCGAGGTCGCGGGCGAAGGCGTTACCGGTGCCTAGCGGCAGCACCCCGAGAACCGAGTCCGAACCGACGAAGTGGTGCACGACCGAGCTGATCGTGCCGTCTCCTCCGCCGACGATAACGAGAGGAACCTTTTCCGCGACCGCTCGCCCCACGGCGGCGGAAAGGTCATCGACTTTCTCGAACACCTGCGCGTGCTCCAGCTCCACCCCTTTATCGCGCAGCGAAGTCCGCGCATTCTCAAACCACTCTTGCCCTCGACGCGATTTACTGTTGACGTACAACACGGCTCGTCTTGACCGCGATTCGATCGAATCTGAAGTAAGCGTCGCCTCAGTCTTGTTCATTCGTAACGATGAGACGACGGTGACGCTACTTCGGGCGCGGCAGTCCCAAAGAACGCCTAAGCCGCGAACTTATAACCCACGCCGCGGACGGTGAGAATTCGTACCGGCTCGTCCGGCGCGGACTCGATTCGAGTTCGAAGCCAGCGGACATGGACGTCGACGGTCCGCGCGGAAACAAACGCATCTCGCCCCCAAACCCGGTCCAAGAGGGTCTCTCGGGAGAAGACGTGGCCGGGGTTGCTCGCCAGGAAGTAGAGGAGGGCGAATTCCTTCGGTGACAGCGTCAGCGTTTCGCCTTCCAGCCAAGCCTCATGGCTTCGAGGATCGATTCGAAGGTTGCCCCGCTCGATCACCTCGCGGACCGGCTCGCCGGTGGCCCGCCGAAGGATCGCCTTCACCCGGGCGACGAGCTCGGAGAGATTGAACGGCTTGACGACGTAATCGTCGGCTCCCAGCTCCAGTCCCTTGATCCGGTCCGTTTCGTCTCCGCGGGCGGAGACCATGAGGATGGGGGTGGAACTCTCTTTTCGCACGGCTCGACAAAAGTCGAAGCCGGAACGCTGGGGCAGCATGATGTCGAGGATCACAAGGTCGGGCTTAACCCGCCGGAAGAGCCGCATCCCTTCCTCGGCCGAATCGGCGGTGAAGGTCGTATAACCTTCTCGCCGGAACTTTGTCTCAATCGTTTCGACGATCGTCGGCTCGTCATCAATGATCAGCAGCTTCATCGGCTTTGGACCTTCCCGCTAGAACCCGCTTTAACGATCTCCATTAACACCATATGTTCTGGGATGACTTTTAACTCACTTACGTTAAGCGACGGTAAAACTGCGGCAGTTCGTAGGGCCATTCGTGGCTTCGGATTCAATGGTAGCCTTATGGCGTGAACTACCGCCCCCTCGGCCGAACCGGTTGGAATGTCAGCGATATCAGCTTCGGCGCATGGGCCGTGGGAGGGACCTGGGGACCGGTGGAAGACGAAGAATCGCTCAAGGCGATGCATCGGGCCGTCGACCTGGGAGTTAACTTTTTCGACACCGCCGACGTGTATGGCGACGGACGCAGCGAGCGGCTGATCCGCCGACTCCGAGCGGAGCGAAGCGAGGAGATTCACGTCGCCACCAAGGCGGGCCGCCGGCTTAACCCACACGCGGCGGAGGGATATACCCGCGAAAATCTGGAGGCATTCATCGACCGCAGCCGTGAAAACCTCGGCGTAGATACGCTCGATTTGCTGCAGCTCCACTGTCCGCCCAACCCGGTCTATTATGAGCCGGACGTCTTCGGGGCGCTCGACGATTTCGTCTCGGCCGGCAAGATCCGGTACTGGGGCGTCAGCGTCGAAAAGGTCGAGGAAGCGATCAAGGCGACCGACAACCCGAACTGCCAGTCGGTGCAGATCATTTTCAATATCTTCCGGCAGCGCCCCGCCGATCTGTTCTTCGACCTCGCATTGGTACGCCAGGTCGGCGTCATCGCGCGCATCCCGCTCAGCAGCGGAATGCTCACGGGCAAGCTAAGGCCCGATAGCCGCTTCGATGCCGACGACCACCGAACCTTCAATCGCGAGGGGGCCGCTTTCGATAAAGGGGAAACTTTCTCAGGAGTTCCGTATCAGGCGGGTTTGGAAGCGGTCGAGGAGCTTCGGCAATTGATACCTTCCGGAATGACGATGGGGCAGTTCGCCTTGCGCTGGGTCCTCATGTCCGACGCGGTGACATGCGCAATCCCCGGTGGGAAGCGAGTCGACCAGGTCGAGCAAAACTGCGCCGCATCCGACTTCGATCGGATTCCGGTCGAGGTCATGGCCGCGGTACGCGAGATCTATAACGAGCGCATTCGACCGCTGGTTCACGACCGCTGGTAGGGCTCTACTTAACGACCCTACGCTCATTTTATGCTCTCCCAACGCGTATAACGATGTAATGTTCACGCCCTACGACTGGCAAGAGGGGATCGGCAATCGCGCGCAGTACATCGAGGGGAAGCTGGCGCAGGGCGCACCCGTCTTCGCCGTTTCGATTCCGGAGGGGATCCTCGTCTTCACCTTTCGACGCCAAGCGAGAAAGATCTACGAAATCTACGACCGTTTGTTGTTCGCCGGGATCGGGCAGCAGTCGGACGTCGAGGCGATCCGAATGGGAGCGCTCGAGTTCGCCAGCCGCGAGGGCTATAACCGCAGCGACGAGGACGTGACCATACAGCGGGTGGCGACGGCGATGAGCGCACCCCTGAAGCGAGCGTTCTCCGACTTCAGCGCTTCGCCCCTGGTCGCCCGCTCGCTGTTCGCGGAAGTTAACGCGACACCGGACGAGGATCTGTATTACGCCCTCGACTACGACGGGGACTACACGATGTCCCGCCGGATCTCGGTGATCGCCGGCACGCAAGAGGTGGTGGACGCTTCCACCGAACGGCTTCAAAAACTGGACGTCTCGGCGCCCACCGAATCGCTGATGGCGTCGCTTCAAGAGACCTGGGTCCACGTGCTGAACCCTGAGGGGCACCGCTCGACCGAAGAAGTGATCCAAGGCCTCAGCCCGGAGGCCGTGCTGCTCGAGCGAAGCAACCTGCGCGAGAACCGTTTCCGACTATTGACGCCCGAAGAATTCTAACGTGGCACCGGCATCTTGCCGGTGATCCGGTGTCCCTAACGCGAAGCGTTGTAGCCGCAGGTTGGCTCGTACCTGCGCGAGGGTGTTTCGCTCTTTGACCAAACATGCGGATAGGTGGTGGGTTGTCGCGCAGGTACGAGCCAACCTGCGGCTACACGGCTGCGCCGTACACTTACAAACCGGCGCTCTTGGCCACCCAGACGGTTCCTTGAGGGGTGTCGCGGAGCTCGATGCCCATGGAGTCAAGCTCTTGGCGAATGGCGTCGGCGCGGGCGAACTCCTTGGCTCGCTTGGCTTCGGCCCGCTCGGCGATCTTCGCTTCGATGACGGAGGCGTCGACTGCCGGGGGGGCGCACTCGGCCTTGGCGTCGCCGTACTGGCTGCGGACGATTCCGAGCAGGTCGTTGATCCGGTCGAGGAAGCGTAGCGAGCTCTCCGCCGTCGCCATCGACATGCCTTCCGCCTCGCGGGTGATCGCTCGGGCCCCCTCGAGCGCTTTGGCCAGGGCGACCGACGTATTCAGATCGTTGCACATGGCGTCCAGTGCTTGGTCGCCGAGATCTTCCAGAAGCGTGCCGAGAACGTCCTCGCCATCGCGCTTCGCTTCCAGGGCCGCCGCCACCGCGTGATCGGCCCGGCGCAGCCGCTCGACGTTGCCGGTCGCGTCGTTTAGACCCTGCTCGGTGAAGTTGAGCTCCTTCGTAAAGTGGGTCGACATCAAGGCGAGCCGCACGGCGAGCGGGTCGGCCCCTTTAGCAAGCAGATCGCGAACCGTGTAGAAGTTCCCCTTCGACTTGCTCATCTTCTCGCCGTCGACCAACAGGAACCGGGTGTGAAGCCAGTGATTGCTGAACGGCTTGCCGGTGAGACTCTCGCTTTGGGCGATCTCGCACTCGTGGTGCGGGAATCGATTGTCTTCCCCACCGCTGTGCAGGTCGAGCGTCTCGCCCAGGTACTTCATCGCCATGACCGTGCACTCGATGTGCCAGCCCGGAAAGCCCCATCCGTAAGGCGAGAACCACTGCATCAAGTGTTTGTCGTCCTTCTTCCACAGGGCGAAGTCGGACGACTCTCGCTTGTTCTCGTCCACGACTACCGCCTCGCGGACCGCCTTGCGAAGGTTGTCGCGGGTGTTGCCGCTCAACTTTCCATAGTCGGGAAAGCTCTCGATGGAAAAATAAACGCCGGTAGGGGTCTCGTACGCGTGTCCGTTCTTGATCAGCTCTTCGACGGCCACAATCTGCTCGCGGACGTGCTGGGTTGCCTTGGGCCGGATCTCCGGCTCGACCATATTCAGGTTTCGCCAATCTTCGCGGTAAGCCTCGGTGTAGTACTCGCTCAGCTCCCACACGTTGTGAAACTGCTCCCCCTCCTTGCTTCGGAGAGCCCGCTCCATCTTGTCTTCGCCTTGGGCATCGGCGACGTCGTCGTCGGTAAGGTGCCCCACGTCGGTGATGTTGCTGACCCAGGTGACCCGCCAGCCGATCGCCCGCGCCGTCCGCACCACGAGGTCCGCAGTGAGAAAGCTGCGGAAGTTTCCAATGTGCGCGTACGAATACACCGTCGGCCCGCACGAGTAAAAGCGAAGGTGGTCGGGCTCGAGGGTGGCGAGGGGCTTCACCTGTCCGGAGAGGGTATCCGTTAGGCGGAAGGTCTTGGCGGGCATCCCTTTGAGTCTACCGCTGGACGAGGGATACTCTTGTATGCGCTTTGCATTGGCCATCGCCCTCGGCCTCTCCGCTACGGTGTCTTATGCGGACCTTCCGTGGAGTCCGACGATTCGAACGGCACTCGTGCTTTCGAGTAAGTCGAGGCAGCCAATCCTGGTGCGAGTTCTCTCTCCGTTCGGCTCGCCCGTCTTCCCCGCGGCTGCTTCTTCGTCGGACCTCGAAGAGGCGATGCGTCACTTCACTTTGGTGCGCGCCTCGTCGTACGACGAGCTCAGGACGATCCTGCCCGCCCTCCCCGCCGCCGGAGGGCCGGGACTCGTGATGCTCGACTCAAACGGGCGGTTACTCAAGCGGCACGGGGGATTCGTTCACGACGTGGACATTTTCTACATCGTCTCGCGCACCCAATGGCGGATCAGCCATGAGGACAAGATTCGTGCCCTCGCCCAAAAGAACCCGTCCAACCCAAATCTCAATGGGGACCTGGCGACGCTGGCGGCGATGGACGGCGACCTAGGCCGCGCGGGCAACCTCTTTACGCAATATTCCAAAAAGATGGACGTCTCGCACCGAGTGGCCGCGCTGGAAGCGATGGGGGACGAGTGGCGGATGCGCGGCGATTTTCTGAACGCGATCCACGCCTACCGCGGAGCGCTTACCAATCCGATGCCGAGCGACGCCGCCGGCCGACTCCGGGTGCACCTGACCCTTTGCCTGTTGCGAAACGGAGACCCGAACGGGGCATCCGCGGAGATCTCCAAGGTCAAGGGTTACCTCGCCAGTTCTCCGCTTGCAAGCTACGTTGGGGTGATCCGCAAGCGGATCTTCCAAACGACCTTGGCGCCCCGGATGGGGCGGCCGGCTGCCCGGTAACCAGGGGCGCTTTACTCGACGGTGACCGACTTGGCGAGGTTTCGCGGTTGGTCGATTTCGCAGCCGTTGAGCCGGGCGACGTGGTAGGCGAAGAACTGCATCGGAATGATCGAGAGCAGGGCCGACATGAACGGGTAGACGCAAGTCGGGACCCGAATCACATCGTCCGAAGCGCGCGAGGTGACCGTATCGTCGTCGGTCGTGACCGCGATGATCGTGCCGCCTCGGGCCTTCACTTCCTGCATGTTGCTAACGACCTTGTCTCGAAGGTCGGGCTCCGTCGCTCCGAACATCGCGACGACACCGGGCTGAACCAGCGCCAGCGGTCCGTGCTTCATCTCGCCGGCCGGCGATTCTTGAGTCGGGATGTAGGCGATCTCCTTCAGCTTCAATGCGCCCTCGAGTGCCACGTGGGCATCGGCGCCGCGGCCGAGGAAGAAGCAGAGCGGCATGTTGCGATACATGTCCGCGATCCCCTTCATCTGCTCCTCGAGCTCCATACACGTCTCGGCCCGCTCGGCGAGCTTCGTCAGCTCCGCGACCGCTTCGTCCACCCGAACGCCCGGCATCTCCTGAACCTGGGCAATGTAGAGCGCCAGGAGCGAGAGAACGATGACCTGTGCGGTGTATGCCTTGGTGCTGGCAACCGAAATCTCGGGACCGGCCTGAGTGAAGATCGTCTTGTCGCACTCGCGGGCGATGCTGGAGCCGATGACGTTGACGACGCCGAGGGTCCGGATCCGGCGTTGCTTGCAGAGACGAAGCGCGGCAAGCGTGTCGGCCGTTTCACCCGACTGGCTCACAAAGATCGCCAACGAACGTGGCGAGAGAACCGGATCGCCGTAGCGGAATTCGCTCGAGTGGTAGACGTCGGTCGGCAGTCGAAGGATCTTCTCGAAGAGGTGCTTGCCCATGAGCCCCGCGTGGTACGCAGTGCCGCAGGCGATGATGTTGACCCGGTCGATCTCGGTCCAAACGTGCTCGTTGAACACCTGCTCCAGGCGAACGCGACCTTTCTCGTCGATGCGTCCGGCGAGCGCCTGGCGGATGACCTGCGGCTGCTCGTGGATTTCTTTGAGCATGAAATGCTCGTAGCCGCCGCGCTCGGCGGAGGTGATGTCCCAGTCGATGTGGATCGGTTTGACCGGCTGCTCGCGCCCGTCGAGATCGACGATGGAGACTGAGGTTCGCGTGATCGTCGCCACGCAATCCTCCTCCATGATGACGACTTCACGGGTGTAGGGGAGGAGGGCGGGGATGTCGCTGGCGAGCATGTTCTCGCCTTCGCCGACGCCGAGAACGAGCGGGCTGGCATTCCGCGCGGCGACGATCTTCTCCTGCTCGACGTTGCTAATCACCACGAGCGCGTAGGCGCCGCGGAGCCGGAGGCACGCCTTACGGACCGCCTCCTCGATCGGCACTCCCTTCTCGTACTCCTCGCCGATGACGTGAGCCGCGACCTCGGTGTCGGTCTGCGACCGGAACTTGTGCCCTTTGGCGATCAGCTCCTCACGGAGGTCGAGGTAGTTCTCGATGATCCCGTTGTGGATCATCGCGATCCGCTCGTACGCGTCGTAGTGCGGGTGCGCGTTGGCGTCGGTCGGCCCGCCGTGCGTGGCCCAGCGAGAGTGGGCGATGGCCAGCTCCGACTTCCGTGGCGTCTGCTCCAGCAGCTTGTGCAGCTCGTTCAGCTTGCCCGCGCGCTTTACGACCTCGATATGGCCGTTGTCCAAATACGCTACGCCGGCGCTGTCGTACCCACGGTATTCAAGCCTCTTAAGCTGGTCGTAAACGATCTCGACCGCATTCCGAGGTCCGACATATCCGGCAATTCCACACATGCTAGCAATTTTAGCCGACCGACGCGGCTTCCTTAGGTCCCCCGCCCATTCCGAAGGAAATAACCGCTCGCCCGTAGCGTCGGCCCCCTTGCCGATGATGGCGAACGCACGTTCGCCCTCGGGAGGGGCCGCTCTGGAGAGCAGCGGTCCGGCGGGCCTGACTCGCCCACCCCAACCTCCCGGCCGAGCAAGACTGGTAAGTGACCTATTTCTGAGATAGGTTAAGCGGATGGTAGACGAAGCGTAATCCCTCACCTCCCCAGGCGGCGGGAAGCGCTTTGGGAGTGCGCGAAGCCCTTCGCGCTTTTCGCAGGCGCGGAGCGCCTCCCCCTTTCGACGTAAGGACAGAGCGGGAGCTCTGCGGTCCGCATGGGGATACCGGATCATCGGCGGGGGCGCCGACGCTACTGGCACTTGCCGCGCCGGACGGACGTTGGGGAAGGTATCCTCTCTTACCGCGCCGGGATGGCGGAACGGTAGACGCGGCGGTTTCAAAAACCGTTTGGGGAAACTCAGTGCGGGTTCGAATCCCGCTCCCGGCACCAGCGGAGCTGCCCATAACGTGAGAGCAATTTCGAAAGTGCGACCTGAGCCTGGGGTCGAGATCGTCCAGGTACCGGAGCCCAGCGTGGGGCACGGACAGGTCAAAATCAAGCTTGAGGCGGCCTCCGTCTGCGGCACCGATCTCCACATCTACAACTGGGACGCGTGGGCATCCTCCCGAATCAAGCCGCCGACGATCATCGGCCACGAGTTCTGCGGAACGATCGTCGAGGTCGGCGAAGGGGTGCTCGACCGAGCGGTCGGCGACTTCGTCAGCAGCGAAAGCCACATCGTTTGCGGCCACTGCAAGCAGTGCCTGAACGGCCAGGGGCACGTGTGCGTCAACACCAAGATCCTTGGGGTCGACGTGGACGGCGGGTTCGCCGAATACGCGGTGATCCCGTCGCAGAACGCCCGACCGACCAACCGGTCGGTGCCGCGCGAGATCGCGGCGTTCCAAGACGCACTCGGCAATGCGGTGCACACGGCGATGGCGGGGCCGCTCAAAGATCAGGTGGTCCTGATCACCGGAATGGGCCCGATCGGCCTCTTCGCCGTTTCGGTTTGCAAGGCGGCGGGAGCAGCGAAGGTGATCACCACCGAGATCTCGCCCTACCGGATCGACCTCGCCCATAAGGTGGGAGCCGATCTCGTTTTGTCGCCCAAGGATGGCGACCTTTGCTCGCGGATCGAGAAGGAAGCGCCGGGCGGGGTGGACGCGACGCTGGAGATGTCGGGGCACCCTTCTTCTCTGGAGCTGGCGGTGCAGTGCACCCGACCCGGGGGGCGCATCTCGCTTCTCGGCCTGTATGGAAACTCCATGCAAACTGTGGACATCAACGCGCTGATTTTCAAAGGGATCGACCTCCAAGGGATCGTCGGCCGCCGGATCTGGCAGACCTGGGACCAGATGGGCGAGCTGCTGGAGGGCGGCAAGCTGAACCTGCGACCGGTCATCACCCACCAGATGCACTACACGGAGTTCCAGCGTGCGATGGAGCTGATGAAGGCGGGACAGGCGGGCAAGGTCGTGTTTACGTTCGAAAGTTAGCGGTTGGCGGTTAGCAGTTGGCGGTTCGGAGAGGCGTATGGACTGGAGGCATCTTTCCGCTAATTTTGCAGAGATCTACTCCCGAATCGCGCAAGCGGCAGAGGCGGTAGACCGGGATCCGGCGTCCGTTACTCTGATTGCGGTTTCGAAGACGTTTCCGGTCGACGCGATTCGGGCGGCTTACGACCTGGGGCATCGGCACTTTGGGGAAAGCCGACTACAGGAGGCGCTGCCGAAGATCGAGGCGTTGCCGGAGGATATCGTTTGGCACTTCATCGGAAAGCTTCAATCGAACAAGGCGAAGCGGGTCGCACAGCTTTTCGACGTCATCCACACGATCGAGTCGGAAGCACAGCTCAAGGAGATCGCAAAAGCAGGACGCCGTGTCGATGCGTTGATCGAGGTGAACGTCGCTAACGAGGCGCAAAAATCAGGCATATTTCCTGTAGCTCTTGACCTGCTCCATGCAAAACTCCTAGACTTTCCTCAAGCAAGTTTCCGAGGCCTGATGACGATCGGCCCGGCGACCGACAATCCAGAAGAGATGCGTCCGATTTTTCGGAAGCTTCGCGAAGAGAATGCTCGGCTCGGCGGCCAATGGCTCAGCATGGGAATGAGCGGGGATTTCGAAGTGGCGATCCAAGAGGGAGCGAGCCACGTGAGAATTGGTACGGCGCTATTTGGAGCGCGATAGGAGACGAATCATGGAAGAGATGGTTATCCAGGACAAGCCTGGTTTTTTCGGCCGTATTACCGGCATGTTTACTCGTACCGAAGAGTACGAAGTCATGGAGGAAGAGGCGGCCCCGGTCATGCATGACCGCACCAGCGCGGTCGCGGCTTCGCAACTTCGCCAGAATTACCGATACACGGTGACGGTTCGCCGACAGATCACATCGTTCGACGACGCGATGGCGGCGGCAAACGGTCTGAAGCGCGGCGAGCAGCAGATCATGAATCTCTCGGCGACCGATCCGGTCACCCGCCAGAAGATCGTCGACTTTATGTGCGGCGTCAACTTCGCGCAGGAAGGGACCTGGGAAGAGGTCGGCGAGCACGTCTACCTCATCGTCCCGTCCAACGCCTACGTAGAGCTCGCCCCTCCCACCCCGCGCGTCAACGCGCTACGGAACTAATCCAGCCCAACGGGGTAATGCCATCCAGTTTTTGCCCTGGCGAACCCTCGGAGAATACAAACACAGAGGCACAGAGACACGAAGGCACGGAGTTCTCGGCTACTGGATCTTTGTGTCTCTGTGCCTTCGTGTCTTTGTGTTAACTCCGGACGGAAGGTTCGTTCGATAAACTGGATGGCATTACCCCTTGGGGTTGAGTCCGGACTCAACCCCGTTGGGGTAGAAATTGGCGGCTGATGATACCAGGGTAGCTCGTGCCTCGCAACCCTTCGCTGGGGGGACGAAATCCCTTCGGGATAGGGGCTGACCTCCCCACTGGCTGCACGTGGCAAGCGAACTCGCATGGTTTTGCCGACTCCTTCAGTAATGATTTGAAAGTCCCGCGAGGCGGCTGGGCTTGCGTCAACGAGGACGAACCTCGGACGGCGACGGCGCTTTGGCGGTATTTTCTAAGCTGCCGTCGATCGCTATGAATGTCCTTGTCGTTTACGCCCACCCCGAGCCGCGGAGTTTTACTGGTGCGTTGAGAGACGCGGCGGTTCAGACGTTAACCGAGCAGGGGCATGAGGTGCAGGTCTCGGACCTGTATTCGATGGGGTTCAACCCGGTGCCGGGGTGGCACGATTTCGTCGACCACGACCGGCTTGAGTTTTTCGGCTACGAGACGGAGCAGAAGCGGGCCACCGCTGCCGGGTCTTTCGCGGCCGACCTTCGCTTGGAGATGGAGAAGCTTGCGCAGGCCGATCTGCTGATTCTGGTCTTCCCTCTCTGGTGGTACGGCTTCCCCGCCATCCTTAAGGGGTGGGTCGACCGCGTTTTCGCCGCGGGATTCGCCTACGGGAGCGGGCGGTGGTACAGCAAAGGGGTTTTCCGAGGGAAGCGGGCCATGCTGGCGTTTACGACCGGCGGTCCGGCAACGGCTTATTCCGCCGACGGCCTACAGGGCGACATTGCCAGGATCGTCTATCCGCTCCATCACGGCATTCTCCACTACACGGGGTTCGACGTTTTGGAACCGTTCGTGGCATTCGGCGCCAGTTACGCCGAGCCAGAGAGCCGGGCTGCGATTCTCGCCTCCTTCGAAGCACGGCTGCGCGGGCTGGAGTCGGAGGCGGCGATCCCGCCGCCCGATCTGGGCGACTTCGACGAACGCCTGCGACGCAAGTAGCGTGGCATGGGCTTCCAGCCCATGCGTATCACGACCATCCTGGTCGTGTGAATTGGGCCAAAGGCAGGATGCCTTTGGGACCCACTGGCTGGAAGCCAGTGCCACGTCAGGACACAATAACCTCGTGGACGAACTTTGGGAGCTGGTAAAGAAGATTCCGCGGGGGCGGGTGGCGGCTTATGGGGCGCTTGGGGCGGCGTTGTCGCGGCCGGTGAGCGGTTACCTCGTGGGGCGGATGATGGCGAACTGTCCGCCGGATGTGCCTTGGTGGCGGGTGGTGGACCGGCACGGGAAGATGGTGGTCGCGAAGCGCGACCCGGTCGCGGCGGAGACGCAGCGGCGGCGGCTGGAAAACGAAAAAACGGAAATGGCCGACGAGGACACCGTGTCCCCATCGGCCTTTATCGATCCGGATCTCTTGTGAGCGCTAGTTCAGGGTGGACGAAGCGGTCTTGAACACGAACCCTTCGTTCTTGATTCCACGCACTAGCTCTTGCAGCATCGAAGTGGGCAGGAACCAGTGGAAGAAGCAACTGGCGTAGCCGTTGCGGGTGACCAGCTTCAGCTTGTGCGCCTTGGCAACCAGGTCTGCGGGCAGAGCTCCGACGGTTCCCAGTTCGGGCGTCGACACGTAACCGAGGGTCTCCGGAAGCCGGATACCGCCCAAGTCGTCGGTGATGGGGTAAGGAGCTTCCTGCTCAACCCACGCCAGCCGACCCTGCGGGTCGATGCCGAAGATCTTGCCGCGGCACATGCTGTATTGGAACCGGTTCTTGAACTCTTGATAGTCGACCGGCGAAGCCAAGTAGTGCGGAGTGTTCCAGCCGGTCGCCGTCAGCTTCACACCCGCGAGGGCGTTGAGGCCGAGGGTGATCCGATTCTTCACCCATGCGGCCGAATCTTCGGCCACCGGGCCTACGATGATGGCGTTTCCGTTTGAGTCGACATTCACGCGGTAGAACTCGTAATCGTCTCCGCTCACTCCCGAATAGGCGTTGCGAACGTTGGAGTACTGGTGCGTGTAGCCGTGCATGATGATCTGGCCACCCTTGCTCTGCATGTACTTCAGCGCGCTAACCACCGCGGTTGCGCTCTTCAGCGAAGTGGAGAGGGGAGTGCCGTTCCAGTCGCCGAGCGGGTCTTCGAATTGAGGGATCACGCAGACGACGTACGGCACGCCTTCGGCGTAGAGGAGGTCGGCGATGCTTCGAAGCATCTTCGGATCGGACTGCGGGTGAACGTCCTCGATTCGAAGCAGGGCTTGGCGCTGGGTCGCCGGGGTGAAGGCGATGATGTCGTTCAGCACGTCTTCGAACGCCAGCGAGCGGTCGCTACGCAGCCACGCCGAACTATCCTGAAGTGGATCGTCGGCGACGTAGTAGAGGTTGCCGCCCTTCAACATGTAGGGAAGCGAGTTCGAACCGTCCGTCGTCTGAGCGGTCGCCAAGACCTGAACCTTGGCGGTATCCAGGATCGACACTCGACCCAAGCCGTTGGCGAGCTGATCGCCATCGAGTGTTTGACCCTTGTAGACGATCTGCGGCATCGATGTGGAGTCGATGTAGCTGAAGGTGAACCCGTACTTGTTGGTAAAGGCCGGGTCGCTGGCCGTCCAGTCCGCCGTCCAAGCGATTTGCCAAAGGTTGTAGCCCATCCAGCACAGCGGTTTCGTCGTGGAAAGGGCGTCCGCTTTGAAAGCGGCGGGAAGCGCGTTGTTGTAGACCGTTCCCAAGTAGAACGTCTCGGCGTATCCCGCCATGGCGCCGGCGGTGTAATTCTCGACCGGCATCACATAGACCGGGGTCTTGGAATTCGAGAGCGTATTGGCAAGCATCCGGGCGTATAGGTTGCCGACGAAGCCGGAATATCCGGCGGAATCGTACAAAACCAGGGCCGGCGGCCGGGTTGCCAGAGCGGTCGGAGGAGCGGCGGCTCTCGGGCCGTGCTCGAGATAGTCCGCGAACATGGTCGTCGGGCTTTCGTGGTCGAAATCGTCCAGCGGGCTCCTCGGAGCACCGAACCAACCGTTAGCCCGAATAACTTGCTTGGACTCCGCCATCTGCTGGGGAGTCAACGGCGAGAATTTGATTCCCCTCTGGCCTAGCGCCTCGATCGGTAACCTTGTCCCAGGCCCTAACGGGCTCAGCTTCTTCACTTGAAGACCCGGTCGAACTTGGGCAACACCGGCGGCGGCTATGCCGCAAAGTAGTAGAGATCCCAAAAATTTCATGGTTAATTGCTTGTCCCAGGGGCCGGACAGCCGTCATTAGAACGGTTAAGTGTACGTAGCTGTTCCAACGGATATTCAGCCACGTTTTAGGGGAACCCATCTACGGGTCACCCGATCCAGGTAACCCTTTTGCGGTACAGGTTTCGCCTAACCTGGGCGCATCATCCAACGTCCCGGTTCGGGCAGGGGGACGAAGCCGCACTCGGCGTAAATGGGGTGGGCGTCGCGGGTGGCGAGCACCCATCGGCGTAGACCTTGATGCTCGGGATGGCTGAGCGCGTAGCGCAGCATCTGCTTCGCGATACCTCGCTTTCGGTGGGTTTCAGCCACATACACGTCGGCAATCCAAGCGAAGCGCGCCCGATCCGAGACGACTCGCATGTAGCCGACCTGCGTGTCGCCGTCGTACGCGCCAATGACGAGGGACGAATTGCGGGCGGCACGCTCAACGGTCGCCCGGTCGATCCCCTCGCTCCAATAGGCATTCACCAGCCAGCCGTGGACGGTCTCGAAGTCGATACGGTCGAGTCCTTCGTGGATTTGAAGCATGGGTTTGGGAAGCTGATGGGCGTTAGGGCGTTGGGCGTTGGGCGTTGGGCGTTGGGCGTTGGGAAAGGGTAAAGCAGCAAGCTGGCAACGCCTCAACGCCTCAACGCCTCAACGCCTCAACGCCTCAACGCCTCAACGCCTCTTTCGCCACCTTTGCGACGTTCTCCGGAGTGATACCGAACTCCTTCATTGCCTCTTCGCCAGGAGCGGAGAGGCCGAAGCGGTCGATACCTACTTGGACGTCGGAGTAGCGGGGCCAGGCCAGGGTCGAGCCGGCTTCGACGGATACGCGGGGGATACCGGTTCCGAGGACGGAGGCTTGATATTCCTTGGATTGCTGGGCGAAGAGCCACCAACTGGGCATGCTGACAACTCGGGCGGAGATTCCTTCCGCGTCCAAAAGCGCCTTTGCCGCGGCGCAGGTGGAAACCTCGCTGCCGGTGCCGATGAGGATCACTTGCGGCTTTCCTCCGGCGGCTTCCTGGAGGATGTACGCTCCCTTCTCGGCCGGGTGATTTCGGACGTCCTGCGAGGAGAGGGTGGGCAGGTTCTGCCTGGACAAGACTAGCAGGGTCGGGGTTCGCTTCGATTCGAGGGCGATCTTCCAACCGGCGGAGGTCTCGTTGCCGTCGCAGGGGCGGAAGACGTTTAGGTTGGGGATCGACCGCATGGCGGTGAGATGTTCGACCGGCTGGTGGGTCGGGCCGTCTTCGCCCAAACCGACGGAGTCGTGGGTGAACACGTAGGTCGACGGACACTCCATCAACGCGGCGAGGCGGATCGAGGGGCGGCAGTAGTCGGTGAAGGTAAAGAACGAACCCCCGTAACCGTGGGCGCCGCCGTGGAGGGTGATGCCGTTGACGGCGGCGATCATCGCGTGCTCGCGCACGCCGAAGAAAACATTCCGCCCCGAAGGGTTGTCGGCGGTGAACTGACCGGAGCTCTTCTGAGTGGTAAGGGTGCTCTCCGAGAGGTCGGCGCTTCCACCCAAGAGGCCGAAATGCTTGTCGGCCACCGCGTTAATCACTGTGTTGCTCGCCTTTCGGGTCGCCTGCTTCTCATCGGTGAAGACCGGCAACGCATCGAGCCAGTCCCGGCCGAATTCGCCGACGAGGAGGGCTCGGAACCGCTTTGCCTCGTCCGGAAACTCGGCGGCATATTCGTTGAGGGCGTGCGCCCATTCCCGTTGGAGCTTCTCGCCTTGATCGACGGCCTGACGCCAATGCTCGAGGGCGGCGTCCGCGACGTAGAAGTCGGGCTCGAGCGGAATGCCCAGATTCTGCTTGGCGAGCTTCACCTCGTCCGGTCCGAGCGCGGAGCCGTGCGATTTGGAGGTTCCCTGCTTATTCGGGCTGCCGAAGCCGATGATCGTCTTGCACATGATGATCGACGGCATGTCGGTCACCTGTTGCGCCGCCTGGATCGCCTGATCTACCGCGTCCACGTTCATTCCATCCACGCGCTGGACATGCCACTCCGCGGCACGGAAGCGCAGCTCGTGGTTCTCGCTCACCGAGAGCGACGTCGGGCCGTCGAGGGAGATGTCGTTATCGTCGTACAGGACGATCAATTTTCCGAGCTTTAGATGGCCGGCAAGCGAAGACGCTTCGTAGGAGACCCCTTCCATCAAATCGCCGTCGGAGCAGATGACGTAGGTGTAGTGATCGACCAGGTTGTGGCCCGGCTGGTTGAAGGTCGCGGCGAGCCATCGCTCGGCGATCGCGAACCCGACGGCATGGGCGAACCCCTGTCCCAGCGGGCCGGTGGCCATTTCCACGCCGGGAGTCAAAACGTTCTCGGGGTGCCCAGGGGTTTGGCTGTGGAGCTGGCGGAACCGCTTAATCTCCGCCAGGGGCAGGTCGTAGCCCGAGAGGTAGAGGAGCGAGTAAAGGAGCATCGAACCGTGGCCGGCGGAGAGGATGAACCGGTCGCGGTTGAACCATTTCGGATCTTTCGGGTTGTGGCATAGGTGCCGATGCCAGAGTGCGTACGCCATTGGCGCGGCGCCCATCGGCAGTCCGGGGTGGCCGCTGTTGGCCGCTTGAACGGCGTCCATGGACAGGGCGCGGATCGCATTTATCGAAAGCTCTTCAATGGTCTGAGTCGCAACGGCCATGCCAAGCAGGTTACCCGCCGACCAAGTTAGCAGTTAGCGGTT
Organism: Fimbriimonas ginsengisoli Gsoil 348; assembly: GCF_000724625.1. Lineage (GTDB taxonomy): Bacteria > Armatimonadota > Fimbriimonadia > Fimbriimonadales > Fimbriimonadaceae > Fimbriimonas > Fimbriimonas ginsengisoli. The sequence continues at coordinate 3,457,682 of NZ_CP007139.1, read as the reverse complement.
GGCGGTTAGCAGACCGGACGAGAGGGTCCAAGCCGCACCACATCCGAGGCTCTGATCCGCTTACCGCCAACCGCCAACCGCTAGCCCCTTAGGCCCTTTGCCCCAAGGGTGCGAACTCGGGAATGTCGCAAATCTTCAAGGAAGCAATTTTGCGGTGGGTGCATTGGGGCCCACCTAAGGTGGCCACACACAGATGAGATTTACACCTCGGCTTTCCTACGCGCATAGAAGCGCGTCTTTTTTTGGAGCCCTCGCGGCCCTTTCGTTTCTCACGCTGGGCGCCAACCCATCTAACGGCTCGCTTGGCCCGACCGGAACTTCGGTGAAATGGACCGGTACGGCTACCGGCACCGGTGGCGCCGATGAAGCGGCCTGCGTCGATGGCGTTAACTGCGACACCTTCTCGCTGGTGGTTTCGGGTACCCCCACCGACTGGGCGGCGGCAAAGCGGCTAATCGACATCAAAGCGGAGTGGACGAACCAGGTTAACGACTACGACCTGTACATCCACAAAGACTCGAATGCGGGTCCCGTGGTCGCCAGCTCCGGTACCGGCGCACCCGGAACGAAGGAGGAGGCGACGATCGATCCTTCCAAGAGTGGGACCGGAACCTACACCGTTCACATCGTCTATTACGCGGTCACCCCGCAGATCGACCAACCCAAGGGGTCGGCGACGGTCATCCCCATGCCGACGGTTCCTACTCGGAACGCGATCTACGGGCGGCTCGGGATGTCGTTTAGCAGTAATACAACCGTTAAAGCACCGGTCACCGAATCCGACGGCGAACCGAGCAGCCGAACGGATGCTCAGGGGAATCACTACATCGCGGGTATCCGAGGAGTCCCGGCGGGGGTCGACCTGTGGTACTTCGACCTCCGGCCCGGAAGCCGCGGCTACGACCCGAAGATGCGGAACCCGATTTACCGCAGTCAGCCCGATAGCTTTACCGGCCTCGATGTGGCTTCGCTCGGAGCGGACGGCGGCGGAGACGTCGATTTGGCGGTCGGATTTGGCGGAGACGGCCCGAACAACGTGCCGAACCTGGCTTTTTCCAGCCTGGTCGCCGCGAATATTTCGACGGCGCGATCTCAGGATCTAGGGAATTCGTTCACCTTGAATCCGATTGGCAACGTTACCGGCGGCGTCCCCGCCGACGACCGGCAGTGGCTCGAGTTCTTCGGCCCGAAGACGGTCTACATGTTCTACCGGACGCTCGAACCGGCCGTTACGATGATTCAGCGCTCGACCGACGGTGGTCTAACGTACGGGCCGGCCCGGACGGCCGGCCAGATCGGCCAAGCCGGTTCGATCGCCGTCGATAAGCGCGACGGAACCGTCTACATCGCGGGCAGCAACGGCCAGATCGCGGTGGGCATTCCCGACCCGGTCACAGGCGAGCCGCTTAGCTACACCGTTCGCCAAGCCGCTAGCGACCCGAACGGAGTGGCCCATATCTTCTTCGTCACCAAGGTGGCGGACGATGGAACGCTGTACGTTTGCTACTCGAACGGGCAGAACATCTATCTGAAACACTCGTTCGACAAGGGGGTGACCTGGAGTCTGCCGGTGCGGGTGAACAACGGTCCGAACAACGTCACCTGCATGATGCCGTGGATGGCGACCGGCCCCGTTCCGGGGAGCGTCGGGATCGTTTACTACGGAACGGCGAGTCCGGCGAATAACGACACCGCGACCTGGAAAGTGTTTTACGCGCAGACGTTTAATGCGACGGCGGACACTCCCACGATCCACCTCGATCCGGTGAGCGACCACTACATCCACTACGGGCCAATCAGCGAAAGCGGCCTTGAAGTCACCGGCGCCGGTCACAATCGCAACCTGCTGGATTACTTCCAGATCTCGTTCGACCCGCTCGGCGCCGCCGTTATTGGCTACACCGACGACCATAACGACTTCACGGGCAACTGCTTCGTGACCCGGCAGCTCACGGGGCTAGGGATTTCCGGCACGGCGTTGCCGACCCCGCAGGAAGGTCCCGACCTCCCCGCCTTCGCTCCGCTCTCGACGGACGGATCTCAGGTCGTCGACTTCCCGATGGACGTCGCCAACGGTCTGCTCGCGGTCATTCCAAACCGCGATCCGCTCGACATCCTGAGCATCAAGTACACCGCGGAGGGGACGGGGGCCGACCGGGCGATCGTGGCCAGAATGAAGGTGTCGGATCTCTCGAAGCTCGGTTCGCTGATGAATTGGCGGATGAACTTCACGGCCAACGCCCTGTATGCGGGCCTCAACGGCACGCAGCAGTATTCGAACGGCCTTTCCGACTCAGGGGACCAGTTCTACCTGAAGGCCTCGACCGACGCTACCGGCGCGGCCGCCTACGAATGGGGAACGGGAGCCCGCCTCCCGGATGGTTCCATGAGCTACACGAAGGTCGGCGCGGCCACCGGCTCGATCGATAAGACCAACAACACGATCACGGTTCAGGTACCGATCGCGGCGCTCAACCCGCTGGTGACCCACGGACCGCCAATCGGTAGCGGGTCGATGCTCTGCGGATTCCGAGGCCAAGCGTACACGTCGGTAAGCGGTTCTATTCGGCGCGACGGGACACGGGGCGGAACCGTGTACAAGGTGCCGTAATGACGAGCCTTATCCTTCTCGCGATCTCGCAGACCGGGGCGGCTTCGGCCGCCCCGCCTCCCCTCCTCGGTCTCCGGATCGGAGCGGAGGAGGCGCAAGTCCGGGCAAAGCTGGACAAGCTCGGCTCCTCGGCCAAGGAAGAAAAGGAAGGACGCGAGGCGGAGGACGAGGGAGAAATGGTGGTCTGGACGCTGAAGTCGGGCCCCTATCAAACCGCCGTTGTCCGTTTCAAGAAAGACCGTCTGACCTCGCTGACCGCCTTCGTGCGGCCGAAGGCGTCGGTTCCGTTCTCGACCATCGGCTCGTCCAAATCGGCCGCCGTTTACCGAGACCACACGGCGATTTGGAACGTCGACGCCAAACCCCACCCCTACCGCCTCGTCGCCAAGGGCCCGAACGGGCAGGCGAACGTGGTTTATATGTTATCGCTGGAGAGGTAGGTGATTGGCGTTGGGGCGTTGGGCGGGGCGGCGATGGGACGGATGGGTCTAATGGGACACATAGGTCTAATGGGACACATAGGTCTCATGGGTCCCATTAGACTCATTCGTCCCATTCGAAAACCTGGCTGATAACGCCTCAACGTGCCGCAATATTCCCCCTTTTCCGAACGGAAAAGGGGGGTCGGGTAGTCTTCAGGGCGTGCGGAGCCTGCGTCCCGTCGCTTTGGCAGTTCTTGCCACTCTTCCCTTCCTCGCTCTGGCTCAGAAGCGCGATGGCGTTTATGTGCCGGCCGGGGGGTCTGGGACTCCTTGGAGCCTCAACGAGAATCACACGTTGATTTGGGGCGGGCAACCGTATCTTCCGGTTGGGATTCGGATCGACGGCACCCCGGAGGCAGTGGCTCGGGCCGCGGCGGCGGGAATTAAAGATGTGATCGTGGACCTTCCGGCCAGCGGAGCCGGGTGGGACGAGACGTTCGCGGCGCTGAAGAGCGCCAATATGCGCTACCTGATCCGGATCGATTCGCTCGCCCCGATGGCGCGTGGTGTCGCGGTGGAGCCGCAAGCGTATCGGATCGCGGGGATTACCAAACCAACCCATATCTCGGTCGAGCTTCCCGGCGCATCCGGCGCTTTTGTCGCTGTCGCATCGCGACGCGACAGTTCCGTTTCAGCGAACGGATACGTACCGATCGTTGACGGGAAGCTGACGTACGACGCCAAGCCGGGCGGCGACACCGAGCACGTTCTGCTGGTCTACCCGGAAACATCGAGCATCGAGCAGCCGGACTTTTGGGAAGACCTCGACCGGCATCGCGACCTGCTTCTCTCCAGTTTGAAGCGACATGCGCCTGGCCCAGGGTTGCGCGGGATCGTGGACCCGATGGGGCATACGCTGTCTCTTCCTGGTCGCGATCTTCGGTTTGTCCCCACCAGCCCCTACTTCCGAATGGAGCTTCGGGACCTGATCGAGCGGCGGTATCGCTCGGTGAACACCGCAACCCGAAGTTGGGGGCTGGGGACGAACGATCTCACCACGTTCGACGACCTTGCCCGCCTCGTTCCGCTTTGGCAAGGTTCGCGCGGTCTCGGCATGGTCTTCGATCCGGCGACAAAGCGGGCTTACGCTTGCGAGAACAAGCGGAGCTCGATGTGGAACGACATCGCCGAGGTGGTCAACACCGCCGGGGCTCGGCGCTTCTCGCGATTCGTGGCGGCAGTGCGGGGCGTTGCGGATGTCCCGGTCGTGCAGGAATGGGCAGGGTGGTCCGCGCCATATGAGAACGCCGCCCCGGCCATCGACGGGGTCGGGATGCGCGCTTCAGGCGCCACAACCAGTGAATTGATCGAATCGGCCAGCCGGGCCTCGAGCACCGTCGCCCGGTGGACGACGAAGGGATGGCTCGCGGCGACCGACATCGACCTCGGCGCGGGCGCCGATGCCGCGGCCCAGGTGCCGGCGGTGCTTGACGACCTTGGCTCGCTCGGCGCGCGGGCTTTCTTCGTCCGAACGGATTCACCCAAGGTGGCCAAAGCGGTCGCGGACGAAGCGGCGAAGCGGCTCGGCGATCTCAGCCTCGCCAACACTTCCCTCCAAGCGATCTTCTATCCGGAAAACGCCCGCAACCCCGCCAATGCGCAGCATCTCGCCGCCGGCCGGTGGTGGCTTCCCGCACCGATGGACGGAAACCGGGTCGACCTTGGGTCGATGTTTTTCGGCTACCGAATGAGCACGCCGTCCGGAAGCGTCTTTGCGATTTGGGCGCGCCAACCGGGACGATACCGACTGCGGCTTGGCAATACGAAGGGGGTCGCCTTCCAGGCGCTGGACGGAAAGGACCCGAATCCGAAGACCGCGAAGGGAGGGATCGACGTGAACCTTGGCGAGTTCCCCACTCTCGTTACCGGAACCGACGAGATCCCAGTACCGGACCTCGCGTTTACCGAGACGCTCTTAAGGTTCGATTTCATGATGCAGATCGCCGAGAAGCGGCTGACCGACATCACCGAGGAGCGGCTTTATTTCAAGGACTTCGTGAGCGGCTTCGACCGGAACCCCGGCGGCAATTTCCCGCAGATGCGGGTGCAGGTCGACCGCCTAGGGGCCAAGGTCGGCGACGTGACTTGGATCGAGGCCGAGCGAACGCCCGACCAGAACTTTAGCGAGGCTCCGAACTGGCCCGGCTGCAGCGGAGGGGCCGCGCTCGTGCTGCGCACCCCGCTTCCTCCGGGCGCGGACGGATACTACGCGGAATACCGGGTTCCGGTGAAAACGACGGCGGATCAGGATGTCTGGATCGCGGCGTCGGTTCCGGTGGAGCGCCGCTCCGAGGTTCAGGTTCTGGTGAACGGCCAAGTGATGCCGCTGACCGGCGCGCCAGTCAGTCTGTATGGCGAGGGGTTCGGCTGGTACAAGCTGGGAGTGACGCGGATGACCGGGACGATCGGCAAGCTTCGGGTGCAGGTGCTCGGCAGCGGCACGTCCCAGATCGCGATCGACGCGATCACCCTAACCCCGCGCCCGTTCACGCCGAATGGCATCAGCCAGCCCGATCCGGTCCTGTTTCCGCCGCTTAACGGGCGACGGTAGCCCATCGTGGCACTGGCTTCCAGCCAGTGGGTCCCAAGGGCATCCTGCCCTTGGCGGAATTCACATGCCCCTAGAAGGGCATGATACACATGGGCTGGAAGCCCATGCCACGGGTGTTAGACCGGGGGAAGGAACGGGTTTTGGCGCTCTTTCATTCCCTCTTCGTGTAGGCGTTCCAGCTCCTCGTAGAGATCGGGGGCGAGGCGGGCGAGGCCGTAGACGCATTCCAAGCGGTCCATCCGGACGGCCCAGCCGGCGTCTCCCCAACTGTAGTGCCACCACTCGTCGCGGCAGTTGGAGAAGCCGGCGTCAAGCATCGCATCGACGAGGATCGTGCGGTTCCTCGCCGCAGTCTCGCTTAAGCCGAGGCTGTAAGTCGGGGCGGCTTTGAACCGGTCGAAAGGGGAGGAGACGTCGATCAACTCGCCGGCGTCATCCACGAGCCAAACGTCCACCGCCGCTCCCGTGCAGTGGCCGGGGGGCGCTTTTTGATCGGTCGGGGCGACCCAGCGGCAAACCGTTCGGCGTAGGGCGGCGTGGTCGCGATGGGGAAACGCCTCCTGAGCGAATTTCCACATCGAGTCGTAGATCCGCTGCTGCCTCTCGATCGGCCGCCATCCTTCCACGAGACCGAGGTGGTACCCCTCGGGTAATGCTCGGGCCGCCTGCTCGACCATCTCGGCCACGGTTTTGCGGACGTATGGAATGACCTGAGGGCGTAGGATCCGGAGGGATGGCGCGGCCTCGCGCACATCCACCAGCGGTTCCCCGTTCTCCCGTTCCTTGATCGCGTTCAGCAGTCGAATCGGCTCCGGCCTTCCTTTCGTGCGATCCCATTTATTCACCGTGCTTCTACGACTCCTTCGACCGATGGTTCCTTTACGATAGTCTAGCCAGTTCCGGTTCGCGGAGGCTCGGGGGCTCAGGGCTCGAGCCCCCAGTCTAGCCCCGCGGAAGAGAACTCTAAATCCCTCCCGATCCCGTAGGGATCACAGAGATTAGCCCGGCGGTCGCTCCCGCGACCCCGGGGTAGCGAAGCCCACGAAGACCGACCCTGAAGGGGTCGAAGACCCTTTTAGCTGTCCTGCCCTCATCGAAGATAGCCCGAGAATTTACGGGTGCCAAACTCCCATTCTCTGCGCGGTGAGTGTTGCGAATCAAGCCGAATCGGCGGGGAGGGACGATTCGAACCTGGTTCCGTCCGATTCTCGGCTGACGGTAGATTCTGCGACCACCTGCCGGGGTCGGGAAATGCTCGTCGCCTACCCCGGGTCTTCGACCCGGGGCTAACTTCTTTGATCCCTCCGGGATCGGGAGACCCGTGATGTGGAAGTTTTCAGCCGCCGTGGGAATTCTTAACCGTCGCCGGGTGGATCGCCCTCCATTCCCGTTCGGCCCTTTCCAAGGCCTTTATCACTTCCGGAAGGGGCGGCGTACTAGGCGCGAGGGTTGCGTAGCCCGTTCCAGCGGCGAGGCGCGGTGGTAACCTCCCGGAGGACAGGCGATGAACGAAGTACATGCCCAAAAGCCGTTCGCGGTCGTCGTTTTGGCGGCGGGCGGATCGGCGCGGCTGGGGCGGCCCAAGCAGCTACTTCCCTACCTCGGTCGTACGCTGGTGGAGCACGCCGTACGAACGGCGATTGCCTCCGGGGCGGCCGAGGTCGTCGTCGTGCTGGGCGCGGAGGCGGCGGCGGTTCGGGAGCGACTCCAAGGGCTGAAGGTCCGCTTCGTTACGAATCGCGACTGGCAGGAAGGGATGGGCGGCTCTATCCGCGCCGGAGTGGCCGCTCTGAGCGGCCACATCGAAGCTGCCGTCATCGCGCTGGCCGACCAGCCGCGCATCACGCCCGACCACCTGCGGACGCTTGCCCACCGAATAGAAGAGGCCGAAAAAACCATCGTGGCGAGCTCGTACGATGGCGTCCTCGGCGCTCCCTGCGCGTTTGCGCGGGCGGAGTTCCCTCGGCTGCTGGCCCTTTCCGGCGATACGGGCGCTCGAGCCCTGGTTCGGAGCGGCAGCGAACCGGTCGAGGTGGTTTGCTTCGACGGCGCGAACGTCGACGTCGATACTCCCGCCGACTACCAGGCCCTCGTACCCAAACTCGTTACCGCTGACCCTGAAGAGGCAGAGCAAGATCCCCGCGAAGCGCGCGGGCCGCCCAAATCGGCTTCGCCAACGTCGTAATGCCGCGGTTCTAGAATGTCTGGCCGCGTGCCCGACCCTCGGAACCGACTATGAAACGCGCTTTTACGCTAATCGAGCTACTCGTCGTCATCGCCATTATTTCCATCTTGGCGGCCATCCTTTTCCCCGTCTTTTCGCAGGCCAAGGCGGCCGCGAAACAGTCGAGCTGCACCAGCAATCTGCGGCAGATCGGCCTCGCCATCGCCCTCTACCGGGGAGATTTCGACGGGGTGAACCCGCGGCACCGGTTCTGCCCCGACCGCGCGGGAGATGAGCTGTGCACTAACCTGTCGAATCCAACGGCGTACACCGGCCCGAACGAAATCTGGTGGGCGCCGTTCGATAATTCCGTCGCCCCCGACGCGGCGGCGCCGTATCCGAACTTCAAGGCAGGTTTTCTGGAGCCGTATTACAAGACGCTCGCCATCTTCAAGTGTCCGATGGAGACGAAGTGGCAGGTCGGTTACGCCATGAGCTACATCACCGGGGGACCGATGGGCAAGCCGGAGTCGGCGGTGGAAAATCCGGCGGTGTGCCAGGTGTGGGACCATGCCCGAACCCCTGGCTGCGCGGACACCCGGACCGGCTTTACCGGCCCGCCTTGGAATCCTTTTCCTCCCAAGGCGGACACGGCGCACACCCACTACCCGGTCCGTCACAACGGCGGATTTGTCACGCTTCGCCATGATGGCAGCGCCAAATTCCGAAAGCCGAATTCGATGACGAACGCGGACTTTATCTCCGATTCCCCGTAGCTACAGGATCTCGATGGCGCTGATCTTGGCATTCTGATCCGGGCTGTTTTTGGCAGCCTGGATCCGAATGGTGATCTGGCCGTTTCTGCCTGGGCGGACGTCGGCGAACTCCTTCACGACGGCCCGGTTAGGGCCGCCGGCGGCGACCACCGGGTCGAAGTTCGTCAACACCGGCCGGCCGTTGATCGAGATGTTTTCCACCCGCTGACCGGCCACATCGCCGAATACCTCGGCGAAGTGAAGCCGAACGGTGTAGGCGCGCCCGGTTGGGACTGGGAAGCGGTAGGTGAAGTCTTGGCCGTACCGCTCGCTCTGATAGACGCGAGCAGGGGCGGCGTTCGGGGCGCTGGTGTCGACGTGAGTATCGGTCCGGTTCGTCATCCCCTCGATCATCTTGGGATCGGGGACGAAGTTCCCGATCGTGTCGTCTTCCCCGCAGACCACGCGGATCGGCAGCTTGAGGGCGACCGGCTTATCGGACGAAGGAGTGGGGAGCGCGGCGTACCGGAATCCGGCCGGCATCGTCGGCAAAGGGCGGGCGGAGAGGGCGGCGCCCCAAAACTTGTTCGGCTTCGGACCCATCACCAGCTTCAAAGTGCCCCCCTTGAGGATCTCCTGGTGGCCGATCCAGCAGCGGTTGAACGGCTTTCCGTTGAGGGTCGCCGACTGCACGAACGGGTTCTTCGATCCGTTATTCTCAGCTACGACGGTGAACGATCTTCCGCCGTCGAGCCTTATCTTCGCCTGGTCGACGGCCGGGCTGCCGATGGCGTAAACCCCGTTCGCGGGGTTCACCGGATAGAAGCCGAGGGCGCTGAAGACGTACCAGGCGGACATCTGGCCGCAATCGTTGTTTCCGATCTGCCCGGCCGGAGTGTCGTTGTAGAAGGCGGCCATGATCTTGCGGACGCGAGCCTGGGTCTTCCACGGCGCGCCGGCGTAATCGTACAGGTACGCCTGGTGATGGCACTGCTCGTTCCCTTGCGCGTACTGGCCCATAAGGCCCGTGATGTCGGGGATGTTCGTGTTGATCCGCGAATCCATGGTGAACATCTCGTCCATGCGCTGGACGAACTTGGCGTCGCCGCCGTAGAGCGAGATCAGGCCGGGGATATCGTGCTGGACGGCGAAGCCGTACTGCCAGGCATCCGCCTCCGTGTATTCGTCCCCTACGAGGCCGCGGGTGTCGAACGGGGCGCGCCAGGCGCCGTTGGCTTTGCGGCCGCGCATGAATCGGGTGGTGCGGTCGAAGTGGTTCCGGTAGTTGGCGGCGCGTTGGTAGTAGAGGTCGGCGTCTTCTTTATGCCCTAATGAGCTTGCCATGCGAGCGAGGCACCAGTCGTCTACCGAGTACTCGATCGTCTTAGAGGTTGCCTGGCCGCCGGCGGTGGAGGCGACGTAGCCAAGCGACCGGTAGGTGTTCAGCCCGTTGTAGTTCTGCATCGACGTGTCGCGCATTGCCCGATAGACCGCCTCGGCGTTGGGGCCGAGCAGCCCCTTGACGTAGGCGTCGACGAGGACGGGGACCGAGTGGTAGCCGATCATGCACCAGGTTTCGTTACCCCAAAGCGGCCAAATTGGCGTAGTGTGCAGACCAGATTCGCGATATTCGGCGAGCAGCGAGCTGGTGAGGTCGGCGACTCGCTTCGGCTGGGTAAGGGTGAGGAGCGGGTGAAGCGCCCGGTAGGTGTCCCACAGCGAGAAGGTGGTGTAGTTCTGGAATTTGGCGGCTCGGTGAACCTTGTGGTCCATCCCCAGGTAAGCGCCGTCGACGTCGTTGAATAGGCTGGGGGCGACATAGGAGAGGTAGGCGTTGGAGTAGAACGTTCGCCGAACCTTCGGATCACGGCTCTGGATCTGGACGGCGCCGAGGACGTCGTTCCACTTCTTTTCGGCGGCTTGCCTAACGGCGGTGAAACTCCATCCCGGAACCTCGGTGTCGAGATTCTTCATCGCGCCGTCCATGCCGGTGGCGGAGATGCCGACCTTGACGAGGATCGGCTCACCGGCTTTGGTCCGGTAGTTGATCGCCGCCTTGACCTTCCCTTTTGCTTCCATCGCCCCGGGCCGCAAAGCGCCGTCTTGCTCGATCTCGATTAGGTCGAACGGGCGGGAGAATCGGATCGCGAAGTAAGCGACTCGGTCGCCGCCCCAGCCTCCGGACTTGCGGTAGCCGGTGAGGGTCGTCCCGTTCACGACCTTCAGGTAGGTCTCCTTGGGCTCGCTGGAGACCCCGTGCAGGAGGTCGAGCACGATTCTGGAGTGGTCGGACTTGGGGAAGGTGTACCGGTGAAAGCCGGCCCTCGCCGTGGCGGTCAGCTCGGCGGTGACTTTGGGCTTCTCCAGAAAGACCCGGTAGTAGCCCGGCTTGGCAACCTCGCGCTTGTGCGAGAAGGGGGAGGAGTATCCGGCTTCGTTTAGCGCTAGATCTCCGACCGTCGGCATGAGCATGATGTCGCCGAGGCAGCCGACTCCCGTGCCCGAGAGGTGGGTGTGGCTGAAGCCGAGAATGGTCCGGTCGCTGTAGTGGTATCCGGAGGAGCCGTCCCAGGTGTCGGTCCGAGTGTCGGGGCTAAGCTGCACCATTCCGAACGGGACGAGCGCGCCGGGAAAGGCATGGCCGTGGCCGTCGGTCCCGACGAGTGGGTCGGCGAAGTCGGCGGGTCCGGAGGCGAAGGTTGTGGTGAAGGTGAGAAGGAAGCCGAGGGAAAGAAGCCGGCGCATCCCCGTAAGAGTACCGTTCCCCGCCACGTGGCACGGGCGGCTCGCCCGTTTCACCTCAGTCTTGACTTTCCGGTGAACGGCTCGTCATACTTCCCTTCTGTTCGCGGGAGTAGCTCAGTGGTTAGAGCGCCGGCCTGTCACGCCGGAGGCCGCGGGTTCAAGTCCCGTCTTCCGCGCCATACAACCCCAAGCCTCGGTAGCTCAGTTGGTAGAGCATAGCACTGAAAATGCTAGGGTCACCGGTTCAAGTCCGGTCTGAGGCACCACGTTTTGAACTGAAAAGGGTCTCTGAGTTCGCTCAGAGACCCTTTTGGCTTCCAAATCCCGCCACGTTCAGCCCCCAATTCGTCTGGCAGAACCAAACGCTGCCTGAGAGGGGCATCGAGTTAACCAACGAAACATCGGCTTGACTTATCGGGTCGTTTGTGGAGGTCATGAAAGACTTTGATTCCTTTATGAAGGAGCGTGAACAGGCTTCGCGATCTTTTTTAGATGGCGAGGTCGGGCCCCTGCACAACATTTCGACCCAGCATGAGCCAGCAACGATATTTGGCCCGAGCGGGGATTGCGTAACAGGAGCCAACCATGTGAACGCGGCCAACGCGAGCGGCGCCAAGAACTTTGAACCGGGTGGCAGCTCTCGATTTGAAGTCATGCATATGGGCTCACAGGGCGATCTCGCTTACTGGACCGGCATTCAGTGGGCCAAGGCTCGGATGAAAGGAAAGTCGGACTCTGTGCCTTTTAATCTGCGGGTCACCGAAGTGTTCCGGCGCGAAAATGGAGACTGGAAGCTGATTCATCGTCACGCAGACCGGCTTTCGGAGGAACCTGCAGATAAGTAAAGAGGCGATGGCTCAGAACACCAGCCACGACTAGCGTGGTGGTTAGGCTCGTGGCTTTTCTACCCTCACTTCTTTACCCGCGGCCGATGCCAGATTGGCGTTGGCACCCGTCGGGGCTTTGGAGCAGGACGCTCACGTTCGGGCAGGGTTCTAAAAATGCAAACTTCGCTTGACGAACACGAATCGCGGGCACTTCGCCAAGCGTCCGTCAAGTACTCAGACTTTGTCGAACTGCCTGTCAGGATCGATGGATCGTAGCGTGCTTCCGAGTTGCCCATGACCCCCCGCCTACTACTTCCCCTCCTCTTCCTTGGCGTATCTCTGCCATCCCTTCAGTCCACACCCGCAAACCAGATCATGGCGGAGATCCGCGAGCGGGGGAAGGCGGCTGAAGACCTGGCCTACCTCAGCGACAACATCGGACCTCGCCTGACCGGGTCCGAGAATCTGGAGAGGGCCGAAGGTTGGATGGCAGAGAAGCTAAAAGAGTACGGCGCGGAGAACGTCCACTTCGAATCCTACGACTACCCGAGCCGTTGGGAGCGGGGCTCCGACGACTACTGTCGCCTCCTCACTCAGAGCAAGCGCCAGATGACGATCCATGCGATGCCATGGAATCCGGCCACCAAAGGGACCGTCGAGGCCGAGGTCGTGGCGTTAACGGGGCGAGTGGACGAGCTTCTGAAGGACGTCGACCGATACAAGGGGAAAATCGTCCTGCTTGGGCCGATCAACCCGACGAGCGATGAAAAAGAGTCCGCCAAGTTGGTGCATCAGCTGAACAAGGAAGTAGGCCGCCGAGCCGTCGCGATGATCACATCGATGGAGCACGAGGACGGAAAGTTCACAATGTATGGCTCGCCGTACGACTCCTACTTCGACGAATACTTCGGTGGCTGGCCTCGCGTCCCGTTTGGCTTCCTCATTCGGGAAGACCGCTCGATGCTCGTGCGACTCCTTCGCAAAGGAGAGAAAATTCGAATGGCTCTCCGGCTTGGCGGGGCGATCACTAAGACTAACATCAAGGAACGCAACGTCGTCGGCGAGATCCGCGGGTCGGAAATGCCCGACGAAGTGGTTTTGGTCGGCGGCCACCTCGACTCGTGGGATCTGGGAACCGGAACGACGGACAACGGAACTGGCTCGATCGCGACCCTCGAAACCCTGCGCGTGATCAAGAAACTCGGCCTCAAGCCGAAGCGGACCATTCGGTTCGTTCTTTTCTCGGGAGAGGAGCAGGGCTCGTGCGGCGCCCACGCTTACGTGGCGGCACACAAGGACGAACTCTCCAAGTTCCAGGCCGTCCTCATCCACGATCTTGGAGCCGGGAAGCCCACGGGGTTTACGGTTCAAGGATACAAGGAGTGGATGCCGACGCTAAAGGCGGCGATGGCCCCCCTGGAAAGCATCGGGGTGACCGGCATTCCGGTCGAAAAGCACTGGGATTCCGACCAGGATCCCTTCGTCGTCGCGGGCGTTCCCGGGTTCTTCCTGGACCAGGACACCACCGACTACTTCGCCTCAACCCACCACAGCCAAACCGATATGCTGAACCACGTAAAGCCGGAGGAATACCTCCCCTCCATCCAAGCTCTCGCGGTCGCCGGATGGGAATTTGCCAACATGGCCGACCGGGTTCCGCACGTGAAGCCGGGCAAGATGGTAGGCGACGGCAAGGACTAGGCTGCGTCTGGTAAACCTTGCGGGTTCGAACGGGCCTTCTTTTCCGTCCCAAAGTGACCGGCGCTTTGCCGCATCACGGAGGGCGAAACGCGCTTCCATATCTCCACTGATTGACGTCCCCATTTTATGTGGGCTGAGGAGGCCAGATATGCACTTCTATGAGCGTATGCCTGTATCTGCGAGCGCCGCTCAAGTTCGAGGGCCAGGTTTTGTAAATACTTGGGCCACCGGTTCACGTCCAGTCTGAGGCACCACGTTTTGAACCCAAATAGGTCGGTAGCGGTTGCGCTACCGACCTGTTTTTGCATTTCCGCACACTCCGAAGCACTTTCGGTCCACTTTTTGCCAAGTCGATTTCACGTTGCATGCGCGTCGACCTATTCGAAAATGAGGCTATTAGAAATTAACCAAAACCAAGGGCGATTCGCCCAGCATGCACGCCGTCATGGCACACGGTGCAGAGGGTCAGAAGATTCTCTGCCGTATTCTGTCCTCCGCGAACGTGCTCGTGGAGATGGTGAAGTTCCAGATGGCGCGGATCGGACGGGTTCCAAATCGCATGACTCCATCCGCAGTTACAGCAAGCGAAATTGTCTCGTTGGAGCACCTGACCTCGAACACTGTCCGGTATGTGGCGGTCATGCTCCGGCGCTTGGCGATCCTCCTCAAGCACGTAGACACCGATGGGAAGGTCCGGTCGACCACTAGTCTTTGTCGCCACCGGCCATCCGTACTCAGTCCGGAGTTCTCGAGTGCGGCGAGGCCAGTCGCCGGCATCATCTGCAACATACGCAAGCTCCTCGCCGAAGACCGGTCTCCCGACGTTCTCCCGCAGGTACGCCAAAACTCGTTCTCGAACGCCGACGTCGAGGTTACGTATCCGGTTCGCGACGTGCCACCGCCGCGCTGCGTCGGTATCTGCCTCCGTATCGACCAAGTAGTAGTCGTCAGGCTTCATAGCGGCGAAAAACACCGCAGTGTCAGGCTCGATCTCTTCGGCCTCGCTGTCCTCACGGTTCACGAGTAGCTTTGCCGTCTTGCCGCTTAGAATCTTCCAACCTGCCTCGCAGCGAAGCTCCCGGATACGACGTTGGTAGTCGATGATTCCAGCCACGATCATCAACTCCTCGCTCGAAACCACCTGGCGCGGGTACCTGGTCAGGTAAGCAAGAATTCGTTTATAGGCCGATCCCGCTTCCTCTGGAGGGATAAGCGAACTCCCCAAATCGCGCAACGTATGCCATACCGGAATCAGGGATAGGACTCTGTTTCGCAAGTCGCCCGACTCGAGTTCCTGTTCAAAGTTGACAATCAAGGCCTGCAACTCAGCGAAGTGCTCAGCCGACTTCGATGGTTTGGATCGCCTCGCCATTACTTTTCCGTCCGCACGGCCAAAAGTTCTAGCACTGCGCCAGCCACTGCGGACGCGAGTCCAACGGGGACCGCATTGCCAATTTGCTTGGCGATCTCCACCTTCGTTCCAAGGATGCGGAAGTCGTCTGGAAACGATTGGAATCGTGCCGCTTCACGGTGTGTGATAGGGCGATGCTGTTCCGGATGGAGATAACGTCCTTTCTCCGGCTTGAAGAATTCGGTTCGTATCGTAAAGGCTGGTCGGTCCCACCAGAGCCGGCCGAAGAGGTCCGTGCCGCCGCTCTTCTTGCGCACCCAGCAGTCCGGGGTTATCTCGGGTGCGTTACGGAGCAAGTCGACCCGATTCATCCCTTGCTCGGGGATTGCCCGATATCGGGCCATGCTGGTCGCGGTGGGGGTTCGTCCGAAGTGCAAATCTAAAGGAGGCCGTTCTGCTCTGACTTCAATTCCGACGGGAGCGGGTAAGTCGCCGATCGCATGGCGGACCGTCCGCCACGGAGCAGGGAAGGGAACGTAGGTCGAGTCAAAGAGTGCGGGTTCCAGTTTTTTCAAGACCTGGGGATCACAATGGGTCCGCTTCGGCGGAAAAAACGGGCTCGGATCTGCAAACCGACATCCAACGATGAAGGCCCGGTGTCTCGTCTGGGGAACCCCGTAGTCGGCGGCGCAGAGCTTCGCGAACGCCACCTTGAATCCGAGCCGCCGTGCCTCGTCGAGGATCTCTCTGAATTCCGAGGACCCTAGAATCTGCGGGACGTTCTCCATCACGAAGATATCCGCCCCGGAGCGCTCGATCACCTCCATGTATGGTCGCCAGAGTTGCTTGCGCGGGTCACTCGTGCGGTTCTTATTGAGAAGGGAGAAACCCTGGCACGGTGGGCCGCCGATGACGACGTCAGCCTTTGGCACGGTCGTCCGTGGGTCTGCAAGGATTTCTACAATGTCGCCGACGACGCAGTGATTGCCGAAGTTGGCATTGAACGTCCGGGCGGCGAAGTCGTTAAAGTCGTTGGCCCATACGGATTCGAAATGCGGTGCGTGGCTCCGCGCAAAACCCCAAGTGAGGCCACCGCACCCGCTGAATAGATCGATGATCCGGTACGGCGCAGACCCGCCGCCTTCGCAGGCACTGGGCGGAATGCCATATGGAATTCGAGATTCAGCAACGACCGTCATGCGCAGATCCTAAGGGTTCTGGATGCCCACTTCAACAGACGACATAGCGATGCACCACGCCTCGGAGGAATTTACCTTTGTATGGTAGCCGATGGCCCCATCACTGCGGCTTCGCAACCGCAGTCCTGACCCGTTCGACGCACGATTCGAGATTCTTTCGCACTTCGCACTCCCAGATGATGAGCACGTGGTACCCAAGCGCTTCGAGTCGTTCGCGGCTCCGCACGTCGCGCTCCACGCTTGCTTCCAGCTTCGATCGCCAGAACTCCACGTTCGTCTTCAAAGGCGCGTCTTTCTTGCAGACGGGACAGCGGTGCCAGTAGCATCCATGCATGAACACGGCCACCCGCTTGGAACTGAAACACAGGTCGGGCGATCCTGGAAGGCTCCGGACGTGCTTTCGGTACCCACGTATCCCGGCCCGCCAGAGGGCCTTGCGAAACGTGACCTCCAATGTCGTATCTTTCGACCGGTTCGCACGCATGGACCGTGACGTACTTTCCTTCACAACAAGGGTTTCCCTCGGTGCGAGCATTTCAGATTCCTTCCCAGCTGGCATTCATCTGCTGCCTACTTGCGAATTGCGTTTCTCCGGTCGCTGTGTCCGACAAGTATTACTACGACAATCTCTCAAACTGGGGCAGAGGTTCCAGTCGCCAGATTTGTCTTCGTCAGTTTCTGCGTGAGATCCGCGACTCTGAAGAGGGTTCGAGGTATTGCAATGTGATTATTTGCCCTTCGTCGAATCGTTTTTGCCAGCGGGAGCAGAAACGCGTTAACTAGGGCTGTCAGAGGATTGCGTCTTCCTTTTATGCAAGGCAGCAGATTGTGTAGCGGATTGGAGTTGACCTGAAGAATCAGGGGAGGCCAACACTGCCGTTTCGGAACGTCCCAGTCTGTTTTGTCGGGAAAGCAGCCAAGAGTTGCTCCTCCTCGGTTTCAGCCTGGGTTTCCACCGCTCCTGTTCTGACGGAACCCGGAGTTCTTCAAAGGGTACACCGACGACAACTTGCCCATTCTCGAAAAAGTGTGGAGACGCATTGGACCATCGATCCCATTTTTCGCAAAGGCGCTCCAGTTCAATCCAGAGATTCGGGTTTCTGTTTGATTCGCGAACGGCGGCTATGTAGTTTGCGTTCTCCCAAAAGCGAATCCTGAACGATCTTGAACCCGCAAGGCGCACGTATTGTTCGTCGTGCACACCGCAGTTGACTCCGGCGGCGACGTTTTCATAGTAGTTGAGGACGGCACTGAGTTTTCGAGCGGTGGGTTCGTCAGCCATGATCTTTCTAGCCGTCTCCATCGGCATTTGTTTTCGACTCCCAAATTGGAATAGTTGTCCCAAGGCCTCGCTGGCATCATTCAGAAGTCGTTCCTTGTGCTCACCAAGCATAAAGGTGCTTGCGTTTTGCGTTCGAGAAGCCTTTGCTGAAACGCGTAGCTGAAAAGTGATGACTAGGAATCCAAATAGGGTAACAAGTACCCCGGCCCATGCGGCATAAACTTGTAGGATTGCGGCTTGAGTTTGGTTGTCCACTGCAATAAGGGATACGCCACAAACTCGGAAAGGTTTAGCTATTGAACTGAATGCCCCCCACACCCTTCATCCTGTGCGCTGAGAGCGAGAGAGCTTGCCCAGTCCTCTGCTTTCCGGCCTGCAACCACGAAAGAAACAAGGCCGGCTGGCGTCCAATTATGAGCTACTTTTCTATTGGCGAAGTGGTTGACAATGTTCATCTTGAGTCGGAATCCTTGTATGATCGCAGTACTGTTGGCCTGAGACACGGCACGGTCAAGATTACAATCACCGGTCCAAGTCAGGTCTAAGGCATCATATTTGAACCTGAATGGGCACACTTTCCTAGAGAACGTGTATCCGTTTTGGTTGATCCTCCTATTTTCGGGCCGGTGGCAACCTAACGCGCGATTGCCTCGTCGATCGGCTCTACTGTTCACGGCGTTCGCATAACACCCCTTCATGCGCGTCCGCGGAAGACGAACATTCGCTCGGCCATCTTCGCCCTATTTCGACAGGGGGAGTGCCGGACGGGGTCGCCAGATGAAGATCGCCACTTATAACGTGAACGGCATCAACGGGCGACTGCCCGTGTTGTTGCGGTGGTTGGAGATGGCTCAGCCGGACGTGGTTTGCCTGCAGGAGCTCAAGGCGCCGCAGGAGAAGTTCCCGGAAGCCGCCATCCGCGAGGCCGGGTATGGGGCGATTTGGCATGGGCAGAAGAGTTGGAACGGGGTGGCGATTCTGGCGAAAGGGGGGGCGCCGGAGGAGACTCGGCGGGGGCTGCCGGGGGATCCGGAGGATATTCATAGCCGCTACATCGAGGCGGCGATCAACGGGATCGTGGTCGGCTGCCTCTACCTCCCGAACGGCAATCCCGCTCCCGGGCCCAAGTTTGACTACAAGCTTGCGTGGTTCGAGCGACTGACAACCTATGCCAAATCACTCCTGAACCACGAGGTCCCCGTCGTCCTGGCGGGCGACTATAACGTTATCCCGACGGAGCTGGACTGTCACAAGCCGGCGAGCTGGGTCGACGACGCCCTGTTCTTCCCAGAATCGAGAGAGGCGTACCGCAAATTGGTCGCCCAAGGGTGGACCGACGCGCTGCGCACTTTGCACCCGGAAGAGAAGATCTTCACCTTCTGGGATTACTTCCGAAACGCCTACGCCCGGGACGCCGGAATACGGATCGACCATCTCTTGCTCAGTCCCCAAATCGCCGGCCACCTGGTCGCGGCCGGCGTCGACCGCGATGTGAGAGGGTGGGAGAAATCCAGCGATCACGCGCCAACGTGGATCGAAATCAATTCTGCTTAAGCCGATGAAAGAGAACTCCGGATTCGATGTGAAGAAGCTGCCCGCCGATTTGAGAGCGATTCTCGAGGCCGCTCCCAAGCGGCCGTTCCCGAAAGCAGTTAAGCCGATGCTTGCCACCCTCGTCGACAAGCCGTTCGACGACGACTCTTGGTCGTTCGAGATCAAGTGGGATGGGTACCGCGCGATTGCGCTTCTGAACGAAGGACGGGTCGATCTTACGTCTCGGAATGAAAAGTCGTTCAATGAGAAGTTCTATTCCGTTCTGACCGCCTTGCAGAGCTGGAAACTCAATGCCGTGATCGACGGCGAGATCACGGTCACGAGCCCCAATGGAGTATCAAGCTTCGGCGCGTTGCAGAACTGGCGCAGCGAGGCCGACGGGCTCCTCATCTTCTACGCCTTCGACCTCTTATGGCTGGAAGGGAAAGACCTCACCAACCTCCCCCTTACCGAAAGGCGATCGTTGCTTCGGGCACTGATTCCGCCAGAAAACGAGGCGATCCGCTTTAGCGAGAATTTCGAAGGTCAAGGGATCCAAGTTTTCGAAGCGGCGGTGAAACTTGGGCTGGAAGGGATCATCGCCAAGAAGAACAACAGCGTCTACCGGCCGGGCGATCGTACCAGCGATTGGCTCAAGATCAAGGCGCATAAGCGGCAGGAAGTCGTCATCGGTGGGTACACCAAGAACGAAGGATCGAGTAAGCCGTTCAGCTCGCTCCTCGTCGGCGTCTTCGAGGGCGACCAGCTTAAGTACACCGGCAAGATCGGCACCGGATTCGATATCAAGACCCAGCGATCTATGCTCGCGCAGTTCCAGCCTCTAATTCGCGAGACCAGCCCCTTTACCACGGTCCCGGACATCAACAGTCCGTCACGGTTCCGCCCCGACCCTCCGAAGGCGACGGCGACATGGCTCGAGCCGAGGCTCGTGTGCGAAGTGAGTTTCACCGAGATGACCTCCGACCAAGTCATGCGCCACCCGTCTTTCGAGGGAATGAGGGCAGACAAGAGCGCGCGCAACGTCGTTCTCGAAAAGGAGCAAGATACGGCGACTCTGACCGATACCCACGGCGCAAGCAAGAAGGTTCTAACGCCAAGAGGGACGAGCGAGCGGAAGACTCTCCTGAATCCAACCGACGCGAGCCAGGTTCGCAAAATAGACGGTCATGACCTAAAGTTCACGAACTTAAGCAAACTCTATTGGCCGGAAGATAACATCACCAAGCGCGATCTGTTGAACTACTACTACCAGGTCGCGCCGTACATCCTGCCGTATCTAAAGGACCGACCGCAATCGCTAAATCGGCATCCTAACGGCATTCACGGCAAACAGTTCTATCAGAAGGACGTAAAGGGGAAGGTTCCGGATTGGGTGCACACCTTCGCCTATTACAGCGAAGCCGACGCACGAGAAAAGGAATTCTTCGTCTGCGACGACGAGGCGAGCCTCCTCTATTTGGTTTCACTCGGCTGCATCGAGATCAGCCCCTGGAACAGTAGAGCCGAGGCGCCAGACAACCCGGATTGGTGCGTGATCGATCTCGATCCCGACCACAACAGTTTCGAGGAGGTCATCGTCGTAGCGCAGGTCGTCCATAAGCTTCTCGACCTTCTTGAGGTGCCCTCTTACTGCAAAACGTCCGGCTCAACCGGGCTGCACGTCTACATTCCCTTGGGCGCGAAATACACCTACGAGGAGTCCAAGGAGTTCGCCCGCGCCCTAGTAACTCGCGTGCACGCGGAGATCCCCGACATCACAAGCATCGAGCGCAAGGTGGCGGACCGCGAGGGCAAGATGTACCTCGACTTCTTACAAAACCGACCGCAGGCGACCCTCGCCGCTCCGTACTGCGTGCGCCCCAAGCCCGGCGCCCCCGTCTCCATGCCGCTCCACTGGGATGAGGTGAAGAAGGGCCTCCACATGACCGACTTTACGATCGCCAACGCGATCGACCGCATTAGGTCCGTCGGAGATATCTTCAAGCCCGTACTCGGAAAAGGAATAAGGCTAGAAGAGACGTTGAAGAAACTAGATGCCATGCGTTAATGAACTAGTGCAGAATTCCTTCTAAGGTGCTTCTTGGCACACTATTTGTGTCGAACACAATGCGGCCAAGCTTAGTCCCGGGCGGGCTTCGGCGCTGGACCCGAGGTGGATACCGTCACTCCCGCGCGTCGAATTCCGCGAGGGAGGCCCAGCCGGCGTTGGACCAGTCGGATAGCACGGTGAGGCGGATGTAGCGGGTTGTTCTTGGCGAGGTGAACGGGACCGTTTGGGCTTCGCCGCGGTTACGCAACTCCCCTCGGGCGGCCGCTTCCCATACGCTTCCATCGTCGCTCGTCTCAATCACATAGGCTCGGATCCGGCCGTTTGAGCCGTCTTGGCGAGGGGTTAAGGTGACCCGTCCGACCTTGGTCGGCTTGAGGAGGTCGACGGTGAGCCGATGGGGCGGCGGCTCGGAGCGAGGGGTGTATCGGCTGTGCCAGATCGTGGTCGGATCGTTGTCGAGCACATGGGCCGAGTCTCCTTCTCCGGGTTCAAAGTCGCTGGCGGTCGCCTTCCAACCCTGATTCGCGGGAGGGGGATCGACCACGATCTGACCGGTGAAACCGGGCGTCCGAACCCAGAGCTTGGTCGGCTCGATTACCGTGAACGCCCCGTGGTAGCTGGTCCACACATTGCCGTCCGTCGAAGTCTCGACCGGTCCGTCGCCCGCGAGCGAAGTCCGTCCGTCGGGAGCGCGTGATACAAGCACGGGACGCATGCTCCGCTTTGGAATGGACGATAACTCGGAGTTTCCACCGAGACGAAGAACGTAGGAGAAGCGGCGGGGCGTGCAGTCGAGCCGGTACTGCGGCAGGGGGCGGGGTCCGCACGCGGCGGAGCCTACTCCGAGCGTTTTGGCCGAGAGAATAAGCACGGTCGACCTCGACTTTGGCAAATCGACGCGGTACGGGACGTCTTCCATATCTTCGTCCCGGTAGGGGAGCGCTGAAAACTGCAGAGGCTCTCCGTTGGCAATCGCCGAGAGTCGCGGGCCGCCTTGGCCGGCAAGCGATAACCACTTCATGTCCTCGTGGTTGCCGCACTCTTGGGGTTTCTCGTACGGAGTGAACTGTTGGTTCACGGTGCTCACGTAGCGGCCAATGTCGGAGCCGCGTTTCCGGTCGGCGTAGTTCTCCATCGGACCGCGCGCGAAGTAAGTGAGAGAGTTCAGGCTCGGATCAAGGAGCATTCGCACACCGATCCGGGCGAGGGCAATGTTCTTCCCTGCCGGGGAAACCGCGTTATCTACCGCCACCGTGCCGTCGGCGTAGACGGCGTAAGTGGCGAGGTGAAGAACGGAGAAGCCGTTCTTGCCGAGGTAACGAATACTCGACGAGACGACCACTTCCCCGCCCGCGCCCTTCTTAGCATCGAGGTTCAGCACTTCCGCCTTCAGATCTTGCAGCCCGGCGGCGTACCAGCCGGCGGCGGCCCAACCGTCGTCGATCCGATGCTGCGCACGCCAAAGGTGGAGTTTTGGACCGCCTCCGGGAAGCAGCAAAGAGCGGCCGTTGGTGGACATGCCCGAGATGGCGCCGGTGCGGCGATCGAAGGAGATAGCGAAGCCGCTTCCCGAGATTTTGATCCCGTCGAGCGAAGCGGAATCCACGCTCAGGTCCCCGGCGGGCGCCTTAGCGGTCCCCAGTTCCGAAACGACGAGCGGAAACTGCGCGTTCGCAATCTCGTCACCTTTACGAGCCCACTTCTCGTCGGCCTTGAGAACCGCCGCGATATTCAGATAGAGCGACTCTCCAGACCGCCGTTCGATTTTTGGCAGCGCCAAGTTGACGACCTTTTCCGCGCCCGGCTCGAGCGAAAGGGCAGGAATGACGGACGAGGCAACGGTCCCTGCGTCGGACACGATGGTCCATTTGAAGCCGTACTTCGAGAGGTTGGTGAACGCGAATTTGTTCTTGACCTTGACTTTGCCGCCGCCAAGGTCGGCGAAGCCGATCCACTGGTACGCACGTTTCACTTCCGGGAAGTGGGGTTTGGGCGAACGGTCGGAAAACACGACCCCTTTGTGGATGAAGTAGCCGTCGTTCGGCTTTTCGCCGAAGCCGCCGCCATAGGCGAGAATCGGGTGCTTCGGATCGCGCCGGTTCCAGAGCCCCTGGTCTTCCCACTCCCAGATCGCTCCGCCCATCAGCGCCGGATACTTGTCGAAGAGGTCGTTGTACTCTCCGATCGCGCCCATGGAGTTATTCATCGCGTGGGCGTATTCGCAGAGGTACATCGGCTTGGTGAGGGTCTTGCTATTGGCAATCCGCTCCAGGCCGTCGGGATCGGTGTACATATGGCTGTCGATAGAAGCCGGGTTGCCGGCGCCTTCGCCGAAGGCTTCGTAGTGAGTCGGGCGAGATGAATCCATCGACCGAACGACCCTCTCGGCAGAGCGCAAGTTGGAGCCGCCGCCGCACTCGTTGCCCATCGACCAGATCACGACCGAGGCGTGATTCTTGAAGTTTTCGACGTTGGCGACGTTTCGGTCGACGACCATCCGCTCGAAGCGCGGCTCATGGTCGATGACCCCGTAATAGCCATGGCACTCCAGGTTGGCCTCGGCGACAAGGTAGATGCCCCACTCATCGCACAGCTCGTACCATCGTGGATCGTCGGAATAGTGACAAGTTCGGACGTGGTTGCAGTTTGCCCGCTTGAGCATGACCAGGTCCTGAACCATATCGGCCTCCGTCACGTAGTGCCCCGTGTTTGGATTCATCTCATGCCGATTGGCGCCCTTGAGCTTCACCGGCTTGCCGTTTATCATAAAGACCCGGCCCTTGATTTCCACCTTGCGGAAGCCGACCCGGTGGGAGAGAATCTCCTTGCCGTCGCCGAGGTTCAGAACGGCGGTGTAGAGGTTCGGTGTCTCCGCGGTCCACTTCTGGGGATCCGCCACGGCCGAGGACAGGGTCACGGTCGCCTCACCGCCGGCGGGAATACTTGGCACTGCTCCACTGACGCGCACTCCACGAACGGAGGCTCCGGCCAAGTCGAAGAGCGTCGTCTTAAGGACCGACGGCGCCGAGGGTTTGTCGCCGTAGTTGTGGACCTTTGCGGTCACCTTCAACGTAGCGTTCTTATAGGCGGAATCGAGGTCGGAGGTTACAAATGTGTCCCGAATGTGGAGCTTCGGCGCGGACCAGAGGGTCACGTTGCGGAAGATGCCCGACAGCCGCCACATATCCTGATCTTCGAAGTAGGTTCCGGCGGTGTACCGGTAGACCTCGACCGCCACATCGTTTGCGCCGGGCTTAAGAAATTTTGTGACGTCAAATTCGGCGGCGTTTCGGGAGTTCTGCGAGTAGCCAACCTTTTGCCCATTGACCCACAGGAAGAATCCTGCATCCACGCCATCGAACTTCAGGAAGACTTCGCGGCCATCCCAACTCGCCGGCACCTTAAAGTTGCGGCGATACGAGCCAACCGGATTTCGCTCGTCGTAGGCGGTCCAGTCCTTGGGCGGCTCCGACATCACCCGTGGCCAATCTTTCTGAAAGGTGTAACCGTTGTTTCTGTAGTACGGCGTACCGTATCCCAAGACCTGCCAGTTGGACGGCACCGAGATCGTCTTCCATTTGGAGACGTCGTACGTCGGCCGATAGAATTCGGCCGGCCTTAGTTCGGGACGCTTGACCCAGTTGAACTTCCACGGTCCGTTCAGTGACCGGGCATAGCTGGATTTAGCCCGATCGGCGCGGAGAGCTTCTTGCAGGGTGCCGTAGGGAACGAGGGTGCTGTGGTAGGGCGCCTTATTGATTCCAAGGCATTGCTCGTCCTCGATCTCCGGAGGGACGGCGGCGGCGGACAGGTGGGAAAGCGAGACGAGGAGAAGAGAGAGCATGGTTTCTGGGGCTGAAGGTACGGAGGACCGTAGACCATGCGCTTGTTCGAATCACTTCCGTCGCATGGATGGCAAAGAGGGCTCGCCGGCCAAGCAGTCGCCTGGCCGGTGGGAACGGCTAACCTCCCGGGCTGCCTTGTCGATCGGCGGGAGTGTTGTCGGAGTGCGCGGACGTGCTTAGCGGCGGAGCGCCGCCCGCGCGTCCGGCGTCCGTACCGCTCGGCTGGTTGTGGAGCTTATTGATCTCCTCTTGGCTCATCTTGCTGGTATCGGGCATTGGCTGATCGGGGGCAAGCGGCGTCGAGGGAGCGGGCTCGCAGCCGGCGAGGACGCCGGCGGCAACCGCGAGGGCTAGCAAGGCGCGTCGCAGGTTCATTGCATCAATAGGCATAAGTCCACCAGCGACCCCAGGCGCGGGTGAGCGGCGTATCGTTGTCGTCGGCAGTCCCCGCCTGACCGTCCGGGCCGTAGAAGTTGTCCTTCTCGCATTGAGCGGAATCGGAAAAGCTCGGCTGATTCTTCATCCACTGCTTATAGGGCGATTTCTTCGCGTGGCCATCGGCGTAGGCCGCGATCAATCCGTCGCCGTGGTACTTGATGGCCGCGCGGGCAAGCTGGTTGTACCAGTCGGTGGATCGGTCCGTCGGCGTATTCGCAACCGATGGGCAGGCCGCCCGCTGGGCGTCGAACCAGTGCTGGGAAAGCGCGTTTCCGGAGTACTGATCCTCTCCGAACGAGAAGGCGATGCGCTCGGCAGGAGCCTCGATTTGAGTTGAGCTTCGAGGATTCGTATAGCTGGCGTAGGCGTAGCGGTTGATCGTGGCGTGCGTCTGCCAGCCCCAATTATTGCCGGGGGAGAAATCCCAAGGTTGGCTCGGTACGGTCACCGTCTTTTGCCGCGACGGATCCCAAACGATGTCCGTGTTCTTGGTGTAGGCGTTGATCAGGATCGGCCAAGCATTCCACGGGTAGCTGGGCCATTCCCAGAGGATGACCGCGTCGTCCGAGTCGTTGGCATACATCAGGGCGGCGGTTGCGATCTGCTTTGTGTTTGAGAGCCCAGACGTGTCCTTGGCGGCCCGTTTTGCCTGGGCGAAGACGGGAAAGAGAATTGCGGCTAATATTGCGATGATGGCAATTACAACAAGAAGCTCAATAAGAGTAAAACCACTTCGTTTCATGAAATTGTCCCAAAGCGCTAAGCCGTCGGAATACTCTCGGAAAGCGCTTTCCGGGAGTATAACACGAGATTTTGGCAGGTACAAACGAAATGTTCGTCAACGTGGACGCAAGGTAGAAGCCCTTGCCACGAACGTTGCCGAGACCTCTTCGACGCGCCCGGCAGCCTCTCGGTTTTCCGTCCGACTTCTAAGCATGGACCATGCGATTTCGCACACTTGTTCCAACGGCTGAGCGATGGTGCTGATCGGAACGTACTGATACAGGGTGTCCTCTAAACCGTCGCAGCCGGCTAACAAGACGTCGTCTGGGACGCCTACGCCGAGCTCCGTCAGGCCGCGATACGCGCCCACCGCGATCTGGTCGTTTTGGCAAAAGAGACCGTCGACAGAGTTGCCATTCCCGTAGAACTCCAAGATCGCTTCGCGACCGGAGATACGGGTGTGATCGGGACACCAGATTTTGATTGGAGCAATGCGGTGAGCGCGCAAGGCATCCATATATGCCTTCATTCGCAGGTCTTCCTCGGTCGTTCCGTGGGACGAAACGATGCCGATGCGGCGGCACCCTTGCGCCAACATATGCTCCATCAACTGCGTCGAGGCGGCATACAAATTGATGCCTACGAAATCGCCTTTCAGGTGCCGATGGGTCCCTAACTCGATGACGGGAATCTTTAGCCGCAACCCCTCCGAGATGTACGGCTCCAAGGTGTGCCGGTAGTCGCACACCACTATTGCGTCGGCGCCGTATAGCCAGTCGCTCGCCCGAATGGCCAGCCGACCCTCGCCGGTAAGGTCACCGCCGTTGATGAGCGTCAGACCGCTACGGGCGGCTTGGCCGGATAGAAATCGGCCGATCTCCGCATAGTAAGGGGCAAAGGGGGACGGGCTGAGATATACGACCAGCGAAGAGCTGCCGGCCGCCAACGCACGACCGATAAAGTTCGGTCGGAATCCGAGACGATTCGCCGCCTCAAGGACGCGCTCTCGCGTCTCAGGAGCGATCGAATACTTTCGCTGTTCGTTCAGAGCCCGCGAAACCGTCCCGAGCGTGAGCCCGGTTTCCCGAGCGATATCGGCCATTGTCGCTCTCATGTAATTTCTGGACGCCGGAGTGCCGTCGGAGCTTTGCCAATGACGTTACCCGCCCCACGTGCGCGATGGCCGTAATTGTCCCAGTAAGACAACCGGCTCTCGGCTATATCTTTCTAAAGCCGGATAGTCTGGCGCAAGTTCCGGCTCTGGGCGTAATTGCTAAAATCCAGGTAAAGCCACTGCATGCTATGCCGGCGACGAAGGGCTTGCGTCTTTCAGCATGGACCTATCGCCGTAGGCCGGCCTTTTCTCCGGAGCCAGGCCGAGTTCCGGGGTTGCCGCTGTGAAGTCGGCGGGCGCGGCGGCGTTGTAGCGGATGGCGGTGGGAGAGAGGCCGACGGAAGTGCGCATCGTTTTATTGAACTGCTGAATGTCGGGGATACCGACCATGGCGGCGATCTCCTTGACCGGCTTGGTCGTCGACCGTAAGAGGCTCACGGCGCGAGAGACGCGGAGGTCGAGCAAGAATCGCTTGGGCCCTACGCCATGCTCGTCCAGAAACAGCCGATTCAGATGGCTTTGCGAGACTTGCATCTCCTCGCAGAGCTCGTCGATCCGGATGGACGTCGACATCCGTTCTCGCATCAACGTTTCGGCCATCTTCACGTAAGGGTTCAGCCGGATCTCTTCGATGGGGCGGGCGACTCGCCACAGCAGCGACCAAACGTGGGGAGTCCGGTGGGATTCGGTGATGTGGGACCAGGCCGAAAGATAGGTAAACCGATCCCGCCACCAGTGGTATTCCAAGCCGAGATTGCTGCTCGTCGCGATGGCTACCGGAAACGGCGCATCCTCCGTCGGACTGAAGAGGCAGAACCAGTGCCCGCTGAGCGAGGGATCGTCGAACGAGAGCCGGACAACCGCGCGGGGAGGAAGGAGCAGAACCGAGCCTCCCTCGAACGGAAGCAGCAGGCGGCCGAATTGAACCACCCCGCCGTGATCCGGCATCATCAGATGCCACTGATCCGCGGGAATCTGCCACCTTCGCTCCCCTTCCTCGAAGTGCATAAATCCGAGGCGGCGAACCTGCGGCGGGCTGCCGAGGTCGATCCGGTGGTAGCGATCCATGCAAGCATTCTAGGTCTCCGCCTACCCAAGCGGAGCGGATCACTCGTCCAAATCCACATTTGGTGGTAAGTAATCGCCATTTAACGTGTAACCCACGCACGCGGCAACGTAGCGGCAGATAATGAGCGCGGCATTCCGGCTCTCGCCCTAAAATTGCGACGTCGAGGCCATTAGGAGTTGGAATGAGCCGATCAATCATCAAATTTGGAATTCTTGCCACCATCGTCGGGGCGCTCTATGGCTGCGGAGGCTCCTCCGGGCAGACCGCCAGTGTCGACTACTCGGCGTTCGCGGGTACCTACTCGGCCGCATACACGCGGTCGACGGGAGCCATGACGATTGCCGTTGCGACTAACGGGCTGATCACGATCACGATCGTCGATAGCATCCAGGGCACCTTTGTCGGAACCGGCATCGCGAACCACGTCGGTGGCTTCTTCATTACCGCTAATGGAGCAAATAACAAACAGGTCACGGTCAACGGAACTCTCAAGGGAACCGGGCTTGGTCGAACGGCGCAGGGCACCATTGCCGGGTCGATCTCAGTTCCTTACAATGCCCCATTCCTCAATTCGCCTGATGTGACGGTGTATGCAAACCACTACGAGGGAGGATATAAGCAAGGCGCCGCTGGGAATGATTGGAGCGGCGATGTCGCCGCTAACGGCTCGTTCACGGGCACTCTCCTGATCGATGGTGGCGCGAGCACGGTTGATTTGACCGGGAACGTTTACTCGAACGGATCGTTCAAGTTCACCGGCAGTGGAGGGGGGACCTCCTACACCGCGCAGGGGAATTTTGCCTTATCTACCAACCAGTCGGTGGTTACCAACGGGACCCTCGTGGGAGTCAAGAACGGCACAAAGGTTACCGGCGACTGGTTCGGCCACAACGCCATCGGCGGGTAGGCGCCGCCGTCGACGAAGATCGTTAGAGTCCGTTGGCTTCGCTTCGAGCCCAGAAAAGCGCCTTCATGGCGCTTTTCTCTGGCCGTTCCTGGAGCAATTGACTCTCCCTCGAGATTGAGCCCCACCTCGCTACACTGAGCTAGCTCGCGCATTCCCAAGGATCTTATGGAGTGGCGATGGGGGTGAACTTTACTTTGACTTGGGCTCGAACAACCGAACTGTACATCGTCATGAGTCCCGAGCCAGTCTGATTGGCGGTTGAGAAATCGCTAAGCTTGAGCGAGTTGAAGTTGGCGGTGATGATGCACATTGGGTCAACGTAGATGACGCAGCTTGCATAGCCGCTGGAGTAGGACCAGAAAGTGACCGCCATGCCTTGCCAGGCGCCCCGATATTCGGTCATCGTGCCGCCGGCCTGGACAGAGTAGGGAGAGTTGCTAATCACGATGCGGCCGTTGGTGCCGCCGGTGGTGAGCATAAACGAAACGTCGGCGCGAGACGTCACCGCCGCTTCCAACGGCATTACCGGCACAAAGTTCAGGACGGTACCGGGGATGTCCGATCGGGTGAGCTTCAGGCTCTTATTGCCGTCCGCCGTTCCTGTCATCGTGAACTCCGAACCATCCGCAAGCTCGCACGTTGCGGTCAAAGTGTTCCCGGAGATTCTTCCCTCGAACGATCCGATTTGGTGGGCGTAAGGCCCGGTCTCGGCGGCGACGGCGAACTCGCCAGCCCAAACGCCGTTTTCGTTGTCCAGAACCTCGATTTCCATGGGCGAGCCGTCAGGAAGCGTGGCGGTGAATTCCGACATCGCAAGTCCACCGGTTTTTCCCTCCCCGGATGAGGAGTTCGAACCCCCACAACCGTGAACGGCCAACAAGGAGAAACCCAGTGCTAATACGTAACCTGACTTTTGCATCGGTCCATACTAGCGGATTCAGTTCGGAGTGGCCCGGCCGCATGGCGCGGGTCGCCGTCTCCCGTCGGCTATCCTCGGGAAGAGATGCGTAAATTCACGAAGATGTTTGCCATTGGATTGGTGGCGCCTTTGTTAGGTTGTGGAGGAAGCCGCGAATCGGGTGGCGATTTGCCAGGGCTGGCCGATCCTTTTACCGTTTACTCGGCACAACTTCCCGACGGCGCCCAGATGGATCTCGTGCTCGCCGAAACGAGTGGGGGCGAGTGGTCCGGTTCGTTTAATGAGGCGTCGGACGACAATGCGGCCGAAGACGTTTCCGGACTGTTCTCCGGCACCCGTGCCGGTAACTCGGTAACGGCCGATATTCTTACGGACGGCGGAGTGAAGATAAGCCTGTCCGGATCCTACCAATCGGACGGAACGATCCGCCTCACGCGCTCTGACCTGCCGGGCTCGACGCTCGTCTTCCACACGGTCAAAGCAAATTCTGCCGCGGCGACCAGATCGAGCGTTCAGTTCTCAATCAAATTCCCAAATAGCAGTCCGAGCACGATCGCCGTCGATTCGACGCCAACGCGTACCGATACCCACTTCACTTACTATCTCGGGGTCGTCGACCAAACGACCGGCAAAGTGTCGATTTCGATTCGCAACGTCCAGCCGCTTGCGATGATCTATATGGCCCAGCCAAACTATACAAGTTTGCAGTCGGAGCAGCCGGTGACCTCGCTGAATGAGTTAGTGACGAAGTCGGCGACGTCCACGAAGGGATTAGGTCAATTCTACAAAATCCAATTTCAGACCGGCGGAGTCACCACGGGACCGCCATAAAGATGAAGAGACCTGCAACCAACCCTCCCGATCCCGCAGGGATCACAGAAATTAGCCCGATGGTCGAAGACCCCGGGTAGCTCCGACTTGGAACTGGTCGCAGAGCCTTCTTGCCAGCCGACCTGTAGCCGCGGGATGGTTTGTGCCCGTGGATACAGGCCTGAAAGCTGACCAGTTCTAGGAGTCTTACGGCGAAGCCGTGTAGCCGCAGGTTGGCTCGTACCTGCGCCTGCTGTACTCTTCCGGAATCCCCTCTCCCGACCTCGGACAAGTCGCAGAAAGCCAGGGCTGATCTGGGCGCAACGCCGACGAAAGCCGATGCCATAATCGTCGTCGTCGTATAATCCCGGCATGGACTACCGGCCCTTTATATCGGCATTGATCCGCAAATTAGGTCGGCAAAGCCGTGCGTGAAGGGAACGAGGATCAGCGTGTTCGATGTCTTGGATTACCTTGCGGGTGGAATGGCGATCGAAGTGATTCTGGGTGACTTTCCGCAACTGACTCGGGACGGGATGCTCGCTTGTCTCGCATACGCTGGGGACCGAGAGCACTGGATCGGGCCTAGCTAGCTTTGAAGCTCCGTATAGCGATCCCCCCGTATCGTGCGGTTCTCTGGCGGCCATCCCAGGTTGAAGGGGTGAACGTCCTGTGCATACGCGATTTCCTTCGACCAAATCGAGATCACTTGGAGTTAGCTCAATGAACATTCTGCCGATTATTGCCATTATTGCTGCCTCCAACCAAACCGCTCCCGTGCCCGACCACAACCTGCGGAGGCTGTCGGCCCAGCAGGATAAATGGATATCACAACAGTTGATCCACCTTTGGAAGGTTGGCCTATTTCCCTGTGGTGGCATGGAATTTATTCTAGTCAGTGAAGGAAAAAGGAATCCTGCATCCTATTCGATGCTGTGGAAAATGTTCCTAGGCAACGTATCGCAGCTAGCTTCTACCGCTTCGGCGACGCCATCCGCTGAAGGAGACTTCCCGTACTCCAAGGCAGCTACCTGCAGGTTTACGAAGGAAGAAGCTCTGCGCTTGATGCCGGTCGCCCGCAAAGAGGTCGTCAGAATGAAGCGAATGGTGCCGGTCCTTGCACCTGAGCTCTACGCGGTGATGGAGTGCACTAAGGATGAGCTAACTCGGCAACTCGAGAAACTGGAACGTACGGTGCGCCGCATCCGTATCCCAGCAAAGTGACTGACGGTCAACCATGAGCTATTTTCCGGCAGGGGGAGATCCCTTGCTCGTGTCGTGGAGTCGGAGTAGCGTTATCGCTTCCAGCGCTTCAGAAAATCGGTCAGCGTCGCCGGACTCAGCGAGCGCATCGATTCGAATTCCCCCTTCTTTTGGCTGAATAGCGGGTGCCCGGTTGCGTCGAGCACGGCGAGGGCGGGGACTCCCTTCTCGAGCGGGACGCCGTATTGCTCCGCGATGTCTTTGTTCTTATCGAAGCGGCCGATATTCACTTCAACGAGGATGAAGTTCGCCTTCAGCAGCGAGGCGTTCGGCTCCAAATGGTAGTACTTATCGAGCACGCGGCAATCGCCGCACCAGTTACCGCCAAAGTCCAGAATCATACGCTTGTGCTGCCGCCCTTCTTGAGGTAGGCGAGCAAGGCCTGAGCCCGGTTGCCGGTATCGTCTTTCGTTTTGTGACGACGTACGACATTTTCGATGATCTCGAGCGCCTGGTGCTTGCGGCCGAGAAGATCGAGATCTTGGGCAAAGACCACTACGTCGTTTTCGTCGCGAGGCCATTTCCTTGCCATGACTTTCTGGCATTGACGGCTTCCGCATCACCGAAAGAGGGCTCGTCGGGTCGAACTTCTTCCCAGCCGATGTCCCCCGGACTCGCAAGCCCAGGTGTAACAGTCCCACAGTCACTTCTCATTCGGAAAGCGCTAGACGGATTCGGCGCACGTCTCTTGCTTTGGAGTACTGGAAATGGCTCTGGAACCAAGCCAGTAGTAAGTATCCAACCGGAGTCTGCAGGGCGGCGATGATCCAACTTTTTCACCGTACTTTACTAATTCTGAGTTCTTTTCCCCTATAATACGCGCAACGGAAAAGGCGACGGGGCCAGATTTAGGTCTGCGGGAAGACCTTTGCTTCCCAAACCGCCCTGAGGGCATGCCTTGGTACGACGAATGACAGTCGACTTACGGAATTGACTACTACGGAGAATAGGAAATGCAGACTGAGTTTGTAGTAATCATCGTTACACTCGCAATAGGAATTCTTAGTCTTTTTTCGAAGGTTCACAACGATGGGATAACCGAGAGGCTTAACACCGTTGGGTGGATCCTGCTTTTCTTTCTAATTGGGAGCGCCTATTGCGGATACGTAGTCGCAAGAAACAACCGCCTAGAGTCGGAAAAGAAGGAACGCGAACTAGTAAGTTTTCAATCGGAGGTACGCAATCTACAACAACAACTTAAGGCTGAATCCGCTTCAGCCGACAAGTTTCATGGCGAACGCGATGCCTTCTCAAAGGAGGTCGACCGGCTAAGAGCGATCATTGACAGTATGCCGAGTAGCCTACCTGGGAGAATCGATGCAACCATCGGCAATGGAACATGGGACGGAGACACTATTACTCTTCGGTTGAACGAGGCTGACGCCTTGGGTCAGGTGACGGCTCCATTTAGCGGTGCTAGGTTTAATGGCACTCACAAAGACCCGGTCTTTCATGTATCCGTTGTAAATGTCTCCCCCGAAGATATAAAGAAGGTGGTCTTCAAGGGCGTTACCTATGTCGGCCAGTACATCAATATGCGATGTAGCGCCTTCATGCATGGTCAAGAGATAGCTCTTACAACGCACACGGATACCGATGGAACCTACGCGGTAATGATCAACAACTCGGAAGCCGATAGAACCGCCCTCAGCATACTGCTGAAGAGCAATCCAAATGCCGGGATCCAGCTAAGGTATATCGGGCTTGCGGAACCACAACGATAACCGTTGAAAGCGAGATCAACCGGATCGACTAAGTTTGCTCCTCTGCTCATGCGATTGCACAGCGTGTCGACATCTTCCTATAATTATCGGATCGAATATTGCCATTTTCGGCACCGTGAGATCGGGAGTTGTGGCTACTCAGTGCAATTCTTTACCAGTCCTGCCAAGAGACGACCAGCCACTGTGGCATTGCAACGCCCATACTTAAGGCGAGTACTTATTCCATGAACGAAGAAACTGCGAGATCAATCCAGACCATAGCTGCCGTTGGGGGCGTATTGGCCACTACTTTCGGCCTCCTTTTCATCTACCTCCAGATTCGAAGCGCCGCGAAGACGGCTAGGGGTCAGAACACCATGTCTTTTCTCATGGGCGATCAGTTTCGCGCAGTGAGAGAGGCGGAGCGGATAGCGGCGGAGGGTGTTTTCGATCCAACAGACCACGTCCAATTGGACGCGGAAACCGTACGGCTCATCCTTAACGACCGCCATCTTCGGGAGACCGTCAAGGCGAAGCTGAATTTATACGAGGCAGCGTGCTGCGCGATCGTGCACAAAGCTCTCGACGAAGCGATGTACCGAGACTTCGCGAACCGAGCCGTTCGAATGATCTATTGGAAATATTACGCATACATCGAGACATCTCGACTGGAAACCCAGAACCCAACTCTCTACGGAGAATTTGAAATGATCGCCAAAAAGTGGGACAGAGAGAATTCCTTCAGCCATCACTTCTTTACGAAAGATGGCGAGGTCGTTCGAGGCAAGAAATATGACGACCTCGCGTTACTTCCTAGATAGCTTCAGCCCTTCGCTATGCTGATCTGGGTCGATTGAAGAGGAATCGTCGCCCAATAAAGCGGAGACTTTCGCCTGGCAGTTTTACGGGACGCGCACCGGGCGCTCAGTCGCGGCCCAGGCAGTCGCCCAGCACAGGTCCCCCATCATGTTCACTGCGGAATACTGTAAATCGGTATGAGCGCCCGGGAGATCGTTCACGTGGACATGGACGCGTTCTACGCGTCGGTGGAGCAGCGCGACGACCCGAGCCTGCGCGGCAAACCGGTCGTCGTCGCCTGGCGCGGGAACCGTTCGGTGGTATGCGCGGCCTCTTACGAGGCGCGGAAGTTCGGGATCCGGTCGGCGATGCCCGCGGTCACGGCGGAGCGCCTGTGCCCCTCGGCCACCTTCATTCCACCCGACTTCACCCGGTACCGCGCCGTGTCGCAAGCTTGCCGCGAGATCTTCCGGCGGCACACCGAACGCATCGAGCCGCTTTCCCTCGACGAGGCGTACCTCGACGTGACGGGAAGGGAGAGCGGCCTAGAAGCCGCCCAAACGATCCGAGCCGAGATCCGCGAGGAGCTCTGCCTGACTGCTTCCGCAGGGGTGGCGCCGAACAAATTCCTCAGCAAGATCGCCTCCGATTGGCGCAAGCCGGACGGTCTTTTCGAAATCCGTCCGGAGGACATCGACGGGTTCTTGGCCCCGCTGCCGGTCGGCAAGCTCCCCGGCGTGGGAAAGGTGACCGAGGAGAGGCTGGAGCAGCTCGGGCTCCGGCTAGTCGGAGACATCCGGACGTACGGGCTCCCCTTGATGGAATCGCAGTTCGGCCGATCCGGCCGCCGGCTGTATCAGCTCTCGTGCGGCCACGACGAGAGCGAGGTGGTCAGCGACCGCCCTACCCAATCCATCTCCGCCGAAGACACCTTCGCCACCGACGTCTTCCTGCGCGACACCACCCCCACCCTCATCCGCCTGGCCGAACGCGTGTGGCATATGGCGGTCGAAGAAGGCCGCCCCGCCCGAACCGTCGTCCTTAAGCTCAAAACCAGCGACTTCAAAATCCTAACCCGCAGCCAAACCCCCGGCTCCTCCATTTCATCGGGCGAAGAGCTGATCGACATCGCGTTGGCCCTTTTGGAACGGGTCGAACTGGACCCAACGACCACCTACCGCCTCGCCGGCGTCGGCCTCAGCAACTTCCTCGACCCACAACCACACGCGGCGCAGCCAACGCTCTTCGACTGGTGAGTTTGGCCCGCGCTAAAATCCTCCATGACCAAGACCCCGGTTTGCAGAATCGACGGCGTCGTCGCGACGGAAGCCAACCAGGCTGTAATCTTTCGGCGCGGCCCCACCAAGTGGTGCCAAATGCTGGTCTGGGACCTCAATACGGATGTCGTAACCCCTGGCCAGTGGCTGACCGGAAGGGTCTATACGAAACGATGCGACGTCAGCCCGGACGGGCGCTACTTAGTTCTTGCCGCAACGAATTATTCAAATCGGCATCGGAAAAGGAATCAGGCTCCCACGCCTGACGAGTGGATGACCGTGGGATGGACGGCTATCAGTCGCCCACCTTATTTCACCGCGCTCGCCCTTTGGTTTACGGGCGGAGCTTGGAATGGCGGCGGGATCTGGCTCGGCAACCGAGAGGTGGGCGTCAACGACTTTCGACATTGCTGGCACGAAGCCGTTAAGCCCGCGAAGGAACTCAAGGTACGACAACTCGATCTGCCCCCTTCAGAGGATGAACCGATTTTCACCCTTCGGCTAGAGAGGCATGGTTGGCAAACGATGCGAAAAGAAGTCACCGTCGAAACCAATCCGGACTGGAGAAAGAAGGCTCAGATGCTTTGGAGCGCCGTGAAACGCCCCTCAACCTTTGACGAAATCGAGTCTTGGCTGCGAAACATCGAGGAGGCGATGCCGAAGCCGAAAACCAATGTCACAGGGATTCTTGAAAAGCGCGTGCCCAGCGGGCTCCTCAGACGGGAGCATTCGTACAACAGCGAACAGTGGAGCCTGATCGACGATTCTGGGGTGGAACGCCGGAGTTGGAAGCCGCGAGGAGGACACCCTCATTGGATCGATGTGGATCGGCGCGGCCGGATCGTCTTTGGCGAGATGGGATGCCTTTGGGCGTGGAGCGACTTTCCGGATGGAGAACCCACCCTCATCGCCGATCTCAACGCAAACACTTTCGAGTCCGTCCCACCCCCTGATTGGGCAACCAGGTGGTGATGCCAGAGCAATCCCTCGAAAAGCAGTCGCGACCATACTGAACCGATTGTCATGCGAAGCTGCCTGATCGTTTCCGCCCTATTTCTCTCGCTCGGACTCACCGGCCAAGGCAACGAACGGTCGCTTCTTGCCGAAGCCCGGCTCAAGGCCTCGGATGACACTACCGCCAAGCCGGTCGGTTCGGCGGTCGAGGTAACCGTCGCTCCCGGTAAAAACGACTACCCAGGCGTCGGCTTCGCGCCCCCAAACGGGGCTTGGGACCTCTCCCGGTTCGGGCATGTCGAGGCCCGGCTGGTCAACACCGGGGCAAAGCCGATCATACTCGCCCTGCGGGTCGATAACGCCGGGAATTGGCAAGACAACCCTTGGAACACCGAGAGCATCACCCTCGAACCGGGGCAAGCCAGCACGGTGCGGACGATTTTCGGCTACCAATACGGGCAGAAGAAGGGATACAAACTCGACCCCTCCAAAGTGTCGAACGTGCTCATCTTCACCACCAAGTCCGACGCGGCAAGGTCGTTCCGAATCGAGTCGATCGTCGCCGCCGGTCCGGCCCACGAAACCCCGCCCGTTGCCCTCGACGACCTTCGCACCAAGCCTACGGCCGGAGTGATCTTCGACCTGAAGACCTCGCCCAACGTCGCCTTCGAAAGCGGAGACAAGAACGGGCTGACCTTCCCCGCTGGAAAGCCGGACGCCATCGCCAGGATCAAACCGCGGGCCGGAAGGTGGGATCTGCGCGACTACACCGAGGTGCACGTAACTCTCCGCAACTCGGGGAGCGTCCCTGTCGTGCCGCGCGTCCGACTCGAGTCCAACGGTGGCGCGGGCGAATGGCGGACGGTCGCCAAATCGATGGATCCAGGAGCCGAGGCCGAGATCGTGGCGCTGTTCGGACACCCTATCGACGTGACCGGCGGTGCGCCGTCGGACCTCATCACCAGCGACGCGGTGAGTGCGGTGGCATTCTCGATCGTGCCATCCGGTCAGGACGCCCATATCCAGGTGACGCGAATCGTCGCCGTGGCGAAGCCCGCCGCGATCCCGGCTTGGCTCGGCAAGCGGCCGCCGGTCCCCGGCGAGTGGGTTAAAACACTGAACCAGGAGTTTGAGGGGAACAAGCTCGACACCTCCGTTTGGAAGGTCACCGGCGAGAACTACTACGACAAGCAGACCCACTGGTCCAAAGACGACGTCATCGTGAAGGACGGAATGTTGCGCGTGCGCTACGAGAAGCAAACCGGTTTCCACAACGACGATCCAAAGCGAAATTCCACCCCCTACGCCGCTGGATACCTCGACACCTATGGCCTATGGGCGCAACGCTACGGCTACTTCGAAGCCCGCATGAAGCTGCCAAAGGCGCCCGGCCTTTGGCCCGCGTTCTGGATGATGCCGGACCGCGGTTCGAAGGCAGGCCCCGAACAGTGGAAGCGGTCCGACACCGGGAACGGCGCGATGGAGTTCGACATTATGGAGCACCTCACCCGGTGGGGAGCGCACCGCTACAACATCGCGATGCACTACGACGGCTACGAAGCCGCTCACAAGGCGATCGGGTCGGACAAGGTGTATGTCGAAGCCGACAAAGACGGGTTCATCATCTGCGGCCTCCTGTGGACGCCTGGTGAAGCGGTCTACTACTGCAACGGACGCGAACTGCTCCGGTGGAAGAACCCCCGCATCTCCAACGTTCCTTCCTACCTAATGTTCACCCTCCCCTCCGGCGGCTGGGACAACGACGCCGTGGACGACGACCGCCTCCCCGCCGATCTCATCGTCGACTACGTCCGAGTCTGGCAACGCAAAGACCTCGCCTCCCCCGGCGACGGCAAACGAATCGACCCGTAGCGGGCGGAATGCGCGGCGATGCTACCAACGGCAAACGGCAAACGGCCGAGGGCGGCGATGCGGGGCTTCTGCCCGGCAGAGGACTCGGATTGCCCTACCGGCTTTGTCCATACTTTCCATCACTCGATCTGCATGTGCGACAAGGTCTGCGCCGTGCCGTGGATGGCGGCGATTTCGCCGGCGTTGAGGCCGACGTTGGTCTTGCCGAGGATTTGGGAGATGGAGCCCGCAGTCAGCTTGGCGAACTGTCCTATCGTCGAAACTCCGGCTTTCCGCAGAGCGGAGGTGGCGGCGGGCGGCAGCTCCTTCATGCCGCTGATGTCCACGCTCGCCATGTCTGAAACTCCCGCGGGGGCGCTGACGGCGGCGGCGAGCTGTCGCGAGAGGCCGGTCGTGGATTGAAGCGCGCTTGCCATGCGCCCGGAGAGGTCGTTCAGGAACTGCGTCGGCGACTCGTACTTTGCGTTGGCCGGCAATACCGATAGCGCCTGCTGCAAGGTCTGCCCGTTGCTGAGCTCGAGCCCGCCGAACCGCTCGACGAGCACGTTCTTGTCCACCCCCTGACGCACGGCTTGGCCGAGCTGGCGATTTTCCGTGATCGCCCTGGCCACCGCGCCGGCGCTCGTCACTCGGCGGTCGACGTTCGCGGGCGTGCTGACGTCGACGGCGGGGAGGATGACCACCCCCTTCGACGTGTTGAACAGGCTGACCGCCTTGTCTTGATAGATCGTCGTTCCGAGGTAGTTCAACAGCGGATCTCCTTCTGTTCCGGGCGGCATGGGACCGGTGAAGTTAGGCGGGTTGACGCCCGGGCCAACATTGATGCCCACTTGAGGTCCATATTGGTAGCCGCCGTAGTAGCCGGGCAGGTACCCGCCCACCGACGGGCCGACGACGGTCGGCCCCTTCACCGTGCCCGCAATGTCGTTGTCGATTCGGTTCAGCTCGGACGCGATCTCGTCGAACATCTTGCGGAGACTCGCCCGCATGTCGGCCATGCAGTCGACGGCGGTAGCCAGCTTGGCGCCGAGCGAGTCGAGGTCGTGCTCGATCTGGTGAAGGCGCATGTTAAAGCCGTTATCGTCCGCCGATTGCCCGGCTTGCACCAGGTCTTCGCCGTCGACCCAGTCTTTATGGACGAACGTTCGGGCAAAGGGGGTGGGGACGCAATCCGGCACCGAGGCGGGAAAGGCGGTCCCGTACGAGAACGACCGGCTGAGGGTCAGGTAGTTCTGGTAGATCCAGTTGCTGACGAGGATCTTGGCGTCGGCATCGCCGATGCCCGCGTCCCTTACGGTCTCATACACTTGCTCGGCGCTTACGCCGTTGATGGTGAGGGTTTCTGCCATTTTGCTTCCCTTATCGGTTGTTAGCCTTCTTGATAGATGCCGCGTAGCCGCCGGCGGCGGAAACTACGATACGTTCGGAAAACGGTCGGTTTCAGGGGTAGCGGAACGCCGTTTCCGGCGAGGTCTACGTGCTTTTGTCGAATCGAGTAGGTGTTGATCTCCACCCCGATCGGGCAAAGATGCTCCAGGGTGTTCATCAGGAACTCGTATTCCTTGAGAGTGATCGTCTTGCCCGCGGGCAGGTCAATCTTCACCTCGTACGGATCGGCCAACCCTTGCCGTATGTAGCCGAGGCAGACGAGTGCCAACGCACCGGCGTGGGTCGGCTGGAGCGACGTGACGCTCCCCAGCGCCTTCACCGTTCCTTGCCCACCCAGGGGGACCGCGTACCACCGGAACCCGCTGGTGCGGCGCTCGCTCAGGTTCACGCCAACCTGCGGCAGGCCCAGCACGCTTACCACGACGAGCACCTGACCGGTGTTGGTCACCAGCGGAACCGCCGATGCCAGCGAGTGCTTGGTAAACAAGGCGGCGAGATCTCGCAATGCGGTCGCCCCGGCCGGTTTGCCGGCCAGAATGTCGGCGGCGAGCGGCGCGGGCAGGGTCACCGTCACGAGCATGTCCGCCGGAACGCTTTGCAGGTTCACGATGAGCGAAGCCGGGTTGGCGATGGCGGGAAGCCCGGCCGAGGCGAAGACCTGCTGAGCGGGAGCATTCGGCGCTTGGGCGATAACCTTTCCCCACGCCGTCAACGCCGCCGCGGCGCTCAGCTCCGTCCAGGCGGTGTGGCCGGCGGCTGTCCAGTCGGCCGCCGACGCATGCAGCCCCGCAAACAGCGCGGCGTTCATCGCCGGGTCTTCGGGCGGGTAGAAATGCGCCTCGTAGTTACCTGCCGCCCCCATCGCCACGGTTGTGGGGCCGTCAATTTGGAGGCCTAGCGTCGGGAGGTGGGAGATGTAGAGCGAGGTCGCCGTCAACCGGTGAACGGTCTGAAATCCGCATGCCTTGAGGAGCCAGCTCCCATCCGGATCGGCGGCGCCGGATGCGGGAGGCATCGCTCGTGCCTGCGCGATCAGCGCCTCGGCCTCTTGGTCGCCGGTCGGCGTCCTTCCCAGATTGTTCGTCCTCGCCACCAGGTCGTTCAGATCCGCGGCCGTAAAGGAGGCGATATCCACCCCAAGACCTAGCTCGTATCGGCTGCCGGCGGCGGCCGTCTGGGCCCTCTGAATCGCCGGCTTCTTGGCGAACCCTAACGCTTTCAGAACTCGGCCAAGGCGGTCGAGCGCAGTCGCCAACATCGGAGCCACCGCAGCATCCGCCGGATAGGTGTAGGCGCTTCGCAGCCGGGTTCGTAACGCCGACACCTGGTCTTGGGTCGCTTTGGGAATGTAGCGACCGTTGTGCGCGGTGTTCGCCGCCGCGGAGTTCGGAATCCAGATGAGAACGTCGCTTCGCACGTAATTGAGGAAATTCGTGCGCGGCGTCGCCGATCCGACGCCGACGATCCGGAAGGCGAGGGCGAACGGATTGTTCTCTTCCTGAATCTGGAATCTGGCCGTTAATCCAAGACCCGAGAGCAACCCGGCGTTAGGATCGCCATCGCCCCCATCGCCATTCAGTGTTTCGTTAAAGCGCGCCCGCGAGCTCAACAGGAATGGCCGATAAAGCGCGAGCCGACGAGCGAAATCGCGGTCGGATTCAAGGGTGGGATTCCCGGCTCCGTCCTTAAGGACCACGGTCAGCACCTCTTGCTTGACCGGATCGTAAGTGAGGTCGTCTTGGAAACGAAGCACTCCGAGGCTCGCCCCGATTCGGTCCAACGCGTCGCGCCGAGCGCCGGTCCGCAACTTCATCGCGGCGAGCTCGCGGGCCTGACGCCGGATCTTCGCCTTCTCTTGCAGAAGCGCAAAGAGCATCTTGCCCACGTTCCCCTCGATCATTTCGAAGCGAAAATACTTCGGCAGGTCGGCAGGTGCGATGGCGACCGGCGCGCCTCCCTCGGGAACCGTTTTCGCTTGAAGCGCCAGCGTAAAGCCCGGAATCGAATCGACTCCCTTTGCCACGTTGGGAACATAGATCGCAAGCGCCGCCCCCGATTCAGAGTAGCTCTCGAACCGGCACGTTGGTAGGGCAGCGGCGACTCCGTCGGGATCGACCACCGTATCCAGCACAATCGATTCGGTTTCAAGCGACCCGTTGAGCACGGCAAGAACCATCGGCCGCCGGGAAGTCCAATTGACGACCAGTCTCCCCGCGACCGTAGCGGTGAGCGGCGTGGTGATGGCGCCTCCTGCGAGCGGACCGTGGAGGGAGCCGAGGACGTTCTCCAGGGAAGCCGATCGGTATTGGTCTGGGTCGATTCGAAGGCTCATGGGTTCACACAATAAGGAGCGGGATCGGGTTGTCGATGTCGACGAAGACCGGGATCTGGTTCGTTTGAAGCTGCACGTTCTCTCCGCAGCCGAGGGTTTCGTAACTACCCGCCACCACGGCTTGGTCGAAAGTCATGCTGCCGAGATCGCGCGGGTATCGCCGGAGGGCGAGGTCCTTCACATCGGCGACCCCCGGCTCGTTCATGATCGTCCACACGATCTCGGACGCCCGAACCGGCTCGCCGAACGGGAGCTCGTCGATGTAGCGTCGAAGCCGGGTGTAGATTCGTTGCCGCAACGCCTGGGCGGCGGCGGAGTCGTTCACCGTTTGAGAAGACCCGGTGGGCAACGGCAATCCCTTCACCACGAGATTTGCCGAAACCCCAACTCCGACCTCCACCGCTTGCTCGACCGACGGGAAGATCCCGATCGGGCGCAGGTCTTCGATGGCGCTTTGGACGTGGGTCAACAGACCATCGGGTCCATCCCAGATGGCGTGGATCGTCGGGGCAACCAGGACGGTGAAGTAGTACGGGTTGCCGAGATCGCGTTCTCCGTTGAACACCCGCTCGATGAAGTTGAAGTTTCCGAAGATCGACTGGTTGATGTCTAACCCGCCGCGCCCGTCGTACACCTGCACCTGGCGAACACCGGGAACGAGGGAGACCGCCATCTGAATCGCCTGAACCGTCCAGATCGACCTCGGCGCTTGGAGAAGCAGTTGGCGGTACCGTAGGTCGGGCCATTGCAGCTCACCCCCGGTGAGCGGAGCCGTGTGCTCGATCTTCACCAGCGGCTGCCCGGCCGAGGCTTCCGCGTCGACGAGCTCTTGGAGAAGCGCGTCGGCCTTATTCCATCGGTCGATTTTCTGAGGATGTCCCCCGCCACCGTCCACGACGTTAGGGTCGAGGTTATGACTCGGGCCGGGATAGAACGCCACCACCGGCACGTCCAAAACCGCTTTACTCGGGGTCAGCGTCACGCTTACGTCGGTCGCGACGTGGTGCCCTCCGGGGGTGGAAAGACGGCTCCCCCGCGGGATAGTAAGGCTCGCCATTCCATTCGGCAACGGCGGCAGAAGGGTGAGCTTGATCGACCCTTTGGCTTCGAGATAGGGGCGCGGGAGCCCAAGGTCTTCGCCAATCCGGCTCAGGGCTTCGCCGGTGGCCGAGATCGCGTACATGTTGTCGTACACCGTTCCAAGCGCCGCCCAGGTCCGGGCATCTTCGAGTGCGGAGACCTCCAGGAGCTTGCGGAACACCGATCCAGTCATCAGGTCGACGTCGTCACCGAAAAGCCCCTTTGCCAAAGCGAGCTTCTCGGCCAGAAGCCGGGCGAAAGGCTTCGGCACGAAACCGGTGGTGGTAACGCCGAAGTCAGGCGATCCCGTGCTTCCGGTGACGGCG
Source organism: Fimbriimonas ginsengisoli Gsoil 348 (assembly GCF_000724625.1). Taxonomy (GTDB): domain Bacteria; phylum Armatimonadota; class Fimbriimonadia; order Fimbriimonadales; family Fimbriimonadaceae; genus Fimbriimonas; species Fimbriimonas ginsengisoli. The sequence goes on along the minus strand of NZ_CP007139.1, from coordinate 3,413,591 downwards.
GAATCGATCGAAAGGACGGTGGTCAAATCCAGCGTCGTGGCAGTGTCAGACATTGAGCTTCACTCCTCCCAAATCCAAAGCCGATTGATCGCCCGAAACCGTCTCGAAAGCGACGCGAACGTTCAGGGTGCGCTTGGTGGCGATGTCCGCGTCCGCCTCCACATCCGCCGACAGCGGCCCGAGCCGGCCGTCCAGCAGCTTTACGTCGAGGATCCGGCGCACCCGGGGGTCCTTATTGAGCAGCGTAATGACGCTCACGCGGACCCGCTCCCGAACCATCATCGGGTTCGATTCTTCGACCATAGCGTTAATGCCGTCGAATCCGAAATTCGTGTTGAACGGGTCGGCGGAGAGTCCCGTTGTCAGCGCGACCGTCAGGTCTTGGCCAAGGTTCGACAGCCCCTTAACGATCGCCAAATCGCCGTCGGCGAAGACGATGTCTTGCCCGATGTCCATGCCCGGATAAACGGGGGCGCAGGCGGCTCCCCATCCCAGGAGCTTGTTCCTCACCAATTCTTGAGTTGCGTCGTCGAGGGGCATCTTCTTAAACCGCCTTCAGTTTTTGGTGGCCGACGTCGGCAACGGAGATGCTGGCCCCGGAAGGGGGCGGCGTTCCGTTGGTCGTGCCGCTAAGCGAATCGAGCACCACCGGCTTGCCACCGACGGTGAGCTTGGTTGCCGTCCCGGTGGCGGTTGCGACCGTAGCGCAGGTGAGGGACGAAGTATTCGGATCGGTCGGGTTGGTACACCCGTTCACCGTCGCGCCTTGGATTCCGGCGAGAAGCAGCACTTTGGCTCCGCCCACGGAAAGCTTGGCGTCGCTTGTCAGGGCGATCTTCGCGCCGTGCGCGCATTGAACGGTGCTATTGACGGTAAGTACGTAAGGCATAGTTTCCCTATTGAATGTCGACCGTCTTCCCCATGAGGACGATGTTGCCTTCACCGGCGTCGAGGGTAATTCCCTTCCCTTTGATCAGGATCGTTCCGTCTTGCTTCATCACGATCTTCGCGACCCCTTCCGCATGCTCGATCGTGATGCTCCCCTTGTCTGAGGCCATCGCCGGGCGGGTACCGGCGGGGGTCTCTTCGCCGGATTTCGGGACCCGCACGGTCAGAGATCCGACTTCGAGCACCCGATTTCCGTCCGCGTCGATGAGGTCGTGAGAGGCTTTGCCGGTGTAAGGCGCGATCGCGTCGTCACCCGTGGCCTTGTCGCGTTTGCTCTCGTCGATGCCAACCGGGAGGCTTAGCCAGTAGTCGCCAGGATTGGAGTCCGGTCCCTTGCCGCTGTCCCAAATCGCACCGACGTCGATCGGCTCCTGCTCGAGCCCTTTCCGGTGAGCCACCACCACTCGCATTCCGGGGTAACGCGGTACGACCAAGCCGCACTTACCCCACGCAAACGGGGTTGCGTACGGTAAGTCCATGCGAACCGGGTTCTTCTTGTTCGAAGGGAGGCGCCGGGTGCCATTGGGGTTCTGGTCGACCGATTGCAGACCCTCCCAAAGCGACTCTGTTTGCGAAGGCACATCGTCGCTTGCCGTCTTGGAGGTAAACGAGCGGATCTGCCCCACTTCGATGGTCTGAAGGTTCGCCGTCCAAGTTTGCAGTTGTTCTTTGAACGCTCCCGCCGCCTCGGTCCCTCCGTCGGCGGAGGGCGAGGCGTTCTTCCCCGGTGCGTTGGCGTCGGAATACACGTCCCAAGGCTGAGTCGGATCGGTCAGCCCAACCCCCTTCACCTCGGTGTAAAACCCCCACGCCTTCCCTTGCCGATGCTTTACCGAGGAGACGGCCATCGAGACCGCTGAATCGGACAGGGAGTCGCTCATCGTGGGAAGCAGCGGAGCCGCGAAAGCTCCGGCGAGGGCCGAGAGAAGGCTCGGCACCGTTTTGCTGTCGTCCTCTTTGGGAGGATCGAACCGAACGATGTCGCCGGGCTTGATGTCCGGCCGCCCTTTGAGAGTGATCGTGTAATGGGTTTTCTGGGCCTGTCCAGACGGGTCGGGAGCGGTCGGATCGTCGTCCGATGATCCATCCACCGAGACTTCCAAAAATCCGGCGGTGGCGGTCAGGTCCTTCGGATCGCCGTCGAGCGGATACGGGCGGGGGCCCAGGTAAATCTTGCCGTCTCGAACCAGCAACATCCCCCGACCGTGCTTGTTTAGGTTGGTTTCTACGGCGTTCGCGATGTCGCGGAGGATCGAGCCGTAGGTTTTTCCTATCGGGTACTTCACCTTCTCATTGCCGACGGTGCCCGCCGCGTCGGTCGTCATCCGCCCGCCCCCCTCGGGGTAGGTGGTGATATCTACCTTTGTTCGGGTGGCGATCTCCGCCGCGGCTTTTCCGTAGTCGTCGGCTTCCAAGGTTGCGGTCAGCAATTGAGACATCGCGCGGTACGCCCACTCGACGCAGTGGATCTCCGTGTCGTAGCTGAGTTCGCCGAGGGTCCGTTTGACTTTGGTGATGTAGAGAACCGAGACGATCGCCTTCTGAAGGTCGTCGGGCGAGAGGTCGCTCGAGATACCGACGAGATTTCCCAAATACGAAGCCGGCCCCGAGATCGCGTCGTGCCAGAAGAGATAGAGCTTGGCTACGACCGGATGGTTCGGCATCGCCTGAGAGATGAGGCCGTAATCGGAATCGATCAGCCCTTGGATCGTAAACGAGTACGAGCCACCGCGCAGGTCGTCCTGGAGCGTCGCGTCGATGCTGGCGTAATACTTGGAGCTGCTGAACGAGGCGACCGGCTTCGCCCCGATCGTGCCGTCGGCGGACGCGGTGTAGAACTCCAGGACCCAGCCGGAGTCGTTTCCGATCTTTACGTCTTTCGACTGTCCTAGGCTAAAGGGACTCACGGATCGCGTACCTCCTTTGAACGAACCGGGTGTCGATGACCCGAATCATCAGCCCCAGATCCGATTCGATTCGCAGAATCGGGATGAGGCGGTGCCACAGGAACGGATTGATTACCGGCGGTCCGAAGTTATCGACGGCCCGATTGGCGACTCTCCAGCCAAACTGGACGTACGATCCGAAGTCGCCGGGGCCGCGTACCGTGCCGGCATAGACGCGCCAATCGAGTAACGCTACTTCGATCGCGGCGCCCGTCGCCGGATCGCCGTCGTCGCGCAAGGTCCGCCGAGCGCCCAAGGCGAAGGGAGCGGTGGCGATCGTCGCACCCGCGATGGAAGCGGCGAACCTTAGAGCCGGCCTCGATACGCCGCCGATCTCTTCTGGAGCGTCGGTTGAATGCGGGGCCTTTTCATCCTCGCTCGTCGCCGCCAAGGCGGACGGGTCGGAATCCAGCCAAGGTTGAAGCAGACCGGTTGGAAGAACGATCTTTAGCCGGGTGTTCTTGGTGAGGTCGACGTAATGCGGCAAGCCGTTCACCATGTTCGAACGAACGATCTGGAAGTCGTCGGGGAGCACCGGCGGATCGGCGGAGACCAAAAGGCGAGCGGCAGGGTACGTCGGCATGGTTACTTTCCAAAATCGGAGAGGGCGCCGACGCCGACCGCGGCCACGTCGAGCAGCTTGCCCAAGAGGCTTGGCTTCGGCATATAGGCCAAGTTGATCGAGATGTCGAGCGCGTCCCGCTTTCCCGAGCTGGCGGTGAAGGTGAGCGACTGGACCTGCATATCCGTGCGGATCGTCATCGCGGTGATCAAGATAAGCCCACCCACAGCGCCGCCCGTCATGGCCGCCAGAGCCGAACCACGCTTGCTCGATTCGGCAATCGTTTCCAGCGCCAGCTTCCAAGCGAACCGCTCGGGACCTAACAGAGTGCCCGTCAGGGAGATCGTGTCGTCGTGGACCGAGACGATCGCCTTGACCGCGGTCGATCCGATCGGGGGGAGGTGGTAGGTCTCGGTTAGCGACATTTGGGTCACCGCCCATATCGGGATTGGGATGATTCCGTCGCTGATGATCGCGGAGGGGACGTGGAGGTAACTCTGATAACTTTCGGGCATTTTGCGTCTCCTCTATTTCGTCGTGGGCTTCGGCTTGAGCGGCTTGTTCAGGTTCTCCAGCCGAATGAGCGCCTGCTTGAGTCCGGCCGACAAGCCGTCCACCGATCCGCCGGCGTTCGTGATCACCCGGTCGATCCGGTTGTCTCGAAGGATCGTTCCGATCTGCTGCTGAATCTTTGGATCCGACACCTGCTCTTGGGTAAGTCCTTTGGTGAGCTTCTGGATCGCCTTTGTCGCCTTATCCAGCCGGGCGACCGCGTCACCGATAAGCGGGTCCTTCCCCATTCCGAACTCCCCTTTGAACGCCGCGGTATCGTCCGCGATGTTCTCGGGAAGGTTCTTCATGAGGGCGGTGACGGAGCCGAGCTCCTCCACCGAGAGCGCCTTGTTGTCGATGAGCCAAACCCGTCCGTTTCGCGTCACCCCCACCAAGTCCGTGCCGGGCAAGGTGACGTTGTAGTCCGGCGCTTTGAGCAGCACCAGCTTCTCGCCAAGCTGGAAGGCGGCCGTAAACTCTCCCAACATCCCGCGGATGTGAGCCACCATCCGCCGCCGGATATAGGCCCTCAGCGCCGACCTGGATTTTGCGCCGGATGCCTTGAACATCTCCTCGAGCACCTCGGGGTTGTCGCCGGCGAGTAGCTCGAGCTGGCGGTCTCCCGCAACCAGCTTTCTAAGGTTCGGAGATAGTTTTTGGAGCGCTTCGGTTCGTCCGGTCGCCTCGGCGGTTCCGGGCAACCGCTGGGAGCGAGCCCGTTCGAGGGAGAGCTGTTTGACCGCTTCTTCCAGCGACGCAATCTCCTTGTCGCTCATTCCCCGCGCCTTGGCGCGAGCCTTCAAGGCTTCGATGTTTCGTTTCTGGCCACCCTCCGTCTCGCTGGCGACGGCCCGCCAGAGTTCGTTTGGCGCGAGATCGGCCGCTTTCCGCATCGCCTTTCGCCAAGACAGCTTGAGATCCTTGAACTTAGCCTTGAGCACGGCGAGCATCTCGACGTGTCGCCCCGTGGGGAGCGCCTTCGCCGGCATCTTCACCGGATCGTCGTCGTGGGCGGTCAACTCGAGCTCGCTCTTATCCGGGAGCGGGATTTTGTTATTCTTGGCGTAGTCGCCCGGCCCGCTGATCGCGTCGACGTCCCCCTTCATATCTTTGAAGAGCTGGTTGAGCTGGCGGCCCGCTTCCTCGGGGGTCAGCGCTTCGGCTCCGATGACTTGGTCGACGATCTTCGCCGCTTGCTCCCGCCGCTCGAAGAGGCGGGAGATCCGTTCGGTCATTTCGGCAAGGTATTTGGCCCCGAAGCGCTCGACGGCGTGGGTCAGCAGCCTCTCGGCGAACGACTTCGCGGTGGCGTCGCTGGTCTTGAAGCGGGTTTTCACGGCCTCGCGCAGATCGCGCATCTCCGGATGCGAGTCGACGGCGGCCGAGATTAACTTGGGATCGATGTGGATCGGAGATTCCTTAAGCATCTACTCCAAGACCTCCTCGTACGGAACCTCGTCGTCCCCGCCCTCTACATCCGGCGAGCCGCCGTCGTCGTCGGCCGTTCCTTCCTGATCGAGAGATTCGAGGGCTCGAATCATGTCGAGGAAATCGGCCTGGTCCGCGTCGGGCGCTTCCGCCCCGCCGCCGGATCCAAAGCCAATGCTGGATTCGTTTTGAATCTCCTTCACGACCGGCGCGAGCGACTTTTGGATCACTTGGTCGATGACGATGTTGATCGTCAGCTCCTTTACGAACGCTTCGAGAAGATCCTTGACGGCGTACTCGGCCAGTTCCTTTGCAACCCGCGTGCCGACCGCCTTCGCCGCCATCTTGCCGATCGCTTTAGCCTCTCCCTTCAGCACGGCCCGCCCCCCGGAGACCAACCCTTTGGCGGCCGTTCCGGCTTCGGGAATCAGCGAGAGGACCAGCCCGAACCAGGCGACGAACAGGCCCACCTCGACTTCGGCGTGCGATAGGACGAGGTCGGGGTTGATGAGAGCGCCGTAAAGCCGCTTCTTCTCGTACGCCTTGGAAACTTCGTGCACCGCGAGCGCGCCGCCCGCCACGAACGCGATGAACGCACCGCCCGGCACGAGGACGCAGAGCAACACGAAGCCGGCCAAGATCCCAAACCCGATAATCGCGGCCTTCCCTTCTTCCGTGTCGAAGAGATAGTCCAGCCCGGTCGCGTAAAAGCTGTCGTAGAGAAAGGCGTCGTAGATCTGCTCATGCGCCACCCGGTGGATCCCTTGGAGCGAGTATTTCCCGCCGCGCACGGTGGCTTGAGGAATGTCTTCGCTGATGCTGCTTGCCTTGAAGGCGAACATCGGGTCGCGGTCGGCTTTGCCGCGCATTTCCTCGTTGTTGCTCACCATTTCCTTGAGGAGCGTTTCCAGCTCCCGCCGGATCGAATCGGTCCCTTTGAACCGCTTGACCGCATCGGGGGTGTCCGTGATCTGCTTCACCAACGGATCGATCCCTTCCGCGAGGCCGCGCCGCAAGGCGATCGCCTGTTCGAGATCGTCGATCGTCCACAGCACCCCGGTCGAACCCCGGATCTTGTCGACACCGCCGTCCTGCACGATCTCATACGCCTCACCCACCGAGCGGACCACGGCGCCGCCGATGAGCGACGAAACGAGCCTGCTCGCCGCCGCGTCCCATCCGGCGGCGGAAGCAACTAGGATGCCGCCGGAAATCTCTTGCGCCTTCTTTCCGTAGCCGTAATTTCTCAGCCGGGTATGAAGCTCGTCGAGCTCCGCGAGATCCGTAATCTGCGGCAAGATCCACTTTTCGAACAGCGGCGCGTATCGGTCGATGGCGTTCAGCCGTTTGTTGATTTGGTCTAGAGAAGTCGCCAAGAGTTGCAGGAGCATCGACCGGCAAGCGCCGATGAAGAGGTTGCCGACCGCCTCGTTCAGCTTCGAGCCAACATCGGAGAGGAACTTCAGCGACCAAGACTGGCCGTTGCCGCGAAGCGAGCCGTGGATGGTACAGCGGAAGGTGTCGCTGCAGAACACATCGACCGCGGTGGCCATGAGCTGCGAGATAAGCGGGACCGCGCCCGCCAAGTCGCGGATAGTGTCGATAACGGCCGACGACCCGGGGGCGAAGCTGACGGAGCCGAGGTTCCCGCTCTTACCGTCGGCCGCCTTGTTGTCTCCGGACGAAGACTCGGCCATGCTTTGGGTCGCGATCGCCTTGTCGTTAAGCTGACTCGCGGCCTGGTAGCAGAATTGACCTGCATAAACGCACTCGGAAATGCCGAGCTTCTGGGCGATCGCCTTGATCTGATTGCCGAGCAGCTCGCCCGCATCGCCGATCTCTTCCAGCGCCGGTTCGCCCCGAAGCGATCGGCACTCCATCGAAGGTCCGTCCTCGCCGAAGATCTCCTTCCAAGGATCGCGAGGCTGGTCGTCCGCCGCACAGCCGCAGCCTCCTCCGGTCCCGCCACCGCCGGTCCCCCCTTTGGCGCCGCCGGTCTGCCCTTCCCCACCAGATGATGAGCCGCCTTCGTTACCTCCGCTGCCGGACCCTTCACCCTTTTTCTTGGGAGGCTTCGGCCGTTTTACGACGGTGTCGAGGGCGGTAAGAGTCGCGCGGCCATTCCACTGTAGGAACTGCTCGTCGTCCTTCGTCATCCAGACGAAGACCTCGGAACTGCCGAGGGTCACCTTTACCGCTTTGGTGACATTCGTCTGTACGTTTTTCAGCGCGAGGTCGATTTCGTCGTCGACGCGCTTGCCGATCTTCTCCTGAAACTTGGTCGTCGTCATGCTGATCGGCTTTCGCGAATGGCGACGGAGGTTATCCTCCAGTCCGCTGCCCATCAGCTCCTTGTATTTCTTCTTCCGCCCCTCGTCGTCCGCGGGGACGTCGATGACCTCGGCGGTTCCCGGTCCCGGCGGCGGCGCGTAGAAGACCTTCTTGAACATCGGCGAGGCGTTTTCGCCCATAAAATCGAAGCGGGTAAATCCCTCAAATTCGAAAGCGCCGACAAGGTGAGCCATTGCCGGGCTTTCCGGATCGTCGCTGTCGATATATCCGTCGGTGATGAGAACATGCCACCGAATGCCCCCGCCCTTAACGAACCGGTAGATGACTCCTAGCGGGTGCTCGGGGCTCGCATCGTACGAAACACTCGTGAGGGCGAACCGAACCTCCTCGGTCATCGGCTCCAAGAAGACGTTGACGACGGGCACGTAATCGTAGAGGAGCGGATGCTTCTCGTCGACGACCTGGACGTCTTCGGTGCCACCGTCGTAACTGTCGAGGGTGTAGACCCCAGCGATAGGGAACGCCCGGAGGGAATCGAATGGCTCGGAAGGGTCGGGCGGAAGGACCGGAGGCACATTTGGCCCAGGACCATCGAGCAGGCCGTTTACGGCGGCGGCATCTTTGACGATGCGGGCGATCGCCTCTTCAAGCCGAATTCGATCTCGTTCGGCGACATCGATCCCGCGCCAAGAAAAGTTAGGGGCATGAAGGGACACCCCCAGGTAACCGCCCCGAGCGTCGAGGACCGATCGCCGGCTGTTCGCCATCGCCCGACCGACCGCGGCCGAGACGGCCTCTTCGATCCACTCGGGGTGGTCGGCGAGGGCCGTCCGGTCGATCCGGATCTTGGTCGGTACGCTGACGGAGACGGGCATCTTAGATCTGATTGGCGCGGATGCTCCGGGCCAAACGCTCGAGGGCGAGGTCGGCGATCTCTTGAGGATCGATCGCCTTGCCGCCGGAAACGACTTCTATCTCGACCGGGAAGTAGTAGTGGATCGTGCTGCGGATGTCGTCTCCGACCTGGGCAGCTTGAACCTCGCTGCCTGCGGCGGGAAGAACGATCTCCCCTTCGTGCACCAGAGCGATGCCCGTCCGGGTGACTCTCGCGGCTCCGTTCCCTCCATCCCCTGGCATTACGGCACCGATGCGGTGGAACTAGCCGCTTTGCCGTCGGACGTGCTCTTCAGAGCGAATCCGGAGAAAGTGGCGGAGGGAGCGCCTGAGATCGATGCGTTCGTGGGCGCGGCGCTCGTGATGACGCAGCTCGACATCAAGATGCTGTGGAACGACCAGTCGTCGCCGGTCGATTCCTGCAAAATAATGTCGAACGGCGTTCCGTTCATTGCCAAAGCCGTTAACTGTCCGGCGACGTCTCCCAACGCCTTGACGGTAAGGGAGAACGTCATCGAGTCGGGTGAGTAGATGACTCCGATATGGGTGGCTTCGATCGAATGAAGCGGTTCTGCATTCAGCGCAAAGCTAGGGCTGAACGAGTCGATGGGTGAGATGAGGGTGGGTGATCCGCCATCCACGGTGAACGAAACTGAAAGGCGGGTATTCCATTCGCGCATGACATTTCCTCCTTAGAATTCGGGGCGGTTAGAACTTCACCGCGAGGTTGACTCGGAGCCGGTGGATCGCCGGGCCGTAAACGATCGTCACGTAGACGTCGATCACACGGTTGGCGCGCGCATCGGAAATCTGCAGCTCTTCCGCCGCGGTGCGGGCGGATTCGGGGATCTGAAGCATGTTCAGAATCGGAATCTCGACGTGGTAGTCGTCCAACTCCGCCGATCCGACCAGCGGATCGAGAATCGCCGTGATACGCGCCTTGACCTGCGTGAGGCCGGCCTTGGTGATCCTCGAGTCTCCGATCATGCCGACCAAGCCGGCTTGGAGCTTGAAATCGACGTCGTCGATCACGCGCACGAGGTCGACGAAGAGGAGACTGGCATCGGTGGTGAAGAGACGTCCCTCCCCAAAATGTAGGCTCTCGCCGACGATAAGCGCGGGGTGGATGATCGGGATGATGTTCGCGTTGGACAAGGCGATGATCTCGCTCGGCGAGAACCGCTGCTCATTCGGGATAGAGATCCCTCGGATCTTCTTGAGCACGATGGACGTCTGCGGCGAAAAGCCCGCGATGGCGGCCATCGCGGCCGTCGCGACATCGCCGGTAGCCCCGCGAGCGGCGACCATGATCATCCGGCTGACGTCGCTCTTGAGCGTATTCGGGGCGGTGAGCGCCGCGATCACGTCGGCCGCGTAAGTAGGACTCTTGGCGGTGGCGGGGTTGACCATCGCGACGCCGATTCGCTTAGCCCCTTGGCTGGACATCGACTCCACGTGCGCCTTGAGCGCCTGCAGGCCAGTTGGGGGCGTGGCTCCAGCGGCTGGGGCTCCGAGCGTGGCATCGTTGGCAAGAGAAACGAACGTAACGTCCCCCACCCCTTCCAACGAGGCCAATGCCGCCGCATAATTATCGGCGGCGACACGGACACCGTAAATCTTCGACGGCTTGGGATCCTGGAGGAACGCCAGTGCGATCGAGTTGTACAAGGTCGTCGCCGCTACCGAGCCGTCCGGGTTCTTCTTTGCGAAGCTGGTCACTGCGTCGTCCATCGTGACGATCTCGACCGGAACGTTTGCGGGGGTGAGTCCGCCATCGGCTCCGGCGGGAGTTTTGCCCACGATCGCGATGACACCGGGCGAGCGTTGGGCGATGGGGGTTGGCGGCGGGGTGATGAACACCTCGACGAACGGATAGGCTACGGGTACTGCCATGGTTCTTTCCTAAGGTTCTGTGAGGCCGAAGGGGACGGACGCCCCGCCGGAAATGGAGAGTTGGAACGAGGTCATGCGACGCTGACCCCCGCGATAGCGATCCCTTCGGGCCCGAGCCAAGCGCCGGCTTTTTGACGGCGATCGGCCCGGAGAGCATCCTGGTTGCCGCCCGCGCCCGGCCACGATGGGTCGTCGAAGACGGTGATCGGGACGATCCAGACGACGAGAAACGGATTCTTTGCAGGAAGCGAGCGGTCCTTTGGAACGTCGATTCCGCGGTCGGAAAGCTGTTCGCGCAGCATCTTGCTCTGCATCAAGAGCTCCGCGACGGAAAAGCCGATGTCGCGGATCAGGATGGCGGCGGCGACCGGCAACTGCCGCGGGCTTGCCGCCACATCCGGCGGCGCCGAAAACTGAAGCTGCAACACGCTCGGGAGGATCGATCCCTTTCCGTGGGCCACAAGGTCGCTCACCGACGAGGCTCCGATACTGCTAAGCCAGTTGTCGAACGCAGCGTCCGTGAGGAGTGCCGGCTGGGCCATCGCCCCCCGCATCTCGGCGATCAAACGAGTCCGGCGCTCCGTTTCCAGGTCGGCCGGGTCGGGCGGCAACGCGCCGAGATCTTTGACGATCTCCGCGTCGATGTCGTCGACCGAGAAGCGGACCTTGACGGTCGTGATGTGCCCATCGGAGGGCATCGTTCGAGCAACCACGCTTCCTTTCCAAAGCGCATCGACCCGGGCGGGAAGTAGCGGCCCGAGGCCGGCGACCTGGAGGTGAATGTCCGTTGCCATTCCTCCGCTCTGGTTGCGGATCGTCCCTTCGAGAATTCCGACCGTGCTGATCGACATCCCCAGGGTCACCTGGTCGAAGATCGCGGTGTACGGTCCTTGGAGAGCGAGAGCATCCGCGTCGTAGGCGGCTTGTGCCATCTGCTCGAGCGCCGCCTGGTCGAAGACGGCCGCCCGAGTGGCAGGATCGGCAATCCTTATGAGCGTTGCATCGACAAAGTTCACCCTGCGCTCTCCCCGCAATTAGTACTCTAATTCCCAGATTCAACCTGGGAATTCTGCTTGCCTCTTCGCAAGTCACGGACATCATATGGCAACTTCCTTTGCCTGGTGAAACTCTCTTTTTAGGGTCGGCGTATTTATGGAGCGAATTCCCGCCGCCCGCTCGAATCTGAGAAGGATCGGCGTTGAAGCTATCCATGGAACAATTTCGAGGCCCGTGCGCGACCGAAAATTTCGTTCGCTGACACGATATGGCTAGGCAAAAAGACCCACTTACGCTTCATCCGGCGTTAGACCCTTTAGACGTCGCTGACGATCTGCGCCGCTCCAATGTAAAAGATTCCACTTATCCCGAAGGGATTCCGTCCCCCTAGCGAAGGGTTGCGAGGCACGAGCTACCCTGGGGGGAGAACGCGCGGGATTTCTACCCCAACGGGGTTGCGTCCGGACGCAACCCCCTTGGGGTAGCCCGTACCAGGGTAACCCGCCAGGGCGGGTAACCCTTCGCTAGCGGACGGATTCTCTTTGAGGTTCGGAGGCCGGTCTTGTCCCCTACCCCCTCCCGCTGGGCTTTCCGTCGCTCGTTAGAAGCGGTTGGCCAAGGACACCATATAGTAGACTAATATTTACTATTACGAGCTACAATGGATACTTCCCCGCATCCGACGATCCCAACCCCCCAGACGCTCCAGCCAGAAAAGTAAAAACCACGGAACGAACCCAGAATTGAACTTAGCCAGACCGAAAACGAACCCAAGAAGCACGCATTCCGACCTCATAGGGCGGTGCGCAAAGAGATCAACACCCCTATAGACTGCGGTGACCTGTCACCGCTTTCCATCAGCGAGCCTGCGAGCGCAAGACCCACAATCCCGGACAAGAGTCGCCCCCATCCCCTACGGCGCAGCCGTGTAGCCGCAGGTTGGCTCGTACCTGCGCGACAATGCTCAAACGATCCACCACGCTTCGTCAGAAAACGAAAGGCTCCGCGCAGGTACGAGCCAACCTGCGGCTACACAACGCTTTGCGTTAACTTCCTCCGAACCCAAAAGGCGGTCGCAGAACCTACCTCTCTTCTCCAACGAGCGCCGTGAACTCGGGAATCCAATCTTCGAAGCGGCGCCAGCGTTCGATCGAGGTGCCGTAGATCGGTTGCCGGACTTGCCAGAGAGATGGTGTTCGAACCGCCCGGGTGTTCGATTCGTGCTGGAGGCAGGCGTCGTCCCAAGGCAAACCGCAGAACTCCAGCAGGCGTCGGACGACCGGCTCTCGGTCGGTGATCAGAGACTCGTATTCGATCTCGATGAAGCGGTCGGGCGGCAGGACCTGGCGCCAGTGCGACATGATGCGCTGGTACTCCCGATAGGCGAAAACGATGTTCGAGCGGTCGTGCGCGAAGACCGGCGGCCGCTGGTAGGCGGTGGTGTAAACCGATAGGCAGTTGTCCGCCGGATTGCGGGTCATGTGAACGATCCGGCAGTTTGGCAACACGGTATGGATCAGGCCAAGCATCGCATAGTTGTGCGGCAACTTGTCGGTTACTCTTCGAGCTTCGGGCGCAAGTGAGCGGAGCTTTTGGAGGTATCCCTCCGCGATACCGGGCAACAGATCCTCTCTAGGTCGGCCATTCGGGTCCAACGTTTCCGGCTCATGCTGATGCCAATACGGAAGCTCACCTGCGCCGGCAATGTCGGGGTGGCTCGACAGAATCTGCTCGAGCAAGGAGGTGCCCGACCGGATCATCCCGACGATGATCAATGGAAGCTCCGACGAATTCGAAGTTGGACGAAGCTCGTCGAAACAGTCCCTGGAGAACACGTCGATCGTGCGTGAAAAACCGGCGGAGTATGCCTCTCGATCCCACGGCCGATCGGCAAGCCAAAGATCATAGGCGAGTCGATTCCCCGCGTCATAGTGACGAATCGCCTCGCCGTACTCGTTCAAATCTTCGTGTGCCTTTCCGAGAGCGTAGTGTAGATAGCTACGGTCGCGGATTGGTAGCGCAGGGTCATCCGCCTTCACGCGCATCTTCGCAAGCGTGTGCCGGTCGGAACCGCCGGCTTTCTTAGCGCGGAACAGATTGTAATAAGCAAAACCGTGGTTCGGATTCAACGAGATCGCGCGTTCCAACCGGGCCTTTGCCTCGTTGAACCGGCCACGTTCCTGAAACCAGAAGCCCAGCGCCGCCTGGGCCATCGGTTCGTTGGAGTCAAGCTTCGCCGCCCGAAGCAAATACGGCTCCGCTTCATCGCCGCGCTCGCTCTCGGCGAGCGCCAGGGCAACCAGGAGATGGGCGGTCGCGCTCTGTGGGGCGATCCGAATCGCCTCCCGGCCACTCGACAGAGCCTCGTCGAACTTTCCATGAGCCATCTCGAGCTGCCCAAGCTTCAGCCTCGCTGCAAGGTCGTCCGGTCGAAGTGTCGCGATGCGGCGCAGCACGGCAAGCGCATCGATTTCGCGCCGGGACTCGCGCAAGCAGTGGGCGAGACGCTCGAGAACGGCTACGTCGTCGGGCTGCAGCTCGGCGATTCGTTGGAGAACCGAAGCCGCTTCCAGTTGATGGCCGGTGGCTTCCAGTTGCCGGGCAAAATGCTGAAGAACCGCGGGATCTTTCGGCTGCAACTCCGCCGCCGCCTGGGCATGGGCTAGAGCGGCCTCGAACTGCCGAAGGTTGAACGAGATGGTGGAGAGCGATACGAGGGCCTCTACGCTGTTTGGATTCAGCTCGAGCGCCCGATATAGAACCTTGATCGCCCCTTCGACGTTACCAAGACGCGCGCGAATAGCCCCCATCAACACGTGGGCTTCGACGTCGTTCGGATTGGCGGCGAGTTGCTCGCGGCAGAGCAAACGCGCCTCGTGTAACTCGTTCCGGGCGTAAGCTTGGAGGGAGCGGTTCAGGAGCTCGGGCGACGCCATCGGATTAGATCAAAGAAGGTGGCCGAGCGAGCGCTCGGCCACCGCTAGTATTCAGCGGCTCTGGGCCTTACCGGTCATCAGCTTCTGGTCCTGAGGCGAGAGATTCCTGTTGCGCTCGGCATCAATCTTCTTGCCATCGACCATGGGCCCGGAGGGTCCCGGATCGCCGCAGCCGGCGACGGTCGCCGCGGCTACCGCGGCGACAATCAGCATCCTTAGCTTGTTTTCCAATAAGGCCCCCAGAAATCCCACAGCTTCCGGTTGTTCATTTGAGTGCACCACTCGCTAAACGTGTTCGCTTCCGTTCTGGAAGGGGTTAGGCTGTAGTACTTCACGAACTTCTCCGGGCCATACTTGCCGGCATGCCCGTCGGCGAAGGCGCCGATGAAGCGGACGCCGTAAGTCTTGCGTGAGTCGAAGACGGTTTGGTACCAGCTAAATGTGTTGGCGTACACGTCGGCGGTCGGCCAAGAGGCACTCGTCGAGTAGAAGCGCATCCAGGACCAGTCCGGAATCGATCCGTATCGCGTCGGGGTTGCCGCCAAACGGGCGGCGATATCCTCGATCGCCGTCAAGCTGCGGTTGCCGCCGGAGCCACTCTCGGTTCCGTCGCACTTTTGGCCGCCGTCCGCATTGGCGTACCCCTGCGTGTTGAGCGACAGCGTAGTGATCCAGGCCCACGTGTAGGTGTAGTAGGGATCCGGGTAGTAAGGGTCTTGATACAGCTTGTTGTAGTCGTGAATCTCGGAGATCGTCTTGTCGAAGAACAGGCTCTGGTTCTTGACGTACGGAAACATCCGGCCAACCCAGGTGGTGTTGGAGTGATAGGGGTTGTTGTCGACGGCCGGATTCTCGGGATAACCGTACTCCGGGATCGTCATGTCGTCGGCATCGCCCGAATACATGTGCAGGCCAAGTGCGACTTGCTTAAGGCCCGACATTGAGGCGGTGACTTTGGCGGCTTGCTTCGCTTGAGCGAAGACAGGGAAAAGGATCGCGGCGAGGATCGCAATGATCGCGATCACCACCAAGAGCTCGATAAGCGTAAAAGCTCGGCGCATAATTCCTCCACGGAATCAGTATTTTCCAATTCCCAGGTTATCACAAGGTTATGAAAAATGAGGTGTAGAATCCCCTATCCGATTAAAAATGAGGTCAGTCGCCTGAGGCACTCGGAAGGGGTGAGCATTTCGGTATCGATCACGATATCGGGCGCGTCCGGAACCTCGTAAGGACTCGATATTCCGGTGAAGCTACGGAGTTCTCCGCTCATGGCCCGGCGGTAAAGCCCCTTCGGATCGCGGCGGGCTACTTCGTCCAAGGAGCACCGAATGTAAGCTTCAACAAAGATCTCGCCGACGATCGAGCGAGCCAGCTCGCGTTGAGAAGCCAGTGGGGAGATGAGCGCACAGACGACCCACACCCCTTGGCTCGCCAGCAGCCGAGCAATCTCGGCCGTTCGACGGATGTTTTCCGTACGGCCGGCTTCGTCGAACCCCAGATCCCGGTTGAGACCTGATCGAAGATCGTCGCCGTCCAGAATGACGCACGGGACGTTGCGAGCCTGCAGCTCTTCGACCATCATTTTTGAAAGGGTCGACTTGCCCGCGCCGCTCAGTCCGGTAAGCCAGACCACGCGCGGGTGTTCGCGCACGATATCGTTTGGGGTTTCGATACCCGTAGCCACGCCGGCCGCGAGGATCTCATTGGTCGCCGGATCGATCAGCACCACGCCACCCGTGGATCGATTGCTGCGAAACGGCTCGATCGGCATCGCGACGGCGGCGCGAAGCTCGATCCTGCCGATGTCGTTCGTCTGGAGCGAATCGGCGGCGCCGCGCTCCATCGTTCCCGGTTCGAGGCGGTCACGTACGGCGGCGACTTGGGCAGGAACCTCGCTCAGCAGGTGACGAATCAAGACCCGCTTCCCCGCTCGAAGCTCGGTCCCACCCGTGACACAAACCTCCAGATCGATTTGGGATAGCACCGACGGGACTTCTCGGGGGCGTACCAGCATGTCGCCACGATGAAGGCCGATCTCGTCTTCAAGCTCGACAACGATCGCATCTCCCGCTTCGCATCGCTCGACCGATCCGCTCGTCCCGTGGATCGCCGCGATCCGCGAGGTCACGCCACTCGGAATTACCCGCACCGGTTCCCCTACCGAAATCGACCCCGAGACCGGAGTGCCGGCGTAGCCGCGGAACGAAGCATTGGGACGGATCGCAAGTTGGATCGGAAACCGGAAGGGAGCCGCGACGGCGGACTCGTTTGGCGTGATCTCATCGAGATACTCCAAAAGCGTTGGTCCCCGATACCAGGGCATTCGCTCGCCCCTGGCGGCCACGTTGTCTCCTTCCCTGGCGGAAACGGGCAAGAAGGTTAGAGGCAAATGGAGTGAGCCAACCTGCGCACGAAACTGCTCGACAATCGCTCCAAACGCGGCTTCGTCGAAGCCGACCAAATCCATTTTATTGACCGCCACGAGCACCCGGGGTACGAGCAGCATGGCGGTGATGTAAGCGTGCCGAAGGCTTTGCTCGGTGATTCCACGCGACGCGTCGAGGAGCAAAATCGCGGCGTCGGCGGTGGAAGCCCCGGTCAACATGTTTCTTGTGTATTGCTCGTGCCCGGGAGTGTCGGCGAGGAGGATGCGGCGACGGGAGGTGCTGAAATGCCGGTAGGCGACGTCGATCGTGATCTTCTGCGCTCGTTCCGCCCGGAGCCCGTCGGTGAGGAGGGCCAAGTTCGTGGCTTCCTCACCTGAAGCGTCGCTCGCCCGCCTGACTGCGGAGAGCTGATCGTCGAGAATAGAGTCCGTGTCGAAAAGAAGCCGCCCCAAGAGGGTGCTCTTCCCGTCGTCGACGCTTCCGGCCACGACAACCCGCACGATCGGGCGGGTGTCCAAGGCTAGAAGTACCCCTCGCGCTTTCGGTCTTCCATCGCGGCGTCGGAGCGCTGATCGTCGGCGCGCGTACTCCGTTCGGAGAGCCGGGCGGACCTGACCTCTTCGATCACTTCATCTACGGACGATGCGTTGGATTCGACGGCTCCCGTGCAGGTGGCGTCGCCAACGGTTCGAAAGCGCACCCGCTTTGTCTCGGCTACCTCGCCGGGTCCGAGCTCAATGTAGGGGGTTACGGCCATCCAAACTCGCCCCCGGCGGACGACCTGCCGATCGTCGGCGAAGTACAGATCGGGGACGGCCAGATTGCGCCAGCGAATATATTCCCACACGTCGAGCTCGGTCCAGTTGCTGAGTGGAAATACTCGAAACTGTTCTCCATGCCGTTTGCGGCCAATCAGCAATTTCCACACTTCCGGCCTTTGGTTCTGCGGCTCCCAGCGGCCAAACGCGTCGCGATGGGAGAAGAACCGCTCCTTCGCCCGAGCCTTCTCCTCGTCGCGCCGTGCGCCCCCAATGGCGGCGTCCAGCCTTAGCTCTGAAATCGCGTCGAGCAGGGTGACCGACTGTTGGGCGTTTCGGCTCCGATTCGGCCCGGTCTCGTCGTGAACCCGCCCACGATCGATGGAGTCCTGGACGGTCCTAACGACAAGTTCGAATCCGTTCTCGACCGCGAACCGATCCCGAAAGGCGAGCGTCTCCTCAAAGTTATGCCCGGTATCGATGTGGAGCAAGGCGAACGGAGGACGCGCGGGCCGGAAAGCGAGGCGGGCCAAATGGGCGACCACGATCGAGTCCTTACCGCCGGAGAACAAGATGTGGGCGCGGTCGAACTGCCCGGCGCACTCGCGCAGGGTGTGAATGGCTTCCGACTCCAACTCCTCCAGCGCGGACCGCATTTGTCTGCGCCGATCTTATCCCATTCTCCTCTCCTTCGCCCTATATGACCGATCTGCTCTTTCGAGATGCAACGGCCGCAGAGACCCGGTTGTGGGACAGCCAATGGGTGATGAAAGCGATCAGGCATTGGACCGCGGTAAACAACCCAAGCATTTGGAAGTTTCCGTAGTGGACGACGCTCGATCTCGCGATCGTTAGAGCGACGATCGAGAAGATGGTCGCCAAGAGTGGGAGGTAGGTGCCGTAGCGAGAACTGCGGCCGAGGGCAGGGGCAAGCTTGCCAAAGGCGATGGCAACCGCACCACCGATCAAAACGGCGTTCACTTTGGCCTCGCCTGAAAGAAGCGTCCAGACCACACCAACCTGAACCGTGAATACGGCGGCGAGCGCGAGCAGAGCGCTGGGACCGATTACGTCTTGCATGGGGGCCAGGGTTCTGATCGGCTCCGTCTCCTCGGCGTGACGCATGGCGGCTTGCCGGACGAACCTCGGCTCGATGCCCGCTTCCATCGCGATCCGCTCAAGCTCGCTTAGGGACATCGATTGATTCGCCTCGCGCTGCAGCCTCGCCGCCAGCGCGATGATCTCTTGTTGAGAGCGGTCGTCGAATCGGGGTTCGTTCTTAAATTCCTGCATGTCCTTCCTTAGAGATGCGTCTCGACGGCGGTGTCCAATCAAGATGGGTTAATTCGCGCGTTCGACACCCAAGCCAAAGTATACGACTGCAATATGGCTAGGTTACACGAGGCGGTAAAGAAGCTCTCGCTTGTCTTCTCAAGCGCTCGCCGCTAATATGCATGCCGATGCTCCATTGGGTTTGCCTGCTTTTGCCTGGCCTCATCGCCCCTTCACCTCGCACCGAGCCAGACCCACAGATCTTCGCGGCGATTCGAAGCATTCGCGCGATCGACAACCACGCGCATCCGGTGAGGGTCGCTCGCCCGGGCGAGCGACCGGATGACGAGTACGATGCGTTACCCACGGACGCGATGCAGCCGTTCGATCTGCCGACGCGCATCCGACCCGAGAATCCGCTTTACATCCAGGCTTGGCACGAGCTCTACGGCTACCCCTACCACGACGCCAGCCCGGCGCACCTGAAAGATGTGCTGGCAAGGAAAGCGCGGATGGCCCGATCGAAGGGAGATGGATATCCCGGGTGGGTTCTCGACCGGTTGGGTATCCAGACGATGATCTCCAATCGGGTGGTAATGGGGCACAGCCTAGGAACTCCCCGATTCCGATGGGTGCCGTTCGACGACGCTCTCCTCTTTCCGCTCGACAACGGCGTGGCCAAGCGGCGGAATCCGGAATACAAGTCGATGTACGGAGGCGAGGAGCTTCTGCTGAAGCGCTACCTGCGTGAGCTCGGTGTGGCCAGACTGCCGGAAACGCTCGACGGGTACCTCAATGAGGTCGTCGCCGCCACGCTGGCTCGTCAACGAAGGGGAGGGGCGCTTGCCATCAAGTTCGAGGCCGCCTATTTGCGCAAACTCGACTTCGCGATCGCCTCGAAGAGCGACGCAGAGCAGGTTTACGCACAGTTCGTTCGAGGAGGAGAACCGGGGGGCGGCGGAATACAAGACGCTCCAGGATTATCTCTTTCACGCGATCGCGGCCGAGGCCGGCCGGTTGGGGATGGCAGTCCACTTCCACACCGGAGCGGGGGTGGGCGCCTACTTCGACTTGACGGGCGCCGACCCTCTCAATTTGGAGCCCGTATTCGACGACCCGGCCCTGCGCAAGACCAAGTTCGTTCTGCTGCACGGCGGCTGGCCGTTCGAGAAGTCGACGGGGTTCCTTCTATCCAAGCCAAACGTCTATGCCGACTTCTCCTACCAGTCGTTCTTGCTCAGCCCCGAGATGCTTAGTCAAACGATCAAGACCTGGCTGATCATGGCGCCGGAGAAGGTTTTGTTCGCAACGGACGCCGCCGCGATCACTCCCGAGGTGAATTGGGAAGAGGTTGGCTGGCTCTCCAACCGCACCGGCCGCCGGGCTCTGGCGATCGCGATAACCGAGCTCTTGCGAGAAGGTGAGATCACCCGGCCCCGTGCCATGCAGATCGCTCAAATGGTGCTTCGCGATAACGCGATGAAGCTTTACGGCACGGGGCTTGGTCACGCATAGTCGCTTCCGAAGCATCGGCGGGGCGCCGACGCTACTTCCGGAGGCTCCGGTTGGTTAAGATAGCTGGACGGATGCCCACGCGCGCGAATCATAAGGCCAAGCAGTACTTGGTCGGTTACCTGTTTATCGCGCCGTGGCTGCTTGGCTTTCTGGCCTTCACCCTTTGGCCGTTCCTGCAAAGCATCTATCTCTCGTTCACCCGCTACAACATCGTCTCGCCGGCGAAGTGGGTCGGAACGGCCAACTACCGGATGCTGCTCACGCAGGACGAGCTGTTTTGGAAGTCGGCTTGGGTCACCGTGAAGTACGCGGCGGTTGCGGTACCGCTCGGGATCGTCGGCGGCATCGCGCTCGCGTTGCTGTTGAACATTAACGTGAAGGGGATCACGGTCTTCCGGACGATCTTCTATCTTCCGTCGATCGTGCCGACCGTCGCCAGCTCCGTCCTCTTCATCTGGCTTTTGAATCCGAACATTGGCCTGGTCAACAAGATCCTCGCGCTGGTGGGGATTCGCGGCCCGGCATGGCTCAACACCGCGCCGTGGGCGTTCTACAGCCTCGTCTTCATGGCGCTCTGGGGGGTCGGGGGGAGCATGGTGATCTACCTGGCGGGGCTCAAAGACATCCCGGTCGACCTATACGAGGCGGCAACGATCGACGGGGCGAACGCGTTCAAGAAGATGCGGCGGATCACTCTGCCGATGATGACCCCGGTGATCTTCTTCAACCTCATCATGGGGATCATCGGGGCGTTCCAATATTTCACCCAAGCGTACGTCATCACCCCCAACGGCGGGCCGCAGGATAGCACCTACTTTTACAGCCTCTACCTGTACAACCGGGCTTGGAAGTACCTGGATATGGGCTACGCCAGCGCCATGGCCTGGATGCTCTTCTTCATCATCATCATCCTGACCGGCATCGTTTTCCGGACTCAAAAGCGGTGGGTGCACTATGGGGGCTAAGCAATGGTTGACTTGGATCGCCGCCGTTTTGATAACGGTGGTCGTCTTCGCATCCGGACACTCGACGCCGCGCCAACACCCTCAGCGCAAGCTCGTCCGCTTCTGGCACCGGTGGCAGGGTGACTGGGAGAAGCAGGTTCAGAAAATCGTCGACGCGTTCAACGCGAGCCAGGACAAGTACGAGGTCGTCGCGGTTAGCGTCCCCGGCAGCGGAGCGGACGCGAAGTTCATTCTCGGCGTTATCGGCGGCGACCCACCCGATCTGATGTCGATGGGAAGCGGTGCGGTGCCGAACATGGCGGCGAACGGCTTTCTAACCAAGCTCGAAACTTTCATGACCCCGGAAGAGAAGCGACGCTTCTTCAAGGAGAGCTACCCCGCCATCCGCGACATCGGAATGTACAAGGGAAGCTGCTACGGCATGACCATCGGCGCGGATCTGATGGCGCTCTATGTGAACGTGAAGCAGCTCCGCGAGGCCGGCTTCGACCCGGACCGCTTCCCCACCAGCCTCGAAGAGCTGGAAGCGATGGGGATGAAGCTGAACAAATACGACGAGAAAGGAAATCTCAAGCGACTCGGCTTTCTCCTCAGCGACCTCAACTATGTTTCCCACTACTTCGGCGGGGGGTTCTACGTCCACGAGGATGGGAAAGTCGAGCTGAACACGCCTCAAAACCGCCGCGCGCTCCAGGCGATCGTCGATTACCGAAAGAAACTCGGGTTCGAGAACGTTCTCCGATTCCAGGCTGGCCTGAACGATATCGAGGGGGCCGCTTCCTGGGCGTTTATGCACGGGGACCTGAGCGTCACTTACGACGGCCAGTGGCGGGTGGAGGAGCTTCGCAAGTTCAAGCCCGAGCTCGAGTACCGGGTTTATCCACTGCCGCCTCCCAAGGACGGCGGTAAGCCGCTCGGTGGAACCGTCGGTGGGAACTATATGATCGTTCCGGTCTCCGCTAAGGAGAAGCTCGGCGCCTGGGAATTCCTCAAGTTTTGGACCGGCCTCGACGAGCCAGACCGGGCGGCCAAGTTCTACAACATGGGCGGCTGGCTTCCGTACTCGCCGGCAGTGGCAAAGTCGCCCACGTTCCAAAAGTGGCTCAAAGGGGATAAGGAGTTTCAGGCGTTCCTCGACATCCTCGCCAGTCCCAACTGCAAGGCGCCGCCTCCCATCGCCAATCTCCAGTTTTTGAACGACCTTATTTCACGGGCCGAGGACCAAGCAGTGCGCGGGGCGGTGACTCCTGCCGCGGCACTCGAGGAACTGGAGTCGAAGTTCAAAGAGGAAACCGCGAAGAGGAGGGCACTCGGCTATGAAGAATGAGGCCCAAGCAAAGCTTACGCTGACCTCCAAGATCGGGGTCTACGCGGCGCTCATCCTGCTCTCTTTGCCGGCGATCCTGCCGCTGCTCTGGATGGTGTCGACCTCGTTCAAGGGAAACGCCCAGATCTTCGGCACGAGCGAGTTCAACCTCAAATCGCTCATTCCGTCACCCGTCGTGACGACGAACTACCCCGAAGCGCTCACCAACATGCCGTTCGTGCTCTACCTGCGGAACACGATGCTGCTTTGTATCTGCACGGTGGTCGGAGCGGTCGCGAGCAGTGCGGTGGTGGCGTATGGTTTCGCCAAGATCTACTTCCCGGGGAGGAACGCGCTGTTCGCGGTGATGATCGCCACGATGGCGTTGCCGGGGCAGGTGACGATGATCCCGGTCTTCTCGCTGTTCCGGTCGCTGGGCTGGTACGGCACTTATCTCCCGCTGATCGTCCCAGCGTTCACCGCTTCGGCGTATTACGTTTTCTTGCTGACCCAGTTCTTCAAGACAATCCCTACGGAGATGTCGGAGGCGGCGCGAGTGGACGGAGCGAACGAGTGGACCATCTTTCGGCGGCTGTTGTTGCCGCTCTCCAAGCCGGCCCTCGCCACCTGCGCGCTCTTCCAGTTCATCGGGACTTGGAACGACTTCCTCGGCCCGTTGCTGTACGTAAACGATCCGGCCAAGTATCCGCTGGCATACGGATTACAACAGTTTGTGTCGCATTACGGCGGCTTTTACGCCCAGCTCATGGCCGCAGCCACGATCTTCACGATCCCGATCATCATTCTTTTCTTCTTCGCGCAGAAGACGTTTATCCAAGGGATATCGACAACCGGCGGAAAGTGAGACCCCTTGCAAACGTAGGGCTATGCCAGTAATATTCCCTGGGAGCTTCGGCTCAAAGGGAGGCTAATGCTTAATTCGCGATTTCGCAAAGATGCTCTATCCGCACTCACTCCAAAGACGGGGAGAGGTCGCATTGTACTTATGGCCGCCGGCCTAACGCTTTTTGGAGCCGGAATCGGCTGCGGAGGAAGCTCGTCGAATTCGACCGCCAGTTTCGGTTTGCCGGGCGGCCGAGCCACCGCGGCGCAAGTTGCTCAAGGCCGCTATCTGGTGGTCAGCTCCGGCTGCGGCGACTGCCATTCGCAAGGAGGCAGCGATCCTTCTTCTCCAACCTGGCTTTCGGGTTATCGAGGCGGGAACGGCCCGGGCATTTTCCAACTAGGACCGACGACGACGGTTTACGCCGCGAACATCTCGCCGGATAACGCTACCGGCATCGGAGCGCTGAGCGATCAATCGATCTTCAATGTCCTCCGATACGGATGGGATCCCGCCTCCCCGCCCAACGCGGGTGCGGCGCAGCACTACGTCGCGCCGATCATGCCCTGGGCAAGCTTCCGACATAAGACGGATGCCGAGTTGTGGGCGATCGTCGCCTACCTGAAGCACGGCGCGGGCGCGGTCAGCAACGCAGTACCCGAGACCGTCGGCGCCCCGCCCGACTTCTGGGCCGGAGCCTCCAGCGAAGCCGCCGTCGGCCCGCTGAACGTCGCTCCATATCCGGCGGGCGTCGAGTCGTTCCATCCGTAAGGGGACGGCGCTAGGCGTTGGGCGTTGGGCGTTGGGATTCAGTTCGTTAGCGGGACCACGTTATGTTCGAGCTAACGCCTAACGCCCTAACGCCCAACGCCTCTCCGATGTACCACGACGCTCAGCTCAATTTCATCCAGTCGCTCGGCGGCGACATGGCGATGCACTGGGACTAGGGCAAGGGGTCGCCCAGCGCGGAGGAAGGAGGACGTTGATAAACGAGTTCCACGGTCCCCGTTTCGGGTCGCCCTTTGCTGTAGAGGCGATAGGCCCCATTCTTTAATTCGTATACAAACGGCTCGCCCGAGAGTGGATCCTCGACATCCGGGATCGTCACTGGGAGCCGATGATTTCGCCAATAGTAAGTAAGGACGCGGGCGTGAAGTCCGAGTAAACGAAGCTGAGCCCGGGCGGTGAGTTGACTCAATACAAACCGGTCGCTCGTCGGCATGGTCTCGCGATAGACGGCATCCGCCACATCCTCCATAGTGGATGCGCTCCCAAGCCGGCCCCGGTTTCCAGCCGTGTGCCAACGCTTGGTTGCGTCGTACCATTCCTTTTCGGGGCGGTGAATATCGGCGAGAGATTGCTCGAACCCCTTTCGGTTCAGATCTTGAAGTGCCCGGCGAAAGGATTCGAGTTCGGCCGGCGAGGCGGCGGCGAGTCGATCGCGTATGTCCTGCGTTCCCTTGTCGGTCTCGGACAGAAGCCCCTTGCCGCGCTGCAAATCGAGGTTCTGAATCGCATCATCTCTTTGCGCGGCGTTGGCTCGAAGCACGCCTTCCACCGCGGTGGGCTCGGCGAGAGCGGAGCCCGTATACGATTGGAGGGTCAGAAGGTCGCTCAGCGAAAGCCGCGGCAATTCTTCGGCGAGCCGCTCATAGACGGATCCGCTGGCGAGGATTCCGTATAGCTGCCCCAATACGGTCACGCCGCCCATTCTGCGAGAGAGGGTCAACGCACTTAAGAGGGACTGGAGACCCCCGGCTCGATCTCCCGTCGCCGACTGCACGTACGATTTCGAAACGAACAGCCGAACGACCTGCCGAAGCACTCGGTATTCCGGAAACTTAACCGTCTGGCGTGGGTCGCGCGGGTCGTAGCATGGTTTGCCGTTCCCCTGAGCCGCGATATCTAATGCGGCGCCGTATCTCCGTACCGCCGCTTGTTGGACGGCCAAGTAATCTAGCGAGCCAAGCTCTGCCGCAAGCGACTCCCATCGACGCCGGTCGACGGGGGAGAGATCGGGAAGTGGGGCGCCAACTCCGTCGAGATACATCTCGACGACGCCATCGTTCACACGATCCGCCGCCCGCAGATATTCCTCGTAGCCGTTCTGCCCCGTGGGGTGGGGCACGAGCCGTTGAAAGAACGAAGACGTCTGCTGAGCCGAGCCCAGCAAGGCGAAAGCGAGCAGAGGCGCGAAGGCGGTCATTCGAGGTGAGGACGTGCCAAGCGTCCGTAAGGTCACTAGAGTCCAAGAAAGCACAAAATCAATTCGGCCAACTAAGCTGCTGACCCAGCGAGCGAGACCGGTACGATCGCCTCGGCCAAAGCTTCGCCTGCCGCGAGACACTTCTCCCGATCGCCTTCGTCGCGAGTAGAAGAATCGAACCGCCGAATCTGCCCTCCATACCGACGATTTGTGGCTTCTCAGATCACAATGAGACAGGTTAGATCATGATTTCGATTCTTATCGGGCTTGCGTTTCATCGCGCGACCGTCCAGTTTGTCGGCGACGGAAATCACCTCAAGGGAATTTACGTTAACGGCGCGTGCATTCTTGGCGACGACATCCGGACTGGCGGCGGGTACCTGATCGGGTCTGCGGACGGCTCGGATGCTCAAGGTCGAAGCGTCAATTCGATCGGCGGCTCTGGGGGAAGGATGCTTTCGGATAACCCGCGGCTGGTCACTCCTCCTCGATACCGGATGGACTGGCAGTTGAAAGGACCGAACCGGGTGGCGTTCGCGGTGTCTGTCGGGCCGGTAGATCAGGACTTCGCCACAATCTCGTTCCCGTTCGACTTCGGCTTGAAGTCGATGGAGAGCTTCTCCTTCGACGGCTCGGAATTCAAGCTTTTCTGTAGCGAAAACGACGGGGTGGTAAAGAAGAACGAGAGCAGCTACGCCGCGATCCGCCCGAAATGCGAGATCCGGGATATCAAACAGAACTTGATCGGCAAAGTCGCGGGCGCCTCGACGGAAGCGCCGACCCTTAACGCACGAGTAGACGGCCCTTATGCCACCGTCGATTTCAAGGTGACGAGTTCGAAGCATTACGAAAAGCTTGTCTTTATGAACCACCCGGGAACCCACAACATCGAGTTCTCCTTTGGAAGGATGAAGAAAGGGGAGTCGGCTGCCCTTAGCGGTGAGCTCGTGGTGACCCCAAAGGCCGGTCCCGACAGTTGGACCTTCGAAGCGATTCCCGAATTCAACCATCAGGTGGGGCGAGCGGAGGCAGACGGCTGGAGCGTCCGGGTCGGAGACGAGCGAGAACGGTACATGTGTTTTGGGCCTTACGCCACGGAGATTGGCTCCGGGCCGCGAACCGCGATTTTTCGCCTGATGCTCGATAACGTCTCGTTCGACAACGCGCAGATCCTAACGATCGATGTCGCCGATGCGGTTAGCCAACGGGTGCTGGCCACGCGAGATCTATCCCGAGGGGATTTCGCCCGGCCCATGGAATACCAGGCGTTCGCACTTCCGTTCCTGGCGCCTCCAGGTGGTCGGCTCGAATTCCGGACTCTCTGGCACGGCGCGTCCTATGCGCGTGAAAAGGACCTAACCGTTCGAAAGGGGTAATGGAGGGCAAGGCCTTGGGCGAGGTGGCGGCGACGTTTCTTCGCCTGGGTACCACCGCCTTCGGCGGTCCAGCCGCGCATCTGGCGCTGATGGAGGCGGAGTTCGTTCGCCGACGCGAGTGGCTTACTCACGAGGAGTTCGTCGATATGATCGGGGCGGCCAACCTCGTTCCCGGGCCGAACTCTACGGAGGTCGCGATCCACATCGGTTTGCGGCGCGCCGGTTGGGTAGGCATGGTCTTAGCGGGGGTTTGCTTTATCCTGCCCGCGGCGCTCATCGTTTCCGTCATTGCCGCCGGATATGCGCGGTATGGGTCGCTTCCGAACTTCCAGGCGGCGCTCTATGGGATCAAGCCGGTGGTGGTCGCCGTAGTGGCGCAGGCCATCGCCCTTCTGGTAGCGAAGGTGATCGACACTTGGCCCAAGCGGCTGGCCCTGGGAGCAAGTCTCGCACTTGCGGCCGTGGGGGTCGCGGAGTTGGCAATCCTCTTTGGCGCCGGGATCGGCCTGGGCGGACTCGCAGTTCGAAAGACCCGCGACTGGCGCTCCGCCTGGCCGCTGCTCCAGCTTCTCGCTTGTGTGACGGCGGTGGCTCTAATCCCGCTAGCTTGGGAGGGGTTGCGACACGGCCCGCCGAGTCCCCGACCAGCGGTGATCTTTCTTTACTTTCTGAAGGTGGGGTCGATTCTGTACGGGAGTGGGTATGTGCTGCTCGCGTTTTTAGAACGAGACCTTGTCACTCAGTGGCACTGGCTTGGCAAAGGACAGCTTCTCGACGCGGTAGCGGTCGGGCAATTCACCCCAGGCCCGGTTTTTACGACCGCAACGTTCATCGGTTACGTATTGGCAGGTCCCACCGGAGCCGCCGCCGCGACGGCGGGGATCTTTCTTCCGTCGTTCCTGTTCGTGGCGATCAGCGGGAAGCTTCTGCCGGCTTTGCGTAAGTCGCCGGTCTCGGCCGGATTTCTGGATGGAGTGAATGCGGCGGCGCTTGCGCTCATGGCGGCCGTCTTGATTCGCCTGGGCCTCGACGCCATTCACGACCTTCCCACGGCGGCTATCGCTCTGTTATCGCTGATCGCTCTTTTAAGGTTCCGGGTGAATTCGGCCGGGCTCATTCTGGCGGGAGCCGTTTTGGGGTTGATCGTCCGCCACCAGTAGCGTCGGCTCCCAGCCGATGAACTCAAGACCAGGATGGTCATGGCGTAGACGCGCCAGTGCTACCACTCGACGTGATGGTGGTGGCGATGGTGGCGCGGGGGATAGATGTAGGTTATGCCGCCGTATGGCCATCGGTAGGTGGGCGGGTAAGCGTAGGGCCACACCGGGTAGTCGCGAAGCCGGTAGATATTCACGCCGCCGTAGTGGTAACCGCCCGGCGGTATCCGGAAGATGCGCACAGAGGTACCGGGCCGATTGTAGTAGTCGTAGTAGCCGTCGTCTCGGTACCGGTCTCGATGCTGAGCGTTCGCCGTGGGTGCGAGAACCGCTATAGCGGCGATCACGGCCAACGCGAAGGCTCCTCTAGTGGTTTTCATTTTCTTCTCCTACGGTATTTAGACGAGGGAGATAAATAGGGGTTCGTACACGAAGTAACCGCCGAGGCATAGGCGCTTCGAGTGGGGAACGCCGACGCTACGAGAGGATCAACGGCTATGGTTCTCACCGTACAGATGTAGCGGAGTTCGCGATAGAACCTAGAGGCACCATTAAGGTTTCGTTTCCTTGAACCCACAATAGGCTAGTAGGAGAAATCATCGGCGATTTCTTGGCCCGGTGGGGCCTCGATGAGCCGGCCGAGTCATCGCCTTATGGGAACGAGCGCGCTAGGAGCCAAAGAAGACGTGTCAGGCGACGCCCGTCTGGCGTTGTTGCGACGTATCGGCGCCGTCCTAAGCCAAATCCAGGAACCGGAAGAGGTAAGCGCCGCCGTACTTGCCGTACTTCCCCAAGAGCATCCGATCTCGATCACGATTGACCGCGGCGATCCTCCCGAGGGATCGATTCCGATTCTGTTCGGCGATATACGGCTCGGATTTATCACCCCAGGGGACCCGTACGACCACGAGTTTCTTTCCGCCCTGGCGGATCGAATCGGAAGCGTAATCGAGCGGTGCCGCCTCGGCCGCGAGCACCGGATTGCGCTAAAGAAACAACGCCGCCTCGTCGAGCTCACCACGGCGATTAACGCCAGCATGGATATTTCCGAGGTCCTCCGGATTGTCCGAGACACCGTGGTCGACGTTTGCGGTTTCGATCGCGCCGGGGTTTTTCTGTTCGATGAAGCCACCCGCACCATGCGTGGCGCGTGGGGCACGGATCGGGATGGGAACCTAGAAGACATACGCCACCAGATTCATCCGATGACCGAGGAGGACCTTAAGAGTTGGGGGATGGGGGTTTCCGACGGCCAAGATTACATTCTTGTGCAGGAATATGCCTCGGAATACACTCCGATTGACGAGGAGGCAATGACCGGCGTCCACGCCCACGGCATCGTGCAGATCCGGGCGAACAATGAAACGGTCGGCTTCGTCGGGGTGGACAATCTAATCACCCAGCGACCGATCACCCATGAGGATATGCGCGGCCTGCTTCCATTTGCCGGACAGGCGGCGGCGGCGATTAAGAAGGCACGGTTGCTGGACGAACGCGAAGTCATCGTCAATCAGCAGCGCCGCCTGATGCAGATGGCGGTGGCGATCGGCACGAACGTCGAACTAGACTCGATTTTTCGCCTCGTTCGCGATGCGGCGGTCGAGAGCGGCGTGGTGGACCGGGCGAGCGTCTGGATCGTGGACGGAGATTTCGTCACCGGAACCTGGGGCACCTCCAATAGCGGCGAGGTACTGGACGAGCACGAAAAGAGCTTTCCGCTGGGCGACAAGTTGGAGACCATGTCGGTGGTTCCTGGAGAGACCTGGTTCCAGATCGGCGTGCGACCGGCGATCCCCTTGGCAAACGGCGAGGTCCGCGAGAACGTCCCTCACGCCGAGATCGCGCTTCGAGCCGGCGATCGGCTCGTGGGATTCCTTATGGTCGACTCGCTCTTTACGATGCGAAAGATCACCGCGGAGAGCATCGAGCCGCTAGTTGCCTTCGCCAATCAGGCAGCGGTAGCTATCGAGAAGGCGGCGCTGGTACAGGCGCAGGAAACCATGATGCGGCGTCAGCGGCGGTTGATGCAGATGGCGACCGCGATAAGCGGGCAGCAAAACCTGGACGTGGTATTTCGTCTTGTCTGCGACGCGATGCTGGAGACCGGTTGGATCGACCGAGTGGGCGTTTGGGTGATCGACGGCGACAAGTTATGTGGCACGTGGGGTACCGACGCCGAAGGCAACATCGTCGACGAACGTCACCTCTCATACTCGCTTCGCGACTGTTCGGACACCGTACAAGAGGTTATTCGCGACGGAAAGCCGTTCGTCATCGACGTGCTGTCCGACCTGAGCGTCGTCGGCAAGCCCGGCACGAGCGGAGTCCCCCGGGCGATCATGGCGTTTAGGGCGGGCGGAGAGCTCCAGGGAATCATCTCCGTCGATACGTTACGTACGGGTCGACCGATCACCGCCGCCGACGCGGAGCTGCTGCTGCCGTTCGCCGACCAGGCGGCGGTCGCGATCTTGAACGCTAAATTAAATAAGGCGGCCCACGACGAGCTCGAACGGCGTCGGCTGGCCGAGGCGGAACTTCGGGAGCAAGCCGAAGAGCTGATCCTGGCCCGGGACCAGGCGCTGGCGGCGACCCGCGCGAAGAGCGAATTCCTCGCCAACATGAGCCACGAAATACGGACGCCCATGAACGGCGTCATCGGCATGACTTCCCTCTTGCTGGAAACGCCGATGACCCGGGAGCAGCTCGACTACACTCGAACCGTCCAGAACAGCGCCGAAGCACTCCTCACCGTCATCGACGACATCCTCGACTTCTCCAAAATCGAGGCCGGAAAGATGGTCATCGACCGAGCGGATTTCAACTTCCGGACATGCATCGAGGAGATCTGCGAGATGATGGCATCCCGCGTTGGCGACAAAGAAGTCGAGCTGAACTGCTTCGTCCCGCCCGGCTTCCCCGACCTCCTGATCGGTGACGGGGGGCGCATTCGGCAGATGCTCACCAATCTCGCCGGCAACGCAGTCAAGTTCACCCAGCGCGGCGAGGTCACCGTAGAGGCGAGCGTTCTCGAGGAAACCGGCACCCGGGTTCACGTGCGGATCGAGGTGCGCGACACCGGAATCGGTATCCCTGCCCATCGCCAAGCGGCAATTTTTGAGAGCTTTACGCAAGCCGACAACAGCACCACGCGCCGATATGGCGGCACCGGCCTGGGGCTCACCGTCACCAAACAACTCGCGCTTCTGATGAATGGGACGCTCGGGATGAGCAGCGTCGAAGGGGAAGGTAGCACTTTCTGGATCGAGCTTCCACTGACCAAGCAGGCGACGGGGGCCACCCCGCCGGTTCTTTCGGCGGAAAATCTCACCGATCTATCCGTTTTGGTCGTCGACGATAACGCAACCAATCGGCGCATCCTAAAAGAGCAGCTCCGATCTTGGGGGTGTATCGCGACGGAGGCCACCGGCGGTCGCGAAGCGCTTGAGCTTCTCAGGTCCGGCGATGGGTCGCCCCAATTTGGGCTCGTACTTCTCGATTTTCAGATGCCTGAGATGGACGGCATCGCGACGGTGCGGGACATCCGCAAGATTGCCGCCTATGAAGATATTCCGGTGGTGCTGTTAACGTCGGTCTGCATTCGCCCCACGCTCGAAGCGCTCCGCTCATTCGGATTTTCCGCCGTCGTTTCCAAGCCGATCCGGCAGGCACACCTTCGCATGGCCCTCTTGGAAGTACTCGGCGCTTCGGGAGCTCAGTCGCCCGCCCCGTCGAACCCGGTAGCCGAAGAGATCGACCTTGGCCTCCACGTCCTGGTGGCGGAGGACAACGAAGTCAATTTGCTTGTCGCGGGGCGACGTCTTGAAATGTGGGGCTGCACTTTCGAAAGCGCGGAGAACGGGATCGAAGCGCTGGAGCTGATGGAGCGTCAGAGATTCGACATCGTTCTGATGGACGTTCAGATGCCGGGCATGGACGGGTTTGAAGCGACGGGGCGGGCTCGCCATCGCGAGTCGATCACCGGGGAGCACGTGCCGATCATCGCGATGACCGCCCATGCTATGCAGGGCGATCGTGAGCGGTGCATTACGGCCGGAATGGACGACTACCTGTCCAAGCCGCTAAATCCGACCGCGATGCTTCAGAAGCTTCGCCAATGGGGCAAGCGAAGCTAAGCTAGGCGAATGGATCTGACGAGAGCGAGAGAGCTCGGAATTCCGTTCGCCGGTACACCAGGTACGTGGAACTCGATTACGGACGTGGCGGGCGTGGAGGTCGGCCACTGCACCCTCGACCCCTTGGACGGAAGCGTGCGGACCGGCGTTACCGCCATCCTTCCCCGTGGTCTGGGGAGCACCGCCCCTACGTTTGCCGGTTCGTACGCCTTGAACGGAAACGGCGAAATGACGGGTACGGCTTGGATCGAGGAGGCAGGATTTTTGGATAGCCCGATCTTGCTGACCAACACCCACAGCGTCGGCGTGGTGCGCGATGCCGTGATCGCCTGGCAAGTGAAGCGCGACAAGGGCCCCTCTCTGAATCGTCAGGGAGATAGCTTTTGGTCGCTTCCCGTCGTCGCGGAGACATACGATGGTTTTCTCAACGACATCAACGGGTTTCATGTGCGGCCCGAGAACGTCTTTGCCGCGCTCGACGGAGCATGCTCCGGGCCGGTGCCCGAGGGGAACGTCGGAGGCGGAACTGGGATGGTCTGTTTCCAATTTAAGGGCGGCATCGGGACATCGTCTCGCCGGGTCGGCGATTACACGGTTGGTGTCTTGGTCCAGGCCAACATGGGTGCGCGGCGGCAGATGACCATTGCCGGAGTTCCATTGGGACTCGCTCTTACCGAGGACATGCCGGCCCTAGGGCCTCATGGCGACGTTGGGTCGATTATCGTGGTCATCGCCACGGACGCCCCCCTTCTTCCACACCAGCTCAAGCGAATCGCGCGGCGCGGGCCGATGGGATTGGCTCGGACCGGCAGTACCGCCAACAACAGCTCGGGAGATCTGTTTATTGCCTTCTCAGTGGCACCGGCGGGCTCCGGCTGCGAGGAGGTCCTCGACGTCCAGATGTTGGCGAACGACGCGATGAGTCCTCTGTTCGAGGCCACCGTACAAGCGGTTGAGGAGGCTATCGTCAACGCGTTGGTCGCAGCGGAGACGATGACCGGGCTCCGCGGCAACACCGTCAGCGCCCTGGCGCATGGCAGCTTGCAGGCGCTATTTGCGAGAGACTAGCGAGGCGTTGATAGCCTGTTGACCGCAGCCCGTTCTCAGGCGATAAGAGTGGAGTAGCGCTCATCTAACATGTCCTTATGGTCATTCGCAAATTGGGTTGACATTTGCTTTGCCCGTAGCCCGGGGATTTATTCCCGGTTCAAGGTTCCTCCGGGGATAAATCCCCGGGCTACGAGTGGATAAAGATCGTCGGCATATTACGTCAATGACCATTAGGACATGAAGGTTCGGGTCCTTTTCCAGGCGATGACAATGGCTCAACCATCGTCCCCTGCAAGAAGATGTAAAATCGTCCAAATGACGCCGGACTGTATCCCGTATACCATCGTCCTGAGCAGCCGGGAAGCTCTCGATGCCCTGCGCCAAACCAGCCCAGAGATCTTCGAGAGCGAGCATTACGTCACCGAGCGAAGGAATCTCGACGGCGCGGTGGGTGACATCCTCGTCCAGGGCTTCGTCCCCGCCGTCGGCGCCGTGTCCAGTCTCTTCGCCATCGGCAGCGCCATCGCATCCATCCGCCTCGCCAACCGGCAACTCAAAGCCCACGCCCTCAAAGTGCGCAACGCCGAAGTCAAGGACCTCCAAGGGTCGGACCTGCGCGAGCGCCTCGAAATCCTCTGCCGGAACGACGCCGAAAAGTAAATGTCGGCCTTCCGCGAGTACGCGATTCTCAATGCGATCCGCCACGAAGCAGGGCCGCTTAGCGTGGTCCAGCGCGTCGATCTGCCCCCGGGACACCCGCTGACCTATATCGCCGAAAGCGCCAAAGATCTCCTCGGTACCTCGCCCGAGATCTACCTCGTCTCCAACTGTCGCCCCGTCCACTTTGTCCTCAGCGGCTTCGGCAACCCCATCGTCTGCATCAGCGAACGCTTCATCGACCACACCGCCGTCTTCGCCGGCTTCTTCGCCGACGAGCGGTACCACACTGGTGCGCTTATCGGAGTTCTGGATTCCTGCGTCCACAACGTGTGCTCCCGCCTCATGGCCGAGCTCACGCTCGATAAGGATCCCGCGCGCGCGATCTCGATGCAGCTCGACTCGCACCAGTACGCGCGCCTGCACCTCCCCTTCGACCATGCGGGCCTCGAAGCGCTCGATAGCGACAACGCAATCTGGACCTTCTGCATTTGGGGTTTCGCCTTCGCCCACGAGCTTTGCCACGTCTCGCCGGAAAAATTCGAACTCGGGACCCCGCAAGAGCTTGCGCGCGATGTCGAGACCGCCTGGCACGCCAAAGATCAAGACATCGAAGAGGCCCGCAGCGAACATCCGTCCGGCAGGCGCACGGGCGGGCTTTCCGAGGTTTTGCCCCTGGAGGTGGCCAAGCAAGACGTTTTCGAAGGAAACACCTTGCTCTTCCATGGGCGGCTAAACGAAGAGATCTTTGCCGATGTCGCCGCCTGCATCATCCTCCACAACAGCATCATAGCCGCCTCGAAAGACGGCTTCGAGCAGCTTGAACTCCGCCGCTTCACCTTCTACACCGGCAGTATCGTCATCGCCAACCACTACCTGGCGCACATGAACGATCTCTGCCTCGCCAGCACCGCCGTCCCCAGCGAAGCTCTCTACGAAGGGGTGCGGCGTAAGATCGCAGACACTGTGCGGCAAATCTACGTTGCCCGACGCCTTATCGAAATGCTTGAGCGCGTCACCGGGCCCGAAGAAGCCTTCCAAACCGTCAAAGGATTGTTCGACGAAATCAGCAACCGGGTCCGAAAGGTTGACCCCGCTGTGTCGGCCTCCACGCGCGACGCTCCTTATTGCGAACCGATCGGTAGCCGCCTCAGGTCCGGAGGGGAGAAAAGCCTCTCTCGAAAGCTATCCCTAGAGTGGGACGGTTTTCTTCGGCGAGCTCAAAGCCAGGTCGGCCCGCTGCCCTCCCTTGCCGATGTCGAGAAAATGCACGGCTTCGGCTTTTTCCATCGGGAAGACGTGCAAGGTTCGTGGGATGAAATTGAACAAATCCTGTCGAGCATCGATCCGGCCGTCGAAAATCCGGCCTGGATCCTCCGCTTCCTCGATATCTGGAGCCAAGCCTTTCCCCATGTTCGAGAGGACCTTCGCGACGAACTCCTCGAAAAAGCCGA
The DNA here is from genome assembly GCF_000724625.1 of Fimbriimonas ginsengisoli Gsoil 348. Taxonomy (GTDB): domain Bacteria; phylum Armatimonadota; class Fimbriimonadia; order Fimbriimonadales; family Fimbriimonadaceae; genus Fimbriimonas; species Fimbriimonas ginsengisoli. Next base: position 3,378,061 of record NZ_CP007139.1, on the reverse strand, counting down.
GAACCCCGTCTGGGAGTTCACTACCCTCCAACTCGCAGCGTGGAACCGAATTCCCACCGACGAATCGCTCATCGTCCTCGCCCTCGGTGAAAGGTTCGACACTCCCTGGGCTGGCCCCCGAGACCTCCTCGCCGGTCTCCTTCTCGCGCGATCCGACCTCGCCGATGCAGCCCTTCGAAAACTGCGACAAGCCAAAGCCGCCCTCCAAAAAGGAACCGTCGATTGGGCTCGCGCGCACCTGGAGGAGGGAATCATCATAGCCGAGCAAGCCGAAACCAGGGAGGAAAAACTAGAAGCTCTCCGCCTCCTGGAAACCGCCCGCACCGAAGGTCTCGAATACGGCTCCCGCCAATATGCCTCCTGCCGAATCGCCGAAGGCCGCATCTACCTTGCCCTCGCCGACCTGCGCGACGAGCCGGAGACCTCGCTTCGCACCGCCCAACGGATCTTCAACGAAGTCCGCTACGAAGCGCTCCAAATGAACTCCCAGTTCACCGTCGTCAGTCTATTGCAAGAAGCCAACGCGCTGATGGCGCTCGCCGAATTCGATGGCGTTCAGGCGGCCCTCGATGCGCGACGACTCTACACCCTTGCCGAACAATCGCTCCCGGAAGACGATACGCCCGCCCGCGAGGAATGTAAACGACTCCAGAGTCTCGCCCTCGACCTGTCGAACCTGGTCCTGCACGAGCAAAGGAAGACGAAAGAGGAATTCGGCCAAGACCCGCTTCTCCACATTGCCGCCGAAATCGACCTCGAACGCTCCTGGAACCTCGACCTCATCGAAGGCCGCCTCGCCGCCCTTGACGATTTCCGCCCCGCCAACCTGCTCAACGAGGTCCAATTCGGTGCGCTTTCCCCGGAGCGCCTCGCCGCTACCACCTACCTCCTTTTGCACATCGACGCCCTCGATCCACAGCTCCAAGGCGTGCTCACCATCGTCGCCTTCGAGCAGTTCATGGGCCGCGCCCTGCGCCAATGCTCCGGTCGCCCCCTCGCCCGCGTCCTGGTGCAATGCGCCCGAAACTTCGTCACCGCGCCCGAAGAGGTTCGCCTCCGTTTCGCCGATGGCGGCCTGGTCTCCTGGCATCGAATCGCTTTCAACGTAACCCCCAACCCGATCCCCGACGAACAAGGCCGCCTCCAAGCCGCCGCCCGATTCTACGCCGTAGCCCGCCAAGTCCTCGGTTCTGCCCTGGACAAAGACTGGACCGCCCCCCTTCAAGAAGAATCAAAGGTCCTCGCCCGTCTCGGCTACCCTAACGAATCCAACTCTCTCGCTGCCCTCGCCAAACACCTAGAAGCTTAGTCGTACGTTGCTACTATTAACCCAGGTGCGGCCCATCGTCTAGCCATCCTGACCATGTACGAAGCCCTCCTCGGTACCGCCAAGGCGCTCCTTATCACATGCGGAGTCGGAATGGGCGCCCCCGCCCCCGGCCAACTCGCCACCCAGGATCATTCGAAGGTTGGCACGAGAGCGTTGTCCGTTCCGGCGCGCGAAGTGCTTTCCTTACCAAGGGCGTCGCGAACGTAGTCCGGCCACCAATCGACTTGAGGAGTCGATTTGATCTTCGCCTCCAGGGTGGGGCTCGCTCGTCCCGCAATCTCCCGCCCCTTCTCGAGAAGCTCCTTCACATCCCCGACGTCTGGTTTCAGCCACCTGCGCCCGATCTGCGCATGGAGCACCTCGTCGGCCCAGTCGTAATCCTGGAAATAGGTGGCCAGCGGGTCGGCGGCGGATTGGGCGATTTTCCACTCCAACCGTTTGCCGGTCTTGCCGTCCATGAGGTTCTGCTCGATGAAGTAGAGGATGATGTGCCGCTCAAGCGGGGAGCGGTCGAGGTTGAGGTGCATCGACCAGCCGACATGGTTCGGGTATTTGCTCCAATCCACTTTGTAGCGAGCGAACCAGACCTCGCCCATCATGGAATGGCGCGCCTCGTCCCAGAGTTGGCGGCCCATGTCTCGGTAGTACTCCCAAGGTTTCCCTTGGGTCTGCAGAACGATGCTCGCCATCATCTCGGGTACATCCATCTCGTGGAATCGCTTGTACATTAGCGCCAGCACCCGCTCGTCCCAATCAGCCTCCGAGTCGAGGTAAACGTCATTGGCTCGGTAGTGAAAGTTATAGATATCGCCCGACCGCCAGTCACGCTTCGGATCGACGTCGGGGACGAACGGCTTCACGGAACGCGGCTCCGGCAAGCTTAGGTCCGAAGGGATCTCGCCCTTGCCGTCGATACCTCCGGCGGCGGCGAGGTAGGCGCGCAGGTGGGCTTCCCATCGATCGGCGGACTTGCGCTCTTCATCACCGGATATCACCGCGGCGACGGCTTGAGTTCCCCATTCGATCATCTGCTCCTCTTCCGCGATAATGAGCTTGAGTAGGCGAGCGGTCGGAAAATCGAAGATCGGGTTAATCGCTGCGAGGTGAGTTCGGTAGGCGTCGAGCAGCGTCGGACGAATGACGCGGAAAATGCCTACCAATCGTTCCAACGTATTTTCCGCTCGCAGGGCTTCTTCCAGGAAGAGCTCTAACTTTGAGTCGGGAGACTTGTCTAAATAAAGCGGCGGACGGCGTAGTTCGGCGACGCGTTGGCGAAGAAGCTGGCTATGTTCGCCATCGAGGTAGAGGTGAAGGCTAAGCGCCCCCTTCACCTCCCATTCCGGAGTGGGATTCATGAACGCGGCGCTCATTTGGTACAGCCTTGACTCTATAAAGTTATACCTTCGCATCAAATCGACGTTCTCATCGACTCCCAGCCCCGCAACCATCGCCTGCTCATAAGTCGCAAGGCCGGCGAGCGGGGGGATGCCGTTTGAAGGGGTGGCGCTCATTACATCTTCTATGATAGCGGCGATTCGGGCGGGGCGTGGGGAGGAGCGGAAGGCGGGAGGCGTTGGGCGTTGGGCGTTGGGAAAGGGTACAGCAGCAAGCTCGCAACGCCTAACGCCTCACGCCTCTGGATTCATCGGCAGGGTGCCGATGCTAGAGGCGGGGGTTAAAATTTTCCAAATACCGACAGCAAGATCCGCCGGCCCTGCTGGAATCGAGTGCCGCTGAAGGCGGATTGGAAGTTGATTACCTTCCGCGAGTCGAACGCGTTTTGGACGTCGAGCGCGAGGCCGCCCTGACCGCGGAATAGGCGCTCGCCGGTGGTCATGTGGAGGTCCAATTGGTCGCGGGGCGTTCGCTCTTCGCTCGGCGGGACGATGCTACTGGCGAGGCCGCTGCCGTATTGGTAAGTCAGAGCGGCGCTGGCGCCCGACTTCCAGGTGTAGGCGATCCCGACACCGACGGTGTGGCGCTGGTCGTGGTCATTGAACTCGTCGGTATCCGCGCCCGTGTTGTCCTTTCCGTTGGGCTTCGCAGCGCTCCGGGAATAGTTCAGGTAAGCGTCCCAGCCATTGTGCGAGCTGAGGTCGTAGCTGATTTCCAGTCCATGCACGCCGCCGTGTTCCAGGCTGACCGCACTATAAAGGCCGATTTGGCTGCCGGGGATGAGGAGGCCGACATCGACTTGGTCTTTGATCTGCTTGTAGTAGTACGCCACCGTCAGACTCTGCCCGGGGGCAAGCTTGTGGGACAGCGCGACGTCGTACTGGTCGACGATCTCGGGCGGGACGGCAGCGCCGAGAATCGCCCCTTGCGCCAGCGGAGGGGTGTTAAACAGCTTGTTATACGACCACCGAAGATCGGTGCGCTTGTTGAGCTGATACTGGAAATTCAGTCGCGGCGACAGCGTGAAGGCCGACACATCCGGTTGGCCTAGATCTTGATTTTGGTTGTACCAATCGCCTCGCAGACCGTAGTTGGCGGTCAACCGCCCACGGATCCACGTGTCCTGAAGATACGCGGCCTTGTAGGTTCCGGTACGGCTCACTTTCAAGGTAGGGGATGGGCCAGTGGCGGTGTAGACCGGGTTCCCGTTGATATCGAGATCCGCGGAGGCAGAGCCGGGTGGCGCAAGGCCAGGCGCGATCGCCGCAATGGCGTCGAGCGCCAACTGCGAGGCCGGCTCGATCTTGTACGATTCGGTACCGGTTTGCGAGTCCAGCAGGAAGCCGGCTTTTAGCCGATGCGACCCGCGCCGGGCGTTGTACGCGCCGCTGAGCTGGACGTGATGGATGGTGCGCGATGCGGTGGGGTTGAACTCGATGCTGTTGTCGACCGGCAGGTTCATCAGATCGACCGCCGGATTCCGGTTATCGACCTCTTGTCCGCCGTGGAGGAGAGTCAAGCCGAGTTGGGCATTGTCGTTCGCGCTGACGTGCCGCTGAAAGTTGAGAATCGCGAACTCGTTGATTTCGGATTGGTTGATATCCTGTCCCGCGGCTTGCTGGCTCGGCAACGGGATTGTTTGGGCGCCCAAAAGGCCGGCATTCTGCGGCGTCACGTCCGGGCGGGTGCCGTCCGCATTGCGCAGGCCGAAGAGTCCGTATCCCTGCCCCGCCTGAGCGAAAGAGGCGGGAAGGCCGGTTCGGTTCGCGATTTGCAGGTCGGCCGGGTTATTGCTGACGGTGATGGTGTAGGCGTCTCGCGAGTTTGGTGAGATTCTCAATTTGGCGAACGCGCTTCGCGACGTACCGCGATTGTGAGCGGTCTGATTGTCCGGTTGGGGCGGCTCTTCCGCGCTATCGGTCCCCGTAGATCCGAGGTTGATCACGTAATTGGCGCGCTTCCCCAGGGGGCCGACGGCGGTGAGATCGGAGTTGAACGTGTTATACGAACCGCCTTGAAGCGTTACGTCGGTTCGCGCCGCCCGCACATTCGGCAGGGTCGTGACGTTGAGGACGGCGGCGGTCTGGCCGCCGAACTCGGGGGCGAAGCCGCCGGTGATGATTTCCAGCGTTTCGATCGTGCTCGGCACCACCACGGCTCCTTGCCGCCCGGAGAGGGTGTCCGGCAGCGGAACGCCGTCGATGACGTAGCTGACCGAGGTGTGCTCGCCGCGTACGTGCTGTTGGCCAGCCGAGTCTTCGGCCACGCCGGCCTGCCCCTTGGTGAGCTGCCGGGTATCGGCCTGCGTGGTATTTACGAATTTTTGGATGTCCTCCTTGTTACGGGTGGTCGACGACGTACTAACCGGGGCCTTGTTCGGAGCGATCCGCGTCGCCGTTACGCGGATGACGATCTCCTTCGTCGGGACCTGATCCTGCTGTCGGAGCGTTACCGTTGCGCCGAGAGGGATGGTGATGGTCGTCGCTTCCAGATCGGCGGAGGCAGGCTGCACCTCGCCTGAGAGGGGGTTGAGAACCGGTGTCTCGCCGGGGTGGAAGAGGCTGGTCGCGAGCAGCGACTGGCGCGCGCTCGTCGCGACGGTTACGAAGCCGGCGACGGGTTTCCTGGTTAGCGGATCGACCACCACAAAACGAACGTGCGCCAGACCGGCCGCTTGGACGATGGGAGCGGCGAGGGTCGCCAAAGAGATCAAAACAGAACGCTTCATCAATCGACCTTGAAAATGATTCGGAAACGGACATGCTGCGGCACGGGCGAGGCGTCCAGGGTAGCGGGACGGAACTTGTACTTTTTCGCCGTATCGAGACCGATGTCGTCGAGCTGTTTGATACCCGTGCCCGTGGCGATATGGACGTTCGCGGGCTTGCCATCGATGTCCACGTCGGCCTCGACGATGAGGGTCTTCTCGAACGGCTCCGTCCGGAGCTCGTCAGGGATGGTGGGCTCGGGAGCGTAGGTCGGTTCGGCTTGGATCAGGCGCTTGGCCTTGGGTGGCTCCGGTTTGGGTTCGGTTACCGGTTGCTTGACCGGTTCCTTCGGCGGTTCCGGCTTGGGTTCGACTGGCGGTTGAGGTTTCGGGGTCTCCGGCGGCTTTACGGGAGGGGTGACGGTCTCGTTGCCCGGCGGCTTTGGTTTGGGTTCGACGGGAAGCTGACCCGCCTTTCCGGTGCCGTTCGCGTCGACGGCAGGACCTTGATCGCCGCCGCCCGCATTGCCGGCGGCCACCACTTTCGGTTGGGGCACATTCGACTTCGCGGCTCCGGGCGTCTTCCGCGTGGCGCCCGGGGCTTTCTTACCGGCGTTCTTGGCGGTCTTAGCCGGCTTTTTCTCTTCCTTCTTCGCCGCCTTCTTCGGCTCTTCGATGGGAGGGACGGTGACCATCACCACCCGCGACGTGCCGAACTGTTGGCGGATCTTTTCGAATGCGCCGTAGTGCGCCAGGATCGGCAGCGCGATCGCGTGCGCGACTAGCGACACCACGAGGATTCGGGTGAGCAGCGGGTTCTTTCTTCGGCGTCTACGAGCCATGTTCGTTTACCGTCGATTGGTGGCGAAGGCGAAATTGGTGACGCCGGCCTTGCGTCCTTCATCCATCACGGCCACCACCGTGCCGTAGGGGACGTGCTCGTCCGAGTTGAGGGTTACCAGGGTCTTGCTTCCGACACCGAGGGCCGTCAATCCCGCGCCGAGCTTATCGATGGTGATCTTGGAGGTGTTGAGATAGATCGATCCGTCCGGCTGCAAGGTGATCGTGACCGTCATCGCGCGCTGGTCTTTGCCGGTGCTTGCCTTCGGCAGGCTCACGGGCAGGCCGTTTTGCACGGCCATCGCCAGGCTGGCGACCATGAAGAAGAACAGGAGGAACATCATCACGTCGATCATCGGGATGACGATGATCTCTGGCTCCTCAATCTGCCTTCGGCGACCAATCTTGACGCGGCTTCGCATGATCCTATTCCACGCGGCCGGTGATGTAGTTGACGAGCTCGGCTCCGAAGTACTCGACGTCCTCGATCGTCTTCCGCACATAGTTGGCGAAGTAGTTGTGGGCGATAAAGCCGACGACGGCAAGGGTGATGCCGGTGGCGGTCGAGATGAGCGCTTCGGAGATACCGCCGAGAATCTGGGTCGGGTTGCTAAGTCCCGCCTGGCTGGCCGCGCGGAAGCTCGTGATCATTCCGGCGATGGTGCCGAGCAGACCGAGCAGTGGAGCGACATTGACGATCGTCTTGATAATCGCAAGGTTCGCTTCCAGGTTCGGCGTTTCGTTGGCCGCCTCGTGCTCCATGGCCATCTCGATGGCGTCGGCCGACCGACTGGCGTTGCGCAAGCCGCGAGCGAAGATGCGGCCGATAGCGCCGCTCCGGTTGGAGAGCTCGATCGCCTTAGCGGAGTCTCCGCCCGGTGTGTAAAGCCCTTTGATGTCGTCGAGGAGCTCTTCAGCATCCACCGTGGCCTTGCGGAGGGTGACTGCGCGCTCGATGATCAACGCGATCATGAGTATCGAGCAGAGAATGAGCGGGTACATCATCACCCCGCCCTTTTGAAGGAAATCTAAGACGCCGTTCATAGGTCCGACCGGCGACCAATATACCATACGGGGGTAGCGGAGCAATAGTCTTCCTTGAAGATCCGGAGAAACGCGAAGAAAGGCCGTCCAAACTTGATAGAGTGGATCCGTGAGTGAAAAAGCATTTTTCAACGCCGTCAAGAAAGGGGACCTTGCCGAGGTGCAGGCGTTGCTGGCTGGCGACCCGGCACTGGTGCACGCTCGGGAGAACGACCAAGCGACCCCTCTCCACTTTGCTGCTTGGAAGGGACACCCGGAAATCGCCGAGGTCCTTATCGCCGCCGGAGCGGACCTGCAGGCCCACAGCACGAACGGGCACTGGGGGACCACGCCTCTCCACGCCGCGGCCCACGGAAACCAAAAGGCCGTGGCCGAGGTGCTGATCAAGCACGGGGCAGACATCAATGCGAAACGGGCCGTGGGGGAAGGGACACCACTCGCGGAAACTCGGGCTCACAACGCGACCGCGGTCGCCAAGTTGTTGAGAGCCCACGGAGCCACCGAGTAGCCCCATAATGTAGGCATGAAGGAAACCGTCCACCAGGACGCGAAGCGGCGGCTCGCGCGCATTTCGGGTCAGGTCAACGGCCTGCAAAAAATGGTCGACGACGAGCGGTACTGCGTGGACATCCTCACGCAGGTGGCCGCTCTTCGGGCCGCTCTTGACCAGTTCGGCCTGCTGATGCTCTCCACTCACCTGGAGGATTGCGTCTACGGCAACGTGGGCGGAGAGTGCACAACCATGGGCCCGGCGGAGCGACTCGAAGAAATCAAGGTTACGCTCAACCGGTTTCTGAAATAATCGTTCCCATGCCGCACGCTGTTGCCGTGGACCTCGGAGCTACTTCGGGGCGTTTTGCCCTTGGAAACTACCAGGAGGGGCGGATCAAGTTCGAGGTGGTCGAGCAGATCCCGCACGGCGCTACCGAGCGAAACGGCCGCTTAGAATGGGATCTGGATCTCCTTCTCTCCCTTTGCCGTCGTGCGGCCGATTACGGAGCCGCCAACGGCGCGCAAACGCTTGGTATCGACTCCTGGGGCGTAGACCACGGATTTCTCGATGCGGACGGGAATCTCCTGGGTGCACCGGTTTGCTACCGCGACCTTTCCCACCTTGACGCTTTCGAGGCGTTGCGGCCGCACCGGGAGCGGCTTTATGCGCTCACGGGCATCCAGCACCAGCCGTTTAACACAATCTGCCAGCTCTATGCCCGCCGAGCCGAGGACCCCATGTTCGTGTCTTCGGCGAAGGATTGGATGATCTTTCCCGACCTGCTCGGCTACCTCCTCTCGGGCGAGCGGAACCATGAGCTGACCCAGGCATCGACGACGCAGCTCTTGGGACTCGACGGGCAGTGGTCCGCAGAGGCGTTCGAAATCGCCGGTTGGCCAACGCCCGAGCGGGTCGCGCACCAGCCAGGGAGTCTCGGGGGACAGGTCGGAGGGTTGCGGATCGCCCATGTCGGAAGTCATGACACTGCCTCGGCAGTGGCTGGCTTCGGCGTGTTGGGAGCGGATCAGATCTTTCTGAATGTCGGCACGTGGTCGCTGGTCGGCTGCGTTATCCCGCAGCCGATCGCGACGCCGGAGGCGGAGCGCTTGAATTTCACCAACGAGCGCACGATCGACGGGCAGGTGCGGTTCCTGCGAAACGTGCCGGGGTTCTATGTCATCAATCGGATCCACGAGGAGCTGCGGGTCGGGAAGCCGGTACCGGAGTGGCTCGCGTCAGCGACTTTGCCGGAAGAGACAGTCGACCTGCTTCACCCGGATTTCTTCAATCCGGACTCGATGGTGGAAACCTGCGCGGCTTTGGCCGGACGCCGGCCGCGGTCGATCGAAGAATGGGCGGGATTTGCGCTGGGAAGCCTCACCGCGACCCTAGCAAAGCTTCCCGGCGACCTTGAGCGGCTCACCGGCCGTAAGTTCAATAGCATTCGGGTGGGAGGCGGCGGCTCGCAGAGCGTAGCGTTCTGCGGTGCGCTCGCCCAGGCCACCGGCCTTACGGTCCATGCGGGGCCGGCGGAGGCGACGGTTCTGGGAAACGTCGGCGTGCAATTTCTCGCCAGCGGCGTTTTCGGATCGCACGCCGAAATGTTCGCGGCGATCTCCCGGAGCGCCGACGTGTCGGTTTACGCGCCGAATCGGCGGTAGGAGCCTACGGGCCCGCTTTGCCCACCCTTGACCAGGGATTAGGATCATTCACAAACTGGGGCTACGTCTTGCCCGTAGCCCGGGGTTTATCACCAGAGGAGCCCTGTACCGGGGATAAATCCCCGGGCTACGGGAAGCGCGAACCATGTCGATATGGCGCTGGAGCAGCCGCTTTGGAGAGCAGCGATCCGCCGGACTCCCTCACCCCCAACCCCCTCTCCCTCGTTCGGCACAATGCATCCGAAGGAGGGAGAGGGGGCTCCGGAGAGTTAGCCGCCGCAGCCGGTGGGCGTGGGGCCGGCGTCGCCGGGGACTCGGGTCGTGAGAGTGATGTCGCTCAGTTGCTGAGTGCCGATCGAGAGAGCCGGAAGGGGAGCCTTACAGCCGGGATTGCTGTCTTCGAAGACCAGCCCCTCATAGGTGAACACTCGATAAACGCTGTCGGGAACCGAGTTGCCGACGACCGTGAACGAAACCGCTCCCTGCGGAACGCTGGCGCGGTAGGTGCCGTTGGTGGCGGTGTTTACCGTTCCGACAACCAAGCCATCGACATTGTAGAACTGGAGGATTACGTTGGCCGGTGCGTTACCGCCGTCCAACTTGACCGATCCCACGATGCGGGCTTGCCGCTCTTTAACCGCGTACTGCGTCTGATATTCCACGCCGTTGTACTGGGCACGCACCGTTTGCGAAACGTTGGTGGCTTGGTTACTAGCGTTGAACGTTCCGGTGTTCGAAGCGATGACGCCGAACGTGCCGGCGGTGTCGCTGGAGGTGAACGTTGCGGGGAGAACCACGCGCGAACCGTCGGACCGATAGGCCGCAAGTTGGAACACGAAGTTTTCGCCGGTTTGGAAGTTCAGCGGGTCTTGGAACCCAAACACCGTTTTGGCGCTAGGAATTAGGTCGTTAAACACCGCCTGGTTAGTCGGATCGAGCAACTGCTCGTCCGAAAACTGGTCTGGATGCATTAGGCTTGCACGCTCGACGCGAACGATCGCTTCGATACGTGGGGTGGACAGGCCTGCCAGCGGATCACCGCCGGACGACCGGTTGTCGCTCGATCCCCCGCATCCGATCAGGGCAAGGGCCAGAAAAGCGGCCGCGTACGACTGCACATGCTTCATCGCGCTCTATTATGCCAACGCGGGCATTCCTTGTGAAGATTAGTCATAAGAGATACGGTGCTCTTGGGGCGCCAAGAGCACAATTCCTTGAAAATTAGCCGCCTAAACAGCCGCTGGGGGGAGGAGGTGGGCCGCTGGCCCGGTCGATGAGGGTGATGTCGGAGAGTTGAACGGTCGAGCCCGAGGTGATCGCGGGCATGCTTGCCAAACAGCTCGTGCCTCCCTCGAGATAATCGAGAGCGCCTGAACTGCTGGGCGGAGTATACGAGAACTGCCGGTAATAGATCGGGTTGTTGCCCGGATCCGAAGCCTCGATGTCGATCGTGAAGCGGGTCGCGGTAGGAGCCAGGTTTGCGCGGAACGTTCCCTGGGCGCCCGTTAGCGCTTTTCCGACCAGCGCGTTCGAGCTGTTGTAGAACGAGATCGACACGCGCGGGATTCCCGTTCCGTTCACATTGCGAACGAGGCCGGTGACGAATGCCTGAGGCTGCTTGATGATGAGATTCGCGCTCAGAGTTCCGTTCGGGCCGCGTCCCGAAACGAGATAGCTTGTACCGCCGGTGGGGCCGACCGCGGTGAGGAGCCCGGTCGGAGTCACGGTGGCAACGCTCGCCGGAGCGGTCGTTGTCCAGTTGGAACCGTTCTGAATCACGTTCTGACCGCTGCTGTTGATGCCGATCACGCGGAGCTGAACTTGATCGCCGACCGCCAAATCGCTGAGATCGACGCCGAAGCCCGCTCCGTTATCCAGGCTCGTGATAATGCTCGTGTTGCTGAGTCCGGTATCGCCGCTCGTTGCCGTCGTGTTGCCGGTATTACTTGAACTTCCGCCGCCGCCACCGCAAGCGGAGCTAAATAACACCGCCACGGCCGCCAGCAAGACCCAAAGGAATGATCGTTTCATGCGCACTTATCCCCTTCACCTCAAGACGAGGCCAAATCATCGTACTCCCAATCTGGACTGTTTAACCGACGGGTTCCGTTCGCCGAACGTCCGCCGAAGCGAAGCCGAATGGAAGAAATTCTTTTAACGGACGAACCACCAAAGCCCCGTTTTCGCTCATGAGGACCACTTCCGCGCCGTCGGCAGCGAACTCCGACAGGACTTGGAGGCACATCCCGCAAGGGGGCGATCCGTCCCGGGTAACGACGGCGATACGAGAGATCTCACGCCCTCCGTCCCCGATCATCGCGACTACCGCCGACCGTTCGGCGCAAATCGTCGCGCCGAACGACACGTTTTCGACGTTGACGCCGGTCCAAATCCGGCCGTCGCGATCCTCGATCGCGGCTCCAACCGTGTAGCCGCTGTAAGGGGCATAGGCCCGTTGCCGGACCTCCGCCGCTTTCCGAACCAGATCCTCGGCGATAGGTTTCATTTGAATGTCGCGATGGTCACGCCCTGCCCACCCTCACTCGGCTCCCCGTCGCGGAACGCCGCGACTCCGGGATGGCTGCGCAAAAACTCCTGGGTCACCTTGCGAAGGATTCCCTCTCCCTTTCCGTGGACGATGCGGATGCTCGGGACGCCGGACATCATCGAATCGTCTACGAATCGCTCCAGTTCCCGAATCGCCTCTTCGGCCCGTTTTTGGATGAGCTGGATCTCGGTGGTCGCGTTGATCGTTTTCTGAAGCTGGATATTCGTGCGGGGCTTGACGGAGGTGGCCGTTTGCCGGTCCGCCAACGACAGGCTTTGCGCCGGTACGGTCATCTTGAGCGGCCCGAGTTGCACAAACACCCTTCCCTCCCTCGGCTCCTCCAGTACGGTGCCAATCTGCGAGTAGCCGTCGACCTTGACCAAGGAGCCCCTGACAAGCCCCTCCGGCACGGACGTAGCCCCCTTCCTCTTCGGAACGAATTCGCCCGCGAAGTCGCGCCCGACCGCGTCCAGATCCCGCAACGACTGGCGTACCCGTTGCTGGGTCTTCGGGTCGATTGGCGCCTGCTTCAGCTCCTCGAAGAGTCTGGACGCCTCCAGCCGAATTTCTCGTAGGGCGGCTTCGATCACCTCGTTGGCACGGGAATGCGCGGTCTGGCGGATCTCCTCTGCCTCGGCAAGCTTCTTGGCGGCCTTTTGCTCCGACCGCTTTAGCTGCTCCGACCGTTTGTCGGCCTCGCTCTGAGCGACCCGGGCTTGGCGTTGCGACTGTTCCAGCCGCTCCATCATCAGGGCCAGGTCCTGGGCTTGGTCTCCTAGCCCCTCACGGGCCTGTTCCACGACCTCGGCGGGAATTCCATACCGTTCGGCGATTCGGAGCGCGTGCGAGGCTCCTGGCGCGCCCATGATCAGCCGGTAGGTCGGGCGGAATGTTTTCGGATCGAACTCCATCGCCGCATTTTCGAACCCCTCCTCGTTATAGGCGAATGCCTTGAGCTCGCCGTAGTGGGTGCTGGCGAGGACGGTGGCCCCCTTGGCGGACATCGCTTGCAGGATCGCCTTGGCGAGGGCGGCGCCCTCTGCGGGATCGGTACCGGCGCCGACCTCGTCGAGCAGAACGAGCGAGCCGTCTTTAAGTCGCTTGAGCGCCTCCGCAATGTTCCGGATGTGCCCGCTGAACGTGGAAAGCGATTGCTGCAGCGACTGCTCGTCGCCGATGTCCGCCCAAGCCTGCGTGAACGGCGCGAGCCGAATGTCGAGCGCCGGGGGCATGAGGCCGGACTGGGCCATCAACACGAACAGCCCCACCGTCTTGATGGACACCGTCTTGCCACCGGTATTGGGGCCGGTGATGAGAACGCTCTTCCCCTTACCGACCGCGATATCGAGCGGTACCGCGGTGGCTTGGTCGAGCAACGGATGCTTTCCACCCTGAACTTTGAGGTAGGCGGTCCCCTGGGCCCGCTGGGGCATCGTGCCCTTCATCTCGAATCCGAGCCGCGCCTTGGCGAAGTGAAGATCGACGGTCGCGGCGGCCTCGATTCCACCGATCGTTTCCGATGCGATAGAGCCGACTTTTCCGCTGAGGGCGGTGAGCACCTTCTGGACTTCGATCCGCTCCGCTGCCTCGACCTCGCGGAGCGCGTTTCCGAGTTGAAGCACGTCTTCGGGCTCCAGGTAGATCGTCTGTCCGCTCGCGCTGGTGTCGTGGACGATGCCGCGGATCTTGCCCCGGTTTTCGGCTTTCAGCGGAATAACGTATCGGCCGTCGCGAACCGTGTAGATCGGATCGCTGAGAAGGTCGCGGGTGCGCCCGGAGATGTACGCCTGGATACGTTCGGTGATCCGGGCCGCCGCGGCTTTCTTCTTTTGGCGTAAGTTGGCGAGAGCGGTGCTGGCGTCGTCACGTACGGTCCCGTCGGGATCGAGGCTGGCGTAAAGCTGCTCCTCTACCTTTCGGTTCTCGGGCAGCGACGCGGAGAACGGCTGTAGGCGCGGCATATCTTCTCGCCGGGGCTCGAGGAACGCTCGGAGCTGCCGAATCGCGGACATCGCGTCGGCAATTTGGTACAGCTCTTGGCCGCCGAGAATGCCACCCTTCTTGGATCTCGTCAAGGCGTCGCGAAGGTCTCGCACCGCTCCCAGCGAGGGGACCGAGTGGCGTCCGAGAGCTTCATAAGCTTCGGCGGTGGTTTCAAGCAGTTCCCAAACATCCTGCTCGACAAAGCTCGGCTCGAGGTCCGCCGCCGACGCGGTCGCGAGCGTCGTCTCACAGTGGGCCTGGAGACGCGCGCGGATCGCATCGAATTCGAGCACCTTAAGCGCATGCATGTCTCCTATATGGTGACACCTTGGCAATCTTCTCTAATGTCCAGCGCCTAACGCTTCCTCAAGTTACGTCATCATAAGAAACGATGACGCTTCCGCTTCTTGCCTTCCTTTTGCTCGCTCCGCAGACGGTTGAGCTGACGCCGACGGACGATGTGTGGGTCTATCCGCATGCCAGCGACGGAGCGCATGACGCCAACCTCAGGGTGTGGGGTTACGAGGGGAAGGCGGCGCCCGCGGATGCCACCGAGGCCGAGGAGTTGTCGATGGCGTACCTGAAGTGGGACGTCGCTTCCGTACCGGCAGGCAAGAAGCTGACCAAGGCGAGGCTGGTGCTGACGAATATCGCCAATCCCGGCTACACGCTGGAGCAGGCAAAAGCGGCCCCCCTTCAGGCGCGACCCTTGGCTCCCGATTTCACGGAAAAGAGCTGGGAATTCGAGAGCCTGGGGAAGCTGTTACCCAAGCGTGAGAAGCTGGATGTCTTCGGCGTCGGCGCGCCGGAAAAGCTTGTGGCGGACAAGCCGGCGCCGATCGAGATCGACCTCATGAAGGGGCCGAACGACTTCGGCAAGTACCTCGCGGCCGCCCTAGGTTCGCCTTCGAAGCAGATGGCCCTCGCCCTCACGTCCACGATCGATATGGCGACCCTGGGCCGAACCGGAATCTATAAATTCTATAGCCGCGACGAGCGGGATGCGACGGTGAGGCCGCGGCTCGTCCTCACCTTCGAGTAGGCCGTGAACCCATCTCAAACGCCCGGCTACGACTGGCTCGCCACCGGCGGGGCTTACTGGATCATTGCGCTCTCGTGGTTTTTGAGCGCCGCCTTCTTCTCATTCGTGGGAATGCGGGCGGCGAAGGGCGCGGGAAGCGAGAACGACGGCTGCCTCCTCATCATCTGCAGCATCCTTCTCGCCTTGACCGGCGGCGGCAGCGGGCTCTATCTCGGCCTCTTCTTCACCCACTACCCAACGTTCGTTCTGACCTCGATCCTGGGCGCGGTCGCGTTGCCGGGGCTGGGGACGCTGTATCTCGTCCCTCGCGTTACCCGGCACCGCTAGAGGGCCGCACTTTGAAGCCGGAAGGCGATGGCGTCGCCCATTTCCCTCGTCGAAACGAGATTGCAGCCCTTCTCGAAGATGTCCGCGGTTCGAAGTCCCGCATCGAGCGCGTGCTCAACGGCGTCCTCGATTCGTCTCGCCCCCCGGTCGTCGTCGAACGAGTAACGGAGCATGAGGGCGGTGCTTAGAATTGCGGCGATCGGGTTGGCGCGCCCCTGCCCGGCGATGTCCGGTGCGGACCCGTGAACGGGCTCATACAGGCCAAAGACCTTGCCCGCCTTTTCGTCGCTCAACGAAGCCGATGGGAGGAGTCCGAGCGAGCCGGTGATCATGGAA
This sequence comes from Fimbriimonas ginsengisoli Gsoil 348, assembly GCF_000724625.1. Lineage (GTDB taxonomy): Bacteria > Armatimonadota > Fimbriimonadia > Fimbriimonadales > Fimbriimonadaceae > Fimbriimonas > Fimbriimonas ginsengisoli. The sequence goes on along the minus strand of NZ_CP007139.1, from coordinate 3,362,355 downwards.
GCCTCGTCGGACAGGATGTCTCCGAACATGTTTTCCGTGAGGATCACGTCGAACTGAGCCGGTTCGCGGATGAGTTGCATGGCGCAGTTATCGACCAGCATGTGGGTTACCTTCACGTCTGGGTTTTTGGCGGCCATTTCGGTGACCACCTCGCGCCACAGGCGGCTCGTCTCCAAGACGTTTGCCTTGTCGACGCTCACGATCTCCCGCCGGCGTTGCCGTGCGATCTGGAAGGCCCGGTTTGCGATGCGTTCCACTTCGTGCCGATGATAGATACAGGTGTCGACGGCGGTCGCGCCGTTATCTCGCCTCTCGCGCGGCTTGGCAAAGTAGATGCCGCCGGTGAGCTCGCGCATTACGACGAGGTCGACCATCGATCCGGCTCTCATCTTGAGCGGGCTGGCCTGCATGAGCGGCCGCAGAGTTTTGGCGGGCCGGACGTTGGCGTAGAGATTGAGCTCCGACCGGAGCGGCAAAAGGGCGCCGACCTCGGGGCGAAGCGTCGGAGGCTGGATCTGGTCGTACCGGGGGCCGCCCACCGCGCCTAAAAGGACGGCGTCCGATTTACGGCACAGGTCGAGCGTGGCGGCCGGCAACGGATGTCCCCCGTCGTCGTAAGCGGCGCCGCCCACCAGCGCGGTTTCGAACTCAAAAGAGGCTCCGGTCGCCTTCAGCACCTTCACGGCTTCAGCGGTTACTTCCGGCCCGATGCCGTCACCCGGCAGGACGGCGATGTTCCTTGACATGGCCGATTATGACCCGGTTAGCGCCGCCGGTGGCCTGACCGCCGGCTCTTCGGCGACGGCTGAGGGATCGGGAGCCCCTGGCCCAGCATCGACCGGTAGACCCAGTCGGTCGCCTCGCGCATCGACTGGCTGCTAAAAACGGTGCGCGCCCGATGTCCGGCCGCGGCGCCCATGCGGTCTCGCAAGGCGTCGTCGTCGAGCAGTTCCATGGTCGCCTTGGCGACCGCTTCGGGATTGTGGGAGGGGACCAGAATCCCACATTGGGGAGTGATGACCTCGGGAATACCCCCGATACGGGTAGCCACGGTCGGCAGGCCGGCCCACATCGCCTCCACGAGCGCGATTCCCATCGCTTCCTTGTGCGATGGGAACAGGAACATGTCCATCGTGTCCAGGCAGTTTGCAATGTCGGTTCGGTATCCGAGGAAGGTCACACGGTCGGAGATCTGAAGATCTTGGGCAAGTTTTCGACAGGCCGGTAGGCCGTCGCCGTCCCCTACGACGAGATATCGTAGCCGGGGGATCTTGGGGGCCATTATTGCCACTGCCCGAAGGGCGTCGTCGATCCCTTTCGCGGGTGTGACCCGCGCGATCGTCCCGAGGACGATCGCGTCGGGAGAGAGGCCGAGACGGGTCCGCGCCGCGTCGCGGTCCAGACTCGGTTCCTCCATTTCTAGGCCGTTATAGACCACGGTAATCTTCTCCTCCCGAACTCCCTGTTCCACGAGGTGATCCTTTACCTGTTGAGAAACCGCGATCAGGTGGTCGGCGCCAACGAATGACAGCTTGCCGCTCATCCCGTGCACGGTTGCGACCGATGGTACGCGGGCGGAGCGCGCAGCGAGGCAACCGTTCACGCTAGAAGTGGAGAGGTGAGTGTGGACGATGTCGAAACCACCGCGAAGCATCACCCCCCGCATAACCGCGATGGCGACCGGGTCGATTTTCGCCCGCACGGCGACCTCGTGAACGCGGAATCCGGCGGCTTCGACCTGTGATCCGAAGCGTTTGCCCTTGAAGGTCGCGAACTCGACGCGGTGGCCCGCCTCACGCTGGGCGACCGCCAAAGTCATCAAACTCTGAACCGCGCCGTACGTGGCCTGGCTGGCGCTGCAGACCTGGAGAATGGAGAGGGGACTAGCCATCGTTCCGAGCGTCCCTCCAAAGCTTATAGAGGAACACTGGAAGAGACGTGTCGCGACGTATGTTTATTCTTCGCAAGGCGAACGGATCGGTCTCCCGATTGTTCGCCCCCTTCTCGGTGGAGCAAGCCAAGCGATATCCGGCCCGAACGACCATCTCCCGGACGGCCGGATTCTTTCTCCCGTAGGGATAACAAAAGGCTTCGATATCGGTCCCTAGCAGACCGCCCAGCACTTCCCGGCTTTCGGAGATCTGACGCCAAGCCTCCGCTTCGCCGATCGCCGGTAGGTCGGCATGGTCCAGTGTGTGAGATCCAAATTGGGTCCCCTGCTTCCCCGCATCCCGTATCTGCTCCAGGGTCATTAGGCGTTCCTCAACGTCCCCAGCCTCCGAATCCCACCGGTTCGTTCCCCCGATCGCGTTGGCGACGAGGAACACGGTGGCTTGAAATCCGTGACGTACGAGGATGGGAAGAGCGTACCTATGGAAATTCTCGTAGCCATCGTCGAAAGTGATAACGAAAGAGCGTGGCGCAATGTCTCCGGTTAAGAGGGAATTCAGAGGAATTGCTGTAAATCCGCGCGAAGCGAGCGCAGACATTTGCTTCTCGAAGAGCCGTGGCGAGACGTAGTGACCCTTTAGCGTCGAACGCGGATCTACCGGCGCGACCTTGTGATACATGAGGATCGGAACGGCCATCGGTGCCAAAGGTAGGCCGGACAAAGCCTACGGCGAGATTCTGACATACGTCACGATCTGCCCGGCATCATTTCGGCCATCGCTCTCTCATGGGGGTCGGACGAGCCCAAGTATCGCTCCCGAACCGCGAGCCGGTCGGATTCCGGCTTGTTCTGGTTGAGCTTTGCCTTCGCGTCCCAGCGCTCGACCGGCATTCGGAAGGCAACTAAGCCCGCCATCTTCTTTCGCAGAAATTCGAGCTCGGTGCTCTCCGGGTTGGTCTTTTCCAGGTGTGGATCGAAGACGTTTACAAGCTCCCGCAGGTGCTCCAAGGCTTCGTCGCCTTCGACGATTTCCGGAGTTCCGTAGGCATGGACAGCCACGTAATTCCAGGTCGGCACGTTGGGCGCCGTCTCATACCAGGCGGGAGAGACGTAACCGTGCGGCCCGGCAAAGACCATCAGGGCTGTCGAACCAAAAACCTGCCAGTGCGGATTCGCCTTTGCCACGTGGCCGACGAGAACGTCTTGGCCCTCCTCTTGCACCAGCAGCACGGGCAGGTGCGTCGCCATGGGAACCCCTTCTTGAACCGAAACGAGCATTGCGAACGGGTTCGCGGCAACGACTTGGCGAATGATCTCCGGGTCGTCCACTCGAAAGGGTCCGGGAATGTACATGCACCTATTTTAGCTTTGCGGCGTTACGGGCCCGTAGTCCGGATGGCCCCGCCCGGGGAGATCATTGTTCTACGGGCTCGATGTTGGAGATATGGTCGTCCTTCGTCATGGTGAAGCGCCAAAGGATCGTCTTCTTTTCGTAAACCGACCGATAGCTCACGACCGTTCTTTGGTTGGTCGATTCCGAAGAAAGAAACTTGAACGACTTTAGCTTTCCGAGCTCACCGAGAAATTGGGGTGCGCTTCGCTTAACGAAGGCGACTAAGTCGGCGGCTTGGGGAGCGAACATCGACTCATCGGGGTGACCCAGAGCCGCATCGACGAGGAACTGGCGGAGCCGTCCGGTACGCGCTGGGTCGGGATCTCGGGGCGGTACAACTCGCATCGGATCGAGATCCGGTAGGTAGAGGGCGGCGATCCGCATCGCCAACGTGCGACTTGGCGCACTCGTCTGGTTGGCTAGAACGATGACGCTAAGATGGTCGTCGGGAAAACGGAGGACGGTCGAGTTGAACGCCATCCCTCCCCCCTGATGGCCGGCGACCCGATGCTTGCCGACGGTCATCAGTTCGTTCCCAATCCCATAAGGGGCGAATGTGCCATCGCGGAGGGATGCGGCTTTTTCCATCGCGGCTACGGTTTCATGCGGGAGAATCTGTCCCTTATCAAGGGCGATCTGCCACTTGGCGAGGTCGCGAACGGTCGAAAGGAGCGACCCGGCTGCCCACATCTTGCTTGGGTGAATATAGATCGCGTTCTGCAGCACGTTTACGCGCCCGTGGTAACCGGTGACGAAGGCCGGAAGGCGGGCGGCGTTTTCGTCGAGCCAGTGGTATCCGGCGGAGCGGTTCGGAACGACATCGGTCGGAACGTTGTCTCGCGTCGCTCCCATGCCCGCCGGACGAAAAATCCGCTCCTTCAGAAATTCGCTCCATGGCTTCCCTCCGAGTCTCTCGACGATCTGGCCGAGCAAGTAGTAGTTAGAGTTGGAGTACCGCCATTTAGAGCCCGGTGAGAACATGAGCGGCGCCTCGCGCACCGGCTTGAGCAGTTCGTCCGGGGTTCGGCCGAGCGCGATCTCTTCAAAGAACGGATGGACATCGGTGTAGTCCGGGATGCCCGAGGTGTGGTTGAGAAGGTGACGGACGGTGACCGCTTTCCATGCCTCGGGAGAGCCGGGGAGGTACGTTCCGATCGGTTCGTCCAAGCGGAGCTTTCCTTCGCGTTCCAAGAGCAGCACGGCGGCGGACGTGAACTGCTTGGAGACGGAGAGAAGCCCGTAAACTGTGTCGGCGGTTGCAGGCACATGCAGCTCGACGTTGGCAAACCCGTATCCCTCGGCCACGACGATCTTCCCGTACCGAACCACGGCGACGGATGCGCCGGGTGTGTGGGACTTTACGAGTTCCTTTTCCACGATTTGCCGAATCTCTTGAAGTCGCTCTACCGCCCCTCCAGAGCGACGATCGGCGGTTTCATATGAGGTGTTAAGGTTTACGAGAACGAGACAGGCGACAAAGAACTTTGAATTACAAAGCATAACAACCTCACAGTCGGAATAGGACTTCCTTGTTCTCACCGAGAATCGCGTCTAGCCACTCGCCGATTCCGCCGGCTTCGAACTTGACGCGTAGTTCCCTGCCCTTAGCCGGACCGACGAGAGCTAGGCTATAAGTCGCTTGCTCGCCGTGTTCGATTTCGGCGGATGGGAGCGGCAGCTCTCGCTGGGCCGCTTCCGCGGGGTTGAGTTGGTGGCCGTCGAGCGTGATCCTTACGCTTTCGGGTCGGAAGGTAAAACTCACCCGCTTGGCCTCGCTTCGGACGTTGACGTCGACGATATAGAAAGCCTTTCCCGGCGGCGCATCCAAATTGCCAATCCGACCTACTCGGCGAGCGTTTCTCGCCGTGAAAAACCAGTCGTCGAAGTGCACCGAAGTGCCGGGCGCAATCACGGTCGGGGTTGTTATCGCATGGTAGGCGACGCCCCCGGCCGCAAGCACGCCTAGTGAAATCGCCCCTAAGGGCAACCATCTCGTTTTCATCCCTTTGCCTCCTTCATCGACTGGAGAACTGCTTCGAGCGCCTCTACATACCGTTCGAAGGCGTAACGTCCCTTCTCCGTCGGCACGATAGTGGTTAGCGGCTTGCGCAGCACGAACTCCTTGCGAATCAACACAAAACCGTTCCGCTCGAGGACCGCAAGGTGGGTCGAGAGGTTGCCGTCGGAAAGCGATAGGTTTCGTTTCAGCGCCCCAAAATCCAACTCGCCCGCCGCCATGAGCGAAGCCATAATCGCGAGCCGCGCTTTTTGGTGGAGAACGTCATCGATCTGCTCGATCGCCGAGCCGATCCGGGTTGCTTCCTTCATTTCGTTCATGCCTACCAACCCTCCTTTCGTGCCAGTAAAAGCCCATAGCCGATGTGGCCCAGCCCGAAGGCGAGCGCCATTGCGGAGAGCCCGAACACCTCGCCCAGGCTCAAAAATGTTTGCAACAGAGCCGCGATTACGCCAACACCTAAGAAGACCTGGCCAAACCAAGCCAGTTGCCGCGGCGCGGAGGAGGAGGCGGCACAGATGACGACACCGTAGATCAGTACCCACATCGGGTAGATGTCCGCGAAGCGATTCGCTACCAGCGAGTGAATCGTAAGGACGCCGCCCGCGGCAAAGGCGGGGGCGACCGATTTCGCCATCTGCCGGGTAAGCCTCACGAGGACTGCCTGATCTTCGGAGGTGATTCGCCTCCGCGTGATGAACAAGTCGCCGGCTAACGTCACGGCGACGGTGATCCCCCAAACCGCCAGAAACTCACCACGGGAAGCTCCGCGCGGGGCGACCATTAGTTGGGCGACGGCACCCAGAAGGGAGACCATGCCCGCCCACACGCAGGAGGTGGCCGAGAAATTGGAGTATCGGCTTGATCGTTCCATCAAGCGCCGAATCGCTCGCAGGTCTTCGTTCGGATTTTCGATGCTCTGGACCATCGAAACACTTTGTACCACAAAGTGCTTTGCTTACGTAGAGATTCTATAGCCGAGAGAACGGTTGGCGATAGCGCCCATTTCCGGGCAACGCTAAGGCGGGCTCTCTTCGTTGGGACGAGGGGCGCTGTTTCGCTTCGCCGACGCGGCGTCGGGAGGGGCGAGCAGTTTGATATCCGTCACGGGATGCACCTCCCAGCAGGAAGCGCGCCATACGTTGGTCGCTTTGGGATTGTTGGCGGTGTTGATCCAGTGCTCGGTGTCGAAGAATTGCCAACCGGTGATCTGGACCTTCGTACCCGGGCGGAAATTCGCCTTCAACGCTTTGGTGTCCCACTCGTTAGAGCCAGGTTTGAGGATTTGACGCATCCTCGGGGTGACCTCCACCACGATCGCGTCTTTCGGCTCGTCGGTCGGATTCTTGGCGACGTATACGTGGGTGTCCCAGAACTCGGTGTCGTCGGTTTGACAGTTGCAAGTCTCTGGGCCGCCGCTCTTGATTTCAACGATGTAGCCGGTGATCGTGACGCCTTTCGACTCATTGAGCTTGGGCGACTTCTCGAGGGCGTCCGGACCGAAGAAGTCGGCAAGACTTACGCCCGGGTCGATGTCAGACGGCGCTGGCGACGTCGTCCGATTTTTCAGCGGGTTCTTGGCCAAGTCGAGGGCAGTCAATGGGCGCTTCTTCGACTTCCCTTCCAATCCGCAGGCTCCATCCTCGATGAATTCTGGGAATCCGGCAGCCACCGACGCGGGTGCGGGGCCTGAGCTCTTTACCGGTGTCGAGGGAGCATGGGGGGCGAGGGTTCCGAGGAGAGCGAGTCCACCGCCGATGACGCCGACCCTAAGTTTTTTGTTCTTTTGGGAGCTTCGGAACTGGTGCGACTTCTTAACCGCGATCGCCAAGCGGTCGTCGATATTATCGACCGTTGTCACCTGGGTTCCGGCGGGCGGATTGCGATCGCTCATTTCTTCACCTGGACATTGGAATCAGCGGTCGTAGGGGAGGTCGGCTTGGAAGGGATCCGATCGCTCGGCTGCGGCTTGGTATCGGGTGGCTTCGGCTTTTCACCTGGCGATGCGCCGGTGGTGCGGATATTCATGAACCGGTTCAAGATATCGAACCAGAACGGAGCGCCGAGGGACGCCGCAAAGGCGGTGATCGCCAGACCGATCAGCTTGTAAAACCACTCGAACCCCATCGGAAAGCGGTTCGGATTGGACGGTTTGTAGTCCGAGGCATTCCAATTGACAGGTCCACTCCAACCTAGGAGGTCGGCGACGGCTTTCTTCGATTCGTCCTTGAGCTCGGATGGAGCGCCAGCTAGGGTCTTACCCTCAACCTGCGCTTGGCCCGCCAAAATTTGCCTCTGCGCTGGGTTCGCCCAAAGGCGCTCGAAAATCATCAGCGAGTCTGCGTTGGCAACGAGGACAATGCCGAAGGCGACACAGAAGGTGATCATCTGGATCCGCTTCTTGTACCATCCGCTCGCCCGCTCCATCGTCGCCTCATACCAAAGCTCCAGATGGTGGCGCACCTTGTCGATGTCGTCGCCAGCCCCGGCTAGGAGCGGGCGAAGAATGCCGTAGAGATGGCCGTCCTTGTTGTATGGCGACTCTTTGATCGTGTCCAGAAACGGCTTTACCGGAGTAGCCGCCTGGCCAGCGACTACCGGCGCCGGCTCGCTGGGGTGCACAAGGCCTAACAGATCGGTAAGGGCCAGCGAGAAGACGTGGGAGGGGATATAGGACGGCTTGTGGTTGGGACGGTAGGTTCCGGCAGGCTCGGCGGCGTCGTCGGCGACCTTTCCCGAGTCGACAGAAGCGGCGGGCGCGGCGGTGACGTCGGGCGTACCCTCCACCGGAGCTCCTTTCGACGACATGCTACGGACCAGAGAGTGGTCGTAAAGATCGTGAGCGATAAGGGTGGCGTATTTGCCGCGAAACAGTCCCTGGATGGCGAAAAACAGGTTCTCTGCCCTTAGTGCGAGGAGTTGGGAAATCTGTTCGTTAACCGCGGTGCAGATTAATCCAAGTACCAGATAGACGAACACCAGGCCAATAGCAACTTCGAGAACCGTAGACCCAAACACGTACCCTCCGCGCCGCGAACCGCACGGCCGATTCGGTTATATAGCAAAGTACTACGATTGTCAAATGCGCGCGATAGTTGCTGTTCAGACGATTCGCTCGATTCGGCGGGCCAACTCCAAATCGTAAGGGGAAAGCCCTTCGACGGAGTGCGTATTGACGGAAATACGCACTTTTCCGTAAGTCACCAAAAGATTGGGATGGTGGTCCAGGCGATCGGCCAGGTACCCGGCGGCGACGGCGAAGACGAGGCCGTCTTTGTAATTCTTGAACTCGAAAGTCTTGGCGATCTCGCCATTCTCCACCTTCCAACCGGGAAGGCCGGCAAGACCCGATTCGAGTTCATCGGCACTAAGGAGTCGGTATTCGAGGTCGGCCATGCCACAGGATAGATCACTTCAATAGGACCCTGGTGAGGCGATCTTCGGTCAAAGGACGTATCGGGCCGGATCAGACTTGATCCGGCCGTCAAGGAGAAAGCAAGGATGGACATCATCACCAACGCGCAGCTTCGACAACTGGTTGAGGCTGGGACGTCTCCGTGCGTCTCGATCTACATGCCGACCCACCGGCAAGGACGCGACACGCGGCAGGACCCCATTCACCTTAAGAAGCTATTGCGTGATGCGGAAGAGAAGCTGGTAGCGGCAAAGGGGATGCGGCCGACGGAAGCACGGGATCTCCTGGAAAAGGCCAACTCTCTTCTGAACGACAATGAATCTTGGATCGGAAACGAGAGCGGAATGGCGATCTTTATCGCGCCGGGATTCTTCCGTGTCTACCATCTGCCGATCGAAGTGGAGGATGTCTGCCACGTCAACGATCGGTTTGAAATCAAACCTTTGCTTCCGTTGCTGGAGGGCAAGCTGTTTTACGTCGTGGCGGTCAGCCTGAACGACGCTCGTCTATTGGAATGCACGCCGCACAGTTGCCGAACGGTTAAGTTGCCCTCCGATGTGGCGCTCAACAAAGAAGACGCTGCCCCAAATTTTGGGGAGCATGCCACGCGCATCGTGCGCCACGGCAGTTCGGGGACGGGCTCCACCGGTGCGGCCGGCGCGTTCCACGGGCAAGTGGTAGACATCGACCGGAAAGAGCACGAAGATCGAATGTTCTTCTTCCGCCAGTTGGACGATGGGGTACGGCGCGCAATGTCGGACATCGATGCGCCGGTCGTGCTGGCCGGCGCCGACTCGATCACCCCGTTCTATCGGCAGGCCACCCAGCTTAAGAATCTGATCGAGAAATCGATCGACGGAAATGCCGAGCACGTTTCGAACGAGCAGCTTCACGAGCAAGCGATGGGCTTACTCTCGACAATGTGGAATGACGAACTGAACAAACTTCAAGAGCAGTTCGGCAACGCCATTTCCAAGCAGCTTGCCTCGAACATCATCGACGACATCCTGCCCGCCGCGGCAACTGGGCGGGTGGGAATTCTGTTCGTGGCGCCCAATGCCACCTACTACGGAAAGTTTGACGATCAGAGCCTTGTGGTCTCTCCGGCCGGCGAAGACGATCCTCAGGCGGAAGACCTCATCGATCGGGCCACGATGCACGCGATCATGACGGGCGCCCAAGTGGTCGTCGTCGAGCAGGAGCAGCTACCGGGAAACGGCGAGCTCAGCGCTATTTACCGTTACTAAGCGAACCCGCGATACGATGCCGAGCTAGGCATCGTATCGCCCTTAGCCCCCCGGTAAACTGTTTTTAGATTGAGCAAAGTTCATAACGTCGTCATCGTCGGTTCGGGTCCGGCCGGGTATACCGCCGCCCTCTATGCTGCCCGCGCGAACCTCGAGCCGGTGATGTTTTCCGGTCTTCAGCCGGGCGGCCAACTTATGATTACCACCGACGTGGAGAACTATCCGGGATTCCCGGACGGGATTCTCGGCCCGGAGATCATGGACCTGTTTCGCCGCCAGGTGGAGCGCTTTGGAACCGTGATCGAGCCGAAGGAAATCACGAAAGTCGACCTCAGCCAGCGGCCGTTTCGGCTTTGGGCCGAAGAGGAAGAGATCCTTGCCCGAACCGTGATCGTCTCCACCGGCGCGAGCGCCAAGTGGCTCGGGCTTCCGTCCGAAGTGACATACGGAGGATTCGGAGTAAGCGCTTGCGCGACTTGCGATGGGTTCTTCTTCCGGAACCGCGAGGTCGCTGTGGTCGGCGGCGGCGACACCGCGATGGAGGAGGCGCACTACCTGGCCAAGCTCTGCAGCAAGGTGCACCTCATTCACCGGCGCGACGAATTCCGGGCGAGCAAGATCATGCAGGAGCGGGTCCTCAACGACCCGAAAGTAGAGGTGCACTGGAACACGCTGGTCGACGAGATCGCCGGCGAGTCCGAGCCGCATCGTAAGGTCACGACCATTCGCCTCCGCGACGCCCATTCGAACGAAAAACGCGACCTGCCCGTCTCGGGTGTGTTCATCGCGATTGGCCACAAACCGAACAGCGATCTCTTCAAGGGCGTTCTCGATATGGACGAGGTTGGATACATCAAGACCGTGCCGGGCAGCACCCGAACCAACATTCCGGGCGTCTTCGCCTCGGGCGACGTCGCCGACTCGATCTACCGACAGGCCGTCACGGCCGCGGGAACCGGTTGTATGGCCGCGATCGACGCGGAGCGATTCCTCAGTCTGGAAGGCGCCCACTAATGAGCCTGGTCCTGGCGAGCCTCGCGTTCCTGCTCGCTCAAGGGGACGGGAAGGTTCGCATGAAGCAGGTGACGCTCGCGCGGCCAGGCTCTCTCGTCCCGTCGCTGATGATTCAGGCACGGCTGGATCCGATGGAACCCGGCAGGCTGTCGCCGAAGAAGTTCGGCGTCGGCAACGCCCGTCAGGCCTGGGAGTTCCCCTGGGTGATGACCGGATTCGTCTCCGGCGTCGCCGCCCCATGGGAGCTTCGATTCCGCGTTTATTCGCAGGACCACAAAGAAGATCGTGACGCCCTGATCACCCGGATGCTGCTAACCCTGCAGCAGGAGAATCTTCATCGGCTAAAGCTCGACCACGCGGTGCAATACAACGGGAAGATCGTGGATGTCTTCCTCTGCTGGGGCGGAACCGCGGGGGGCGAGCAGCGGTTCGACATCGCCGAAGAGGGAGGTTTCCAGAAGAGCGTCAACACCATCTACATCTATGACGTCAACTCCTTCACGGAGCCGATGGAAATGGCGCGGGAGATCGCGCACGAGTACGGCCATGCATCGCTCCCGGCGATCGGCGGTTACAAGGAGCCGGAGGATTGGGCAAACGGCTACCTCGGCGAGAAGCTTTTCCTCTCCTGGATTCGGCAGGGAATGGAAGAGGGGCGGCTCGTGCCGGAGGACGTCATGGGAGTCACCAAGGAGCTTCTCGACAAGTGGCTCGCCGCGAATGTAACTCCTTTGGTCCAGACCGCCGCCTCGAACTTTCCGATCCAGGCCGCTCTGGCGAACCCGTCAAAAGCTGGAATGGACCGGTATCTCGGCTTGGCGCTTTTCGCTTCGCAGGTTTTGCCCGATGCGGTGTTCGGCCGCTCGCTGCTGCTAACCGGATCGACCGAGGCCAAAGACTATCCTCAAGCGCTGACCCTGGCAACCGAAGAGCCGGATAGCTACACGGTGCGAATCCCTAAGTCGCTTGCGAACAAGCCGATTTGGCTTCCTCTCGGGAAGGGGAAGGTTACGGGGGCCAAAATCCTGCAATTTCGCGGGAAGTGGATCCAGTTGGAGGCGCCCGAGGGAACCCTGAACGTCGTCAATCGAACGTCGTAGGCACTGGCGGCCTTACGCCGCCAGTGCCTAACGGTTACACCTCGGTGCGGACGAACTTTCGCTCGTACTGGCCGACGGCCGATTCTTCCGTGGTGTCGAGACGTGCCGCCTCGGAACCACAGCAGGCGCAGCGTAGAAGCGCGCGGTGCTGTCGCACTTCGTATAGTGTCTCGTGCACTTCGCTGTAGCGATGTGCGGTTTCGGTTTTAGTACCGACCCTCTCAAAAGCGTGGTGGCCAAGGCCACACAGCACCCTTTGGATGCCCCCTTTGCGCGAGCCGGCTTGGGCTCTTGATATGCTCATGTCTTTTTCCGTTGTCCGCGGAGAGGCCGACGCTCCCGGCGCCCCGCATGTATCAAGAACGTTCAACTGAACCCTTGGTTCCTTGAACTTTTCCGGAAGGCCTAGCCGGGTGACGAACTCGCCGTCTACAGTGAGGACGGATGGAATTTGTGGTCCGATTGCTCGGCGAGAATCCGCTTCTCCTGCTATTCGCGGTGTGCGCGATCGGCTATCCGCTCGGACGGATGAGAATCCGCGGCGTAAGTCTCGGGACGGCGTCGGTTCTTTTCGTTGGCATCGCCATCGGAGCGGTCGACCCGAGACTCAAGCTTCCGGATGTCGTCTATCTTTTTGGCCTCACCCTCTTTATCTACACCATCGGCCTCAATAGCGCGGCCGGGTTCTTCAAGGGGTTCGACCGGCGAGGGATTCGGGATACCGCGCTGGCGCTCGGGGTCCTCGCCTTGGCCGGGGTTGCGGACTACCTACTGGCCCGAGCGGCCAACATGGCCGGCGCAACCGGATCGGCGATGTATTCCGGGGCGTTTACCAACGCCTCGGGCTTGGCCGGCGTCGTCGAGTCGGTGAAAGCCGCAGGGGGCACGGGCAAGGCGCTTGCCGAACCGGTCGTAGGCTACTCCCTTGCTTATCCGATCGGGATCTTTGGTCCGATAATGGTCATGCTGCTCGCGCAACGCCTCTTCGGAGTCGACCTCCAAAAGGAGGCGTTGACCGTCTCCAGCTACCGACGGTCGATTCAAAAGATCGAGGTCCGAACGATCGAGGTGACAAACCCGGCGGCGGCGGGAATGTCGGTCGTGGAGCTCACCGCCAAACAGGCTCGCGATGTGGTGTTCGGACGGGTTCTTCGGTCAAGCGAGGTTCTGCTTGCGAGCGGCGATCTGAAGATTCAGCTCGGCGACCGGATTGCAACCACCGGGCCGGAAGCGGAGCTCGATACCCTTACCGAATTCTTGGGCCAAATTAGCGACGAGGAGGTGCACCTCGACCGAACTGAATTCGATGTGCGGCGGATGTTCGTCTCCAACCCATCGGTTGCCGGGCGGCCCCTTAGTCAACTTGCTCTGCCTCAGCTCCATCAGGCGGTGATCACGCGGGTGGGCCGAGGAGATATCGATCTGATCCCATCGGGCGACACAATTTTGGAATTGGGAGACCGAGTGCGCGTGTTGGCGAGGCGGGACGAGATGGGGGCGGTCGAGCGGATCTTTGGCGATTCGTATCGAGCGCTTGCCGACGTCGATTTCCGAACCCTTTGCATCGGCATCGCGCTCGGCCTGATGTTGGGGCTGCTTCCGATTCCGCTGCCTGGCGGGATTACCTTCCGGCTCGGCTTCGCAGGAGGACCGCTGGTGGTTGCGCTTCTGCTCGGCCGCCTCGAGAGGACGGGACCTCTGGTGTGGAACCTTCCCTACACCGCCAACCTCACGCTGCGCCAACTCGGCTTGCTTCTGTTCGCCGCCGGAATCGGTACGAGAGCCGGGTACGACTTTTACAGCACACTGGCCGGTGGCCACGGCTTGAATGTTTTCACCAGCGGCGCCGCGATGACGTTGGGCTCCGGCCTGGTAATGATGGTAGTGGGATACAAGCTGCTAAAGATCCCCCTGAACCTCCTCTACGGTATCTACGCTGGCGCCCAAACCCAGCCGGTGAATCTGGCGTTCGCCGTCGACCGCACCGGCAACGACCTGCCGAACGCCCGGTACGCAACGATCTTCCCCCTCGCAACGATCTTCAAGATCCTTGTCGCGCAGGTGCTCTTTAACGTGTTGCGCTAGGCAGGACGTTAACCGTTAACCCATCCGGTATCCTGGCTCGAATGCTCCAAGTCGACCGGCTGGTGAAGCAGTACAAAAAATTCCGTGCGGTAGACGAGCTGTCGTTCACCATCAGCCCCGGGGAAATCGTTGGGCTACTCGGCCCGAACGGGGCCGGCAAGACGACCGCTCTCCGTTGCGTCGCCGGGATTCTTCGGCCAACCGACGGGCGAATTTTGATAAACGGCCACGACGTGGTGACCGATCAAGCAAGGGCCAAAGCCGCCCTCGCCTTCGTGCCCGAGGTTCCAAGCCTGTATGAGCTGCTCACCGTCGACGAGCATCTAAAGTTCGTGGCCATGTGCTTCAACACGCTCGACGTCTACGAACGCAACGGCAATGAGCTGCTCGACCGGTACGACCTGATCGAGAAGAAAGACCAGCTCGTGGCGACCCTCAGCAAAGGGATGCGGCAGAAGCTCTCCGTGGCGTGCGCGCTGATCCACGACGCCAACGTCATGCTGTTCGACGAACCGCTGATAGGAATCGACCCGGCCGGCGCCAAGGAGCTGAAAGATGAGATCGTGCGCGCGAGAAACGCCGGCGCCGCCATCCTCATCTCCACTCATCTCCTCGACACCGCCGAGAAACTGTGCGACCGGGTCATCATCGTCGCCCGAGGCAAGAAGCTGGTCGAAGGAACGGTGGACGAGATCCGAACGCTAACTCATGGCGAGGGGCAGAGTCTGGAAGACATCTTCCTGACGCTCACCGAGGAGAAGTGAAGCCGCTTCTCTTTTTAACCGTGCGGTCGTTCGTGAACGGCATCCGCCGAGCCGTCAGCTCGCCACAGCGGCTGATCGGACTGTTGGTGTTCTTCGGCTACTACTTTATGACGTTTTTCCAGACCCTTTCGCCGGACTCCCGGCGAATACCGGGTGGCTTCGCCCAGCCGCAGGCAATGCTGGAGTTCCGTCCCGATGTGGTTCAAGGGGTCGTCTTTGGGATCTTGGCGTTCCTGTCCCTCCTGCTGCTAAGCAGCTCGTTCAATCCGCGTGGCGGATTCCGGGCCTCGGATGTGGATGTTCTGTTCGCCACGCCGGTCAACCCGCGGACGGTTTTGGTTTTCCGGATCGTCCGCGATTACCTGATCACCTTGCTCATCCCGCTCTTCCTGGCGATCCTCGCCAGCCGCCGGGCGCTGGCCGGTTATGACCGGATCTTCCGGCACTTCCCCCAGGAGGGGGCGCTCGCCGGAAGACTTTTCTCCATCTCGTATCTCTTGATGGCGCTCTGCTGGGTCTGCATCGGCTACGCCCTCAGCCTTTTCATCAACCGAAGCGACGAGGCGAGCGACCGAAACAAGAAGATCATCAATGTGACGCTGACCGTCGTCGTGGTGGCGGTGCTTGGCTATATTGCGTGGTACGTTCGCCTCGATCCGAGCTGGGATACCGCCTTGGAGCTCAGCCGCAGCCCGTTCCTTCGCGCCGTATTCTTCACCGCCACGGCGGCGACCGCAGTGGTGATGGCCCCATTTCACAACAGCGTTTGGGAAGGACTGGCCGGAACGGCGGCGATGCTCGCGATCATCTTGTTCAGCCTTCGCACCGCGATGACACAGGTCGACTACCTTTACGATCAGGCCGCGGCCAAGGGATTTGCGAGCACCGACATGCGGCGGATGCAGCGGAGCGGGGATACCTACGCGATCGTGGCCGAACAAGCACGGCAGGGCAAAGTTAAGGGGGGACGCATCGCGCGGGTGATCGGCCGCTGGCGTTTCCGCGGGAGCGCGGCTCTCCTATGGAAAGAGCTTCTGCTTCAGGCGCGGGGAGCGATGTGGCAGTACGTCATCTTCACCCCGATGGTCCTCTCAATTTCGCTGATGCCGTTGTGGGCAATGTCGAAGCGGGGGAACGTGCACAACGAAGGAGGGATGTTAATGGCGTTCCTCGCGATCGGAGTTCTTTCGCTCACCATCAGCAATTCGACAAGCGGATTCATGGAGCTGCTTCGCCGGGTCGATTTTCAGAAGCCGTTGCCGTTCAGTCCGGCGGCGACCGTGTTTGCCGAAGTGGTCGGCAAGACGGTACCGACCTTCGTGATCTCGACGATTACCGGCGTGGGCGCGACCATCATCGATTATCGGATCTGGGCCTATTCGTTGGCGGCGATCCTCATGGCGACGACGTTGGCGCTTACGTGGGCGGCGGTTTCACTGCTCGTCATCCTTCTCTTTCCCGACGTGGACGATGCGGCGCAACGCGGCTTCCGAGGGATGTTGCTGCTCATTGGGTGCGTGCTCACCGCTCTGGTTCCGGTCGGAATGGCAATCGGCCTCTTCGTGTTGAAGCTATTTCCGCTCGTTACGGCGATCCCATTCGTGGCGGTGTGTCTGGCTATCTCATTCGGCATCTCGGCGATCGCCGGCGGCCTGTACGGGTCGTTCAATCCAAGCGAATAGCGTCAGCGGTACACTTGTTGCGCCTTTGGTGAAGGTTCGCGCCAGGTGCGCGAACTAGCCGGCACTCTGCTTTGTTGGCATCGATATGAAATTCCGGTCCTCGACCAAAATTGCTATTGGCTTCGTAGTCCTCCTCGGTGTGGTCTACGGCGGCTATCGCCTCTGGCTCGAGAAGGCGATCGAGGGGGCCCATTTTTCTCCGGTTGTCCCTGGCGAAGTGAACCTTCTCGGGATCGATCCGGGAGCGGGTTACAAGATCATCGTCGCCAACTATGTCGCCCAACTGGTCGAAGCCTCGGATAAATTCCAGGGGAACGGAAACGACCAGGGGGGCGCAACCGAGGGGTCCATCAAGAAGCGCATTCCGATCAAGGAGATGCTCGCCGTCCTTCGTGGCGACGAAAAAGCGCTCGGGCCGCTCACGATGACGATGAACGAAATGAAGGAGGACCTCCTTCCTCCGATTCGGATCGTTTGGTCGGCCGAGGATCTCCATAAAGCTTTCTCCGGGGATGCCGCAAAGCGCAACCAGCTTGAGCAAGACCTAAACGTACATATCAACGGTATGCCGTTGGATAAGGTCCGCCCCGCTTCGATCGAAAACGGCATCGTGGTCGACGTACCGGTGAAGGTCAAGGTGAACTTAGCCGGAACGACTAAGGAGGTCGTAGGGCACGTTCTGATGCCGTACAAGCCGCGCCTCATTCAAACCGTGGAAAGTCAGTACGCGGACAAGAATTACAACCGTGAAATGCAGGCCGGCTACTACAAGACGGAAGCAGAGACGATCCAACAACATCCGGACAGGGCCGAGAACATTCAGAAGTCCCTCCTCTCGATGATCTCGGACGAGACCGGGCGGCGACTGGCCGAGCCGGTGGAGCGGGTCCTCCGCAGCGCCACGGTGATCGTCAACGAATCGCACATCAAGAGCGCGTCCTACCGAACCTACGACACCTCCGACGGACTCCGCAACGACCTCACGGTAGAGATGACCGACGAGGGCCGGCAACGACTCTGGAAGTATTCGCACGATAAAGTCGGGACTCAGATCCTGCTCGTCGCCGATGGCGTCGCGATCGAAGCCCCCCGTATCCAACACGTCCTTGCCGAAGGAGAGCTCACGATCACCCAGATGCGCGATAAAGTCTTAGTTAAAGACGCTGTCGACAAGATCAATAAGCACACGAAGGTGCAGTCAAATTGACGATTTACGATTGACAATTGCTTCCGCTGGTCGGGATTGGGCCGGATTTCAAAATCGTCAATCGTAAATCGTCAATTGCTGCGGGGCACTCTCGCGGAAGCGAACAACGTAATTTTGATTAAAGTAGGCGTCGGAGTCGTACGCTAGGTACGGCGAGTCGTGGAAAGATCCACGGCGGCTCTTCAACTGATATCGACCAATCATGAGAACTCTACGATGGACTCCAATTCTGGCCCTCGCGATCCTCGGCGGATGCCAGGCGAAAGACGCGGCTAACCCCACCTCCGGCGGCTCCGCCACTTCGAGCGGAACGGCCTCGACGACAACGACACCGCCAAAGCTGGATGTAAGCCAGATTCCGGCTGACCTGAAACACGACGGCTACGCCTACTACGGTTTGGGCAGCGCCGCGCCCATGAAAATGGAGATCCGCTCCAGCAGCCAACCGAACCAAGTGCTGACCGGAACCCAGACGATCGCCCTCAAAGAGATCAAAGACGGCAAACCGGTCTTCACCATTTCTCGCGACGGCCAGCTGGGGGACCTCGTCGGCCAGCAGGAAGTAGTGCTGGAAAAGGACGGGATCTACAACACCGCCTCAACGGTGGCGAAAGTAGGGGCGCACGATCTGGAATTGCCCGCCAAGCTGGCTCCTGGCGTCAAGTGGACCAGCCATACCGAGGTGGACCGGCCCGACAAGCCGGAACAGCAGCTTGAAGATAACAGCACCTGTACCGTCGTGGGTCCGCAAAAGGTGACCACAAAGGTTGGCGAACATGACGCCCTGCTCATCACGTCCTCGGGCAAGGGCACGATCGCTGGGAAGAAAGTCGTCACGACATCCAAGAGTTGGTATGTCAAGGACCGCGGAAGCGTCAAGACCGTGCTCTCCACCACCTTCCCCGACGGGAAAGTGCAAACGATCACGATTCAGGAAGTCAAGTAACCATGCTCACTACGCTCCTCGCGCTCACGTTCTTTGCTTCGCCCGCGGACGACTACTTCGTGCTCGTGCCGGGTACGCGCCGCACCTACGAGGAGCGGGGGGCCTCCGGCAAGGCGACATCCGTGGACGAGGTCGGCGAGCCGGTCAACGTCGCGGGGAAACCGGCGACTCCGGTGATCACCAAGAGCGGCGACCAGGTGATTTCGACGACTTACTATCGGTCCGAGCCCACGGGGATCTACATGGTCGGCACGAGCACCGATCACCCGCTTCCGAAGCCGATCCCGATGCTGATGTTCGACGTTGCGGGATCCCGCTGGACCTTTAACGGATCCACCAGCGACGCCAAGCTGGCGGACTATCTCACCCTAACGTGCGAGGCGGTGTCGAAGGGGGAGCGCACGATTTTGGGAAGGAAGGTGCCGGTGATCGAGCTCAAGATGGTGTCCATCATCGACCGAGGCCTGGCGCGCGGACGGGAAGATACGACGGCGATCTATGCCAAGGGGATCGGGCTTGTCGAGAGCGTCTCGAAGCACAAGGAGCGGAACAAGGAGGTCAAGGACGAGCTGCGTCTTATCAAATTTGAGGAGGCGAAGCCCCGCGATTGAAGCCGCATGCTCGTTGGGTAGGGTTCGCGGCGTCCGCGTTGGTCGCCGTGATAGTGGTGGCGTGCCGGGATAAGACAGGCGCCTCGTCCGCACCCCCCCACTCCTTCGGTGGCCGGATGGTGGACCGGAAACAGCTCGAACCCGACGCGACCCCGCCCCCCAAAGCAAAGGAAGTGTATAGCGGAACCACGGTCCCGGTATCGGTCAAGGCGACCAAGAAAGGGGACCGATTCGTGTTGGACTTGCTTGTAGGTACGGATCTCTTCGACCAAGAGGAGTACGTATCCACGTCGGACGGCTTTTTCCTGGCCACCGCCGCTGGTGAGACTTACGATCCGCCGATTCCGCTCCTTCGATTTCCGCTCGCAGTAGGGAGCGACACCTATACCTGGTCCGGAAAGCTGTCGGGCGAGCTCGACCCGCATCCCGCAAGGGCCACGATCACTTCCTCGCAAGACAGCGTGACGATGGGGCTATCTCCCGATGAGGCGATTCGAGTGAATGTCGACATCGTGATCACACCAAGCCCGGGAGAGGCTCCGGCGGAGCGTCAGTTGCTGTTTTGGTTCGTGCCAAAGAAAGGGGTCGTCAAGAGCCAGTTTGGGACGCTGTCGACTCGGGAGCCGGCGAGTTAACGATGGCGACGATCAGCACGAGCCCTGGTAGCCGCATCGGCGAGCAGCGAAGGGGACCACGCATCGATCCGTGGCTGATCCTCTCGGCGATCGTTCTCGTGGTGGTCGGGTTGATGTCGCTCTACAGCGAAGGGGCCAATCGCGACGGTGGGGCGGACTTTCGCAAGCAGGTCGCCTTCGCCCTGATCGGCATCGTGCCGTTCACCGTTTTCGCGGTTATTCATCCCAAATTTTGGCTTCGAGCCAGCACGTTGCTCTACGGAATTAACGTCTTGTCGCTTTCGGCGGTGCTCGTCTTGGGCTCCACCAAGAAAGGGGCGGAGCGGTGGATCGACCTCGGACCAATCCAGTTTCAGCCGAGCGAACTGGCGAAGCTGCTGACCGTGTTAACGCTGGCTGCGTTCTATGCGAACCGGCAAGAGTCGGTGCGGAGCCTCTCCACCTTTCTACTTTCGTTCCTGCACATCCTGCCGATTCTCGCCTTAATTCTCCTCCAGCCCCATCTTGGAGCGGCGATGGTGATCGTGGTTTTGTGGTTTGCGATCTCCCTTGTGGGAGGGGCGCAGATCAAGCACCTTGGGGTCGCTCTGGCCATTTTCGTCACGATGGCGACCTTGGTGTTGACCGTACCGGCGGTATCGAGCCGGGTTCTCCATGGGTATCAGCAAGACCGGTTACCGGGGCTTGGTACGAAGGACTCCACCGGCAAGAACTGGCAGACCGCGCGGGCGGAGATCGCCTTTGGCGTTGGAGGCGTGGTCGGCACCGGGTATCTCAAAGGCGAGCAGAAGGCCGGGCATTTCATCCCGGAGCAGCATAACGACTTCGTGTTTACGATCGTCGGCGAGGAGGGAGGATTGGTCGGGTGCACGATGGTCCTCGCCGCCTTCGGATTCTTTTTCTACCGAATCTGGGTCGTCATGTTTAATGCGGTCGAGCCGTTTTACAAGATGATCGCGGCGGGGATATTTGCCGCGCTCTTTTTTCACACATTCGTCAACATCGCCATGGTCCTGCACATCGTTCCCGTGGTCGGATTGTGGCTTCCATTCCTGAGCTACGGCGGAACCGCGCTATGGTTGTGCATGGCGTGCGTCGGCTTAATGCTGAACGTCCGCCGTCGCGAAAAGCCATTGCTATTCTAGTAGCCTACCAACGCCCAAGTGGGTATTCTCCGGCCCAACCAATGAGCGTCGAGAACCTCGCGGAATTAATCAAGGCGGAAGTCGGAAAGGCGATCGCCGGCCAGGAACGGACGATCGAGCAAGCGCTCGTCGCTATTCTCGCGAACGGCCATGTTTTGCTGGAAGGCGTACCGGGAGTCGCGAAAACGCTGCTCGTGCGCTCGCTGGCGAGAACCCTCTCGCTCGACTACGGCCGGATCCAGTTCACCCCTGACCTCATGCCGAGCGACGTCATCGGCACCTCCGTTTTCGACCCGCGTAACAGTGAATTCAAGTTGCGAAAGGGACCGGTTTTCGTAAACGTGCTCTTGGCCGACGAAATCAACCGGACGCCTCCGAAAACCCAAGCTGCCCTGCTCGAAGCGATGGAAGAGCGGACCGTCACCATCGACGGCGAGCCGCATCCCCTGCCGCCCCCATTTCTCGTTTTTGCGACCCAGAACCCGATCGATTTCGAAGGGACGTACCCTCTCCCGGAGGCGCAGCAAGACCGGTTCCTGCTAAAAGTGATCGTCGACTATCCGTCGAAAGAGGCGGAGCTCGGCGTGCTCCAAATGCACCACCGAGGATTCCGCCCCCAGAGCCTGGAGGAAGCAGGAATTAACCCGGTGGTCTCGCTGGAACAACTGCAGGAGATGCAGGACACGGTGCGCCGCTCGACCGTAGAGGAGCGGGTGTTCGAATACATCTACGCGATCGTACAGGCGACGCGGCACTCAAACGATATCTCCGTCGGCGCCTCCCCTCGCGCCGGGATCGCGCTTCTCAACTGCAGCAAGGCGATCGCCGCGCTTCGTGGACGGGACTTCGTGATTCCCGATGACGTGAAAGAGCTCTCGCTTCCGGTATTGCGCCACCGGGTGCTTCTACGGCCGGAGGCCGAGGTCGAGGGACTCACCGTCGACCGTGTCTTAACGAGCGTGATCGACGCTCAAATCGTACCGCGATGACGAACTCGGTTTTCGGACGTCTTTAACCTCATGGTCCTGCCCAGCCTCTTGTTCGCCCTCGCATTTCGGCAGGGGAATCCGCTGCTCTCTTCGCTCCTTCCGACACCTCCCAAACCAGACCAAGTGGTCGTTCGGGTGAATGGAGAGCCGATCAAAGCGAGTGAGATCGAAGCCTACCTTTGGGATTGGCGGGGAGCCGACGTCACCCAAGACGTGATCACCTACCGGCTTATTCAAGCGGAAGCGAAGAAGGCAGGCGTCAAGACGACGGTGCCGGAGATCCAGAAGGCGTACGACGAGCGGCTGAAAACCCTTCGGGCCGGCATGCCTCCCGGAACCGATTTCGACCAGGCAATGCGAGCTCAGGGATTTCCAAAGTCGCGCCTCTATCTCCGAGTACACACCGATTTACTCCTCGATGCGTTGGTGCTAAAGAACTTTTCGCCCGCGGGATATGTGCGGGTATCGACGCTCGCCTATAAACCGGTGAGCGATGCCGCCACGGAGGTTTCGGCGGCGATCCTCCGAGCGCAAGCCGCCTACGACCGAGTGTCAAAGGGAGGCGCGTGGGAAGCGGAGTTAGACAAATCCGACGACGAAGGGACCCTTAAGACGACCGGCGGACTACTTGGATGGCGCATGGTAAACGCCTTCCCCGCTTCGACCCAGCAGGAGCTTCGGGTGGCGAAGCCGGGCTTCATAACGAAGCCGGCTCAAGCCGCGGGAGCGATTCAGGTCTTCCGCGTGGAAGCCTTGGGCACCTCCGCCTCGGGCGCCGACCTCGAGGAGCTCCGCAAGGCATTCCTCGTCTCCGGTCGGCAAGATCTGGTCCAGCGCCTGCGCTCGCAAGCAAAAATCGACCGCGTTTACCTGCCGAAGACCTAACCCAGCATGTAGCGTCGGCGCCCTCGCCGATGATCCGGTGCACGTTCGTTAGCCGGAGGCCGGTCTGGAGACCAGCGATCCTACGACTCTTTCGGCTTCCTCCATTATCCGCCGGACGACTTCCGCGACGGAGGGGATGTCGTGAATGGCGCCGGTAGATTGGCCCGCCCAGAGGGCCATATGGTCCGGGTCTTCTAGAGCGCGAGCTTGGTCGAAGAGCGGGGCTACTGCGCTTCCCTGCCAGCCAAATGGCAACGTAGGAGCGCCGGTGGCGGCGTAGTGATCGGTGAAGCGGTTCCGGAGAACTCTCGCGTATCGTCCGCTGGCGGCATCGGTCACCACGGTTTCGTGGCTCGCTCCTTCGACAAGCGCTTGTTTATACGCTTGGACGCCGAGCGACTCCGTGGTCGCCACAAATCTGGTTCCAAGCATCACGGCCTGTGCGCCAAGGGCGAGCGCGGCAACGAGGCCTCGACCATCGACGATTCCCCCGGCCGCGATCACCGGAACCCGGACCGAGTCAACGATCTCCGGAACCAGCGCAATGGTTCCCACCAGCCCGGCCCCGCTTTGTGCCGGCTTGGCGAAGTGCGACCGATGGCCACCCGCTTCCGCTCCCTGCGCTACGATGGCGTCGACTCCCGCACTCTCGACCGCCTTCGCGTCCTCCACGGTGGTCACCATGGCGATCACCCTGGTGCCTTGCCGGCGGCATCGCTCCACCAATTCGTGGCCAGGATTGCCGAGACCGATGCTAAGGATGGGAATCCGGGCCTCGAGCAAAAGCTCCAACTTCTCCTCCACGTCGCGGGCGGGAGACGCGGGCGCTCCATGCGCCGGTTCCAGGCCGACTTCTCGGCGGAGAGGGTTCAGAGCTTCGTTCACCAGATCCGAAGTCTGGTCGAGCACCGAATCTGCCGGTCGCACAAGATCGTGCGCGAGAAGGAGGTTGGCGCCGAAGGGGCGGTCGGTCGCCACCCGCATCTGAGCAAGCAGTTCCCGGACGCCATCCGGATTGGTTCCGTGAGCGGCGAAGATTCCAAGGGCTCCCGCGTTGGACACCGCCGCCGCAAGCGCGGAGCCCGCAATTCCACCCATCCCGGACTGAAGGAGCGGAAACTCAATCCCGAACAGATCACACAGCGGAGTTCGGAGGCTCATGCGATGATGCTGACCCGGTTTCCCGTTGAGGGTCAACCCCTTGAGAACTCGTCCTCAATTCCTTCTGCGTCTTCCGAACTACCGCTACAAGCTGCCTCGCCTCGGCAGTCACTGCTTCGAGGTACCGCAAGTAATCGCTCGCAGAGGTCTGTGCGGAGTTAACAAATGCTTTAAGGTCCAACTCTCTGTCTAGGAGATACGCCTCTTCCGCCAATTCCAGAAAGAGTCGCACCGCGACTTCCGCTTTTGCCTTCAGTTTTGCAAGTTCGGTGTCGGAAGCGCCGTTTTCCATGGCCGAGTCGAGCGTGCTACGGCAGTCGGTAAGGTCTACAAAGGCCTCTCGGGCTCGGTTATTCAGCGACTCCAGATTCTTAAGGTCCGACTCGATTGCCGAGGTGCTGATCCGGCGAACGAAGGAGCTCGGCGCCTTGGGCCGCAACCACTCCACTGGCTGACCGATGCCAATCTCAAGTTCTAAGAGGTCCAGTTCGCGATGGACTTCGGCGAGGCATTCCGCCTCAAAGGGCTCCTGTTCGAGCCGGGCAGATAACTCTATGAGGACCTCCTTCGTCAGTCGAATCTGATCGGCGAGTGCTTCGGTTCGCTGAATCTCGAACGTCTCCGGAATGGAAGCGAGCTTCTCGCAAGCCGCACTAACCTCCCTCCACCGTTGAAGGGCTAATTGACGCGGATCCGGGACCGACCCGCGGATGAGCTCCGTGATTCTATCGCTCCGCTCGTTGAAAGGAAGCGAAGCAAGCTGGTCCGCTTCCCGTGAGCCGAAGTCGGAGTAGAACCAGCGAAGAAGTGCCCGCCACAGGCCCATAAAACAGTGTAGCTTTCCGCTACATTTCGGCGGCGCGGAAGGGCTAGCTTGTGGAACACTGATGGCTCCCCTCTCGCCTCTGTGAGACCGGTTTCCTATGAGCTTTGCCGACCCGCCTTCCGACCTCGTCGTGCCTGGCGAGGTGCCCAGCATCGTTTTGCGGGACTACCAGGAGAAGGCGAAATCGGCAGTCCTCGCCGCCCGCGACCGAGGTCTTCATCGGGTCATGGTGGTGATGCCGACCGGCACCGGCAAGACGACGCTGTTCGCCTCTTTGGTTGATGAATTCGACCGAATCTATAACGAATCGTCGCTCGTCGTCGCCCACCGCTCGGAGTTGCTTCACCAGGCCGCGAACCGCATCCGCCTCATGGCGCCCCGTCTGAGCGTCGGTATCGAAGGCGGCCCGCTACGCGCGGACGAGGAGTCTCGCGTCGTCGTCGCGGGCGTTCAATCGGTGGGCCGGCCGGACAGTAAGCGGCTTCCGTGGTTCCACCCCGGACTGCTGATCATGGACGAGGGGCACCATGCCCCCGCCGACACTTGGCAAAACGTTCTGCGGCGGTTCGGCAGCTACGAGGGGACCTGCTTTACCCTGGCCGTCACCGCGACCGACCACCGGATGGACAATCGTCCGCTCCACGGCTCCGAAGAAGCGATCTTCGAGGACGTAGTCTTTCGGTATCAGCTTCGGCAAGCCGTCGCCGATGGTTGGCTCGTCGATCTTCGCGGATACCGCGTCGCCACCGGCACCGATCTGTCGAAGGTCAAGAAGGTTCGAGGCGACTTCCACCAGGCTGAGCTTGCCCGCGCCGTCAATACCGAGGAGCGGAACTTCACCGCCTTCATGCACTGGTCCGACATCGCCAAAGACCGGCGAACCATCGTCTTCTGCGTCGACGTACAGCACGCAAAGGATGTTGCCGAGCTTTACCGCTCCCACCACATCGCCGCCGAGCATGTGGACGGCACGATGAAGGCCGACGTCCGAGCCGGGATCATGCGCCGGTTCGGC
This sequence comes from Fimbriimonas ginsengisoli Gsoil 348, assembly GCF_000724625.1. Lineage (GTDB taxonomy): Bacteria > Armatimonadota > Fimbriimonadia > Fimbriimonadales > Fimbriimonadaceae > Fimbriimonas > Fimbriimonas ginsengisoli. The sequence goes on along the minus strand of NZ_CP007139.1, from coordinate 3,336,327 downwards.
CGAGGCGACACGCAGGTGCTGGTGAACGTGGACGTCGCGACCGAAGGGTTTGACGTACCCCACGTGAGCTGCGTGCTCATGCTGCGTCCCACCCAGAGCTGGGGGCTTTACGCCCAAATGGCCGGGCGTGGGGTCCGGACGTTGCCCGGCATCGTCGAGGGCTCCCCGAACCCGATTTCGCGGCGACGGGCGATCGACGAGAGCGACAAGCCGGACTGCATCGTCATCGACGTCGTGGACCTTGCCGGCAAGTTCTCCCTCGTGGGTCCGGACGATAAGGAGGACAAGAAGCCCATTCCTGCAACCGTCGCCGGCCTCGTAGGGTTGCCGGCGGACTTCGATCTTCAAGGCCACTCGATCTTTGAGGCGGCGACGATGGTGGACGATGTGGGACCGCTTAAGCGGGCTCAGCTTTTCCGCCGTCCGATGTCGTTCGACGATATCGACACCGTGCTCACGGAAGTCGACCTGCTCCGGGAATTGTCTATCCCTGAGGAGATCGTGGGGCATACCGCCCTGGCGTGGCTCAAGACCGGCGAAGGCGAGTACGCGCTGCCTTGCGGATCGAGCGGGTTCGAGCGCGATCGCCTCGCGCGGATATCGGTAGACGTTTTGGGCCGGTACTCGCTCACGCTCTCTTCGACGATGATGGAGTACCCGCCGCTACCGCTCGGCGAAGATCTCGCTAAGGTATTCGACGAGGCGGATCGGTTTATCAGAATGACCTGGTCCGACTGCGTCCAGATCGTCCGCGCCGATGCCCGATGGCGTGAGCAGCCACCCACCGACCGTCAGGTCGACACCTTACGACGGATGTCGGTACCCGAGGACGTCATCGCCCTCTGCGCCACCGCCGGGCAAGCGCGATCGCTGATCGAACAGCACAAGCTCGGCAACGGCCGCAAACGCCGACGCGCCGAAAAGCCCGCGTAGGGTCGGCGCCCTCGCCGATGATCCTTCCGGACCGGACTTCGGAGATTAGTCGCTGCTTAGCCTCACCACGGCTGGCTCGTCTTCTTCGATAGTGGCGTAGCGGCCCACTTCTTTGTTGGCGAAGAAGTTGTCGTTCAGGTCGTCGTTGGCGGTCGAGACCTCGCCGATCACGCACTCGTCGGTGACGGGGACGAACTCGTGATACATCCCGGGGACGAGGGTGATTCTCTCGCCGGCGGAGAGTTCCACGGCGCCGCCGGATTCGACGGAGAGAAGCTTCCCGTTCACTTGGACCCACATGGACTGATCGCCGCAAGTGCCCGGCTCGCAAGGCCAAAGAGTGACGCGGAGAGTTCCCCAGCGGCTGACGATGTCCTCCTTCTTACGCCGGTGGCAGTGGGCGGGGGTCGCCATCCCTCGTTGGGCGTACATCAGCTTTTCGCAGTATTCCGGCTCGTCGGCCAAGTTCACCAATACTAGGCCGAAGCGTCGCCAATCGCCCAAGCCAAAATCGGTGACGTCCCAGCGAGGGTCAGGGGGAAGCGCCCAGCCGTTGCTTTGGAAGCACGCGATCGCGTCTTGGATCAGATCGTTGATTTCACTTCGCTTCATCGCGTTCATAAACCCCTTTAGGTGTGAGACGCCATTCCCGGCCCAAAACGAGCGGGATTCTTGGCCAGCCGGACTCAATGCGGGTCTCGGTCTCTTCCCAAGACCGGATGCCGCTCACCGCGTCCGGCTGTTCGCAGCAACATGCTCCGCTGGCAACACCGGCGTTCAAGGAATCTTCCGGCGACATCCCGCTAAGCAGACCCTTCAAAAAGCCGCCGATCGTCGCGTCGCCCGCCCCGGTCGTGCCCACGACCTCCACGCAGTAGCACGGCGCCCAGACCGAGCGGTCGCGCCATTCCGGGCCGAGGTCCAACCCTTCCACATTCTTGGAGGTTCGCAAGAAAAGCCCGCGTGAGCCGGCCTTAATGCCAACTACCTTCGCTCCCATCTGAAGCGCGCGAGTCGCCAGCCGCTCGAACGCCCCCGAAGGCAAGCCCGACCAGACCACGCCGCGAAGCTGCTCGAACGTTTGCCGCTCCAGCATAAAGAGGAGCTCCTCGATGCTGGGAACGAATACGTCGACGTAAGGGAGGACCCGTTTCAGTATGGTTTCCCAATCCGCTCGTCCCGACGGTGCGTCGGCATCCGGGAGGCTCATGTCCAGCGAGGTGCTCGCCCCGTGTTCTTTGGCTCGGCGGAATAAGCGCACCAGCTCCTCGCCGTCATTGGCAAACATTCCAGCCATCAATGGCGGATAGCCGAAGTGGAAATGCCGGGTGTTCGCCAGCGCTTCATCCGGCACGTCGTCGGAGGTAAAGGTGCTATTGCAGCCGGGGGAGTGCAGGAACATGCGGTCATGTCCGGAGAGGCTTACGACGATCGTGTACGATGTCCCCTCGCCTTCAACCACCGACATCGAGGCGCCGAGGCCAGGTTGGTGGCTGTCGAGGATCTCGCAGATAGTGCGGCCAAACGGTCCTCGGCCGACTTTACCGATCAGACGCGTCTTGAGACCGAGCTTGGTTAAGGCGAGCCCGGTATTCGAAACGGCGCCGCCGGTGCTCAACGTGGCAGGCCCGGCTTCGACAAGCCGGCCCGGTTCAAACGCGACGTGGCCGCTTAGTTCTGGAATGATATCGAGGCAGATGTGCCCGGCGACGACGGCGTCGAACATACGATTTCTACTCTAGCGCAACCGTAGCGTCGGTACGCTGCGATTCGAGCGCGGCGGTGAAGAGCCGATGCGAGCCAAGCGCCTCCTCCGGCGTGGCGCAGCCGTATCGGGGAACGCCGCCACTAAGTTCTTGCAGGAATGAAGCCCACATATGTTGGATCGCGTCGGCAAAGCCGAACTCGAAGATGTGGCCGGTGATCCCCTTGAAGACCCCTTCGTATCCGAGGTCTTCCTCCTGCCAGGCTTGATGCCCGCCGCTCTTGTAAGGCAGCGTACGGATCGTCTTGGGGCGATGCGTCGTGAACTCCGCGGAGTTTTCCGTGCCGACTACGCGCAGGTACCAGGTATTGGTGTCGCCCGGGGAAATGCGCTTGGTTTCCAGGACGAGCGGGAATCCTTGGACCGACTCGCAGGCAAGAATCGCGTTGTCCCAGGTTTCGCAGGGGGCCATGCCTCCGTGGCCGTCGGGGCGCCGCTCAACGACCTTGCTCAACAGCGCGCGTACGTTCTTCGGACGCCAGCCGGCTCGAAGCGGCATGTGGAGCACGTGCATTCCGAGGTCGCCCATGCAGCCGTACTCGCCGCAGGTGGCGATGCGACGTTTCCAGTTGATCGGCTTGTTGGGGTCGAGGTCGGAGCTATGCAGGAATCCGGCGCGCACTTCGATGATCTGTCCGAAAGCCTCCTGCTCGATCATCCGGGCGATCCGCTGGGCGCCTGGGTAATAGGGGAACTCCGAAGAACAACGTACGAAGACCTCTGGATTCTCACGCATCGCGGCGAGGATCGATTGGCAGGCGCGCAAGTCGATTCCGAACGGCTTCTCCGCGAATAGATGCTTTCCGGCGCGAACAATGTCGACGTAGAGGCGCTCGTGGAGGTTGTGGGGAACCGCACAGTAGACCGCTTCCACTTCCGGATCGGCCAATAGCTCCGCATAGCTCGTCGTAGCCATTCTTACGGAGGGGACATTTGCTGTGAACCATCCCATCGCGTCTGGATTGGCGTCGCAAACGGCGACGATTTCCGGTCGAACGTCGAGGTCGAGCAGATGGCACCAACGAGCGGCGGCGCTGGCGAACTCCCGGCCCATAAGGCCGCAACCGATGATCCCGAAGCGGAACGTGCGTTGAGTCATAGCTTTCCATTAAGGGCGACGGCCATTACGTGCTTGAACATCCGGTCCGGCATCGGCTTAGCGCCGCCAAGGAGGCGGGCCATGAGCAGAATTCGTGCGACACGTTCCAAGACCTCCATCCGGTTATAGGCGTCTTCTAACCCCTTCCCCATCACCACCGCCCCGTGGTGGGCCATTAAAAACGTTTTGTGATCGTCCATCAACGCTTCCATGCGGTCTGGAACCTCGTCGGTCCCCGGCACGCCGAACGGCGCGGTCGCCACCGATCCCAGAACATAGGCCGCTTCCGGCAAAAGATCGTCCGGGATCTCCTCGCCCGCGACGGCAAAGGCGGTCGCCGTGGGAGGGTGGGCATGGATCACGGCCACGCAGTCCGGGCGTTTCGCGTACATCCTCAGGTGGAGGCGGATCTCGGTGCTCGGTTCTCCGGCCCCGATCGGGTTTCCCTTGGTGTCGATCACGACCAGATCGCCCGGACGCATGTGCCCTTTGCTGAGTCCGGAGGGGGTACAGAGGATCCGTTGGGGGGAGAGACGTACCGAAAGATTCCCCTCCGTTGCGCCGACGAGGTCGCGTTGCCAGAGGCGCCGGCCGATGTCGCACATTTCGGCCCTAAGTCGAAGATCGTCCATGGACGGGGTTGATTATCCCGTTAACGCAGCACAAACCGCTCAAGAGCCTCGGCAATCAATCGCTCGCTGATCGGTTTCCGGATGAGTCCGTCCATCCCCGCTTGCCGGCAGATCTGTTCATCCTCTTCCATTGCGCTGGCGGTCACCGCCACAATCGGCACGTGCTCGGTGCCTGGCTCGGTGGCGCGCACCTCGCGAGTCGCGGTGACGCCGTCCATGACCGGCATCTGCAGGTCCATGAAGACCATGTCGAACCGTTCCCGCTTCAGGATCTGAACAGCTTCGAGTCCATTTGCCACGTGGCTGACCACGCATCCCTTATGCTCGAGCATCGCGGTGATTACGATGGTGTTCACCTCGTTATCTTCCACGACCAGCACACGGCAAGGTCGGAGATTGGTGGCTTGCGGGACCAGATTCATATCGAGTTCGAAGGAAAAGACGCTGCCCTTACCTACCGCGCTCGACACGCTAAGGTTGCCGCCCATCCGCATGACGATACCCCGACTGATGCTGAGTCCAAGCCCGCTCCCGCCGTACGCTCGCGACAATCGATCGTCGGCTTGCACGAAGTGATCGAAGATAGCGTCGAGTCGATCGGTAGGAATCCCGATTCCGGTGTCTTCGATCTCTAACCGCACTCGGATCGTCGAGTCGGCGGTCTTCAAATGCCGCATCCGGAGTTCGACGCTTCCGTGCTCCGTGAACTTCAGGGCGTTGCCCAAGAGATTGGTCAGCACCTGGCGCAGGCAGTTTTGGTCGGCAAGCACCGGTGCGTGAAGAGGGGCGTCCACCGTCATCGAGAGCGCCAGCCCTTTGGCAACGGCAGCCGGCCGCATCAACTCCACCACGTCTCGGGCCAGGAGAGGAAGCTCGGTTGGGATCTCCACGAGGTCGGCTTCGATGGCTCCGCTCTCCGAAATCTGCAGTACGCCGGTTAAGACCTCTAATAGTTGGGCTCCGCTCGCTCGCATCGTCTCGACGTAGCGGGTCTGCCGCGCGTTTAACGGAGTCGCGGAGAGAAGGTCGGCCATTCCGATCAGACCATTCAGGGGCGTCCGCAGCTCGTGGCTCATGTTCGAAAGAAAGACTTCTTTAGCCCGATGCGAGCTTTCTGCCGCCAGCAACGCCTCCCGAAGCTCCACGGCCCCGATTTGCAGGTGGCTCATCGATTTGCGAAGATCGAGCAGCGCCATCACTTGCCGGCCGAGCGCTTTGAGCGCCTCGATTTGCTCTTCCGATAAGTGCCGTGGCTTTACGTCGATGACGCAAAGCGCCCCCAAGGCCAAGCCGTCATCCGTAAGAAGCGGCGCTCCTGCGTAGAACCGAATTCCCGGACTGCCGACGACCAACTCGTTCGTACGGAACCGGTCGTCCACCGCAGCGTCCTCTACCTCCATCACGGAAGCGGGGTCGAGGATCGCGTGAGCACAAAACGATTGGCTCCGGGAAGTTTGCTCCGCATCGAGGCCGATTCGAGCTTTGAACCACTGGCGGTCTTCATCGACGAAAGTCATCGCCGCGATGGGGACGCGGCAGATCGAAGCGGCAAGCTTTACGAGGTCGTCGTAGGCAAGTTCGCGTGGCGTATCGAGAACGCCGTACTCTCGCAACGCGGCAAGCCGCTCGCGTTCGTTGTCGGGGAGACGCGCGCTCATGCGCACTTTCCCCGTTGTAACCCCATACTCGAATTATGGGAAGACCGTCGTCCTTTTCCTTGTCGCGCTTTTCAGTGACCAAGGCGGTCAGACTTTCACCATGAAGATGATCTGTGTAGGGCGCAATTATATTGAACATGCTCGCGAGCTCGGGAGCGAAATACCGGAGGAGCCGGTGCTCTTTTTGAAGCCAGATACGGCGATGCTGCCTCCGGGCGAGCCGTTTCGCCTCCCTCCTTTCTCGAAAGAAATTCACCACGAAATCGAGCTCGTCCTTCGCATTTCAAAGAAGGCAACGCAAGTTTCTGTCGAGGACTCTGCGTACTGTTACGATCAAATCGGGCTCGGACTCGATTTCACCGCTCGCGACCTGCAAAGCAAATGTAAGGCGAAAGGACTGCCATGGGAGATCGCCAAAGCGTTCGACGGGTCCGCGGCGGTTGGAGAGTTCGGACCGGTACCTTCTGGAGATATCGAATTCGATCTTCGACGAGGCGGTCAGGTCGTCCAGGCCGGCAGCAGCCGCCAAATGCTCCACAGATTCGACGCTCTCATCAGCTTCGCCTCCCGCTACTTCACCTTATTACCGGGTGATCTCGTCTTCACCGGCACTCCAGCCGGCGTCGGACCTGTCGCAAGTGGAGACCTTTTGGAGGGCTATTTGAATGGTCAACTCCGTTTGACCTGCAGCGTAAAGTAGTCCGGAGCCCCCTCCTCGTCGATGCATGTGCGATGAGGAGGGGGTTGGGGGTGGAGAAATCAGGCGATGCTTTGACGAGGAAGCGGCTCCGGATCCTGGCTTTCTCCGCGGAACTGCTCGAGGAAGCGGAGGTCGTTTTCTAGGAAGAGGCGTAGGTCGTCGATGCCATAGGCCATCATCGGGATGCGCTCGACGCCGAGGCCAAAGGCGAAGCCGGAGTAGCGTTCCGTGTCGATTCCGTAGCGTTCCAAGATATTCGGATGGATGAGGCCGGCGCCACCGAGCTCGACCCAACGGCCGTCGAAAAGCTTCGGCGTCGAGATGGCGTAGTCGACTCCCGGCTCAACGAACGGGAAGAAGTCAGGGCGGAATCGAATCTGCACCTCCTCACCGAACATCGCCCGGGCGAAGACGCCGAGCGTCCCTTTTAGATGGGCCATGCTTACCCCTTCGTCGATCATAAAGCAGTCGACTTGGTGGAAGGTGTGGTTATGCGTTCGGTCGACGGCTTCGTTTCGGTAAGTGCGCCCGACGGTGAAGCAGCGTAGCGGCGGCGGCGTGCTCTCGAAAACCCGGCCTTGCAAGGCCGTGCACTGCGTTCGGAGAACGTGATCGTCATCGACGTAGAACGTGTCCTGGTCATCCATTGCCGGATGATCGGGCGGGTAGTTGAGGGCGTCGAAGTTGTAGCGGAACTCCTCTAGCTCAGGCGACTCCAGATACTGAAAGCCGAGCCCGCCGAGCACGCGTTTGATCTTGTTGGTGGTGAGCTGAAGGATATGCTCGTACCCCATGCGCGGCCGGTCGCCGGGCATTGTCACGTCGATGCGTTCGGCCTCAAACTGAGCCAACCGCTCGCGAGATCGCAACCCGGCTGCACGCTCGTCGATCAGCGCCTGGACGTGGTTCTTGGCCCCGTTGACTCGCTGTCCGAACGCCGGGCGCTCGTCCTTATCGAGCCCCCCGAGCAGCTTCATGAGCGCCGGAATCGAGCCGCTCTTGCCAAGAAAACGCGATTCGATCTCGCGGAGAGCCGCCGTGCTTTCGGCGACGGCGATTTCGGCGGCGGCAGAGCGCTGAAGCTCTTCGGGAGTGTCCACTTCCCCATTGTGGCAGGCGATCAATCGGTCGAGCGCGGTTGCCGGGACGGTAACATCGGGCGATGGTAACCGAGAGGCTTAGCCTGGCTGGCGATCTGCTGGACAAGAACACGCTCGGTAAGGTCCTGGACGTACTGAACGCGCATGGCGTCAAGTTCCAGACCCGGCGATTCAAGGTCGGCGAGTTTTCGGACAAGCCGACGATCGTCGACCTTCACCTAACCGCTCCCGATGTCGAAACGATGCGGAGAGCGCTCGAGGCGAGCGCGGTATTCGGCGCCCTTTACTCGCTGGAAGAAGTCACGCTAGTCGAGGCGGACATGGATGGGGTCCTTCCGGAAGGATTTCATTCCACCTCCAATTTCACCACCCACATTCACATCAAAGGGCAATTCGTCGAGGTCGAAAACCTGGAGATGGACTGCGGCATTCGGGTGTGGGACGAGAACGGCCGGTATCGCGCCACTACATGTCCCATGCACAGAGTGCGCGCGGGCGATCGACTGGTCGTTGGCTTTGACGGTGTGCGAATCTCTCCGGCCGAAGAGGAGCAGCGGGACGACGCGGAGTTTCGCTTCATGTCGAATGAAGTCTCCTCCGAGCGGCCGAAGCGCCGGATGATCGAGCACGCGGCGCGCGCGATTCAAAAGGCTAAGGAGGAAGGCAAACGGGTTCTTTTCGTCGGCGGACCGGCCATCGTCCATAGCGGAAGCGCGCCGTTTTTAGCGCGGCTTATCGAGAAGGGGTGGATCGATATCCTTTTTGCGGGTAACGCCCTCGCCGCTCACGACATCGAAGCGAACATGCTGGGAACCTCTTTGGGGGTCGACCTGAGGACCGGCGGCAGCAGCGCCCACGGCCACACCCACCATCTTCGCGCCATCAACCGAGTGCGCCGAGCGGGCAGCATTGCCAACGCGATCGAGCAGGGACTCATATCGGGGGGCGTGATGCATGCCTGCGTAAAGCATGGGATCCCCTTCGTTCTTGCCGGGTCGATCCGGGATGACGGACCTCTGCCCGATGTGATCACGGACGGCATTCGCGCCCAGGACGCAATGCGAGCCCACATTAGCGGAGTGGGCGTGTGCCTCATGGTCGCCACCACCTTGCACTCGGTAGCGACCGGAAATATTCTCCCCGCCAGCGTAAAAACCTACTGTGTCGACAGCGATGCCGACTCCGTGATTAAGTTAACCGACCGCGGCACCCACCAAGCGATCGGTTTGGTTACGGACTGCGAGTTCTTCCTGACGGCGCTGGTTGCGGAATTGGCAGCGTGAGTCGAGTTTCCCTAACCGTCTAACGCCGCCCTCAACCTATCCCAGTCCTTCGCCAACCCCTTGTAGCGCCTCGCCTCCGGCGACATCGAGTCGAGGGCACGTAGGAGCGAGGTTTGAAGCATTTCGTCGGCCAACACGACGGTGTCCGGCACAAATCCAACGCGGATCGTAAACAGAGCGGCGCCCACCTCAGGCATGCCGGTGACGATTTGGCGCTCGGTCCGGACCCAGAACCGGCCACCCTCAAATCGGCGGCCATCCCACTCTTCCTGGTCAAAACCGGGGGGCGGCTCGGGATGGTGGTTCAGCCGATCGTCGGATTCAACGCCCCACACGAAGCGGACCCAGGGCCCCTTGTTCACCATCGCGTCGACCAAGCCGCTGGAAACTCGGTTGATCTTCTCAAAGCCGGGAATTGGCTCGTGGACATCGAAGAATGAGCGCCCGATCTTCTCCTCCGCTGCCCAATGGCTGGGACTGCATAGATGCAAATAGGAGACCCAATCGACAGAGTCTTCCACGCTAACGATCGCCAAATCCTCAGGCACCAGCCGTGCCAGCAGATCCAATGCGGCGCTCTCGTTTCCACGGCCGTTTGCCGGCAACACCCACTGCTTATCCCCCTCCAGCAAGGCTCGATGGTCCCCCTCCCAAGCCGCCGAAAAACGCTCGGGATAATCGGTGGCGAGGCGGGTTACGATGAGCTCGATCGTGGCCCGTTCAACTTCCCGGGAGAGACGAAAGGCTCGGGCGTACTTTCCACGCCGCTCACGGAGCGCTGTCCGCTTGTTCTCGGCATATCGCTCGAATTCGGAGTCGATCTGGAAAAGACGCTGGTCGGCGGCGCCGTTTCCAAAATCGACGCCGAAAGGACGCAAAGCGGGGGCGACTTCGTAGATCCCTTTCGTCCAGGGCGTGTAGATAGCGGGCGCCGGCGGGTCCATCGCTAATTGTCGGCGTCAGAGATCATAGGTCGAGAATAGCCGTTTCCTACGGTTCGGCCATCCCTTGGGAAGCGGCCCGATCTGCCGCAGGCGGCTTTCTAATAGGCTCAGCTTCGCCGCGAGAACACGGTCGGTGTGGATTCTGGACAATAGCTCGTTTGGCTCGATCATCGCCATCTTAAAAAGTTCGCAACGGTCTTCGCTCACGGTGGAGGTGGCGTAAGCGGTCGCAAAACCCGGCTTGGGTTTACCCACCGGAAGGGGAACGAATTCGTTTCCTTCGTAGCGGAACGATTTCGGATTCAAAGCCTCCCAGGCGGCATCCGAGCGGTCGCAACCGGCCGTTCCATCGATCGCATGCATGATTTCGTGGTGGAGGATTCCCGGGAAGGTGGAAGTGATCCAATCCGAAGAATCCGCTTCCAGAAAAATGTGCCGGTGCTCCAAGACGGTCAGCCCCCCGCACTCCAAAGCATCGCAACGTAAGTCCGAGACGAGCAGAAAGCGATCGACGTTCAACCGGGCCAGAAGACTCTGAGGATAGCGATTCAGCTCACGCAGCAGTTTGGCCTCGATCGCGCGCGCATCCTCTGTCCTGGGTACCTTCGCGGTGATCCGCATGCCCGCCGAACTTTCGTCGACGTCTTCCGTCGCCACGCCGATCGGGACCGGGCTGGGAACAAGTGAGGTTTCAAACGCGGGAGCACGCGGCGACGGCCGTGGCTGGACCGAAACCGCGAAGCGGGGGCGGGCGCTCAGCGATAGGGCGATCACTCCCACAAACAAAGCCGCAATCGCCGCTTCTCGTAGGTTTCGGTTGGAAATGCGAGCCAATTCGTGCCTCACTACTATTATTGCGTGGCTTTCGGGCACGGAGCGTGTCCCCTCTTTCGGAATGCGGCGCTAGAATCGCCCCCATGCGCATCTACATTTCCGTCGATATCGAAGGCGCCACCGGCATCGTTTCATTTTCCCAGTGCGGACGTCCGGACGGCGAGCACTACGACTTCGCTTTTGCCCGCCGCATGCTGACGCACGATGTGAACGCGGCGATTCGCGGCGCGCGAAAAGGGGGCGCCACCCAAGTGGTCGTCAAGGATTCTCATGCCGGTTGCAAGAACTTACTGATCGACGAGCTCGAGTCGGACGTCGAGCTGATCTCGGGAATCGGCAGCGGAACGATGGGAATGATGGAAGGGATCGATGCTTCGTTCGACGGCGCATTCCTGGTCGGCTACCACGGAATGGCGGGAGCGCAATCTGGTTTGATGGAGCACGCGTTAGCGGGCGGCGTCCATCGATTTTGGCTGAACGGCTTCGAAGCCGGCGAAATCGAGATCAGCGCGGCGGTCGCCGGCACGTTCGGGGTACCGACGCTCCTCGTCACCAGCGACGACGCGGGGTGCGATGAGGCAAAAGGGGCGCTTCCCGGCGTCACCACCTACTCCACGAAAACCGGCTTTGGACGCTATATGGGCCGACTTAAGCATCCAAGCGTTACGGGACCGGGAATCGAAGACGCGGCGGCGAAGGCGATCTCTTCCGCTAGGGTCGTCCCCACTCATGGAACGGCGGAGCCGACTACGATGCGCGTCGCTTTCCGAACCGTTGAGGAAGCCGATACCGCTTCCACTTTAGAGGGTACGCAACGCGTGGATGCCTACTCCGTCGAATGGACTCGGCCGGACTTCCTCGGCGCCCATCGTACGGCTTACAACGTCTTCCATCTTTCGATGCAAGGCAGAAGGTTCGGAAGTTAGACATTCATGCGACCTTTCGCCTTAGCGATTGCTCACAGTGAGCGATTCGGATTACAGTAGCCGTACATGCGTGCCCGTCTCGCTTCCGTTTTGACCGTCTTGGTCCTTTTGATCTCAGTCCTTGCTCTTTCAGGATGCGGCGGAGGGGGAGGCGCGAGCGCGTCGGGAGCCAAATCGGGCGCTTTTCGGCTTACGATCAAGTGGCCAAGCCTTGGCCGCGTCGTCCCAAAGTTGGCGACCCGCCTCCATCTCCTCGTGAAGGAAGACGGTTCCGATACCCCACTCAAGGAAGTCGACGTCACACGCCCCAGCGGGACCAACGACCAGTCGATCGTCGTCTTTGACGGTCTGCCGTTGAGTAAGCCGCTCTTCCTCCAATGCAAGGCGTTTGGGACCGTGAGCGGATCCGACGTTATCTTGGGTGAAGCTTCAACCGCCGTCACCGTCGCCCCTGGCGCGGTGAATGTCGCGGTATTGGACCTCGTTAGCACGATCGACCACCTCGACGTTCGCGTCGGAACGTTCCCAAGCGGAGACGTCCACATTCATCGGAAAGACATTTTTGCGGTCGGCGTGACGGCGCTTGACTCCAGCGGCAGCCTCATCCCGATCGGTCCAAACAACCTGACGGTGACAGGCGGTTCGACGGCGTTCAACCTGACGCCGAAAGACGGAGGGGGCTATACGCTAACGGCCAGCCAAACCTTGCTCGGAGATGGCGTCCTGACCTTCAAAGAAGCCGAGAGCGGTAAGCAACTCCAGGTGCACGTTTTCGTCGACAAACGCCCGGGGGTTCAGCGAGTCGAGATCCTTCCCTCGAAGGCATTCAACATCATCCACGGCGACTCGATGACCGTTGGAGCGAAAGGGTTCGACGAGGATAACGTGCTGGTATCCGGCGCCAGTTTCACCTTTGCCCTTCAGAACGCGACCGGCCTCGCACTCGCGGGGACGACATTGACCGCTCCGGGCGCCGGCGGCGGAACCGTGGTCGCTACCGAAACCCAGAACGGCTTCTCCGATTCGGCGACGGTCACTATCCTTCCCCACGGCTTTGCCGAACGCCTTGCCGCTTTGGACTCTTCTGGGGCCGAAATCGGCGCCGGCGGGCTCGACGTTCAATCGCCTAGCACGACCCAGCTTTCTGCCGCCAGCTTCGACAGGTTCAACAACAAAGCCGAAGTGCCGACCGGGCAGGTCTGGACCTCCGACGATCCGGACTTTGTGATCGACAACACGGGCAAGTTAACCGTAAAGCCCGGGATCCTCTTCGGGACGGCCACGATCACTCTGAAAGCCACTATCCAGACCGCCACCGGACCTCAGCAAATGACCGTTCAGTTCGACGTCCATGCGAGTTCCGGCGGAGGCTAGACACTAGCGTCGGCGCCAAAAGGCGATCATCTTGGGCAGCACGAGCCCGAACATGAGGGCCCACGTTACCAGGGCAAACGGTAACGGGCCCCTTGGCGCCGAACCGATGAAGACGCCGGACAGCGTTACCAACTCGGCTCCCGCCAGGGCTACCAAGAAGTTGGTCTGAAACTCTCCCACGGTCGGGGTTCTATCGGCCGGAAGAATGCGATAGAGAGACCAGTACACGCATAGGATCGCCCCTAGCGAAGCAATTCCAACCGAGACGGGCGAAAGCGGCTGCGGCATCGGCGGAATGAAGACGAGGAGCAACCCAATCAAAGTGGCGAAAGCGCCAAAGATCATGAATGTGGTTTGCTTCGCCGAATTCGCGGCCATGCCGCATTATTGCCCAGTCAGAACGTTCCCGCATCAACGCCTCGTCATTTGAAGCGTGTTCGTCACCGCCGTTGCCGCCTCCCTGCTTCTTTCCCGACAGAGCCCAGCCGAAGACTTGATGGCTCCCCCTGGAACGAAGACCGAACGATGCCAGTGGCCGGGATTCGACGTGAAGGCCGCGCCTGCCCTGTCCCATTCCGCGGCGCCGGCTTATGAAATGCAGGGGAGCCCGTACGGGATGAACGGCACCTTTCAAACCGTGCGAATCGCCAAACCTCCAACCGGGCGCCGCCTTCTGTTTCGAGTCGCCTTTCGCGGAACGCAGAAATTACAGGGTTTCTCCGTCGTCGCCGTGGCGGTGAAACCACGCAACGGCAAGGAACTCCCGTGGGCCGCGACTTGGACCGACGACGGAAAGGCCGAGGTGGGCCGGTGGGTCGAATTCAGCCGCGAATACGTGCTTCCCCCGGAGTCCACCGGACTCAGCATTGTGATCCACAACGTAGATAAGCAGTCGATCTACTTTTCCGATCCCCACCTTACCGTCGGAGAAGATGCGCCACCCGACCAGAACGCCATCGCCGCCGTGGAACAGGTGAAGCGGGAGATGGCGGAGGAAGCCGCGCACCCTAAGCCGACCATCGTCCAGAAGAACCACGATGCTCTCGCCGCGCAGGCCGGTCCCGCGATCGTCCGCCTAAAAATGCGTGCTCCTCTACGAACCAAGAGCCCATCCGAAGTCGGAACGGCTTCGTTTCCGATTCCGGCCCTGGATGCCAGCCAAGTTCCGCTAGATTTCAAGATCGAAGTCGACAAGCCTGGCAAGTTGCTCGGCTTTAAATGGCGAAGGCGTGCCGATGGGCACAATCTGCTTTGCGAAGCACGAATTCAACCCGGGACAAAGGGCGCGTGGGTTCACTACGAAGCCTTGGTTCTGGTCCGTCAGGGACCCGCCGACGATACGGCTCCAGCAGACGGGACCCTGGTTAAGAGCACGGCTTGCGTGCAGTGTAGCCATCGCGAAATCTTGGAGATCGCCCAGCGGCTGGCCGGCGAAACAAAGAGTCCTCAGGAGTATGTAGGTCGAGTTTTCGAGTTCGTGCGAGACAACCGAGGCAAGGGAGCCCCCTTTAAGACTCTGGACGCCCTCGCGGCCTTGGCCTGCGAGGGATCTTGCACAAACCGCGCCAATCTATCGGCGGCGCTTTTGCGAGCCCATGGAATTCCAGCTCGAACTGTTGCCCACATGCCGACTTGGTGCGGGCCCCTGTACGAGCATTGGCTCACGGAATACTGGCAGCCTGGCCAGGGATGGATCGCCATGGATCCCTCGCTCGGCCGCACCACCCCCGACCGTCGAACTCGAGTGGTCATCGGCGTCTCGTCCGAAGCGGACGAAGATCGGGCGTTCGATCCGCTCCACACCCGCTTTGTAATGCCGGGGGCTCCCTATCTATCGGTCATCGAGTTGTCGCCCACCCTCTATCCCGCCGACCTTACCCAGGACGACGCCATCAACGTAGCCGAGCAGCTCGCTTCGCTACCAAGTAAGGAAGAGGCGCAACTATTCCAGACCGCAATCAAGGCGTTTCCAGCCATGTTCCGCCGGCTTTCGGCCGGTAAACAGAATCCGCCCCGGTTCACCGCTATCGAGTCGGCCGCAAAAGAGAAGCAAAGCCGAAAGGTTTTGAATGCTCTAAGGTGATAGGCCCGAGATTCAGTCTTGTATACGCGATCTTTGCCCCTCCATTTGCTCAAAACATGTAAATAGACATTCCCTGCAACGGTAGGATAGGGCAATGGAGATCTTCGTTGTTGTCGTCCTTGCCGGCGTCGTGGTCGTCCTGTGCTGGAAGATTATCATTCCAGGACTCAATCAGATTTTCGCTAAGCCGGCGCCCGCTCCTCCCGCCCCGGTCGATCCGCCCGTGGATCCCCCCGTCCCGGAGCCGCCCCATGTACCGCCTCCTCCGGTCTTTCGCTGGGTTCCCGACGCGATTTCCCGGTCGAAAGAATTGCGCTCGAAGCCCGGCACTTGCGACGAAATGAGGGACTGTTTCTACGGAGCACAGGCTCACTGGGAGAGTTCCGACGAAGGCGATCGGGACGCCAACCGCAGCTTAATGAACGAGCTACTGAAGGAAATGGAACTGTTGCGTCAAGCCATCGGCAAGGCTTGTGGCGAAGCCAATATGCCGAGGTATTTCTAACCCAACCGGCGTGCCCCTAAGCTATCCGGCAATGTGTTACCTCCCGACCCATATAACGGCAACCGCGTTGGTGCCGGCATCGTCGACCGCATAGCCGCCAACGATGACCTTGCCGGCGGTTTGAACGATCGAGTAGGCGTAGGAGCTCTTGTAACCGGCAGGAAGAAACTGGTGGAGGTTCACCCAACTTCTGGCGGAGCCCTGCCACAAGGCGGCCGCCGCTAACGCGCCGGAGTAGGCGAAGCCAGCTTGGAAGCGGCCCGAGACGGCATGGGCTTCGGATGACCCGGCGCCGGCGGGATTTAGATCGACGAAGCTCGAGGCCGTCCCGCTCCACATCGCCGCATGCGAGCCAGTAATACCAGGCACGTCGGCCAAGCCGACCTGGTGAACTCCGTCGGTAGCGAACGCCTGCGAAGAATCGAGGACGCCATTGAGATCGGAAACCGACGCAGCGGAGCCGCTCCATAGGCATGCATGAGCGTATCCGTGGGCGTTGGACGGAGCGGTGAAGAACCCGACTTGCTGTCCCGGTCCCATTCCATTCACGGCTGAGGATGTGCTGCCAGAAGGTTGGAGCCTGCGGAAGGTTGCCGCCGATCCGGACCACATCGCGGCTTGCTCGCCCGGTCCGATGTTGCCTCCCTGCTCATTTCCATAGAGCGCTTTGACCGTGGAGTAGGTGGCCCCCGTCGGATGAAGGTCGACAAAGCTGGCGGCCGTCCCGTGCCAGAGCGCCGCGTGGGCGATTCCTCCCAACACCGCCGTTCCCCCTTGGTCCGTGGAGCTCGCCGCCACGATAATCGAGTTGTCAGAGCCGGCTGGATTAAAGTTTTCGACCGATGCTGCCGAGCCGTGCCAGATGACCGCACTCTGATTGGAACCGGCCAAACGCGCGCTACCGGCCTGATAGCCCGGGGCTACTGCGTACGTGGCTGAGTTGTTGACGCCGGACGGAGCAAGGACGGTAACCGACCAATGCGAGGGCGTTCCGGAAGGTCCACCAGTACCGGTGCCTCCAGCCGAACCCGAAGCCGAGCTCCCACCGCCACATCCCCAACCGATAATCAATCCGAGAAAAGCGGCGAAGACCTTTGCTTGGCGGCGTTCCATACCCTTACGTTAACACGCCCTCGCGAACATTCTTCCCTTATCCGCTCGCAAAGGGCCACGTCTCCGCTATCCAAAAACTGCCATGACCACCTAGGACCCCGCGGAAAGTAACCCTATCCCTTGTTTCCATCCCGGCGGGAGCCTATTTGATAGGCCCTACTGATTTCTATATAGGCATCCTTGCTAGGTTTCCGTACGATTGCTTACCTTTTGCTATCATTACCATAGCGTTGGTTGACCATTCCCGATATCCTCGGTAAGAGGCGTAACTAGGAAGGTTTACGCGCCATCGCAGGAGCGGTTCGGCAAGGAGGGGATGGCTCTCCTTTTCACCAACGGTCACAACCGCAACTCCTGGCGCAAAACCGATCTACACACGCTTCGGAGGAACGCGTGGCTAAAAGTCTTAGCCGTGCCCCTAACTCGCGTCGACCTTTCTCGCGAAGGCTGGCTGTTCGTATCTTTTGACGGTA
Organism: Fimbriimonas ginsengisoli Gsoil 348; assembly: GCF_000724625.1. Lineage (GTDB taxonomy): Bacteria > Armatimonadota > Fimbriimonadia > Fimbriimonadales > Fimbriimonadaceae > Fimbriimonas > Fimbriimonas ginsengisoli. Next base: position 3,318,905 of record NZ_CP007139.1, on the reverse strand, counting down.
ATCGGCTGATCTTGTCTTCCGGCATTAATGGCGCGGACCGCATCCGCGCGATCCCAATTCCAGAAAAAGCCCTTCAACGAACCTGGACCGGCGGCGCCCTCCGCTCCTACGGCCTGGCAGTCCTCATCTCAAAGGTGCATTTCGGCCCCTACGAGCTGGATGCCGCTTCGTAAACGGTCCCGCGATATTAGTCGGTGGTCACAGTCGGCCAAGGTCTGTCGATGTAGCGAATGCGGAGCCATCTTCATATCGAGATCGGGCGGGTGAAATCAAGAACTAAACCAGCGATGAAACTCAAACTCCTCGCAATAACTATTAAGGACCTTGCCGGTCTAGGGGAATCACATCTCTTTGTCGTGCTCCTCACCTCTAAATCGTCTTCAGCATCCGATCGACCTCAAGTAACCACACCGTCGTCGGCTGCTTCACGACTCACGTGACTTATGAGGTTCCAGAAAAGCTCGGAAGTGTGAGAAATAATCGTTGAAGATTGTCCAAGTATCGGATCTCCCGAGCCCTTCCCGGACAGATTCCCCATTAGTCTCCTCCTCTGTTGCTTCCACACCATAGACAATTGAGCGAAGATCTTCTCTCCCCTTCAGCCGATCTGCCAGTTCTTCGAAGACGTCATAAAAGTCGACCGACTTCCCTTCCCGGTGGGCTTCAGATAATGACACCAGTATCCGAGTGAGTCCCTTCGAAAAGAGACTTGTCTCTTGAATATAGCCTTTAATCTCACTTCGGTAAATGGGAAAGTAACCTTCGTGTCCTGGAAAAACAATTTTACGGGACACTCGGTCGGCCCTATACCGCAACGGAGCGATGGCTTTAACATATCCGTAATCGAACGACGCCATCTTCCCTCCAAATGGAGAAGGCAAGGCTGTGCGAACCTGGCGCTCTGGGCTCCGGTCGGCTGAACGGACCAAATTGTACATCGGCAACCCCACCCCCGTTTGAAGCCGAATCGTGGCCGCCTTTGACCGAGAAAGCTCATGGATTGCCAACTCGCCCAAGTAAATGCTACGGCTGCTTGCGAGCACCGCCAGGTGCCAATCACCCCTCGCCGAGAAATAACCTGGGAGCGCCATCGGCACCATTGGGTCATTAGGGTCGAAATTCGGTACACCGGGGCTGCTCTCCCGGCGAAGCATAAACGAAGCGGTTGCATACCAATAACGCCCAGCCACCGCTTTCCCAGTGGACGTTCGCGGCTTAAAGATGAACGTATTGGGATCAAGCACCCACTGATGAAAGTCGACCACCTGGCTTAACGTCAATAGCGTAAGATACAAGCAAAAAATGTAGACGGCGCTATCCGCCTCTTCCGAGTCGGCAATAACGTTACCTGCGTCTTGCATTGAATTCGGAGGTGGAACGTTCAAGTACCGAATACCTTCATCGATCACTTCAAAGAGCGACTTAGACTCCGCAAAATCATCTTTTTCAAGGTTTGTGATTGAAGCCAAGAGCTTCCGGTGTGCGCCCGTGACATCCCATTTCGAAAGACACGCAAGGCACTTAGTAAACGCGTTCGGAAGTTGCAGAGTGTCGTTCGGGCCAAATTTTCGCTTCTGACTGGGCAGGTGCTCTATTTTCGTATAAAACCACACCACGGTGGACATCCAAACTTCAAGCACAAAACTAACCAGAGATTGGGAGTCAGGCGCGTCGATTTCGAAGACTTGTAAATCATCGTGAGCGGAATAGAATCGCTTAACATACTGGCATGCCGCAAAGAATTCATGCCAAGCGACTTCACTATTGGCTTGAACTTCTGCGAGCGACTCCCCAGTTCCTCTGAGAGAGCACACTTTTGGTAGTACGTCAAACTTCCCGCGAGCTAATTCAAGAACTTCCTTTACTTTGACGTCCTTCGGAGCTTTACTATTTGCCAATCCCTCCTCGACCTTGGCGGCAGCAAATTCCCAAGGGCGCATTCGCAAAAGAGATAATCCAAAATTCCATGTGAAGGGAATGAGACGCCGATGTCGCTCATCCTTTTCATCCGGGATCGGTTGGACGTCGTTGTCGAATTCTTGGTGACGTAGGCGACCGACCATAGCGGCGTCCAACTCTAGGAATCGATCCTTTGCCCGCGATTGTCCCTTTCGGAACCACTCTCTTGTGTTCCTGGACCAGTATTCGTCGATCATCGCCACTACCGTTCTTGGTTCGGCGGCATGAAGACTGTAATTTACGAAACTCTCAAGCACTTGGCCGGGCATAGACTCAACATGAAGGACATCTGAGCTATCTGGTCGGTGAAGATGAAAGCTATCACCGAGGCTTGACCGAAGAAGGTCTGCGCACTGCGTTTCGAAGGAGCGATCACCCCAGAGCTCACCTTCCGTCCCGAGCAGCACGGTTAACGGTACTCGCCGAAGATCCTCCAGTTCGGCTCCGTGACTCGGGATGACATCCAAATACAACTCTAGGCAGCGGTCGATTTCTAAACGCTGAGATTCACTGAAGCCCCGCAGCTCCCTGACCACCACCTGCTTCTCGCGGCTAACAGGCGGAACTTTCGCAATTGCTACCTTTGAGCCGCTCCCATATGGAACGTGCCAAGTATAGATCGCGCTTTCTGTTCGAGCGTGAACAACGCCAGTTGACGATTGAGCGGAATCGCCCAGCGGCCCGCCTTGTTGCTTATCGGTAAACAAGGCGGTGACGCCAGTGACTCGACACAAATCGACGATAGCCGCCGTAAGCGTTTCACGATCTTCTTGAGGAATGGACGACAAAAGCGTTGAGATTTCCTCGAAGGCCACCCGCACCCGCCACGCATGGGGATAGCGAAGCCTGGGAAACTCTTGACAGAACCTTGCGATATCGGCGTTCAACTTTTTAAAGGAGCTCGGGTTCATTGGTCGCTCGCTCGGGCCTGACGTTCTTTCCATTCCGATCTGGTAATCGCCGATAATCTGCTGAACAATTGCGGCCTTCATATTCTCTAAGATGATAAAGTACACCATCTCCTTAGACAGAGGTCTCGACGGCATTCTTCGGTAAATGAAAGGACGCGGTGCCTTTAACGAGCTACGTACTCCTTTATGGGCAAGAAATTGCGTACAAAACATGGCAGATACCTCTGCGACTTCCTTTACTCCCGACTCATCTACTTTTGCATTAATTACATCAAGGCGATCTCCTTCTTGAACCTGAAAGATTGCATTCCAATTTTCAATAAGACCATTCAAATAGCTCCGCGCCGTAACAGACCTCCCAGAGCTAAAGAGTAATCCTGTTCCAAATAGGTCCTGAGGCAATGCTGAATTTGGAATTAACTGTGAAAGTAGTTGGCGACGGACATCTGGGAGATACGCTATCACCGCTTTACGGAATTCGCGACCTAGCAGGTCAATATCTGGGCGTAATTTTGCCTTTGCCCCCACCATTAATAGTTCATAAACTCGATAACAACCTTGCGATAAGAACGCAGTTATCAATTTTGACGTGTGTGTGTACTCTTCTCCAAGAATTAGGTGTATACCTCCAGCACCCAAGCCGCCTTCCTCGCTAAGCATTTCGTCAAGAGCGGGAATTCCAAATTTTAGATTGCACGGTTCCAGAACGACGCTATTGTCGGGCCAAGCGATAGAGTCCTTGGCTGATTTCAGCTCTAATCGTTGTTCAAAAACCGATAGAGATGGCAGGAGGAGAACCTTATTGCAAGGAAGGTCGGGATCATCTTCGTTGACCTGCTCGTCGGTTGTCGTCCCTCGGTTTCCTCTAATAACTAACTCATGTACTCCCGAGTAGACATACATGCCCCGCGCCTTCTTGACTTCTAAAGTGGTTCGCGAGCCGTGCTCAGTTTGGTCTCGGTTAAGATGGATCGCAACGTCCGAGACAAATTCCTCGTCGACATCTAAGTTCGGTTCCGTAGCCTCCAAGGTGAATACAATGTTGGCGTTGCGGGTGGTGGTTTCCATGAGCCTTGCGAGCCGCTGGCGCCGCCCGTGCCTCGAAATCGGCAACTCTCCTGAACCGGGTGTATCTAAACCTTCGATGGCATCGATCACGAGGAGCACCTTGCGCTGTGGGAAGATCTTTTCCATTAATGGCAGGAGCTTGGATAGGAACTCCTCAAGGTACAGCCAATCGTCACCACTCGCTCCTTCCTGAAAGTCCACAAAGTGGACGCTACTTATATCGGGCTCTGCAGTCTTGTTTACCGTTGTCGTTGATAAACTGGATTGTATGATCGACTCCGGGCTAATCACGCTACGAAGAAAGGTTCCGTCCCCGAGGGCGCCCCATTCGACCTTAGGTAGGTCAACCACCGTTCGCAGATTGATACTGTTTTTGGGTCTCTCAAAGAATTCCCAAAGTTCCCCGGGCTTGCCAAGTCCGAACGACTCCATTTGTCGTTTTGCGACGCCATGGCTCAAGTCAGTTGAGATGTACATGACAAATGCGCCAGGGTTCTCGACGAGAAAAGCAGCAGCGAAGTGCAAAGCCAAAATCGACTTGCCAGTACCCGCCGCCCCGGCGAGGGAAATCGTAAGGGTTCTTTCGGGGACTGACTCTTTGGGCTTTAGCTCTAGATCCGCTGTGAGCACGATTGGCGACTGAATGCCATGCTTTTCATAACAAACTTTTCCATATTCGTCTACCGGGTGAAAGAGACGATCAAGCTCGTAAATGTAAGTTTTGAGGACGCCCATTTCAGTAAATCTCCCTAATCGCGATCTTCAGCACCTCAACTATCGTGTTCACATCCTCCTCGATCGTTTCAAAGTCGGGCGGCATGGCCTTTTTCCAATTCAGATGGCCCTCCCTCTCCTGACACATCACGGTCGACCAAACGTGGTCGAGCAACCGGCTCGTTTGACGCTCGATTTCGTCGTCGGTGTGAGCGGGTGCTTTTTTCCCAGTGATGTGATCGAGGAGTAGTCTTACGTACGATTCCCATTCCCCTGAAACCGAGGCTTTCTGGGCGTTGACTCCTTGCCAGTCCGACTTGCAAGTGGCCGTCGCGGACAACTTGGACGGATCCGTGTGGAGATCGATGACTGCTCGCGCAATCAGATTGAATACGGTCTTTGGCTCCGAGTAGTAGTAGAGCGGGTCGGCCGCATCCGAGCTCGCACCGCTAGATGGTGTGATCATCTGCGGTCCGTCGGCAATGAAGTGCACCAAAGCGCTTGGAGTCTTTGACCAGACAGTGGGCAGCACGATCTTATACTTCCGCGAGGGCCCTTCGAGTTCACGAAGGTTAACCTTCTTACTCTCCACATGGATCAGGCACCGCACCGAGGAAATAAGCGGCGCCTTGAGATCGGGGTTCGCGAAACAGCCGTAGGCGTTCATCAGCCTGGCGAACCCCTCCTTGAGCGAACCCGAGTGTGCCGTTGCAACTACGAGGTGTCCGGTGGAAGCTAACTCTAGCGCTGCGAGCATATCCGCCGAACTACGCAATTCCGAGACACTGACAAGCGCTGGTTTCTGCCGTAGCGCGTCCATTCCGAATTGGTCGAGTGAAGGAGTGTCTGATCCGAGGTTCCGTTGCGTCTCGACCGCTACGTCGGAGAACTGTCCCAACTGCACTCCGTAACGAGTGTGGAAGTTAAACGCCCCTTCCACCGGATCGCCGAAACGCAGCACGTGTCCCTTTCCGCCTCGAAGGTTATCAAAGACGTGCTGGCAGATGCGATCTGCCAAGACCGATTTTCCCGACCCGGTTTCGCCGAAAATGACGACCAGACCGGAATCCAACTTGCCAGCACCCAATAAATCCTCTGCCGAGGGAGAAATCCAGATCGTTGGAAGTTCCAAGTCATTCTTCCAGGCCGCCAACAAGCCCATACAATTGAAGCTTGCGACGGTGGGAAACTGAATTTCGGGGATATCACGCGCCACCAACTTAACCTGGTTGCCGTTGCTCTGTCTCGCCGCTGAGATCCGAAAGCACTTGGAGTTACCGTCTTTGGTCAGTCTGGTGGTGAAGTCGACCGAATTATTCTCGCGAAACTTTACGAGCAACGGGCATTGGTCCCTACGAAGCAACGTACCGATCGGCGTTTGTCGTAGTAAGTCAGAGAACTGACGGACGGTAATCGTGGCAAATAGGTCCAAGGAACGCCTCTTGACAGTCTCATGGGTGAGAGACGATCAACATGCTATCACGATTTGTTTGCTATTATCGAATAAGCAAACTTAATCCGATATCTTTTGGCTTGAGTGTGTGCTGACCCTGCCGCGAGGCTTAGGGCAGCTTGATCCACCTGGACCAGATCACCGTAAGATGACCATGCTCAGCCAATGGCGGCATCGAAAGGAACCGCGCTAAGGTCCACTCGGCTGGTTACCGTCTCGCTTATAACGGCGATTCCCGGCATCGCGGAGGTCGGGAGGATGGACCAATTCCTATTCGGTTGGCCGGGAATTCCGAGCTAAGGCGAGTTTGCGGATGGTGCCGGGGCTTTGGTGCGTCGACGCCTTTACGTGCCTCGCCAGGTGGCTCGAAGAATAGAACCCTGTCGCCGCCGCGATTCTTTCCAGCGTGAAGTTCGTGTGTTGCAACATCGCCGTGGCATGTTCCAACCGCCGGCGAAGCACGTACGCCTTGGGGGTTTGCCCCGTCACCGCGGTGAATTCCGCGTACAACAGCGACCTCGAAACTCCAAGTTCCGACGCGAGTTCTGCGGCGGTGATCGGCAGGTTGTACCGCTCCTCCAAGATCCTTTCCGCCGCGGCGACCAAAATCTCTCCCTTGGAACGATGCTCCGCCGTCTTAAAGCGCCTCAGCAAGAGATCCGTTTGCTGGGTCAAGTTCGCGATCATCTCTTCTCTTAGGGGGTGACTGCCCTTCCACTCGCGGCAGGTCGCCTCACAGATCCGCCCCATCGACTGAAAAGAGTCGTCATTCGCTATTCCCGGCCAGGGCGCGTCGGCAGGAGCGTCGATCTGCACATAAAAAATGGAGTACTCGGAGGTTGAGCTGTCCGCATGCTCCACGAAAGGCGGGTGAAGCAGAATCATGCCCGGTCCCATGTCGAAAACCGCCGATCCCTGGCAAATCTTCACCGATCCGGTCCGCACATAGATGATCTCCCAGAACGCGTGATGATGAGATCTGTAGTTCCCGCCGCCGACGAATGTATCGGCAAATACCCCACGCATTGGAAGACTGTGCATTATCCCATCGATATTTTGCATTGCGCGGACCTCAAAGTTACCGAACACTGAAGTTCTCGGAAAGAGGAGAACAATCAATGTCGATTAGATCAGCGAAGGGCCTAAAGAACGCCCGGCTAAAGACTATTCTTGCTATCGCTTGCTCGCTTGCCCTGCCGATGGGGGCGTTCGGACAGCTCCCGACGCCAAGCACCGGGTGGAACCTCGGCAACACTTTCGAAGCGATTCCCAGCCCCGGTTCCTGGGGTCCGCTACCTAGCCAGGCGCTCATCAACTCAGTGGCGAACGCCGGATTCAATACGATTCGGATCCCATGCGCTTGGATAAACGCTTCGGACGCCAACGGAAATATTAGCTCCAGTTTTATGTCCCAGGTGCAACAGACCGTCAACTGGTGCACTGCCCGGGGCCTCTATGTGATCATCAACGATCACTGGGACAATGGATGGCTCGACAGCGGAGGCTACGCGAGCTTCAACTCGACGCTCAACACCAAGATGCAGCGTATGTGGCAGCAGGTCGCGACCGCCTTCAACGGATACGACTCCCACGTGCTCTTCGCCGCCGCCAACGAACCGAATGCCACCAGCGCGGCCCAGACAAGCGTTCTGTTCCAGTATTACCAGACGTTCGTAAACGCGGTGCGCGGCACCGGCGGCAACAACGCGACGCGCTGGCTGATCGTGCAGGGGCCGACGACCAACATCGACAACACGTGCAGTTGGCTGACTCCCGCTTCGATGCCCACAGATTCTGCCCATCGCATCATGCTCGAGGTGCATCTCTACGACCCGTTCCAGTTCACTCAGCTCACGTCGGATGCGTCCTGGGGCAACATGTTCTACTTCTGGGGGAACGGCTACCATTCCACCACGTTGCCTTCCCGGAACGCCACCTGGGGAGAGGAAGCCTACGTGGAGTCTGAGTTCACCAAGATGCAGACCCAATTCAAGAACGCGGGCGTTCCTGTTCTTATTGGAGAATACGAGGCTTCCCCGAAGCCGTCCGAGCCTGACCTGACCGGGGCCAACATTACGCTGAACTACGACTCGTGCACGTATTGGAACAAGTACGTCCACGATTCGGCGAACAGCCATGGCCTCTACTGTACGGTTTGGAATATCGCGGGCCAGGTATTCAACTGGACCACGGGTGCGGTCACGGACCAAACGATGCTCAATTCGTTCCTGGGAACGTCTGCCGTGCCCCCGCCGGCACAGGGGAACCTGATCAACAACGGAACCTATACGATCGTCGGAGTCCAAAGCGGCTCTGCGCTGGACGATCCGGGCTCCTCGACGGCGAACGGCACCCAGATGGACATCTGGTCCGTAAACGGCGGGAACAACCAGAAATGGGTCCTGACGAATCTCGGGAATAACGTCGTTAAGCTCATCAACGTCGCCAGCGGCCTTGCCCTCGAAGTCTACGGAGCCTCGACCACGAATGGAGCGAAAGTCGATCAGTGGCCGTACGGCGGTGGCACCAACCAGCAATGGCAGATCGTTCAGGTCAGCGCCGGCGTTTACAACCTGAAGAACGTCAATAGCGGACTATTGCTAGACGTCGTTGGCGCCAAGAGGAACAACGGCACCCTCGTCGATCAGTATCAGTCCAACGGCAAAACCAACCAGCAATGGAGGTTCCAGTAGCTTAACGCCCCCTACGCAACCTAAGTAAATTAACGCAGCCGCCGGCTCTTGCCGGCGGCTGCGTTTTAGATTCAAAAGTGGAGCCTTCGACGAGAATCGAACCCGTGACCTCTTCTTTACCAAAGAAGTGCTCTGCCGCTGAGCTACGAAGGCTTATGGTGGGTGGAGTAGGATTCGAACCTACGTAGGCTCTCGCCGACAGATTTACAGTCTGTTCCCATTGGCCACTCGGGCATCCACCCATATGCGAACAGTCCAGAATTATACCCACTGGGTCTCTGGATTGCTGCCCGATGACCGATCCAAATACTATCGCCTCCATTCCTGCGCCAACATCTACAGAATTGGGCCTTTACCGGTTTCTATCCAAAGTCTGGCGAAAGAGCAGCTTTACCACCAAGCTCCTCTTGGTGGCCATCGTGGGAACCCATGCTCTATTGAGCTCTGCCTTCTTCAAAGTTTGGGACCCCGACCTCGACGTGCGCGTAGTCCGCGGACTGATCTTAGGCGAGCGGGTCGCTTCCATCGTGCTCACCGTCTGGATGATCTGGGCGCTTCTGGCGCCGATGCGGCAAATGCTGCGCTTCCTCCAGGAGTACGACCGGCACGGCCGGATCACGGAGCTCCCGACCGAGTTTCCGGACGAGATGGGGCGGCTGATGGCTCTCACCCACAAGGTAGTCACCCACCTGGATGAATCGGTGGCGGAGCTGGCGAAAGTGTCCACCACCGATGCCCTTACCGGGGTCCACAACCGCCGTTTCGCAACCGACCGCCTCGAGAGCGATCTCCTCGCAGCTAGGGGCGCGGGCGCGGAATTCACCCTCGCCGTCATCGACCTCGACGATTTGAAGGAAACCAATACGGCCTTTGGACACGCGGGAGGGGACGAGAGCCTGATAGGTCTCGCCCGCACGTTAAGGGCCGAGATGGGGCCGAACGATTGGGTGGCGCGGTGGGGCGGCGACGAGTTTCTCGCCCTGTTTTGGAAGGCGACGCCCACCGAGGTGGCCACGCGCCTACAGGGCGCGATGTCGAGCCTGCAGGCCAGGGAGATTCGCTTCAGCGCCGGCCTAATGTTAGCCAGCGGGCGGCATTCGGCCTCGGAGGCGCTAGACGCCGCCGACGTAGCGCTTTACGCGGCGAAGCGAGCGGGTAAGAACCAGATCCGAATCTTCGAAGCCGCGACCATTCCATAAGCCCCCTCCTCGTCGAAGTCCGTGCGATGAGGAGGGGGATGGGGGTGGAGAAATCCGGAAGCTAGACGACGCTGACCAACTCCGGCACCAGTTCCGGTTTGACTACCGTCGACACTCGGACGAAACGAGAGGCGTCGAACGACTCTAGAAGTTGGCGGCCGATCTGGCTTTCGGTGTGTTCCACATGCTCGCGGAGCATTTCGCGGACCAGCCGCGACTCTCCCTCGTCGAGAGAAACCGCGCCCACGTAGTCCGAGTTCAGCGAGGCCATGTCGGCGTCGAGCAAGAAAACGCGGCCGCCGGTCATGCCCGAGCCAAGGTTGGGACCGGTGGGTCCGAGGACCAGCGCCACCCCGCCGGTCATGTACTGGAACGCGTTCGCTTCGACCCCTTCCACGACCACGCGCGGGCCGGTTCCCTCGTGGCTCTTGCGGAGGCAGATTCCAAACCGGTTGCCGCCGCGGCCGGCGATATAGGCTCGTCCGCCACGGGCTCCGTAGCCGAATGCATTGCCGACCAGCGACCTGCCCGACTGCCCGTCCGCCGGAGTCACGGCAAGCAGACCGCCATAGGCGGCGGTGAAGCACGAGTCGGCGACCACGCCCTGCAGGCGGAACTCCAAACCCTCCACCGAATAGGCCGCATAGAAGTGGCCGGCGGCCCCGGTGTGTACGAAATGGAGCCCGCCTTCTGGCAGCCCCAAATCGCCGAAGCGACGAGCGACCTTGCCCGCCGCCCCGACGCCTACGCAGCGGCTCTCGTTCGTAAGCCGCTCGATAATGGTTACCGTCTCGCCCGACATCGCCCGGTCGGCGGCCTCGAGCTCTTCCCCACGGAGCGCCGGCATATGCGCCTTGCTCTGTGCGGCGAGATCGCGTGCTTGACTGAAGCCATGCGGCGCGGAGAGGATCGACGTTAGGTCGAGCATGGCGGCTTTGCCGGTGAGCCCCGGCTTGCGCTCCAGCAGATCCCGCCGGCCAATCACCTCGGCCACGGATCGAACGCCCATCGCGGCAAGCGACTCGCGGATCTCTTGCGCCACAAATCGGAGCATCCGGACGATGTGCCGCCAGTCCCCCGCAAAGCGGGCAATCCACTGAGGGTCCTGAGTGGCGATTCCGGGAGTGCAGCCAAGACGCCGCTTCCCGGTCGGGTCGGCCGGGTCCGGACCGCTTAAGTGGCACTTTCGGAGCATCGAGCAACCGATCGAGATCAGCAGGGAGGTTCCAAAACCGACCCGGTCCGCGCCAAGAAGGAAAAGCTTCAGCGCCTGAGTACCCGTCTGCACTCCGCCGTCGACGGAGAGCTCGACCAGGTGGCGGACGTCTTCTTCTACCAGAAGGTCGTGAACCGTGGGCAGCACGGCGGCCAGCGGCACGCCTGCATGCTTCTGATCGACCCGCTTGGCGGCGCCGGTTCCGCCGCAGCCGTCGCTCAGGTGGAGCCGGTTCGCGCCCGCATTTACGCCGCCCGCCGCTACCATCTCCACGCCATGGGTCGCAACGTATTTCAAAGCGCAGTTGACGGAGGGATTGAGGTGCCGCCAGCTTTCGATCATCAGCTTCACGTCCTCGATGGAATAGAGGTTGTGGTTGATCGGCGGCGAAACGAGCTCGTACCCGGGCTCACAGCCTCTTTGGTGGGCCACCTTAACCGAGACCTTCTTGCCCGGAAGCTGGCCACCCTTACCGGGCTTGGCGCCTTGAGCGAATTTGACCTCCGCCTCCGCCGCCCGAGCCGCGGTCATCGGGGTGATCGTAAAGCGGCCACCGGCATACTGCACCGAACGGTTCCCGTCCCGCCTTCCGATGCGCGCCTTGTCGAATCCGCCCTCGCCACTGTTCGCCACGGGGCCGATCCCCGGCCGGGGGCCGCCGAGCTTGATGCGGCAATAGCGATGGAGAACGTTGAACGCCTTTGCCACCGTACGGTGCGCCGGCTCGGAGAGAGCCCCTTCGCTCATGCCCGGCGCCATAAAGCGCCACAGGATTTCGGCTTCCGATTCGACTTCGTCGATCGGAATCGCCTCCCCCTTTCGCACCTGGAGCAGATCGAGCACGGTGACCGGCTCGCGCCCATTGACCAAATCCTTATAATCGTCGAACGCCTCTCGCGAACCCGGTGCGCTGCCGTGGATCTTCTTGGCGTAACCGCTCGATAGCTGCAGGGATCGAACCACTTCGGCGTTGTTCGCGTGCCGACGTCCTTCCTTTGAATGGCGGAACTCACCGGCATCCGGCAACTCGGAGTCGCCAAAGAATGCCGCCGAGTGGAATGCCAGCCACTCGCGATCCAAAACGTCGCGGCCGATGCCGCCCAAGTGAACCGGAACACCCGGAAACTCGGCGCGCATGAGCCCCTCGCTCAAGCCGACCGCCTCAACCAAACCGGCGCCGCAATAGGCCGAAGCGGGAGTAACGCCCATCATGGACATCGCCTCGACGAGGCCGGAGCGAACCCCTTTCAAATATTTGTCGGTTCCCTCGCCCGCGGTCGCCAAACCCAGCCAGGGCGTGACGGCGTCTGCGCCAAGGGTGATAAGGAGCGCGCAATGATGGATATCCCACACACCGACGTCCGCAATGAGGCCGACGCGATTGCGCATCCCCAGTTCCACCAACCGCCGGTGCAGAAGGCTGACGACCCGGATCGGCGGTATCGCCGCTTGCTCGGCGGTCGGATAGCGGTCCGTGAGCACGAGAACACCCGGCTCGTCCGCCATCGCGAGCGCCTGTTCGACAACCATCTCGATCGCCTCTTCGAGCGCGGCGGCGTTGGCGGTTTCGTCGCCGCTCACGATCGGGAAAAGCAGCGAAACTTCGCGAACCGCCTTCTGGGATTTCAACCATCCAAGCTCGCCGTTGGAGAGAACGCGGTGAGGGAATGCGTAGACGGGACCGGTCGCAACCGACCAAAGACCGCTACGGTCACCGAGCGCCACCGTCGAATCGAACACCCACGCATCTCGGATCGGATCGATCGGTGGGCTGGTCTCCTGTGCGAAGCGGAGCGCGAAGTGGTCTTCCATCCGGCGCGGCAAGGCATCGAGCATTGCCGCGGGTGAAGTGTCGTCCCCCATCGAGCCGATCGCCGGCTTACCGGTTTCGGCGAGCGGCTTCACGAGAACGTCGACGTCCTCTCGAGTCATACCGAAGGCGCGCTGCAATTGCGTGAGGCCACCGACCTCCGATGTAGCCGGAGCGCTCGCCCCCTCTACGATCCGGGTTTGCGGGGACGGAAAGGGATGGCGAGCCACCTCGGCTCGAACCGCCTCATCGAAGAGAACCCGACCCGAGGTCAATTCCACGACCACGGTGTCTCCCGGCCCCATCACCCGCTGCGTCTCTACGTCGCCAAGATCGAGCGTGCCGGTGAGCTCGCTCACCGCCATTACGTAATCGCGCGATGTCTGCACCCACAGCGGGCGAAGGCCGTTTCGATCCAGATGGGCAACGGCGTGGTCCCCGTCACACCCTACGAGCGCCGCCGGGCCGTCGCAAGCTCCAAGGTAAACCGAAGCGGCGCGGGCGAACGGATGGAGAGGATCGTCCTCGGCCAGCGTCGAAGTCGCCGGAGGCAAGAGGGCGAGCACCGCCTGCGGGAACGACATTCCACCCGCCATGAGGGCAATCATCATGTCGTCAAGGTTCGCGGTGTCGGACCCGCCGGAACAGACGATCGAGCTCACCTCGGCCGCGATTCGCGACAGGCTCGGGTTCCGGTCGACCAAGTTGCGGATCAGATCTCGGCCGATCGCGTTCATCCAAGCGACGTTCCCCTGGATCGTTGCGATCTCGCCATTGTGAGCGACCGCCCAGAACGGCTGCGCCCGCCGCCAAGCCGTCGTGGTGTTGGTGCAGTAGCGGCTGTGGAAGACGACGTAGCGGGATGCGAAGTGCGGGTCGCGGAGGTCCGGATACAGCTCCGCGATTCGCGAAAGCTCCGCCAAGCCTTTATAAACGACGGTGCGGTTGGAGAGCGAAACGACGGAAAACTCGTCTCCCGCGATCTGGCCGAGCACTCGGTCGAGCGCCAGGCGAAGCAGGTATCGACATGCAAACCACCCGTCCTCGCTCATCCCCTCGGGACGACGGAAAAGCGCTTGCCGGACGATCGGTAGGGTTCGCAGGGCGGAGCTGGTCGGGTCGAGAGCGGCGGAGTTCACCGGCACATCAGCCCACTGAAGCACGTCGGCGCCCGCCACCGCGGCCAAGCGCTCGACGGTCTCGACGCACCTTCGGCGAAGCGGCGCTTCGAATGGGAGGAAGAACATCCCGAGGGCGACGTCGCGCTGCGCGATCGCTTTCGCATGCAGGCCAAAGCGGTCCAGCAGCATCGGCCAAGGGATATCGAGCTGTAGGCCGGCGCCGTGACCGGGAGCGCCACGGTGGTCGAAACGGGTGGTTAGCTCTAGCGCGGTTTCAACGAGGCGTCGCTCAGCGACGCCCTTTCGGGTGGCGAGCAGTCCGATGCCACAAGCATCGGCTTCGAGCACGGTTCGACCGTTTCGGTTAACTGGGTACATAGGAGCGCCTCGCGACCAGCTTCATTGCGGTCATTTGCCGGGGCGCCTTTACCCAGGGAGAACCCTTATTGTACTGACCTTCTGGCCAAACGCCAACTAATTAATTCCCCGCCTAGCCGCGGGCGCATAATAGAGATAGTCATGGCGATGCCGTCGCGAACCTGGACCTCTCCCGCCGACTATTTGGCGGCCGAGCGGTTGGCCGATCAGAAACACGAGTTGATCAACGGCGAGGTCTACGCCATGTCCGGCGTCAGCCGCTGGCACGCTCTTATCGTCGCCAATTTTGTTCGCCGCTTGGGAAACCGGTTCGAGGGACGGAACTGTAATGTCGTGTCCTCAGACCTTCGGGTCAGGATTCCCGCAACGGACGCATACCTTTATCCCGACGTCGTCGTTTACTGCGGCGAGGGCCAGTGGTTAGACGAAGCATTCGATACCTTGGAGAACCCGATTGTCGTAGTGGAGGTTTTGTCCCCTTCGACCGACCGATACGACCGCGTTGACAAGTTCCGGCACTACCGAAAGATCGAGTCGCTGCAAGCCTATATCATCGTTGCACAAGACTCGCTCGCGGTCGAACACCACGCCCGCCAAGAGAACGGCGAATGGCTTATGACTGAGTACGACCAACCATCCCAGTCGCTCGTCATCCCTTCCCTCGGACTCGAATTACCTCTCACCGAAATCTACGATCACATCGAAATGCCCGGCTAGCGTGGCACCGCGCTTCCAGCCCGTGTGTATCACGACCATCCTGGTCGTGCGAAAGTAGCATCGGCTCCCAGCCGATGAACCCTACGACCGTATCGGTCGTGTGAGAATGGACCAAGGGCTGGAAGCCCTTGGAGCCCACTGGCAAGATGCCAGGGCCACGGTGTCACCTCCACCACTTCTGCTCGGGAACAAGCACGGTTTCCAGTCCGAGCACCTGCTCGAACCATGGGGCCATTTGCGTTCTCATGACAAGAAACTCCGTTGCGGCGTGGGAGCCGCCTAGGAGCGACATCGGGGTTTCGGCGATGTACGACTTCATTTCCGCCATCCTCGACCGGCCGTAGTCGTTGTCGATGTGGCAATGGACCTCACCCGTGAGGTACGCCTGCGCCCCTATCTCGGCAGCCGCGCGCATGCTCGGGACGTGGTCTCCGCAACCGGGAATGATCGCAACCCGCTCAATCCGGTCGTGGCGGGGCCCTTCCTCGTGGAGATACGGAATGCCAAGCAGCTCCTCATACTTCTCGGCCAGCTCGCACGTTGAAATCGGGTCGATGTCGCAGATCGCGCCCGCGAATCCGTCCCCGTATGGGTAGAACCCGCCGACGTAGCGCCCGCCAAGCGCCTCCACAAGAGCGGCCGTGGTACCGATCAGGCGGTTTACATCCATTGGCGCATGGACCGAGTAGAACGAGATCCACCGGTGCTGAAGCGCGTCGAGATGGTCCACCGAAATCGGCTGGAACCCACTTCCCCACTCGCCCCGTGGATCGCCGCAACGCATATCGAGCGGATGATGCGAAAAAACGAAATCCCCCGGCTTCGCCTCGTTCAAGACGCGGGCCAGCGCGGCCTCGGAAGGAAAAACGACGAGGAAGACGCGCCGAACTTCGATCTCGCCGCCGATCATAAGTCCGTTGAAGAGACGGCAGAACTCGGGTTCGAACCGGCGATGCCAGTCCGTTCCGACGGAGTCATAGGTTACGGGAACGAAGCGAGAGAATGCGGGGTCTGGGTGAGAACCGCGAATATTGAAAAGTGCGTCGAGGGCATCGACGACAGATTGTCTAGAGCGCATAGCGCGGAAACCTCCGGGAACGGAAAGCGAAGCAGCGACGAGACGATGGAAGTGAGAGTTAGCCCGCCCTTGGCGGGGTCGTCGGGGTCGCGTAGGAGGTCGCCGGGCACGGCACGGCCATCGAGGCAACTGCTCGGTGGTCGGCGCGCGGATTCATGACGCCTTTATTATAGTCTCAACTTTTCACAATCGGCCAGGCGGCGATCACGATGAGCAGAAATGCGCCCGGGTGATTAAGAGTGTGAAAAGCGTTGGCCGGGAAGATAGCGAACCTCCCCAGAAACAAAATTTCCTGGATAACTTTCAGTTGGACCACGATGAGCGTCTCATTTCCGATTCGATTGGCCTGGAAAGCGATAGGACGTCCTTAACAACCGCCAAGAGAAATATTTTTTCTTTAAAGGTCCTTTGGCGCGTCTCTTAAACAAACCTTCACCCTCTGTTAATGAGACGGTAACCGTCCCTTAGCAATCGAGCTAAACACTTATGGGGTCCAGAACTCTGCCCCAAGGCTTTGGGGTGCGAACGGAAAAGCAATCATGAAACGAGCATTCACCCTCATCGAGCTCCTCGTCGTTATCGCGATCATCGCGATCCTGGCGGCCATCCTGTTCCCCGTCTTCGCCCAGGCCAAGGCGGCCGCGAAGAAGACCCAGGACCTTTCGAATCTCAAGCAGATCGGCACCTCGACCATGCTGTATGTCGGCGACTACGACGACGTCCTTTATGGCCACCGATGGAACTGCGACAACACCGGAACGGGCGCCGCGACCATTCCATGCCCCGACTACTTCGACGGCAGCGGCAACGTTCGCCCCGAAGCAGCTAACTTCGACTCCGACTCGATCAAGCGATACTACTGGGTCTTCATGCTCCAGCCGTACGCCAAGAACTACAACCTCTTCGCCAACCCGGCCAAGACCCCGTTCTATCCGACCGGTAAGACCACCCAGTACTTCAACGCCCCTGGCGCCAAGGGTATGAACTACGGTGGCCAGAACAGCTACGGTCACAACGACGTCTACCTCAGCCCGGGCGTGCCATTCGGCGGCGGAACCGCTCAGACGGTGAACATGGGCAGCATTCCCCGCGTGGCGAGCACGATCATGATCGTGGATGCCAACTATTACGGCGCCGCTCCCGACGTGGCCAACCAGTCCGGTATCGCCGACACGGGCAAGATGAACGGTTCGGAAGTTGCCTACGCCGATGCGCAGGGAACCCAGTATAAGAACTACTGGAAGAACCTCGGAAACTCCGATTGGAGCGCCGGCTACGCCACCCGCGGCGGCGACATGACGGTCACCGATGCGATGACCAAGATCCAGCAGATGCACAACGGCAAGCTGAACGTTCAGTGGGCCGACGGCCATGCCAAGTCGCTGGACTACAAGGCGGTCCTGGGCAACATCTGCTACTGGACGACCGACGCCGACGGCGCTCACCCGAGCTGCAACTAAGCTTCGGATAACGAAGCGAAACTTGGACCCCTGCTTCGGCCTGAATCTCTCAGGCCGAAGCAGGGGTTTTCTTACGTTGAATCCGCCCCGGCTCTCACCCCGTCACTATGGTTAATGGCCGACGACCGCGCTGCCCTCAAAGCGCTTCAATCCATGCCCAACATCGGTCCGGCGATGGCCCGCGACCTAGTCTCGATGGGGTTCCGTACGCCCGAGGAACTGCGGGGACAAGAACCGATGGAGCTCTACCGCCGGTTGGAGCAGATCACCGGCTCCCGCCAAGACCCCTGCGTCCTCGACACCTTCATGTCCGCCGTCCATTACGCCGAGACAGGAGAACGCCGCCCCTGGTGGAGTTTCACCGCCGAGCGAAAAGAAATACTAAAGCGTCAGGCGTGAGCCCAAAGAAGGGGTTCCCCATAGTCGTTAGAACGTGGCAGGGGCGGTCCGCCTAATGCCAAACAGTTTTTCGAACGAGCCTACCGTCGTGAGTTAACACAGAGACACGAAGACACAGAGGCACATAGATGCGGTCGACCTTTGCCCCACCGGCAAGTCCACAAGTCAGGAACTCCATGTCTCTGTGCCTCTGTGCCTCTGTGTCTCTGTGTCTGTATTCGGTATGGCCTCGCCTGAGCAAAAACTGCTTGGCATTGGTCAGCCCGCCCCTGTAAAGAAGGTTCGATCGAGGTCCCTACTGATCCTTTGTGGGATCCAAACTAGGCTTACTTTAAAGCCCACGGGGCTTCCCCTTCGTCGTCGGAATCCGGTCCGGGTGGGCTGGACAAGCCTCTCCAGATCACTTACTTCAGGAACAGACGCCCGGCGTGTCCATCCGCATAGGCGGCATTCGGGAAACCATGGCGCTCCGTGGAATCCCGCCTGGGATCACCGCTGGCGTTCCAGTTCGTTCTCTTTGAATCGAAGATTAAGATCTCCTTGGCAAGAGACTCGATCTCGGTCACAGACTTACGGTTTAAGGAACTCGACATGGCATAGCCAAACTCGCCGTCCGGGGCCGATGGGCAGTGATAGGTGGTTGACAGTCCTGACTTGATGTACCTCTTCGTCAGGTCCATCCACCGATTTGCGTCTGGCAGCCGTTGCTCTTGATTGTCCTCGCTGTAAAGGAGTTGTGCGACCGCCAACTCCTTCAGATTTGAGAGACAGCGAGTCTTGGTAGCAGCAACGCGAGCCGAGGCGAAAACGGGAAAGATAATGCTTGCTAGGACTCCCAGGCACAGCCCCAGCAAAAGCAGATGCCAGAGCCAACCCATCGTTCCCTTAGGTTTGGAAACGACGGGCTGGGGGTCGCTCATCGACCCTAGGTCTTGTCGACCATTCGCGAGCGGACCGCCTTCATGGCGGCCTCCGTCCGGCTGTTGACTTGGAGCGCCTTGAGGATGTTGCTGACGTGGTTCTTGACCGTCTTTTCCGCGATGCAGAGGCGGGACGCGATTTCCTTGTTTCGAAGTCCTTGAGCCACGAGGTCCAAGATCTCCTGCTCCCGGTCGCTCAGGACGAACATTTCCGAATCGTCGATCTCTTCCTCCTCCCGGACGCGGCGGAAGTCCTCTAATACTTTGCTCGCGATGCGAGGGGTGATCTTGGCTTCTCCCTTTTCGGCGAGGCGGATCCCTTCGATCACGTCCTGGGGCGTCGAGGTCTTCAGTAGGTAGCCGAGAGCCCCGGCTCGGAATGCTTCGAAGACGGTGTCGTCGTCTTCCTTCACCGTCAAAATGACTACCTTGACGTCCTTCTCCTTTTTGAGGAGTTTGCGGGTCAATTCGATGCCGCTCATTCGGGGCATGTTGATGTCGGTGAGCAAAACGTCGGGCGGATCGGAAAGACAGGCGTCCAGCGCCTCTTGCCCATCCTTACAAACGGCGACCACTTCGCAATCGGGCATCAGGTTCAGTGTCTTCTCGAGCGCCTTGCGATAAGGAGCTTCATCGTCCGTAACCACCACGCGGATCTTGTCGGCCATGGCGCGATTATAACAGCGGGCAAGAGTTGCTTTGTTGTGGCGGTAGGCATGAATTCGGCCAACAGTCCCGGATATGGCCTAGTAAACGGTCCACTTACCCGGTTTAGGTTTCGCAAGAGGGCTCACGGGGCCTACATCACGCCCAACTCGGCTCGAACCGTTCCCGCCCGCTCATGACGGACGGCGATGTGATAAACGCCAGGCAAGCGAACCACCCACTCGAAAACCGCGATGTCGTCGGTGGAATCGCTGCCGCCGAAGAATTGCCCTCCCGCGGTGACATGGCTCCAGCCCGCTAGCTGGCCCCCTTCCTCTCGCAGCTCGCCGGCCGCGAGCCAGGCCGGCAACCGCTCGCCGGCTCCATCCACCGGCTCGCCTTCCTTCGTTATCTCCGCAACCACGCCGCGGCACAGCTTTCGCTGCTGGGCAACGCTCGTTACGTGCGTCGGTAACCACCCTACGTTTTGTACCGCCACACGCAGCTTCCAAGCTCCTTCGCCCAGCACCTCGGTTTGGGCGTCGAGCAGCGTCAGCCGCGGCGAGCAGGCGGCTTGCCAGATCACCCAATCGGCCAGGGGCGAAACTTCCGCTTCGAGAAACTGGGGTGGAGGATTTCGGAAGGCGTAGTAAGCATCCCATCCCCCAAGCTCGACCGCGCCGAGCTGCGGATGGTGGAACTCTCGCCAAGGAAGGTATCCCTTGCCATCCAACTTCTCATCGCTCCATTTGAGCATCTTCAGGTCGTCCGAGAACGGGTGCGTGCGGAACCACTCGATGTATTTGTAGTCGGTGATCCCCGCCTGCCGCTGCGGCGACCAAATCTCGGTGGTCCACGCGAAAACCCCTCGATGTTCGTACATCCAGTCGTCGAAAACGCCCGTAATCACCTGTTTCGGGTGGTATCGGAATTCGTGATAGTTGCTGATGGCCGGGTAGCCGGTCATCTCGAAACCCTTGTCGCCGATCGTTTTGTACACCCACAAGTCTTCGGCCGGAATATCGTCGTCCGGCATGCGGCTCGGCGGACGCAGGTGCACGCCCGAGTAGGTGTGGAACGTGACCGCGCCGCAGATGTTGGGGCGGTCGACCACCGCTTGAACGGCGGCCCTAATTTCCGGTTCACTGGTCGGAAAGGGGCCCGAGCCAGCTTGCTCATGCTCCAGCCGCCACGCGCTTGGGAAGTTCCGGTTCATGTCCAGTCCTTCCTTCCGGTTTCTCGGCCGCATCGTTAGACCGTCGAAGTTGTGGAGAATCCCCTCTTGCATAAGGCGGTAGTAGGTCCCACCTGTCTCAGTGGGCTCGCGTCGGCGCAGGAGCCGCGGCTCTTCCTCGCTAATCGCCCAAGCGCCGTTCGCATCTTTGATGCGCATTTGGAGGATCTGGCCGTCGCCATCGAGATCCTTCGGCTCCAAGCCGTACGGGTCTTCCTCATCGTACGGGTAGGGCCTCGTCGACGAGCGGATGAGCCGCGGCGGCGTCTCCATCGCCCACTCCGCCCCATCCGGGTTAAGGCGCGGCACGAGATAGAAGGTATGCGTCGTCAGAATCTCGTGCGGCGGATCTAACAGTTTCTGAACGAGCTTCAGGACCGCCGTGCTCGCGCTAAGCTCGCTGGCGTGGATGTTCCCGTCGCACCAGAACGCCGGCTTCTCGCTCGCCGGTCCCTTTCGGGCGTCGGTAATTGTAAGAAGCCAAATCTCCCTCCCTTCGTGGCTCTTGCCGATACTCGATACTTCCACGAATTCCGGGTTTTGCCCGGCGATGTCGTGCAACAGCGCACTCAATTCGTCGTAGCCGTAGTAACGATCAAAAGCGATCGGGGACATAACACTACGTTACCGCCATCCGTTTGCCCCCTAGCCGCGTGTTCCTTTCTAAGGAAAGCTTGGGAAGATGACCTATCCCCGTCATCGGATTCACTGACAAGAAACGGCTGGCTTGTTCAAAGTGCCTACCCAACCTAAGCTTTCCTTTGGGAGACGTGTCCCAATGTGACTCGGTCGACGAGGAAGAAATGCTGGTCCCTAACTTTGCCGCTAAATCGCCCCTTTTCACGATACGCGCTGTCTTGTGCTTGTTTCTGCTGGGCGTGTTCGCAGCAGTCGCCGTGGCTCAGAGTGTGTCGAGCATTGTGCTAGAACCGTCAACTGTGACCGGTGGCTCCAAAGTGCGCGGAATCGTCACCCTCGCTTCCCCGGCAATCGCAAATACAGGTGTGCTCGTAGCCGTCACAAGCGACCAATCATTCGTCCAACCCTCTACTCCGGTGCGGGTGGTGAAAGGACAAACCTCGGCAAAGTTCCAGTTGTTCACCTCGCCAGTCGGAGCTCAAAGCGTCGCCACGATCACCGCGACCGCGGGTGGGTCCGTTTCGACCCCACTGACCGTCCAGGCCCCAGCGGTTCGCGGCCTCTATGCCTCCCAAATTCGGATCTTAGGAGGGACCACCACGGTGGGAGCCGTTTCGCTCAACGGGCCCGCTCCCGCGGGAGGGGTTACCGTCAACCTCGCTAGCAATCAGTCGTTCGCGAGCGTTCCCGCCAACGTCACGGTCGCGGCGGGAAGCACGGATTCGAGCTTCAACATCGACACGAGCGCCGTTCCAACTGACCAGATAGCCACGATCACGGCAAGCGTCAACGGTTCCACCGGCCAGCGAAACATCCTTGTGATGGCGCCAACCGTCTCTGGACTCACCTTGGATTCTGCTTCGGTAGTAGGCGGAACGAGCGTTCAGGGGACGATCACGCTCGCCGGGACGGCTGGGCCGTCGGGATACACCGTGCAAGTGAGAAGCAGCGACTACGCCGCCGCCAATCCTCCCTACACCGTAGTTGTCCCGTCCGGAACGACCCAGGTCACGTTTACCGTTCCGACGTTGGCGGTCGCGACTGACCGGCTAACCACTATTACGGTCAAAACGCCGACCTCGGTCGCTTCGGCTCCATTGACGGTGAGCGCTCCTGTTCTTCAATCGATTTCGGCTACGCCGGCGACAGTGAAAGGTATTCAGGTTTCCACCGGAACGGTCACCCTTTCGGGACCCGCCCCTATCGGAGGGCTCACGGTGACGGTCGCCAGCGACCAGAGTGCGGCGAAGCCCCCCTCAACGGTCAAGGTTCGCACGGGTGAGACTTCCGTAACCTTCGCCATCTATACCGACCTCGTGGGCGCCGACGTGAAAGCCACCTTGACCGCCACCCTCGGAGCGGTTACCCGCTCAACCGTGCTCAACGTGGTGACCCAGTCGGTTGCGTTTTTCATCGTAGACACCAATCAGCCGATCTCCGGCAGCGACGTAACGGGCACCATCGGCCTTGATATCCAGGCTCCAGTGGGAGGAGTAACCATTGCCCTGAGCAGTGACAAGATCTTCGCATCGGTTCCTCCCACGGTTACCGTGCCGGAGGGAGCCTACGAAGCGCGCTTCCGCATTCGAACATCCGGAATCGATGCCTCGGACGCCGCGACGATCACTGCTAGGGGAGGGGGCCAAGAGTTCGTTAATCGGCTCGACGTATTGGCACAAGGATTGAGCGACTGGTCTTGCCCCGGCGGCAATCCGCAACACACCGGTCTCGCCACTGGCCCCGCGGCGGTCGGTCAGATCGCTTGGGGAACGCCTGGTTCGTCGCCGACCCAGCCGCAATTCGTGTTCGGGCTATCCAAGTACGGGCGGGTGTTCGGGATCCGAAAGTGGCGTTGGAACTTCGACCTCATCGGCTCCACCGCTCAAGACGGCAATGTCCAATGGGGCCGTACTTTCCCAGCCCAGTACGACTCTATGCCCGTGATGGGAATCGACGGATCGATCTTCGTTTGTAGCGACCAGATCATCTATGCGATGAACTGCCAGTCGGGAGCGGAGCGGTGGCGAATAGGTCTCCCCGGTCTCGGGCTCAGCACTCTCACCAGTCCGGTGGTAGGCCCAAGTGGAACCGTCTACCTCGCCGGGCATGGCCCTAACGACCTAGGCTTCGACGAATCGGTGGTGGTGGCGCTCGACGGCCAGACCGGCGCTCTCCTTTGGAAGAAGCTACTCGGAACCCCGGGAGGCGCTCCTAAACAACCGAGCGTGGGACGGGACGGCACCGTTTACGTAGCGCTAGCCGACGGTACCGTAGACGCTCTCTACCCGCTGGACGGCTCCATCAAGTGGAGCAACCCGCTCGGCGGCCCTACCCAGGCCCCTTCCATCGGCTTCGACGGCAGTGTCTACATCCAGATGAACACTGGCGTTCTCTACCGGCTCGCCAATCAAGACGGAGCCAAGCTGTGGAGCTACCTTGAGAAGTCGTTTACCGCCCTCTCCCGGTGGCCTCTCATCGGTCCCGACGGTACCGTCTACATCGGGGCCACTAACCTTTACGCCATCAACCCCACCAATGGAGCCGAGAGGTGGCACGTACATCTGGGAACGAAAACTTCCGCTTTCGGTATTGCTTCCGAAGGGACGGTCTACGCCAAGGCGGACACCCTCATTTATGCTCTGAACAAGCTCGATGGAAGCGTTAAGTGGAGCCTCGACATTGGTAACACCCAGACCTTGCCCGTCATCGGATCGGATGGGATCCTGAACTACGGAACCTTCGCCATCCGGTAGAAAGTGCCATTACGACCAGCACCACCGACGGACAGCGGCACCCCGCTGTCCGTCACTGCGCGTGTCGAAGCTACGTGGAGGAGGCGCAACGAATGAGCCGGCTGGCCCGTCCTGCACTTCGGAACCATGGAACTGATCTTCGTCGGCGTCATCGTGCTGGTGATCGTGATCGCGGTGTTCGCCTCGATCGCGGCGAAGAAGCGCCGAGAAGCGTTCTTCGGTCTCGCCCAGAGCCTGGGTTTCCAGTACATGCCGGAGGGGATGGCGGAACCCCCGAGATCCGGGTTCTTCGACTCTATGGCCGGAATGTTCGGCCCCAGCGCCGACGCGATCTTCCTACAGCGATTCCTCGGTTTCCACCCCTTCGGCGAGGGGCATTCACCCGACGTGGCCAACCTCCTCATCGGTACTCGCGACGGTGCAGATTGGTATCTCTTCGATTACAGCTATAAGACCGAAACGACCGACAGCGAAGGGAAAACGAGCACGACTACCCACAGCTTTGGCGTGGTGGCGGCCCGGGTGCCGATCGCCTTTCCCGGGCTCTCCCTAACCCCTGAAAACGTCTTTCATCGAATCGGCGCCAAGCTCGGAATGCAAGAGTTGAACTTCGAGCTCGAGGAGTTCAACAGGCGCTACTTTGTTCGAAGCGCGGACAGCAAGGCGGCGTACGATTTGCTCCACCCGCGCGCCATCGAGTTCCTTATGTCGAAGCCCGTCCGGCACTGGCAAATGGGTGGGATCTACGTCATGATCGTCCAATCCGGCGCCTTCACCCCCGGCGACGCGATGCTCGCGTTTCAGGAGATCCGCGGCTTCATCGGCTTGATCCCCGACTACTACCGCCAGGACCACGGATTCACGCCTCAGTGGCGAGGTCCGCTAGACTAAACGTCACCCTAAAGATGGAAGCGATCATCATTGGCATCGTCGTTTTCGCCCTCCTCATCCTCATGTGGGTGGTCGGAACGATCAATCGGCTCACCCGGCTGAAGAACCTGGTTCGCGAGTCTTGGGCGCAGGTGGACGTTCAGCTCAAGCGGCGGTACGACCTGATCCCGAACCTGGTCGAGACCTGCCGCGCCTACGCCGCCCATGAGCGCGACGTTTTCGAGCGAGTAGTCAACGCCCGCAACCAGGCGCTGCAATCCGGCGGCAACGCCCGCGACGAGAATGCGCTCGTGCAGAGCGTGAACGGCATGCTGGCGCGCGTAGAGGCGTACCCGGAGCTCCGCTCGAATGCGAATTTCCTGGAGCTTCAGCGCGAGCTCTCCAACACGGAAGACCGCATCGCCGCCTCCCGCCGCTTCTTCAACGCCAACGTCCGCGACTACAACATCGCCATCGAACAATTCCCCGGCTCGCTGCTTGCCGGCGGCCACACCAAAGCCGAGTTTTTCGAAGTCGAGTCCGTGTCAGTCCGCGAGGCGCCGAGAGTCACAATATAGCGATGCCTCCCTACATCCGAAGGACGTGTAGCCGCAGGTTGGCTCGTACCTGCGCGAGAATGTTTCGTCTATTGATCGAACATGTGGACCGGTGGGGGTCTGTCGCGCAGGTACGAGCCAACCTGCGGCTACAACGCTTCGCGTTATGTGCGGCGGATCATCGGCGAGGGCGCCGACGCTACGACCGGCTTCATCGGCGGGGACGCCGAGGCTACTGTAACGCCAGACGATACGCGTCTCGGGTCTTCCTCGCAGTCGACGCCCACGTGAATCGCGACGCCCGCACACGGCCTTCAGAACGCAATTCGGTTCCACGGTCCGTCGTCGTAACTTCGATAATCGCCCGCGCCCAGGGCTCCGGCTCCGTCGGGGGCAGCAGAATCGCCGCGTCTCCGGTCACTTCCGGTATCGCCCCACGGTCGGAAGCAATTACCGGCAACCCGCATCCGAATGCCTCCAGGGGCGTTAGGCCGAATCCCTCGTGGTAGCTGGGATGAATGAGCGCCTCGGCGGCGGAATAGTAGTAAGAGATCTCCTCGTCCGGAACTCCTCCCGCGAGGTGGATCCAGTCACGGCCATTCAGCGATTCGATCTCCCTGTCGATCTCCTCCCCGTCGTCCCGCGTCCGGCCCACGATGACGAGCTGAAGGTCCGAGCCAAGTTGTCGCGCCATTGCGACCGACCGCATCACCAACCGCCAGTTCTTACGCGGTTGCAGCACCCCGACCGCGAGAACGAAGGGCGAATCGAAGCCCAGCCGCCCGCGAACGTGCGCTATGGCCGCCTCACGATCGACCGGGGCAATGTAGCTCGGCATGCCGAGAGGTGTGCTTACCACCTTCTCGGCGGGAACGTGCAAGTATCGGATCGATTCCTGACGGCAGGTTTCCGACACCGTGATCACCACCCCCGCGCGCCGTGCCGAAGCCGGAACCGATGCTTGAAGCAAGACCCGGTCCTTCATCCCGAACCACGACGGATCAATAAAAAAGCTGACGTCGTGAATCGTCGTCGCCGTCGGGATGCGGAACAACGGCGAGACCGTGTACTGCATGTGGGCGAGATCCGCGCCTAGGCGGCGACACGCGCGGGGAAAGTGAAAGAGGCTCCAAAGACGGCTGCTCGGCGCTTTCACAACCACCTCGCGTACGGGTAAGCCCGGCGGGAGTACTCCGGAGGCGATCGGCCGGTCGGTCACCAACAGCAGTTCGTCTCCATTGATCTCACTGGCCATGGCGACGACCAGTTCGCGCCAGTAGGTGCGATTGCTGGTATGGAAGTCGCTCAAATGGCGGGCGTCGATCGCAATTCGCATGCTGGGTGGTCCGAGACACCTAATGGTAGCGGAAACCCTACCCACGAGAATTGCGGAGGTGCGCCCCGGAAATCCGAACCGCCCGTCCTCCCGGTCATAATCTAGGAGGTATGCAGGATCGCCCGAGTTGGGACGTCTATTTCATGCAGATCGCCCACCTCGTGAAGACCCGGGCTACGTGTCCTCGGCGAAGCGTGGGCGCCGTGCTCGTTCGCGACAAGCGAATCCTCTGCACCGGATACAACGGTGCGCCCCGAGGACTGCCGCACTGCCCCGAACTAGGCCCAACGACGGACTGGCCAGTGGGTTGTATGGCCGCCGGCCACTGCATCCGCGCGCTTCATGCCGAAGAAAACGCGCTGCTACAGGCGGCGAAGATCGGCACGGCTTGCGAGGGATCGACCATCTACGTTACTTGCCAACCCTGTAACAAATGCGCGAAGATGCTTATCAATGCGGGGATTGTTCGCGTCATATATGAAGGTGACTACCCCGACGAGTTTTCAAAGGAACTGTTCCGGGACGCACACATGGAAGTGATGAGGTACCGCGAGGGAGTGCTTGAACGCGTGGAGCTCGGTGCATGAGTCTCCTCACGTTGGCCACGATTTCTGATGCCCTGCCAAAGGGGCTCCGCTATCCGTTGCTGGCCGGGGCGATCGCCTTGGCGGTAAGTTGGGTTCTAACTCCACACGTGCGGAACCTGGCGATCCACAAAGGCGCGATCGACGATCCCAATCGCGACGACCGCCGGATCCATAAGGAGCCGCTGCCGCGTTGGGGTGGCATCGCCATCTACGCGGGCATTCTCATCGCCTTGATCGCGGTTCTACCGTTTGCCAATCCCTCCATCCCGTTCCCCCCTTACCTAATCGCGATGCTCGTGATTTCCGGAGGTCTGGTCGGCATCGGCGCGCTGGATGACCTGTATCAGTACAAAGCCAAGATCCAGGCGCTATTGCTTCTCCTCGCCGGCGTCGCCGTTCAATTGTTCTACGATCCGATCGGCATGGCGCGGGTCCAGATTAACACGCTGGGTATCCCGCTCTCGACCCCGGGACAGTACATCGCTCTCGGCGCGCTGGCCATTCCCCTCACGGCTTTCTACATCTTCGTGGTGACGAAGACGATGGATACGATCGACGGGGTAGACGGCCTTGCCGCCGGCATCGCGGCGATTTCCGCCGGCACCTTGGTGCTGATCGCCGCCTATTCGGGACAACCGCGGGTCGCCATCGTTGCCGCGACGATCGCCGGTTCGGCGATCGGATTCCTCAAGCACAACTACAACCCAGCCAAGATCATCATGGGAACCGGGGGCGCCTACGTCCTTGGGTTCATGTTGGCGTGCATCAGCATCGTCGGCGCGTTTAAGACCGCGGCGGCGGTATCGCTGCTTCTGCCCGTACTTGTCTTCGGAGTTCCGATCTTCGACGCCTTCTTCGTGATCACCCGGCGGCTGATGAGCGGCGAGCCGATTACCCAGGCCGACAAACGCCACCTGCACCACACACTGCTTGGAAAAGGACTTAGCCAGCGCCAAACCGTGTGGGTGCTTTACGCCGCCGCCGCAACGTTGTGCGCGGTTGCGCTCTTTATGGTCCGCTCGAAGTAAGAACGGCGAAGAGGGCGGGGCTTAGGGGATACTCTTTCCGCGCTACGGCCCGGTGGGAGCATCGGCTGGACGCCGGGGCTACGGAAGGTCTGAATGAGCAAACCCACCCTCTTCTTCGTCGTAGGAACGCGCCCAGAAGCCATCAAGATGGCGCCGGTGGTGCTGGAGTTTCAGAAGTTTAGCGATGTGTGTACGCCGTTACTGATATCGACCGGCCAGCACCGAGAGATCTTGCACAAATCGCTGGGAACCTTCGGCCTCGTTGCCGACGAGGACCTTGCGATTATGCAACATGGGCAAACGCTCTCCCAAGTGACATCCCGGGCCCTCGAAGGCATCGACGGCCTGATCGCCAAACACTTCCCGGCGATGGTCTTTGGACAGGGCGATACTACGACAACGATGGTCGCGGCGATGGCATCGTTCTATCGGCAGATCCCTTACGGACACGTCGAAGCGGGACTAAGAACCGATTCGGTCAACAACCCTTTCCCGGAAGAGTACAACCGCCGAGTGTGCGGACTTACCGCTACCCACCACTATCCACCCACCGATTGGAGCCGGGACAACCTACTGAAAGAAGGGAAAGATCCCTCCACTGTTTTCGTAACCGGCAATACCGGCATCGACGCCGTGCTCGCGACGGCGGCTCGCGGCGAGCAGATGTGGTTCCCAGAGTGGCCGGGGAGAGTGATCTTGCTGACCACCCACCGCCGCGAAAATTGGGGGCAACCGATGAAGAACATCGCCGAAGCCGCGCTCGAGTTGGTGGAGCGCTTCCCCGATACGCTTCTCGTGGCCGCGATGCATCCCAACCCCACCGTGCGCGACGTGCTCGTTCCCATTCTGGGGAACCATGAGCGAATCCGGCTAATCGAGCCGCCGGAGTACTTAGATTTCGTTAAGCTTATGCAGCGGGCAACCATCATTTTGAGCGACTCGGGTGGCGTGCAAGAAGAGGCGCCCGCCTTTGGAATCCCGGTTTTGGTGCTAAGAACGACTACGGAAAGGCCGGAAGGAGTCACCGCGGGCACGGCCAAGCTGGTCGGAACGGATCGCGAAGCGATCATCGATGAAGGTACAAAGCTGCTTGGCGATCCGGAAGCGTTCAGAGCGATGGCAAACGCCGTCAGTCCTTATGGAGACGGCAAGGCTTCGGCCCGCATTCGTTACGTCGCTTTGAAGCATCTCGGTATCGACACTCCCGCGGAGACTATGTGGAATTAATTCACGCCATTATTCTTGGAATCGTACAGGGTTTGACCGAATTCTTGCCGATTAGCTCGAACGCCCACCTGCGAATCGTGCCGGCGCTTCTCGGCTGGAATTACCCCCAGTCGACCCTTACCGCGTTCACCGCGGTAATCCAGCTAGGCACCGTACTGGCCGTCCTGATCTACTTTGCGAAAGATCTAAAGGCCGCCATCGGCGGATGGGCGGGCAGCCTGTCGGACCCCGCCAAACGGAACACGCACGAAGCGAAAATGGGTTGGGCGGTGTTCGTGGGGACGCTCCCAATCATCGTCCTCGCCCTCGTGTTCCGGCACCAGATCAAAGACACCTTCCGCGACCTCCGGATCATCGCCGTCGCTCTGATCGTGATGTCGGTCGTGATGTTCCTCGCCGAAAAGTTTGGAAAGAAAAATCGAAATGTCGAATCGGTCGACCTCAAGGATGGCGTGGTCGTCGGATTGTGGCAAGTTCTAGCGCTGATTCCTGGCGTTAGCCGGAGTGGAAGCACGATTTCCGGAGGCCTGTTCCAAGGATTCGACCACGCCGCCGCCGCTCGATTCTCGTTCCTTATGGCGGTACCTAGCGTCACTGCCGCCGGTATTTTCGAGGCGGTAGAGGCGCGCCATGAGCTGAAGCCGATCCTGACCGCGGTGATCGTCGGCACGGTGGTCGCTTTCATCGTCGGCTACGCGTCGATCGCCTGGCTGATGAAATTCCTCCAGCGCCGCGGCATCGGGCCGTTCGTGTTGTACCGGATCGTCCTCGGAGTCTTTCTTCTCGTCATGGTATCCGCCGGCAAGCTAGCGGCGAATGCGGGAGCCGAATCCTCAAAAACCGAGCCGGCCGCTTCGACCAATGTTCCGTAAAAAACCGCCCGTGCCGACTCTGCCGCCGGAGTGGATGGTGGTCGGCCTGGGAAATCCCGGGCCGGAATACCGGGGGACCCGGCACAACGTCGGCTTTCACGTCGTCGACGAGCTCGCGGAGCGGCATCGGATCAAGCTGGACAAAGCGAAGCACCGGGCTCGATTCGGAATCGGCTCGATCGGCGACACCCCGGTAATCCTGGTGAAGCCGATGACCTTCATGAACCTGAGCGGTCAGGCCGTCGCGCCGCTGGCGCGAGAGTATGGGCTGAAGCCGGACCGCATCTTGGTGGTGGCCGACGATCTCGATATGCAGCTAGGACG
This sequence comes from Fimbriimonas ginsengisoli Gsoil 348, assembly GCF_000724625.1. Taxonomy (GTDB): domain Bacteria; phylum Armatimonadota; class Fimbriimonadia; order Fimbriimonadales; family Fimbriimonadaceae; genus Fimbriimonas; species Fimbriimonas ginsengisoli. Next base: position 3,287,737 of record NZ_CP007139.1, on the reverse strand, counting down.
GGTGCGTCTCAAGCCGAAAGGGAGTGCCGGAGGGCACAACGGGCACAAGAGCCTGATCCAATCGCTGGGAACCGAGGAGTACCCCCGGCTGAAGATCGGCATCGGCTCCGTCGACCGATCCCACACCATCGACCATGTCCTCAGCACATTCAAGGGGGACGAGCGCGACGTCATCGCCATCGCCCTCGACCGAGCCGCCGACGGCGTCGAGAAGGCCGTTCAAGACGGCCTCGAGCCGGGCATGAACGTGGTCAATCAGACCGGGTAACTCCCTTCATCGCCTAGGAGGCGATGCTACGGCTACCGAAGCAAGAGCGCCGGGCCACGGTCGGCGTACGTATGCTGCAGGCTTAGCACGTGGACGGCGCCGTTGGTGTGGAACCAGACTGGCGTCTCGCGGTTCATGTACGCGTAATACAGGAGGGCGCCTTCCTTCGTCTTGGTCCATCGCGACTCGCCGGAGCCGGTGGAAAGAAGGACGTACATGCCGGGAGGGATCAGGGCTTCGTCGGGAAACGCGTGGGCGGCGAACGAAAGATCTGAATTCGCGATCGCGCTTTCGCTGGCGATGACGTGGCCTTTCAAGTTGATCCGCAAAGATCCCTGGTTCTGGAGGAGAATAAACTCCTTCTGGGGCGATTCGTGACGTTGTACACCGACGATCCGGATCACTGTGGGATGGCCCTCCGACTTATAAATCCTGACTGGCCACGCAGGACGATCGTCGCGGGGCCGAACTATTATTCCCCTAACAGCGCAATTTCGGGCACCTCTTCGAGGTCATGTTGACGTCTCTCGAAAAAATTTATCGCGAAATTAATGGATCGGTCGGCCTCGGCCCGGAAAAGACGGTCGCCTCGCCGCACAAGAAAGGGATTCCATCCCTGCCGGATCTCCTTGGAGTGGTCCAAAACAAAGTCGTCGGCGGCCGTGGAAAGACTCATTTCGAGGGGGCACAAACGGTGGTAGAGCGGAACCGCGACCCGCAGCACATACCGGGCCCACTTCCCAACCTGCTCCCCAACTTCCATGCTGACGGGAAGCCCGAGGATCGGAGCGGCTTCGCTTCGGACGTGCTCGGCGACGATACCGGGCCAGGTTGCCGCAGAATCCATCACCTGCCTCTCTTCCTCTCTGCGCGAACACCTGAGCAAGTGGTGCACCGACGCGGCTCCCACGAGTCCGTAACGCAACCCCAGTGTGAGAAGGATTCCCGTTTCCTTAAGCCGGTTTCCCTTCGGCAGCCGGTAGGCCACGCACCTCAATGCCTGATTAAAATCGGTTTCGACACGGCTTTCCATCGGTCTCATCGCGGTTGATCCCTTATCCAGAACGGTGCTTTTTTGACCCCCCGCGAATTGGGAAGAGTTCCGGACGAACCCCGTTAATGGGCCCATAGGTGCGGTGAAAAGAAACTTGACGGTCCGCTGGTCGTCCGGTTAGATAACGATTTCCCAAAAGGAGGAGAATCACAATGAAACAAACCACAAAGGTGGCTGTTCGAGGAACGGCGGTTGTCTTAGGCGCTGCGATCGCGGCGTTCGGATTTGCGTTCGTTCAGGCGCGCATGACGGTGGAGAGCCGCGACGGTCGCCGCGCCTATCGCCGCATCGACGACCGGCGATACGAAAACGGCAATTTCCGCGTCCGCCTTATCCGTCGACTTTCCGACGCGGCCTGCATCGAAGGGCGGTCGTGGGGCTACGACCGCAACGGCATCTGGGTCGATCGTGGCTGCCGCGCCGAGTTTGAGATCACCACCTCGAACTGGGGCGACGATCGAGGAAACGGCGATCCGTGGAATAACAGCGGTTGGCACAACGGCCGATGGAACGGCGGCCAGTACGACGAGCGCTGGAGAAATCGCCGCAATAATGGCGACACTCGCCAAATCACCATCCAGGGCCGAGGCGAGCGCCGGGCCTATACGCGCATCGATACCCGGGGCGGAGTGCGCCTGGTTCGCCGCCTGTCCGACGCTCCCTGCGAGGAAGGCCGATCCTGGGGTTACGACCAAAACGGCATCTGGGTAAGCCGGGGATGCCGCGCAATCTTCGAAATCAACAGCTATCGCGGCCGAAGCGGCGACTGGGGCCGGAACGGGGATCGGATCCGCGATTAACCGTCGCGGCATGGGCTTCCCGCCCATGTGTATCACCCCCATCCCCACGTAGCATCGGCTCCCAGCCGATGATCCCTACGACCATCTTGGTCGTAGGATCGGTCCAAGGGCAGAGATGTCCTTGGACCCTCCTGCCAACTTACTGCCAGCGCTGAGCCCCGAAGCAAAAGGAGGACACTTGCCGCAACCCCCTTCCACCTTGCGGGTTCTTGCGCTACACTACGCAAGATATATGCCCAGCTAACATGCTGGGTGGCTTGCGAGTGCACCGATGAAGAAGGCTTCCGAAGCTCCAAACCCAGCTCCCTCCGGTACGGTTTACACCGAAGAACAGCTCCGACCACTGCTCACCGCGCTGGAGGCCGTAAACGGCGGCGACTTTAGCGTTCGGTTGCCGAGCGTTAAAACCGGCGTCCTCGCCGAGATCAGTAAGCGCTTCAACGAGCTCGTCGCTTTGAACGAGCGACAGGCGCAAGAGATCGTCCGCGTCGGCCGCCTTGTTGGCCGCGAAGGTCGAATGACCGAACGTGCCGAGCTCAAAAACGCCAGTGGCACCTGGGCAGTGAGCGTCCAGGGGATCAACACCCTCATCGAAGACCTCGCCCGTCCAACGACTGAGGTCGCCCGCGTCATCACCGCGGTAGCCGAAGGCGACCTCTCGCAGAAGATGGCGCTCGAGATCGAAGGAACCCCGGTCAAGGGAGAGTTCCTCCGCATCGGAACGACGGTTAACACCATGGTCGACCAGCTCCGCGCGTTCGCGGACGAGGTAACCCGTGTGGCCCGCGAAGTCGGTACCGAGGGAATCCTGGGAGGCCAGGCGAAGGTGCCGGGCGTCAGCGGCACCTGGAAGGACCTAACCGACAACGTAAACCTCCTCGCCGGAAACCTTACGGAGCAAGTCCGGAACATTGCCAAGGTCACCACCGCGGTCGCGAACGGCGACCTTAGCCAGAAGATTACAGTCGACGCCAAAGGCGAAATTCTCGACCTGAAGAACACGGTTAACACGATGGTCGACCAGCTCGGCTCGTTCGCCGACGAAGTTACCCGTGTCGCCCGCGAGGTCGGCACGGAAGGGATCCTCGGCGGCCAGGCGAAAGTGCCGAACGTTGCGGGAACTTGGAAAGACCTCACCGACAACGTTAACTTCATGGCCTCGAACCTTACCAACCAGGTTCGTAACATCGCCCTCGTTACCACCGCAGTCGCGAATGGCGACCTTAGCCAGAAGATTACGGTCGATGCGAAGGGGGAAATTCTCGACCTGAAGAACACGGTAACACGATGGTCGACCAGCTCGGCTCGTTCGCCGATGAAGTCACCCGTGTCGCCCGCGAGGTCGGCACGGAAGGAAAGCTTGGTGGTCAGGCAAAGGTGGGCGGCGTCAGCGGCACCTGGAAGGACCTCACCGACAACGTAAACTTCATGGCCTCCAACCTGACGACCCAGGTGCGAGGTATCGCCCGGGTCGTCACCGCCGTTGCAAACGGCGACCTAAAGCAGAAACTCGACCTGGAAGCGAAGGGCGAAGTCGCTGCGCTCGTCGAAACGATCAACTCGATGACCGACACCCTAGTCACCTTCGCCGACCAGGTAACCACCGTAGCCCGCGAAGTCGGCACGGAAGGAAAACTGGGCGGACAAGCGGTCGTACCGAACGTTGCCGGCACTTGGAAGGACCTCACCGACAACGTAAACTTCATGGCCTCCAACCTCACGACGCAAGTGCGAGGCATCGCCCGCGTCGTCACCGCCGTTGCAAACGGCGACCTGAATCAGAAGCTTGACCTCGAAGCAAAGGGCGAAGTCGCCGCGCTCGTGGACACGATCAACTCGATGACCAACACGCTCGGCACCTTCGCCGACCAGGTCACCACTGTCGCCCGCGAAGTCGGCACCGAAGGAAAGCTGGGAGGGCAGGCCGATGTACCCGGCGTCGCCGGCACCTGGAAAGACCTCACCGACAACGTAAACCTTCTCGCTTCGAACCTGACGAACCAAGTGCGAAACATCGCCCTCGTTACCACCGCGGTCGCGAACGGCGACCTTTCGCAGAAGATCACCGTCGACGTAAAGGGCGAGGTCTTGGAGCTGAAGAACACGATCAACACGATGGTCGACCAGCTCAACTCGTTTGCGGACGAGGTCACGCGCGTCGCCCGAGAAGTCGGCACGGAAGGAATCCTCGGAGGACAAGCGAACGTTAAGGGGGTCAGCGGAACGTGGCGCGACCTTACCGACTCCGTAAACTTCATGGCTTCGAACCTGACCACTCAGGTGCGAAACATCGCGAAGGTCACCACCGCGGTCGCGAACGGCGACCTTAGCCAGAAGATCACCGTCGACGTAAAAGGCGAAATCCTCGAGCTCAAGGACACGATCAACACGATGGTCGACCAGCTCGGCTCGTTCGCGGACGAGGTCACGCGCGTCGCAAGAGAGGTCGGTACCGAAGGAAAACTAGGTGTACAGGCGAACGTTAAGGGGGTCTCCGGAACGTGGAAAGACCTTACCGACAACGTTAACTTCATGGCCTCGAACCTGACGGACCAGGTGCGAAACATCGCCCTCGTAACCACCGCAGTTGCAAACGGCGACCTTAGCCAGAAGATCACGGTAGACGTTAAAGGCGAAATCCTCGACCTCAAGAACACGATCAACACGATGGTGGACCAGCTACGGTCGTTCGCGGACGAGGTCACCCGTGTGGCCCGCGAAGTCGGAACGGAAGGAATCCTGGGTGGCCAAGCCAACGTGCGCGGCGTCTCGGGAACCTGGAAAGACCTCACCGACAACGTTAACTTCATGGCCTCGAACCTCACCACTCAGGTGCGGGGCATCGTTAAAGTCGTTACCGCGGTCGCGAACGGCGACCTGAACCAGAAGCTTCAAGTGCAAGCGAAGGGAGAGGTCGCGGCCCTCGCCGACACGATCAACTCGATGACCGAAACGCTGTCGACCTTTGCCGACCAGGTAACCACCGTGGCCCGAGACGTCGGTACGGAAGGAATCCTGGGTGGCCAAGCCCGGGTCCCTGGCGTTGCCGGTACGTGGAAGGACCTTACGGACTCTGTAAACTTCATGGCCTCGAACCTCACCACCCAGGTGCGAGGCATCGCCAAGGTCGTTACCGCGGTTGCGAACGGCGACCTGAAACAGAAACTAGTCCTGGACGCCCGCGGCGAAGTCGCCGCGCTCGTGGACACGATCAACTCCATGACGGAGACGCTCTCGATCTTCGCCGCTCAGGTAACCACCGTGGCCCGCGAAGTGGGAACGGAAGGAAAGCTGGGGGGTCAGGCGAACGTTCCGAACGTCGCGGGAACCTGGAAAGACCTTACCGACAACGTAAACTTCATGGCGAACTCGCTTACCGTCCAGGTGCGAGCCATCCAAGACGTTGCCACCGCCGTCGCGGCGGGCGACCTTACCCGGACGATCACCGTGGACGCCCAGGGTGAGGTGCAAGCCCTCAAAGACAACATCAACCAGATGATCTCCAACCTCCGCTCGACCACCGAGCAGAACAAGGAGCAAGACTGGTTAAAGACGAACCTTGCCAACTTCAGCCGCATGATGCAAGGGCAAAAATCGCTGGAGTCCGTCGGCCGCCTCATCATGAGCGAGCTGACGCCGCTCGTCTCGGCTCACGCCGGAGTCTTCTTTATCGCCGATTCGACGACCGGCGAAACGATGCTGAAGCTCCTGCGTGCGTTCGGCTACAAGGAAAGGAAGTCAGTCTCGAACCGCTTCCATCTAGGCGAAGGGTTAGTCGGCCAATGCGCCCTCGAAAAGACGAGCATCCTGCTCACTAACGTTCCGCCGGACTACATTCAGATCAACTCTGGATTGGGGGCGGCGTCTCCGCTCAACATCATTGTCCTGCCGGTCTTGTTCGAAGGCGAGGTGCTCGCCGTCATCGAGCTGGCCAGCTTCCTGCCGTTCAGCGCGATCCACCGAACGTTCCTCGACCAGTTGATGGAGAGCATCGGCGTCGTCATCAACATGATCCAGGCGAACATGAGGACGGAGGAGCTGCTCAAGCAGTCCCAAAGCCTTACGCAAGAGCTTCAAAGCCAGTCGCAAGAGCTGCAGAGCCAGCAAGACCAGCTTCGCCGAACCAACTCCGAACTGGAGAAGCAGGCGAATGAGCTCGAAGAGAAAGCCGAACAGCTCGAAGCTCAGAACCGGGAGGTCGAGCTCAAGAATCGGGAAGTCGAGCTAGCCCGCGCCGACCTGGAAGAGAAGGCCGAGCAACTTGCGCTCAGCTCTCGCTACAAGAGCGAGTTCCTCGCCAACATGTCGCACGAGCTGCGAACGCCGCTCAACAGCATGCTGATCTTGGCGAAGCTGATGAGCGACAACACCGAGAAGAATCTGACCAAGAAGCAGATCGACTTCGCCACCACGATCCACCAGTCCGGCGAAGACCTTCTCAATCTGATCAACGAGATCCTCGACCTGTCGAAGATCGAAGCCGGCAAGATGGAGATCGAGGTCACTCGGGTTCCGTTGCGGGAGGTTCAGGAGTACGTCAACCGGTCGATCCGCCACATGGCGGAGCAAAAGGGGCTCGAGTTCCGCGTCCAGCTCGCGCCGGACGCACCCGCCGCGATCACAACCGATTCGCAACGGTTGCAGCAGGTGCTAAGAAACCTGCTCAGCAATGCGTTCAAGTTCACCGAGAAGGGATTCGTCGAGCTCAGCATCGAGCGCTCGGATCGAGACATCGTTCTCGAGAACGGCATTCTTTGCCCGGCCGGCGATCTCATCGCCTTCCGGGTCACCGATACCGGCGTGGGAATCTCGGCGGACAAGCATCAGCTCATCTTCGAGGCGTTCCAGCAAGCCGACGGCACCACCAGCCGGAAGTACGGCGGCACCGGTCTGGGGCTCTCGATCAGCAGCGCCATCACCAGGCTGCTCGGCGGACGGATCCGGGTAGAGAGCGAAGTCGGCAAGGGGAGCACCTTCACCCTCTATCTGCCGCACACCTACGTGGCGCCGCCGGTTCCGGAGATCCCCACCGCTTTCTCTTCGAACACGCCGTCCGGAATGGCCTACGCGGATATTCCGACGAAGTTCACGGATAGCGTCACTGGCGTCCGATCCGCCCCCAGCGTGCTTATCGAAGGAGAAGACGACCGGAACAACATCACTGAAAAGGATCGGGTGGTGTTGATCGTCGAGGACGACATGACGTTCTCGAACATCCTCCTGGACGTCGCTCGGAATCAGGGGTTCAAGGGCTTGGTCGCCTACGACGGCCTTACCGCCCTCGACCTTGCCAACCAATATAAACCCGACGCGATCAGTCTCGACCTGAAGCTGCCCGACGTGGACGGGTGGAAGGTGCTCGACCAACTGAAGCGCGACCCAGCCACACGCCACATTCCGGTCCAGGTTATCTCCGTCATGGATCGCCAGAAAGGAGCTGCCATGGGCGCGATCTCCTATCTCGAAAAGCCGGTTACGAGACCGGCGCTGGAGGGTGCGTTCGCCCATATCAAGGGTTACGTCAACCGGGAGATCAAGGAGTTGCTCATCGTCGAGGACGACGAGGTGCAGCGCAGCACGATCGGCGAGCTCTTGGGCGCCGAGGTGGTGAAGATCACCGCCGTCGCGACTGGCGAAGAGGCGCTAAAAGCGCTCCAAAACGGGTCCTTCGACTGCCTTATTCTCGACCTTTCCCTGCCCGACATGGCGGGTTTCGAGGTGCTTAAGCGGATCCGGAAGCAGGAGCGCCTCAAGGAGCTCCCGGTAATCATCTACACCGGAAAGGATCTGACGAAGCAGGAAGAAGCTCAGCTCAAGCGGTACGCCACCACGATCATCGCGAAGGGTTCGGCCTCCACCGAGCCGTTGGTTGATAAGACCGCCCTCTTCCTCCACCGGGTCGTTGAAAAGATGCCTCCGGCTCAGAGGGAATTCCTCGAACGGCGATGGCAAGACAGCATGCCGTCGATGCCAAGGCCCGTTCCAACTCGAAAGTCGCTGCCGATACCGTCGCGCAACGGCGCAACCACGGCTACGCTCACGAAACCGGAGGGGCTCGTAGGGCGTCAAGTGCTCGTGGTGGACGACGATGTACGCAATATCTTCGCCCTTACGAGCATGTTGGAGTCTCAGGGACTAACGGTTCAATTTGAGGAAAGCGGGAACGACGCGATCCAAACTCTCATCCAACATCCGGACATCGACGTTGTCCTCATGGACGTGATGATGCCGGACATGGACGGATACGAAACGACCCGCAAGATCCGGAACATTCCATCTCTGAAGAACATTCCAATCATCGCCCTCACCGCGAAGGCAATGGAGGGGGACCGCGAGAAGTGCATAACCGCAGGGGCGAACGACTACATCACAAAGCCCGTGGACACGGGGGCGCTATTGACGATGCTTCGACGACACCTCGGCATCTCCGAGACGTAGGAAATGATGGGGTGACTATGTTCATGGAACACGCGGCGGTCGAGGTCGGCCACCGCGCTAACATCCTCCTTGTAGACGACCGGCGGGAAAATCTGACGGCGCTCAAGGCGGTGCTCGAGCCTCTGGGGGAGCGACTCTGGTTCGCTTCGTCCGGCGAAGAGGCGTTGCGGCACCTTCTCAAGGAGGATTTCGCGCTAATTCTGATGGACGCGCAAATGCCGGGGATGAACGGGTTCGAGACCGCCGAACTGATTCGCGGCAGAGAGCGGACCCGCACGGTCCCTATCATTTTCGTGACCGCCCACAGTCAAGAAGAGCAGCAGCGGTTCCTAAGCTATTCGGTAGGAGCGGTCGACTACCTCACCAAACCGTTCAATCCGGAGATTTTGCGCTCCAAAGTCCGGGTGTTCGTGGATCTCTACAAGGCGAACGAGCAGTTGCGGATCCAAACCCTCCTCCTCCACGAAAGCGAGCTCCGGGAAGCGGAGCGCCGCCAGCGCGAAACTCAAGAGGCGCTGGAGCACCAGCACATGCGCGATCTTGCCGAGGAGCTGGAACGGCGCGTGGTGGAGCGAACCACCGAGTTAGTTGCGGCGAACGAGGAGATGGAAGCGTTCTGCTACTCCGTATCGCACGACCTGCGTGCACCGTTGCGAACGGTCTGCTCGACCAGTAAGATGCTGCTCGAAGACGCCGCCGACCGCCTCACGGAGAACGAGCGCGAATACCTCGAGCGGCAGTCGAAAGCGGCAAACCGCCTAGCCGAGCTCATCGACAATCTGCTGCAGCTTTCCCGCCTCGGCCGCAAAAACATGGAACTTCAGCAGGTCGACATCAGCGAGATCGCTACGTCGGTAGCGGAGGAACTGAAGAATCGTCCTTGGCCCAGCCCGATCGATATCCAGATCGAGCCGAATATGTGCGCCGTGGCCGACCCGGGCCTCATTAGGATCCTCCTCGACAATGCGATGGAGAACGCCTGCAAGTATTCGCCGCAGGGCGGCACGATCACCGTCGGTTCGTGTCCCCGGGATGGGAAAACGGTCTTCTTCGTGCGCGACCAAGGCGTCGGCTTCGATATGCAATATGCCGAGAAGATCTTCCGCCCCTTCGAGCGGCTCGTCCACGAGCACGAGTTTGAAGGAACCGGCATCGGCCTCGCCAACGTCTCCCGAATCATCAAACGCCACCGAGGCTCTGTCTGGGTAGAAAGCGAACCCGGTCACGGCACCACGTTGTATTTCACCCTCGGCTAGATATAGACTGCGGTGGCCTGCCACCGCTTTCGGCCAGCGAGCCTGCGAGCGCCGCTTGCCACTTAGTAATCGTCTTCTAGGCTTAGTTTATCGATAGGAAACGCCGGGGCTAGCAACGGCTCGGGATGGGCTGTGGGGCCACTGCTTCACAGAAATAGATTATGGCAACACGGCGCTCGCAGGCTCGCTGAGCAAAAGCGGTGGCAGGCCACCGCAGTCTATACAGCTTTGTCCCTTACGATTTTGCGTCCGGCGAGAGGGTTTCTCGCTACACTCCAACTGTGAAGCGGAAGGTCCAGGCAAACGGCGAGCCACGGCAATTCATTAAATTCGGCCGCAAGTTCTTCGTCGCCGTCGCTTTGGCGGCGTTTGCAGCAACCCTAAGCGCTTTCGCTTGGCCGCCGGGACGCTTCGAAGTTCCACCCATGATTGCCTCGGCGATCGGGCCGGTAAGGTTCGCGGAGGAAAAGGGCTACGACGCAATGATGGCGTTGCGTGGTCCGATGTCCGAAAGGCTCGATCCAAGTATTGTCGTAGTCGGCTTCGATCACGCCGATGAGGTGGAGCTCAAGCACAATTGGGCGGTTCCACGCCGTTTTCACGCCCAAGTGATCAAGAACATTCTCGCGGATGGAGCGAAGCTCGTCGTTTACGACGTCCTTTTTGCCGGCCCCTCCCCCTTCGGCCGGGAAGACGATCTAGCTTTAGACAAAGTTTTGAGGAGCACAAAGAAGGTAGTGCTCACCATGCGCATCGACCGCGACATCGCCCGCGATCGCAAATCCGTGGAGGCGCCCTACCACGATGACGAAGACAACGGTATCGACTTCGAGGGCCACGCCAGAGTCGGGCTGGCCGAAGTCACACCGGATGCCGACGACCGAGTTGTGCGCGCGATGGTGCCCGTGATGACCGTTCAGGGTGAGTTGATTCCAAGCTTGCCGGTTGCCGCCTACATGGCCCTGCACAACCTAGATGAGAAAAGCATCCGAGTTCGGCCAGATGCCGTGAACCTGGGTTCGCTGAGAATTCCCCGCACTGGGTTCACCCTTACCGATCCTAAAGACCACACCGAAATTCCGTTCGTCAAGATCGACTATCCGAGCGCTTCTCCGCTGAACATGAATTCCGGCTCATTCAGTCAAGCTGCCGGACAGCCCCCGGACTATCTTCCCGGCAGCGCTCCCAGTTTTGCTCCCGGCGTTTTCAAAGATAAGATCGTATTCGTCGGGGTCACCGGCCTCGACCTGATGAAAGCTCTTGGAGAGCAGTATCCAACCGCCTACACCAGCATTCGAGGCGACAAAGTCGGTTCGGTTGTACGGCAGGAGATGCCCGGGGTCGTGCTGCAGGCGCTGCATTTTAACGCCCTCCTTCAGCACACCTTTGTACGAGAAACCACCTTCGCCGGCATCTGGGGAATGGTTTTCCTCACGACCCTCGGGGCGATCGCGATGGTGCGGAGGAACAGCAATCTTGTCGGCCTACTAATGGTCCTCGGCTGCGGATTCTTGGTCTTTGGATTCTCCTACCTGTCGCTAAAGTATTCGTCGCTGCACGTCCCCTGGATCGTGCCCATTGGTCTCATCTTTCTCTCGTCCGCCGGCGTTGGCTGGCTTGAGAGCGGGTCGATCAAGCGGCGGTGGGCCGGCTATGTTTCGCCCGCCGTCCTCGAACAGATTCTCCAGAGCGAGGAGAGCATCGGCGCCCGCCGGTACGACGCGTCGGTCATGTTCGGCGATATCCGCGGGTTCACCTCGTTTAGCGAGAAGCACTCGCCGGAAAAAGTGGTCGACCTCCTGAACCTGCACCTCGAAAAGATGACGACGATCATCGCCAAGGCTAACGGAACGATTGACAAGTTTCTCGGCGACGGCATCCTCGCCGTCTTCGGGGCTCCCATCTCATTCGAAGGAAGCGCGATCGCGGCCGTACGCGCGGCATGGCAGATGAGAGAGGCCGCAATGAGGCCGGTCGTCGATGCCGAAGGTCAGTCCCACGTCCTGGCCACCGGCTTCGGAATCACCACCGGTGGCTTCCTCGGCGGCGACATCGGCAGCAAGCAGCTGCGGAACTGGACGATTATCGGCGACACCGTAAACCTCGCCTCCCGGTTGCAAGGGGTAACGGGCGAGCCAGACGTGATCATCGACGAGCCAACGTACGACTTGGTAAGACGACACGTCAGGGTTGAGTCCCTAGGCGCGGTTACTTTGAAGGGGAAATCGCAGCCGGTTCCGTGTTTCAAGGTCGTCGAATGGTCCGAAACTCCCTTTGAAGACCCATCCGAAGATAGGCCGGCACGAGATTCCGTAGCAACCAAATAGGAAAACGGCATAGAATGGCCTGGGCGGGAATACTCCTGCCCAGGCACACAATGGCCCGATCACGCAATGTCGCACTCGCCGTCGTCACCTTCGCCACCATCGCCGTCGCGAACGCCCAAGAAGTTGGGAAGCTTTCCATCGTCCGCCAAGTCAAGATAACCCGCGAAGCGGGAGGAAGCGATTACGTCGACGCTCGCGAGGGGCAGCGAGTAAAAAATCACTACGGCATCCGCACGTTGCGCCGCTCGCACGCGCAAATCGATTTCGACGATCATTCGATCCTCCGCATCAACGAGCGGACTGATATGACCATCGAAGACTCAGCGTCCCTACGACAAATCCAACTCCATCAGGGCGCCGTCTGGGTCAAGGTCGCCAAGGGCGTGAACACCACGGTCCAAACTCCAACCGCCACGGCTACCGCGCGCGGCACCGCATTCGAGGTCAGATCGAACGGCGACCTTCTCGTCTACGAAGGCACCGTCGACATGACCATCGGCGGACGCACCATCTCGGTCACGGCCGGACAAAAAGTAACCGTAGGAGCCGATGGCCAGCCCTCGGAGCCTACGCAGCTATCGCCCGCCGAAACCCCGACCGGCAAAGATGGGGGAGTTAAAGGCAACGGGGAAACCCTTACCGGCGGTAACACCTGGTTCGGAGGGTTCGAGAACGAAGCCGGCCAGCTCGTCTTGGGAGGCACCCAAAGCTTCGTCACCATCCGCTCCGACCCCGTAAACGAGTCGACGAAAAACACCGCGGTAGGCACCGGATCTCTCAGCGTGATCGTTCGCGGGAACCGGGCTCCCGGCATCGACCCCAAGCGGGATCTGCCATTGGTGGACGATACGGAAACCTCGTACCTCATCCCCGCGATCGCCCTGGGCGCGAGCCTTGCCGCCGACCACGACCACCTATATCCGCTATACGCCCCTGCGCTTAGGACTACCGTTTTCGGATTTGCAGGCACTCCGGCTTTCGCCGGTGGCCGAGCCGACGTAGACGGAATGCTCGGAGACTCCCGCTACAGCTACGAAGCGAACGTTATCCAGTTCTATCACGAACCTGAAACCGGAGTCTTGGGTCGCTTCGGGTCGGTGCTTGCCCTAGAGCGCCCGATGACCGACGAGGTGAAGGTCTTCGCCGGTCGGCGGCGGTTCTACCATGGACCTGTCTTCAACGACACCGTTGACACCCAACTCATCGCCGATCGCTTCTCGTCCGCCGGATTCCGGATGGACAAAAAAGCTCTCTCCGTGGAGGCGGCGTACATCTATGACGCGAACAAGTACGTTTCGGGCGCTCAAAGCGGCGGGCTCGCCTCAGTATTCTTCCGCGCCTACGGCGGCGTGATCGGCGGCCACTTCCTGGAGACATCCGGGATCCGAGGGGGCGGACACGGTCGAGCGGCCAGCCTCTCCATGCCCCTAATCCGCAACGTTCTTGACGGGTACGGCGAATTCGGAAACGGAATCGACGGCACCACCAACGAAACCGTCGGCGCGTACCTTCCCGCGGTGTTCCAGAAGACCGGAGTCGATGTCTTCCTCGAGTACGGGCGCAAACGCGGCGTGCAACAGGCCTACTCCGTCACCGGTATGTATGCGATTCCGAAGGGCCCCTTGGCCCGCGCATCCGTCGAATGGGTCGACGGTACGTCCCGGCTGAATTTCGGTCTCGCCTATAAATTCTAAGTAGCGCTCGCTTGGTATCGTCTGGTTCTCAATGACTCAGGATTCTCGATACCTAAGCGTGCGCCAGCCACTTTTGGCCCGGAACGTCGTGGCCACATCCCAGCCACTGGCCGCGCAAGCGGGACTCCGAATGCTTTGGGCCGGCGGCAACGCCGTCGACGCGGCGGTCGCAACGGCGATCGCTCTCACCGTCGTCGAGCCGACCAGCAACGGGATCGGGAGTGACGCGTTCGCGATCCTTTGGGATGGCGAGGCGCTGCATGGGCTCAATGCCTCCGGACGATCACCCGCGGGCTGGACGCCGGAGCGCTTTGCGAACCTGCAAACAATGCCGCAACGCGGCTGGGATACCGTCACCGTCCCGGGCGCGGTCTCGGCTTGGAGGGCGCTTTCGGAGCGGTTCGGGCGGCTCCCCTTTCGCGATCTGTTCGAGCCCGCGATCGCCTACGCCCGCGAAGGCTACGCCGTGTCCCCCGTCATCGCCCGCTCGTGGCAGCGAGCGGCGGAGGTTCTGCACCACCAGCCCGGTTTTGCCGAGGCGTTCATGCCTGGCGGATCGGCGCCTACGGCCGGGCAAACGTTTCGGCTTCCCGCAATGGCCGACACGCTGAGCCGGATCGCCGAAACCGGTGGAGAGGATTTTTATCTGGGAGACCTTGCCCGACGAATGGTCGACTTTTCCAACCGGTGCGGAGGCGTGATGAGCCTGGAAGATCTTGCCGGCCACCAAGCCGACTGGTGCGGCACCGTTTCGCTCGAGTGGTATGGGTACGAGATTCACGAGATTCCGCCGAACGGCCAGGGGATCGCGGCACTGATCGCGCTTGGAATCCTGCAGGAGTTCGGCGGTCTTGATCGGATCTCTCCAGACTCTCCCGAATCGATCCATCTCCAAATCGAAGCGATGAAGCTCGCCTTCGCAGACCTTCACCAATACGTGGCGGACGCCGACCACATGGAAGTGACGCCGGCCTCCCTGCTCGACGGCGCTTACTTGCGTGGTCGAGCCTGGCTCATCGATCGGTCCCGCGCGGCCCAACCGGAGTTCGGGATGCCGCCTAACAGCGGGACGGTGTATCTCACTGCCGCCGACGAGCGCGGGATGATGGTTTCCTTCATCCAATCCAACTACATGGGTTTCGGCTCTGGCGTCGTAGTCCCTGGGACCGGCATCAGCCTCCAGAACCGCGGATGCGGCTTCCGGTCGCAGCCGGGACATGCCAACTCGGTCGGACCGCGTAAACGGCCATTCCACACCATCATCCCCGGATTCGTCACTCAAGGTGGCCAGCCGGCGATGAGCTTTGGCGTCATGGGCGGGGCGATGCAAGCTCAGGGGCATCTCCAGATGGCGATCCGAGTTTTGCTGAACGGACAAAACCCGCAGGAAGCGGCCGACGCTCCCCGTTGGCAAGTAATGGAAGGCGGCTCCGTCGCCGTCGAAACGGCGATGCCGCCAACGGTCGTGGAGCGGTTGCGCACGCTGGGCCACGAGGTTGAGGTCCAGCCGGGCTGGACGAATCAAGCGTTCGGAGGCGCTCAACTCATACGGCGAAACGGTGACGGATACGTGGCCGGCACCGAATCCAGGAAAGACGGGGCGGCGGTTGGCTTTTAGAAAAATGGCGCACATCTTTACATAGCGTCTACATGTTTCGTCCACATTCCTTGATATTATGGTGGACATGCAGGTGCTTACCAGGAAGGTTATTCGGCAGACTCGTCTACCTATCGAAGGACGCCACACGGTGGTGGCGCGCAGCTTCGCCGGCATGATCGGGGACACGATCCAAGAATTCCGAGCGTCGCACGGGCCGGTAGCGGCGGTGATTTCCGTCCGTTCCCTGCACAGCACGCCCGAACTGGGATATCGAACGCGAGGGCTGCTGGTCGCCGAGGCGGAAGGTGTTCCGGGACTCCTCTCCGGTATCGCCCGCGAAGTCGTCGACACCATGGACAACCAAGACCCCACGCGCCGAGCCGTCGTGATCGTCTACGACGAAGCGATGGTGCCCGGCCGAACTTGCACGGTTTTCGAGCTCGATCTCCGGACCGGAGGGTTGATCGGCGACGAGCGGCGGATGAGCGGTCTGGGACTTCGCTAGGCCCGGTAGGGCTTAGAGCGTAGGTTCAAATCGCCGTTTTCTGGGCGTTTTTTGTCCGAAATAATTGCGCCCCCTAAGGTTTCTCCGGGCATTGCCGAAAACGAAAGACAGGAAGAGCTACCGAGACAAGAACGCTCAAGCAACTCGCCTCAACCGGAGAACAGACCAAAATGCCATCCTTCAAGAAGAACAATCGCCGTGGTTTCACCCTCGTCGAACTCCTCGTCGTCGTCCTGATCCTCGCCACTCTCATGGCGGTCGCGTTGCCGCTCTACCTGAGCTCGGTCGCCGACTCCAGTAAGAAGACCTGCCGAGCCAACATGCAGTCGATCGCCAACGCCGCCCAGGCGTGGAAAGTGAAGAACCGAGCCGCCGACTTCACCACGATGACGATCTCCGCTCTCACTCCCGACCTCGGCGCAGTGCCGAGCTGTCCGGACGGCGGCACGTACTCCGTCGCCACCACCGGTTCGGTGAACGACGAGGGCGGCGCCTCCACCGCCATCCCCACCGGCTCCCTCGGCATCAGCTGCAGCCATGCCGGCCACAACGGCTTCATCCCTGGCGTGATGACCAAGTAAGTCGAAAAGTTCCTTCCAAAAAGAACCAAACCGAAGCACCTCCTGGGGCCCCGTCACACGACGGGGCCCTGCTTCATTTAAAGGGCAGCAAAATCGCCCGAACAGGCGATCCATCCCCCTCCGCGATCTTAAGGGGAAGCGCGAATAAGCTATACCGCCCCGGAGCCACCTGCAAGAGGTCGATCCCCTCGAGGATCGGAATGCCCGCGCCAAGTAGAGTGCGGTGCACTGGATACTCCTCGTCCCCGAAACGATCGGGGCTAAGGTAGTCGATCCCAACCAGCTTCGCACCCATCTCGACAAGGCTGAGCGCAGTCTCGTGCGCCACATAGACGTGGTCTTCGATGAACGTACGCGGGTCCCATCGATCAGAGTTGGATGTTCTAAATAGAATGCAACGCCCGCGGATTTCTTCCGCCATAGGAAGATCGGCGGGCTCGATCACAGCCCCGTGAGCGTGAACCACCACCGCTTGGCCACAAAACGAATCGAGGCTCATTTCGGCCACCGATAATCCACCAGCTACGAAATGGAGCGGCGGATCGACATGGGTGAGGAAGTGGGTAATCCAGCCAAGACGGGTCACGTTACAAGGCGACTCTTCGCCGATCGACAGGAATGGCGACATCTCCAACCGAGGATCGCCCGGATACACGACCGATTCCGCGGTGATCGTACGCGAAATATCGATGATGCCGTCGAATTCCATTTCCCATAAGGGTAGCCGACCGAGGTAGTCTCCGGGCTCGGTTATGAGCATCGTCGCTGCCTCCCTTGCCCTGCTCTTTCCCCAATCCACCCCAAGCCAAAGTCCGCTTCCTCAACCGAAGCCGATCCCGCTGGTTGGATTCTCCCCGGTCGGCTCCGTGCGCGAGCGCGAGCTCGAAACTAAGTTCGATGCCGCGATTAACGCCGGTGACCTCCGCGGATGGATGAAACGCCTGAGCGCGCGTCCGCACCACGTAGGATCTCCTTACGGGTTAGAAAACGCAAACTTCATGCTCAAGCTTTACGAGTCCTTTGGACTCCAAGCCCACATCGAGACGTTCACCGTCCTCTTCCCCTCTCCCCGCACCCGAATCCTCACGATGGGGATGTTCAAGGCGAAGCTGACCGAGCCACCGATCGTCGGCGACACCTCTGCCCGCCTAACCGCCGAGGAACTCCCCCCATACAACGCTTACTCGCGTGACGGAGACGTACGTGGAAAGCTGGTTTATGTCAACTTCGGCATGCCGGCGGACTATGAGGAACTGGAAAAGCGCGGCATTGAGGTTAAGGGCAAGATCGTCATCGCCCGATACGGCGGCGGATGGCGCGGAATTAAGCCGAAAGTCGCGGCCGAGCATGGCGCGATCGGGTG